>JBHOQN010000125.1:0-134005 GCA_042408965.1 Ktedonobacteraceae bacterium
TTCGATGGGCACGCGGAACATGTTGGGATCGTTATAGGTGCCCATCGAAGACGTCAACGCCCTCAGCCATGAGATTGCCGAGTGGTACAACGATCCCTTCGTCGATAACCTGACGCCGCCCTGGATCTCACCCATCGCGCCACAGTATGGCTGCAACAACTTCCTCGAGGTCGGCGATCCCCTGGTGGGAGTCGTCTTCGTCAAGCACGGCTATCACCTGCAGGACGAGGCCTTCTTCTCCTGGTTTGCCAAGCAGCCCGTTTCATGGGGCATCAAGCATCGCTATACCTACCTGGGAACCTTTAGCATGCCCTCGCCCACCTGCTAGCGCTGGTGCGCGGAGAGGAGCGTGAGCTCCTCAGTCTCTCCTCCCGCTGAGGACACGACGCATCGGCGGCGTCCCCCTTCCCGGCTCACGCAGAGGGGGACGCCCTTTCTTCCTCCAAGCCGCAGCGATTGCGCCACCCTCCGCGCGTTGCAGCCTGAATTTCTCCCCCAGGCAGAAGAGGTGCTTGACGGCAGGCCACAGATGTGCTATCCTTCACTGTGCGGCGCAGCCAGTTCACCTGCAGCCTGCAGCCGCGAATGTCGGGTGACTAGCTCAATTTGGCAGAGCAAGCGACTCTTAAGTGCGCCGCTGTGCTCTCAGCGTCCCTGTCGGGAAAGACCCGATGCCACTGGAGCAGTTGTGGCTAAAGCACCGCCTTACCTCGTGCCGAAAGGTGGCGGGGGACAACAGCATGGCGGAAAAGTCGTAGCCTGGAGCGCCGCTGCGTGCGGTGCCAGGCGCGGCAGCGAGGCCGTATATGGTCAAGCCTGTGCAGGGTTGAATCCCAGCCGCTCTGGAGCCTTTGGAGTCGTCGGCCGTGATTAAGAGGGTTGGCGAATGCTCCCTCCATCCAGAGCTGAGCCAGAGAGGGAGACCTACGTACGGAGCGGGGCGCTGTGGGAACTGCGGGATCACCTGTCAGCCTGTCGAGGCTTATGGTGACGGAGCGCTCATAGTACTCAAACGATCGGTGTAATGGCCGATACACGGGGAAGGGGCGCAGGAGAGGCCGTGTGTCGCGGCTTCTCTGGAGAGCCGGATGCATCGAAAGGTGCACGTCCGGTTCGGGAGGGGGCGGCTATCTCTTCGGGCCGTCTGCTTCACTCGCTAGGTTCAGGGTTCGAGTCCCTGGTCACCCACCCTCGTCATGCTCTGCGCACTCAGCGCAGAGCATCTTTTTTGCCGTTCCTCGACCGGCCTGCCTGATTGCCAGGCAGGCCTGCTCTTCCTCGCGGCTGCGAGCAGCCCACGGCCAGACGTTTCGCCTGCCAGCGCTCCCCACTCATGACAGACATTCTGCACCCCCATCTTGACAGTCTTGCCGCCCCGCGTTAGTATGTATATAAACAAAGATTTATACAACAGGTCTGCGCACGCAAAGAAGGCTTGCCTTGGACAAATCGAATGACTGGCGTGAACTGAAAACAATGGTGAGGGCCCTGGCCGACGTCGTCCGCCTGACGATCGTCTATCACCTGGCTCGCAGACAGGAGATGACGGTCACCGCGCTCACCGAGCTACTGGCCATCAGCCAGCCGCTGGTCTCCTGGCATCTGCGCAAGCTCCAGCGCGCCGGTCTGGCGCGTACACGCCGTGCCGGACGCCAGGTCTACTGCTCCCTGGATAGAGAGCGCTTTCAGGACTGCCTGCGGTGCCTGGAGCAGCTCGTCGATCCGGGAGTGGTGCTGGCAACGCTGCCGATCGGTAGCGCCCTCTTGCCGCAGGAGGCGCTCGAAGTCAATGTGGAGGATTAGCTGGTGTCTGTCGTTTACTGGCTGGCCCGTGGAACGCATGCGCTCGCCGGACGTACGCCGCGCGGCCTGCGCCAGACCCTTGGCGCGGCTGCGGGCACGCTGAGCTACTTCGCCTGGCGCTCGAAGCGGCTGATCACGCAGCACAACATGGCTCAGGTGCTGGGGCGTCCCGCCGGTGATCCAGCGGTGCGCCAGTTGGCCCGCGCCTCCTGGAGCAGCTACGGACGCTATGTCGCAGATTTTCTCAGCTTTGCCCACATGGATGTCGCCGCCATCGAAGGGCAGGGCCGCGATCTCACCGAAGGCGCCGCCTCCTGGCAGGAGTATCTCAGAGAGGCCCTGAGACCGGGCCGCGGGGTGATCCTGACGACGGCCCACTTTGGCAACTGGGATCTGGCCGGCGCGATTATGGCCCGCCACGTCAGCTTCTCTGCCATTGCGGAGACCTTCACCGATCAGCGTCTCAATGATCTCATTCAGAAGCAGCGCCAGGAGAAAGGCATCGCCATCATTCCCCTGGAGCGAGCGACGCGGCCCATTCTGCGTGTGCTACAACAGAATCAATTGCTGGCCATTCTGATTGATCGCCCGTTGACCGCTGTCGAGGGCGTGCCTGTCAAGTTTTTCGGGCGCACGACCTACGTGCCCGGTGGGGCTGCACGCCTGGCCCTCAAGACCGGAGCTGCGATCATGTCCGGTTTTGTCTGGTACGGCCGGCGTGGTCAGTACTACATGCGGGCTTTCCCGCCCGTCTTTCCCCGCCCTGATGGCGATCGCGAGGCGGAGATTGTGCGTCTGACGCAGTCCATTTTTGACGCCCTTGAGGAGATGGTGCGCAGCTACCCCGGTCAGTGGTACATGTTCCGTCCTTTCTGGCCAGCCGAGCGTACGGAGGCCGAGCGTGCGACGGCCGCAGGCCTGACACTGGAGGCTGGCGATCTTACACATTATTAAAGGGAACGCGCTCAAAGAGTTAATATTGATGTGCTAATCTAGAACAGTGGGACTGGTGGACCGGGCCACTATCAATCTCTGTCGCTGGTGCTTGAGCTAACACATGTATCATCTGTTTCGGCTAGCTGCTGTGGTTGTTCCGCGTATGCCGCGGCGCCTGATTCCGCCGCTCAGCGTCTTGCTTGGCTGGCTTGCCTGGTTGATCGCCAGCCGGGCACGTCGCCAGGCCTCGATGAATATGCTGCATGTGCTGGGCAAAGAGATCAGGGAGACGCGCGCGGGGCGCCGTCAGCTCAGGCGCACGGTGCGGAAGATGTTTATCAATAATGCACGCAACTACCTGGAAGGGTTTCGCCTGCCCACGACGCCGGTGGGCGAAATCGTCGCCAACATCAAGGCCAGAGGCGAGGAGCATCTCATAGCGGCCCTCGAGCGTGGCAAAGGCGCGGTGATCATCTCAGCCCATTTCGGGCCGTTCGATTACCTGAGCCAGTGGCTCGCGGCTCGCGGCTACGAGATCGTGATCCCTGTCGAGCAGCTCAAGGATCAGCGTATGCTCGACCTGATGCTCAATCTGCGCTGCAGCCATGGCATCAAGTATGTGCCAGTTGGAAATGGTGGGGCGATGCGTGCCATCCTGCGAGCCTTGCGCCAGAATCAGTTGGTCCTGATCACTGCCGACCGCGCCGTGGTCGGCCAGAGCCTTGAGGTACCCTTCTTTGGCGCGCCCGCGCGCTTGCCGGGCGGGCCTGCCACGCTGGCGCAGCGCACTGGAGCGGCCCTGGTGGGCGCTTTCGGCTGGCGCCAGCAGGGGATGCGCATGGAAGGCGAATTCACCCCCATCTCGCTGGATCTGCCAGAGGAACAGCAGTGTGATCCAGACGCTTTGATGCAGTCCATTGTCCGGGTCATGGAGCGCTACATCAGCGCCCACCCTGAGCAGTGGCTCGTCTTCGCTCCAGTGTGGGCCGATGACTGTTGATAAGATACAACCTGTTTTGTATCCCGAGCAGGTTTCTCTGCATTGTGAAGGAGTCGAATGGCTAGACGTATGAGCAACAGGATGACCGACGAATCCAGAACTGCTGGCCTGAGCATGCCCCTCTTGAGACGCCACCGGCAGATGAGCGCCAGTGAGGCGCAGCATTCGGGGAAGCTGGGTCGCGCTGATCTCCATATGCATAGTACCTGGAGCGACGGGATCGCTACGATCGAAGAGATTCTGGAGTACGTCGAACGTGAGAGCGATCTCGACGTGATTGCCATTACCGACCATGACGTCATCGATGGCTCCCTGCATGCGCGTGATCTCTGGGCCAGAGGGGGCTATCGCTTTGACTACATCGTCGGTGAGGAGATCAGCACACGTGAGGGCCATCTGCTGGCGCTCTTTATCGAAGAGCGCATCAGACCCGGCCTGAGTATGGAGGAGAGCATCCACCTGGTGCATGAGCAGGGGGGACTGGCCATTGTCGCTCATCCCCTGCATCGCCTCTTCCGCCATAGCTGCCAGCGTGAGGTGCTCGATCGCCTCTATCGGGCGGGCGGAACCTGGCTGGATGGCATCGAGACCTGGAATGCCAGCTTCTGCGGCATCTACGCCAATCAGGTTGCCATGCGCGTCAATCGCGAAGTATACGGCCTGCCGGAGGTGGGAAACAGCGATGCCCACACGCTGAGCGCCATCGGACGCGGCTGCACCTGGTTTGAGGGCAAGTCCGCTCAAGACCTGCGCGCCTCGCTGAGCGCTGCTCGCACGGCGCCAGGCGGCAAGCTCTGGCAGATGCACGATTACCTGCGCCTGGCCCGGTACCACTTCAGCAGGCGCGGTCAACGCAGCCGCCGCGTCTTTGCTGCCTAGTAGCGCCAGGGTATAGCCGAGCGCTGTTTCTTGTAGAGGCAGGCCTTGCGGGAGTCTGGTACAATGGTGTATGGCGCTTCTGGCTGATTGAGGGGATATCTGTGGCCGGGCTTGCGTAAGATCCAGAGGATAGTCGCGTCTCTACAAAAAAGAAAGCAGGGAGCGACTCGTGAAAATAGGCTTCGTAACTCCATACGACTGGAGCTATCCTGGTGGAGTGCGTGAACATGTGCGCCATCTCGCGCGTGAGTTTCTCAACATGGGGCTGGATGTGCGCATCCTGGCCCCGGTTTCACATGCAGAGGAGCAGCTGACCGAAGAGTACGTCTACAAAATGGCCGGGGCCTCGCCTGTGCCTTTCAATGGCTCAATCGCCAGGGTTGCCTTGAATCCCTATCTGGGACGGCGTGTGCGCTCCGTGTTACAGCACGAGCGCTTCGACGTCATCCATCTCCACGAACCCTTGATTCCCGGCCTGCCCCTGACTGTTCTGCGCTTCTCGCGTGCCATCAATGTGGGAACCTTTCACGCCTTCGCCAACGCCAGAATCACCTCAACGCCCTACCTGGCCTACGCCTCGCTCCATCCCTTTCTGCGTCCCTATTTCCGGCGCCTCAGTGGCCGTATTGCGGTCTCAACGGCGGCCTACCAGTTCGTCTCGCGCTATTTCCCGGCCGAGTATCGCCTCATTCCCAATGGCATCGACCTGGAGCGTTTCAATACGCGCAACGAGCCGCTGCCCTGGCTCAAGGACGGCAAGGCCAATATTCTCTTCGTTGGCCGCTTTGAGAAGCGCAAAGGCGCTAAATACCTGATTCGCGCTATTCCCAGTATTCGCCAGCACCATCCTGAAACGCGCTTTATCTTTGTGGGCGAGGGCGCCCTCAAACGTGGCTTTCAGCGCTTCGTTGAGAAGCAGGGCTGGCGCGATGTGCTCTTCGCCGGCCGGGTCTCGGCGGAGGAGCTGCCACGCTATTTCGCCAGCGCGCATGTCTTTTGCGCGCCTTCGATCGGTGGGGAGAGTCTGGGGGTTGTACTGCTAGAAGCGATGGCCTCCGGTGTGGCGGTGGTTGCCAGCAACATTGAAGGCTACGCGACTGTTGTTACCCATGAGCTGAATGGCCTGCTGGCCCCTCCGCGCGAAAGCCTGGCGCTGAGTGCCGCCATCAGCCGCCTGCTCGACGACGAGTCTCTGCGCCAGCGCCTGGTTGCGGCTGGTCTGCGTACAAGCAAGCAGTATGCCTGGCCGCAGGTGGCGCGCCGCGTCTACAACTACTATCTGGAGCTGGTCGAAGATCGCCGTCGGCTCTACGCCCTCTGCGAGGAGGAGCCGGTCTGAGGGCATCCCCCGGAGAGGGGAGGCCGTCGCGCCGCTCGCTCTCCTCCTTCGCTGCCAGCAGCAACCTTCACAGTCAGAAAAAGAGCTAGTCCGAAGACGGTCAAGTATGTTACAATAAAGATATGTTAAGCAGACGCATCCAGCAACAAGTTCGGCGTTTGGTAATGCTGTTGATCAAACCGCTGGCCAGCCTTGGCGTATCCCCGAATATGCTGACGCTGGTCGGGCTGGTGCTCAGCGGGGTAACAGCTCTGGTGATTGCACAGGGCTACCTCCTGGCAGGCGGTTTGCTGGTGTTGTTTGCTGGCATTTTCGACATGTTTGATGGGGCTGTGGCGCGTGTTCGCGGTGCCGCCACCACCTTTGGCGCTTTCTTTGACTCGACGCTCGACCGCTACTCGGAAAGCATCATTCTGTTTGGACTGCTCTGGTATGTCTTACAGCGGCCAGGACTGCACGAACCTCGCTGGCCCTTCTCACACGAGCAGTCCTGGATGATTGTTCTGGTGTTTATCGCCGTCGTCGGCTCGTTGATGGTAAGTTACACAAAAGCGCGCGCCGAAGGCCTGGGGTTGGAGTGTAAAACTGGACTGCTTGCCCGCCCCGAACGTGTCGTTATCCTGGCCATTGGCCTGTTATCGGGCACCGAGATCTGGGCGCTGGCTGTTCTGGCGGTCTTTTCGCAGATCACCGCCCTTGAGCGCATTCTCCATGTCTGGCGCACCACGCGCCACCTGGAGCGCGCAGACCATGCTGCCCGGCTCGCCCCTGCCTCTCTTGCACTCGCCGGTGAGCAGGATAGCGGTGCCCGAGGCGACCGCCACCCGCGGTCCGTGGGTCGGGCCGGCGAGGCACAGGAATCCTCCGCCCGCCCTGTTCCCACCAGCATCCCGCCCTTGAGCGGCGGTATCCATCAAGAGTGAGCGAAGTAAAGCGAGAACGGTGTAGAGGAGATCGGGATCGGAGCGTGCATCTAGCGTAGCGTGAGGTGTCTGTCGCGAGAACGGCAAGACAGGCAGGGCGGAGCGATGGCAGCGCACATCCGCCCTCTTTCCAACGCGGATCGGTGAAAATATGGCATGTGTCACGTACTCTCACGTTTTGTTGTCTGGCCTTTTCCCGAACACCCGTTGAGGTAGAGCAGACGATCGGCGAGCATTGAAGTCATTCTTTCGCCCTGACGGTTCTGTGCGTCACGTGCATCTCCACACCATCGCCTGCGCTCCGGTCCCGAATTAGTGAGACTGGAGATCTTTTTGTGACAAGAGAACATACGCATCCAGAGAAGAGCGACGTTGACGTCTCCGTCGCACAGGAACCGTTTGTCTCCGAAGACGTGACCATTCCTGCTTCTCTCGAGGACGCCGCACCTGCAGCGGCGCCGACACTGGAGGGCCTGGTGGAAGGGGAAGCGCAGCCACCCGCTGAGGAGAGCGCCGCCGCTGCTCCCGGCTACGAGCTACCTCAGCAGACGGAGACCCCCCATGCTCTACAGGTGAAGGAGAGCGCCGCGACCTACGAGCTTCCCCCCGCCTCCATTGCTGTGGAGCAGGAGCGCATGGCCACAGCGGAGCCGGCGCCCCTGGTAGAAGAGACCTTCCTACCCTTTGAAGCGGCGGAGGTTCGCCCCTTCAGTGAGTTCATCGAGGAGTTTCGCCAGGCTGAGGAGGCGCGTCAGGCGGTCACGCTGGAGGTGGTGTATGAGGCGCTGGACGCCCTCGCCGCACCTGCTGCGACAGAGGCGGAGGAGAAGCAAGAGGAGGCCGCACTCCCGGAGCCGGCTATTCCAGCGCCGGGGCGCCTCTCGTTTGTTACCCCGACGGCGGTGATCCCTGCCGTCGAAGAGGAGCCGGCCGCTGCTGCCACCTCCGCTGCGGAGGAGTCGGAGAGCGCAGACGAGCCAGCCAGCGCGGCGGAGCCCCCCGTGCCTTCCAGCCCGCCTCCCCCTGAGAAGCCGGTGGAGCGTCCTGTCTCCCCGCTGTTGCGGCCCGCGACGCGCATTCGCCTGCCGCGCTATGGCCGTCTGCGCGAACCCTTGATCGAGGAGCAGCCACCCCAGGAGCCAGAGCGGACCGCCGCGCCGTCCGTGGATCTGCCGGCGCCCGCGGCGGAGACCGAGGCGCCAGTCGAAGAGCAGTCCGCTCCTCGGCCAGCGCGGCGCTATCGCTTTGATCGGCCCGCTGCGTCCAGCAGCGCGATGTTCCTGGTCAATCCACCGCAGCCGGCAGCCCCTGAGCAGAACAGAGAGGCCGTGGAGAGGACCTCCAGCGAGTCTGCGGCGCGCGCTGCAGCAGAGGAGTCGGCCAGAGCAGCCGCCACTCTTCCGGCAGCCGAGCCAGAGACCCCCAGAGCGATCACTGCAGCCGAGCCGGTCGCCGAGCCACCTGTGCAGGAGCGCCGCAAACACGCCAGAGAGAAGCAGCGCGAGAAGGAGAAAGAGAGGGAGAAGGAACAGCCCGCTGTGCCCGCCGCGGCGGCGCCAGCCCCGGCTCCGACGCCCGCGCCCGCTCTCGCTCCGCAACCCACGACGAATGGCGCCAAGCCCTCGGCGCAGGAGGCCGCGCCGTCCGTTCCCGAAGAGTTGCCGCCTCTGGAATATGCCGAAATCCAGGCTGCGACCTCGCGTCGTCGCCGGCGCCGGCGCTCTAAAGCCAGCGCCTCTGAACCACCGTCGCCGATCGCTCCCTCTCCCACGCCGGTGCCGCCAGTCGCTGTGCCACCAATCACTTCGCCGGTGATGCCATCGGTCACCCCGCCGGCGGCTGCGGCCGGCCCCTATAATATCATCTCCGGCTATACGGTGAACCAGATGAACCTCGGCAGCGAGTTCGGAGGACCTTTCATGGCACCAGAACCTTCGCCTGCACGCGGGAGCGTGGTGATGCGCGAAGCCGGTGTGCGTCCTTCGCGCTCCGATGTGCAGCGTAACACGGTCATTTATCCCGGTCGCTCCTCCAGCGACCCCATGTCGCAGTTTGCTAACTCGGTTGTGCAGGCGATCCAGTCCCAGACCAACCGCATCGTGGCTGAGCTGCGCCGCTCGAATCAGGCGCCGACCAACGTCTCGGTCTCCATTCCACCGCTCCCCTCGACAGAACGGGTGGGGGTCTTCGTCGATGTGGCCAATCTTCTGTACTCTGCGCGCACACTGCGCCTGACCATCGACTTCGGCAAACTGCTGGATTTCCTGCGCGGCAATCGCCGTCTGGTGCGGGCCCACGCTTATTGCCCCACCAGCCCTCAGCCCGGCGACGAGCAGATGTTCCTGCAGGCCGTCAAGGGCCTGGGCTATCGTATCACAACCAAGAACTACAAGACCTTCTCCAGCGGCGCCAAAAAGGCCGACCTGGACCTGGATCTCTGTATGGACGTAGTGCGGCTCGTCGAAAGCCATGCGGTGGACTGCATCGTGCTGGTCAGCGGCGATAGCGATTTCATGCCGATGCTTGACTACTGCTCGGATCATGGGGTGCGCGTCGAGGTGGCTGCCTTCGATGAGGCCATGTCGGCGACGCTGCGCCAGAGCTGCGATCTCTTTATCAATCTCTCTATGCTCGAAGAGATTCGCGCCTAGCCAGGCCCAGCGCTGGCGCACGCGCGCAGGTTGCCAAAGAGCACGTGCGCCAGCAGCCTCCTGGTGGCGCTGGACTGACCTGGCCTCTCTATAGCCTGCCCGCTTCCCCTCCCCTGACGGCCCCGTTGCGCCGCGAACTCTGTGAGAAGTCTGCTCCAGGCGGCGTATAATTCAAATGGAACTGCTCACAGGACCCGTTCCACTGCCCGGAAATATCCCACAGGAACGGCCTTTCTGTGTTATACAGGTACCATAGGCACGTCATCCCTGCTACCACATACCGGTGATTCCTGATGATTCCTGAGAATCTTCGGGGATTCCATTCAGCGCAGGGAGAACACCTGTATGAAGGCCGATCACAGCAAGGGGCACCGTTCCCGCGGCAACAACTTTCTCTGGGGAGAGAAGAAAGGAACATGCACATGCGACATGTCAGCATCCCAGCCCGTATTGCTGCCTTTCTGGTCATATTTACGGTTATGCTGGCTGCATGCGGAGGCAGCAGTGGCAGCAGCAGCAGTGGGGGAACCACACCAACAACTCAGCCCTCTATTTCCGTGGCGCTCGTGACCGACATCGGTGGTCTCAATGATCGCGGCTTCAACCACCTCGCCTACGTGGGGTATACCAGAGCGATGAGCGAGTACCACTTCACCCGTCAGGTGATCGAGTCGAAGAACCAGGCCGATTACGTCAAGAACCTCACGCTGGCGGCCCGCAGCGCTGATCTGGTCTTTGCCGTCGGCTTTCTGATGCAGAACGCCATCGATCAGGTGGCTCATCAGTTCCCCACCAAGAAGTTCGCCATCATTGATGGCTGCGCCCTGCCGGCTGGCAAGCAGGATTGCGAGACGCTGGCCAACGTAGCGCCGCTCTTCTTCAAGGAGCAGGAAGCCGGCTGCCTTGTAGGTGCGATTGCGGGTCAGATGGAGGTTGATGGCAAGGCCAAGATTCCGCAATTGCGTGGTCATAATACCATCGGCGCCGTCGGTGGCCTGCCCATTCCGCCCGTCAATCGCTACATTGCCGGCTACAAGTACTGTGCACAGAAAGTCGATCCGGGAGTCAACGTGGTCATCAACTACTCGCAGGACTTCGCCGCGACCGACAAATGTAAGGACGCTGCCTTGAGCCAGATCAACGAGCACAACGCTGACATCATCTTCCAGGTGGCCGGTGGCTGTGGCGTTGGCGCGCTGGATGCTGCAGATCAGGCGGGGGTCTTCGGTATCGGGGTTGATGCCGATCAGAACTATCTCCATCCCAAGAGCGTGATCACCAGCGCGCTCAAGAAGGTGGACGTGGCAGTCTACGACACCATCAGGGACTACGCCAACGGCAAGTACACCAATAACCCGCCGCGCTTTGACCTGGTCCATGACGGTGTTGGCTACGGCACCCTCAGCACGGTGGTTCCCGCCGATGCCAAGGCCAAGGCTGATCAATTTGCCGACCAGATCAGGGCTGGAACGCTCGTTGTTCCTGAAAACATTCCTTCCTGAGAAGGAAGCCCGGAGAGGACCAGATCGGCGGGCCAGACGCCTGGCCTGTCGGTCTGGTCTTTGCTTTGTTGTACCGGCTCCCTCTACTTCCGGTCGTCAACCGGCCAGCCAATCGGCAACGCAGGTGACACGACGGCCGAGCCCCTGGCTGACAGTTTTAAACCCTGCTTGTCTCTACCCTGTCCTGATGCTATCATTAGACAATCAGTTTTTCTGGCCACGAGTGCTGGAACTCAACCCGCTTCCTGTCCTGGGAGGAATCACCTATGGCCTTGCAGACAGCTAAGCCTCGCTCGCCCACTACTTCCGAAAGCCAGTCGGAGCTGGTGCTCTGGCTGCGTAAGCTAGGGTCCGGGCTGGGGCGTCCTCTGCTGGCAATCATCCTGGCGATGATCGCTGGCGCCATTGTGATCATGATAACGGCCTCCGGCTCGCCGGGCGATCGTCTGAATGCCGCCATTCTAGCCTACGGCTACCTCTTCAACGGGGCCTTTGGCAACGCGGCGAACCTCTCCTTTTCCCTCGTCAATGTCACGCCCCTGATCTTCACCGGCCTCGCCGTGGCGATTGCCTATCGGGCCAGGCTCTTCAATGTGGGGGCTGAGGGCCAGTTCGCCGCCGGGGCCATTCTCGCCGCCATCGTTGGCATCAAGCTATCAACGTGGCCAGGCTGGCTGCTCACGCCGCTGATGATGCTCGCCGGAGCCTGCGCCGGGGCCATCTGGGGAGGAATCGTAGGGCTGCTCAAGGCCTGGAGGGGGGCGCACGAAGTTGTGACGACGATCATGTTGAACTGGATCATCTTCTACGTCAGCGACTGGCTGGTCGCCGGTCCCCTGCAGGCCCCCGGCCAGGCCGATCAATCTCCTTCGATGCCTCCCCAGACCAATCTGCCCAAGCTCTCTGTGCTCTACAATCAGACGCTGGGGCATGTGCTCCCCACGATCGCTCAACCTGAGCAGTACATCGTCGACATCAGTTTTCTGCTGGCTCTGGTCGCGCTGGTCGTCTACTGGTTCCTGATGACGCGCACCACCTTCGGCTATGAGACGCGCGTCGTCGGCGAGAACCCGCGCGCGGCCCAGTATGCAGGCATTTCAGTGAAGCGCAATATCGTCATGGTGATGACCCTGGCCGGACTCTTTGCGGGCCTGGGGGGAGCACTGCAGCTCATGGGGCAATATCCCTATGAGATCGTCGGCCAGGTCTTTAGAAATGATACCACCGGCTTCGACGCCATCGGAGTCGCGCTGCTGGGACACATGACCTCTATCGGCATCTTTCTGGGAGCGCTGCTCTTCGGGGGGATGCGCGAGGGTGGCTCGTTAATGCAACTGAAAGCCAACGTGCCAGGCGACCTGGTCTACATCATTGAGGCCCTTGTCCTCTTCAGCATTGCCGTGCAGTTCCTGCCGGTCATCCAGCGCGTTCTCACCCGGCGTCTCGCCGCCAGCCGTCGTCCCGGGGTGGTTGCGGCCCTGGCGGGTGGAGTCGTAGACCTGGAGGGACCGGAGAGTGGCGCCGAGGCTGCAGAGAACGGCGTTGTGAGCACCTCTGAGGTGGGCGCGGAACTGTCTGGTCCATCCGACGAGCGCCAGCGCGGCGCGCACGATATCAGCACGACCGGGGAGGTCTGATCATGTTCTGGCAAGTGTTCTTGCGCGTCATTACGTCCCCCGATCTCTGGCAGGCCTCGCTGCAGTTCGCAGCGATTCTGCTGCTGCCAGCCCTCGGAGGCGTCATCTCTGAGCGCAGTGGTGTGGTCAACATTGCAATGGAGGGGATGATGCTGATCGGCTGCTACGCCGGTGTAGCCATGGCTCTGGCGACGCACAGCGTGATCCTCGGCGTGCTCTCGGCCATCCTCGCCGGGGGCTTGCTGGCGCTGGTGCATGGCCTCGTCTCCATCCATTTCAAGGCCGATCAGATCATCAGCGGCATCGCCATCAATATCGCGGCCCTGGGTCTGACCAACTTTCTGAACATCGTCCAGACCGGCGGTCAGGGTATTCCGACACTGGCCTCCAATCTGCGCCTCCCCATGCTGACCTGGGGACCGCTGCAGAATATTCCCTTTCTGGGCCAGGTGCTCTTTCAGCAGAACGTCGTCTTTTATCTGGCGATCGTCATGCTCATCGCCATGCAGTTTCTACTCTTCCGAACCAACGTGGGACTACGTATTCGTGCCGTCGGTGAGCATCCCCAGGCCGCGGACACCGCCGGCATTCACGTGCGCCTGGTGCGCTATGCCTGCGTGGTAGCCAGCGGCCTGCTCTCCGGTCTGGCGGGGGCCTTCCTGGCGTTGGGAGTGGCCGGCACCTTCAACTCCAACATGACCGCCAGGCGCGGCTTTATCGCCCTGGCGGCGGTCGTCTTTGGCAAATATACGCCGCTGGGTGCAGCGGGCGCCTGTCTCATTTTCGGTCTCGGCCTGGCCCTCAGCGTTCGTCTGCAGGACACCGGCATTGACTCCAACCTGTTGGCGACCCTGCCCTATATCCTGACCATCGTCGCCCTCATCGGCCTGGTCGGTCGCACCGTCGCCCCGGCCGCCGATGGCGTGCCGTACGAGCCGGGCAGCGCCGAGTAGGAGGAGAGCAGCCATGCAACAAGAGACGATCCTGGCCGAGGCCCGGCCTGGCGCCTCGCCCTATGCTGTCGAGATGCGCGACATCTGCAAAGCCTGGCCTGGCGTGGTTGCCAACGACCATGTCCATCTGCGCGTGCGGCGCGGCGAGATTCACGCCCTCGTGGGCGAGAACGGCGCCGGCAAGACGACCCTCATGAACATCCTCTATGGCCTGGTTCGGCCCGATAGCGGCGACATCTACATTCAAGGTGAGCGCGTACAGATCACCGGGCCGCGCGACGCCATTCGCCTGCATATCGGCATGGTCCACCAGCATTTTATGCTCATTCCTCCACTGACCGTGGCTGAAAATATCGTCCTGGGCCAGGAACCCGGAGGCCCGCTGGCGATCTACGACCGGAGACAGGCCCGTGAACTCGTGCTAGAGCTCAGCCAGCGCTATGGATTGCCCATCGATCCCGACGCCCGCATCGAAAAGCTCTCTGTGGGCCTCCAGCAGCGCGTCGAGATCCTCAAAACCCTCTATCGCGCCGCCGACATCCTGATCATGGATGAGCCGACCGGTGTACTGACACCCCAGGAGACCTTTGAACTCTTCGACGTGCTGCGCGGTCTGGCTCGCCAGGGTAAGACCATCATCTTTATTACCCATAAGCTGCGCGAGGTGCTGGAACTCACAGATCGCGTGACCGTCCTGCGGCGGGGCCGGAACGTCGGAGAGCTGGTGACCGCCGAAACGAATCAGGCCGAGATCGCCCGGCTGATGGTCGGACGTGACGTGCTGTTGCGCGTTGACAAGCGACCCGCACAGCCTGGGCCGGTGGTCTTGCGTGTCGAACGGCTCTCCGCCATATCTGATCGCGGTCTGGAGGCCCTCCACGAGATCAGCTTTGAGGTGCATGCGGGTGAGATTCTAGGCGTCGCCGGGGTCGAGGGCAACGGGCAGAGCGAGCTCGTCGAGGTGCTGGCCGGCATGCGCAGGGCCAGCGCCGGCCGTGTGACGCTCACCCACGTCCACGCCGGCCAGAGTGAGCAGACCCAGGACATCACGCATATGGACGCCCGCCAGGCGCGTCATGCCGGCGTGGCGCACATTCCCGAGGATCGCCGCGGCAGCGGCCTCGTGCTCAGCGACTCGATTGAGAGCAATACCATTCTGGGACGTGAGCGCTGGAGGCGCTTCGCGGCTGGCGGCTTCATCCTGCGGCTGCACGAGATCGCAGCCTGGGCACGGCGCCTGGTGCGCGAATTCGACGTGCGCACGCCGAGCACGAAGCTACCGGTGCGCGCGCTCTCCGGAGGCAATCAGCAGAAGGTGATCGTCGCGCGTGAGTTTGCCGCCGATCCCCAGGTCCTCATCGCGGCGCAGCCAACACGCGGCGTCGATATCGGCGCCATCGAGTTCATCCATCGCCAGATCATCGAACAGCGAGATGCTGGCAAGGCCGTCCTGCTCGTCTCGGCCGAGCTGGATGAGATTCGCTCCCTCTCCGATCGCATCGCCGTCATGTATGAAGGGCGCATCGTGGATATCGTGACGCCTGAGGCGAGCGAGGAGGAGCTGGGCATGCTCATGACGGGTGGTCGGAGTCAGCAACGTCAGCAGCAGAACCCGGCCGCGGAGGCGCCAGCGAGCCAGGAGAGCAGCGCCGAGGGGTAGGAGGCGCCGCTTCCCTGGCTGGCCCTGCTCTGCCGTCAGCGAGGAACGGTCTGGCTACGGCGGCGCTGGAGAAGAGGGGCCGAGGGAGGCGGTGCAGCCAGGGAGGGACTGTAGCAGCTACAGGCGCAGACCCAGCACCCGCAGGAGCTGAGTGACCTCGCCTGCCGCGCTGCGGTCGCGCGTCTCCATGGCCGCCTGAGCAGCCTGGCGCAGCACCTGCAGGGCCTCAGGTGTATTCAGATCTTGCTCCATGGCCTCCTGGAAGCGCGCACGCACTGCCAGCGCCTCGCCGTCCTGAGCCTGGGATCCATCGACCAGCGCCGCCACATGCTCGAAGAGGACGGCCTCCTCGCTGGCCATCTGCAGGTCAGCGGGGAAACATTCCCACGGTTGGCGGTAATGATGATGCAGAAGGGTCAGGCGAATGGCGTTCGCGCTGTAGCGTTTGAGCAGATCGCTGACCAGCGTCAGGTTGCCCAGGGACTTGCTCATCTTCTCCCCATCCTGATAGACCATGCCCGTATGCATCCAGTAGCGCACAAAGGGCGAGCGGCCGGTGAAGTGTTCCGACTGAGCGATTTCGCAGGTATGGTGGGGGAAGGCCAGGTCTGCGCCGCCGCCGTGGATGTCGAGCTGCTCTCCCAGATAATGGAGCGCCATGGCACTGCACTCCACATGCCAGCCAGGGCGCCCCGGTCCCCAGGGACTTGGCCAGGCCGGCTCACCGGGAGCCTGGGCCTGCCAGAGCACGAAGTCCAGCGGATCGCGCTTGCGCTGATCGTCGGGATAGTTGCCGCGCTCGTTGGCCACAGCGAGCATGGCCTCGTAATCCTGCAGGCCGACCGCACGCGCCAGCGCGCCAAAGTCGGGATCACGCCTGACATCGTAATAGACGCAGCCGCTGCTCACGTAAGCGTAGCCGCTCGCCACCAGCTTCTCAACGACCTCGATGATCTGGGGGATCTCGTCGGTAGCACGCACATAGAAGGTCGGGCGACGCACGTTGAGCGCATCCATGTCGCGCAGGTAGCGTTCAGTTTCACGGCGACCAAGCTCGTCCCAGGACACGCCAAGCTCGCGCGCCTTGCGCAGAATATCATCGTCAATGTCGGTCACGTTCTGCACGTAGCGTACGCCATAGCCGCAGAACTCCAGGTAGCGGATCAGTGTATCGAAAGATACATATGTGAAGGCATGCCCCAGATGCGTGGTATCATAGGGCGTGACTCCACACACATAGATACGCACGCAATCGTTCTGCAGGGGCGTAAAAGGTTCGAGACGTTGAGTTAAGGTATTAAACAGTTGCATGGTGTTCTCCAAGACCGAACAGGCGCCTGGCGTTCGCTGTCGTGATCTGAGCGATCGATTCCAGAGGCGTGTCGCGGATCTCAGCCAGCTTCTGGGCGACGTACTGTACGAAGAGCGGTTCATTGCGCCTGGCCCGCAGGGGCTGGGGGACGAGGTACGGGCTATCGGTTTCGACCAGTACACGGTCGAGGGGAACCATCGCGGCCACCTCTGGCAGGGAGTTGCCCGCGCGAGTGAGAGGGCCAGCGAAGGAGAGCATGAAGCCATCGAACGAGAGACATGCTTCGGCCTGAGCCACATCGCCAGAGAAGCAGTGGAAGACGCCGCGCAGCCCCTGGCCATGAGCGCGCAACAGCTCGATCACATCGTCGTGGGCGTCGCGCACATGGATGATGCAGGGCAGGTTGCAGCTACGTGCCAGCTCCAGATGGGCGCAGAAGACGGCTCGCTGTACATCGCGTGGTGAGAGCATGCGGAAATAATCGAGACCGAATTCACCAATGGCCACCACCTCAGGCGCGCGCGCCAGCGCGCGTAACTGAGCCTCTACCTCCGCAGTATAGGACGTCGCCATATGGGGGTGGACGCCAACGGCCGCAAAGATCCGGCCCGCGTAGCTGCGTGCCAGCGCGAGAGCAGCGCGACTGGAAGCCAGATCGCAGCCGGGATCAATGATGCAGGAGATTCCCCCGTCGAAGGCCGCACGCAGCACCGCGTCGCGGTCTTTCTGAAAGCGAGGGGCATCAACGTGCGCGTGGCTATCGACAAGCAAACGATGTATCCTTTCCTGATCTGACATGTCCTGATGTCAACGACCTCCGGCTTCTAGCCGGAGGCTTGTCGTTACCTCTGGACTCCACCGCAACTCGGCATATCTTTGCAGACGTGCCGCTTTGGCTTCTTTGTCCGAGGCATCAGGGATGGTTGTCAACCATCCCGTCCTGGCGTAGTCCTGCCACACCAGGAGCGTCCTCAAGGTCACATTGCGAGCGCCAATCAGATCAGCATGCAGGGTACAGCCACACTCAGGGTTCTGGCACACAAAGAGCAGGCCCTTGCAGGGGTGGTTCTCATCGCAGGTGTGCCCACACATGGGACACGCCTTTGAGATGTAATCAGCCTCCACCTTGAGAGCCAGGGAACCCGCAAGCGCGGCCTTGTAGCTGATGAGCGCCTCCAGCTCGGCAAAGGACCATTGGGAATAGACCCGGTTGGCTTTGCGTGCCTTTGGGGAAACTGGCTCAGTCCCCTTGCCGTTTTTCTTGCGCTTGCGCTTTCGGCGTCTGGTGTGCTCCCGAATATCGGTGAGGTGTTCCAGCCCGATCAGCGCGTGTGGGTGCTGCGTGATGATCTGTTTGGCGATGCAATGGTTGGCTTGCTGCTTCAACCGTCTCTCTCGTTGCCCGATGCGCCGTAGACGACGTTTCGCGCCACGAGTGCCTTTGTGCTGCAAGCGTTTGCGCAGTCGTGCGTAATGGTTGGCTTGATGTCGTGTTTGTTTTCCAGGGTGAAAGCCTGCTTTGCCCGTCGAGGTAGACGTGACAGCGAGATAGCGGACACCCACATCCACCCCAACGACTTCGGTGAAGTGGTCACAGGTCGGTTCGGCCAGGTCGAGCGTTAAGGACACCAGCAGATAGAACTGTTTCTTTAGTCGATCACACCACAGTTTGGCGTCTCCGATGGTGGCCCCTTCTCGAATGAGAGCCGTGTGTTTGTCATAGCCCTGATCAGGAACGCTGATGCGACCGTTCAAGGTTCCAACACTGACCTGACTCTCACATTGAAACGTGTAATCTCGCTCATAGGTGTACTGCACCGTTGGAGCATTGTACTTGGGCGGCTTGTCCAGACCCTTGAAGCGTTTCTTGGTGATCTTGGCCCGACGATGCTCCACATTCTTCTTGAGTTTGGTCCAGAGTCCTTTGGAGGTGGCCGCCACCTGCCGTTCCACGCTACAGGCCAGTTGCGAGGGAAGACCGAAACGAGCACGTAGTTCTGCGTACATGCCTTTGTGCCACTTCGTGACGCTACTGGTTTTGCCATGTGCGAAGGCGTACAGACTCACCGCATTGAGTGCATCACGATAGACCAGTTGCGTTTGACGTAAAGCGGCAAACTGCTCTGGCGTCGTAGTGAGCTTCAGTTTTGCGGTGATGATCTGTTTCATGTTGCTTGCTCTCATCTATGAAGATCGTTTATGAAGATCGTTCCAAAAAGCGGAGCGTTTTCTAGCGATTTATAGCGTTCTATTGACCGCTTGCTTCGGCTACCACGCGCTTGCTTTTTGGCTTCGTGAGGGGAACGACAACCCTCACCGGATGGACTACCAGGGACGTGAGCATCCCTTTACCATCCTCTACACCCTGTTGACTTTCCAGCCTTTTGCTGCACAGTGGGCAGATAACCGTTCTGCTTGCGTATTCAGGTTAGACCGGTTCTCATTGGCGGAAACCCACGCATAGACCACCACCACCGCTTCAGGTGGTAGCTGTTGCTCTCATTCTTCCGTGACAATAATCGTTCCAGACCCTAATTGACGCCCTTTGATCTTGACTGCTTTGAACCACTGCCAGGCCGTTTCATAGCGCACACCCTCCTGTTGCGCGAATGCCCGTAGTTTCATGTGTGCCCTTCCTGAGGTCAACAATCCCTTGAAACACAGAACAGCCCACGGACTTTGTTTAGCGTACCTTGATCCGAACTGTGGGCAGGATACGCAAAAAAGGAAGGGTTGAAGCGGCCTTACCTGTTCTCTTCAAGAGCTTTCTTTAGTATAGTCCATAGCGTGAAGGGATGTCAACAAAGCGCCTCCGGGGCGGCGCAGCGAAGACCGTATGGGTGAATCCCCATACAAAATCAGGTGATTACCTGATGCCTGGCCACTCTGCCATACGCTACGATAAACAGGAACATCTTGAGCCATGCTGTCAGAGCATGGTATCTGGCATTTGTGAACAGGTGGAACCTGTCTGGAGGAGAGAGAATTCGATGCAACATCTGGCGCCACAGGTCATATCGATTGCTGATGCATGCCTTGGTGGGTTACGTGGCCGCTCAGCTCTGCTAATCGGGCCGGAGGAGTTGCGGCGGCCTTACGCACAGTTGCTCAAACAGGCGGGTATGAAGCGTATCTATGAGGAAGATGAGACAGTGCACCTGGAAGCTCTGCTGCCCCAGGTCCAGTTGCTCATCAGTGTGCCTGCCCTGGTTCCGGCCACACCGCTCATCTCAGCCGCCGCCATTGCCCAGGCCTGTGGCAAGCGGCAGGTGCCCTTGATTATCCTTGATCTGGCCAGCGAGTCCTCGGTCGAAGAGGCTGCTGGTCTTCTGGCCTTTGTCTGTCTCTACACCCCTGCCGATCTGCGACGTATTCTGACAGGCGACTGCCTTCAGATCAGTTGATCTCTATGGTACGATAGAGAAAACAGCCATGCTTATGGCACAGCCTCCGCGATGGTTCTATAGAGGATGTTATGGAAGTAATCAAGGTCTCTCCCCGTGGCTACTGTTACGGCGTAGTGGATGCGCTACAGATCGCCCGTCGGGCCGCCAAAGATCCCACGCTGCCGCGTCCCATTCACATTATTGGGCAGATTGTGCATAACCGGCATGCAATTGAGGAGCTGAGTTCGCTGGGCATTGTCACCCTGGATGGGCCAGACCGGGCGGCCATTCTAGAGCAAGTGCGCGAAGGCACCGTCATCTTTACCGCGCACGGCGTGTCGCCGCTGGTCAAGGAGCGGGCCCGGGAGCGCGGGCTCCACTGTATTGACGCCACCTGTCCCGATGTGACGAAGACCCATGATCTGGTGCGTGAGCTGGTGGCGCAGGGCTATTACATTCTCTACATCGGCAAGAAAGGGCATCCAGAGCCAGAGGGAGTGATCGGCGAGGTGCCGGGTCACATCAGTCTCATCGAGAGCGAAGCTGATGTCGACGCGCTGAACCTCACGCCAGAGCAGCAAGAGAGGCTGGCGATCTCCACACAGACCACCCTCTCCCAATGGGACACGCGCCGCGTGATCGACTACATCAAAGCGCGCTATCCGCAGGTCAAGGTCTACATCGACATCTGTGCAGCCACGCAGACCCGTCAGGAGGCCGTTGTCAGCCAGGCGAAAGGGGCGGATCTGACGATCGTCGTAGGCGATCCGCGCAGTAACAATACCAATCGGCTGGTGCAGGTCTCGCAGGAGCTGGCCGGTGTGCCAGCCGTGCGCATCGAGGATCTGTCGCAGTTGCAGCTAGAGTGGCTCAAGGGCAAAAAGCGAGTGGCCGTGACCGCTGGTGCCTCGACCCCCAGTCAGATCACCCGCGAGGTCATTCGTTTCCTCGAGACGTACGAGCCAGAGCCATAGAGCAACCAGCCCGGCCAGCGGCCGATCCGGGCTGGTGGATGATCCGACAGGCAGGAGCTGCTCTCGCCGTCCTGCCCTTGCGAGCGGGTCTGCTGAGCCCATGGCCGTTGTCACCTGTTCCGCTGCGAGCTGGCTCAGCGTCTCGCCTCAGGCCTGCCTGGCTAGAGGCGGCAGGCGCTCAGGATCTGGAAGGCCTCCTCGCGGGCGTTGAGGCGGATGAGCGCCACCACCTGTTGAAAGATGGCATGCTGCAGCAGGCAGCGCTGGAAGGCCTGGCGCTGCATCTCGCTACGGCGGCGGGGAACCTTCTGCTGCCAGCGCTCTTCGAGTCCGCGCAATCTGAGGGCGAAGCTTGCCAGGCGCAACAGCTCGAAGCGCTGCTCCTCATCAGGCGTCGCAAGCCAGGTATCGGCGGGAAAGCAGCCAGCGCTGGTGTGTTCGCCGGCGGTGTTGAAGGTCGGGCTGTCCTCGTTGATGGATCGTCGTGCCATGAATAGTAGAGTCCTGTCGGGTCTCTGATCACATGGGAGGGTGATCTGGACCCGTTCTATAAAGTAGATCGCTATGGATACGATCTCATGATGCAACAGATATCCTAGCAGAGGGTTGCCGGGGTGCAGGTAAAAATCTGGTAGAGACCCGGTAAAGAAGCGGCGATTCACAGTCGGCCTTTCGCAACGCTGCACGGTGCTCCCTCTGGCGTGCTCGTCGGCTGCGTGCCAGGCCAGACCAGGCCTGGTTCCGGCCTGGCTGACCCGCGTCACTGCGGTCCCAGCAGCGTGTGGCGGATCAACGTCAGGTGTGTCAACGGACCGAGGCCGCCGGGCACCGGAGTGAGAAAGGCAGCGACCGGAGCGACGCTCTCCGCATCAACGTCGCCGACTACTCTCCCGTTGAGCGTATTGATCCCCGCGTCAAGAACCACCGCGCCGGGTTTGACCATGGCCCCCGTGATCAGGCGCGGGCGGCCTGTGCTGACCACCAGAATATCAGCGCTGCGCGTAATCTCCGCCAGATCCTGTGTATGTGAATGGCAGATCGTCACCGTTGCATCCTGGCGCATCAGCGCCAGGGCGATTGGCTTGCCGCCGACGTTGCTGCGTCCCACGACCACGGCGTGTCGGCCGGCGATGGGAATCTGCGCCTCCCGCAGCACGCTCAGCACGACATCCGCGGTTGAGGGCATGAAGCCAGGGAAGCCCAGCAAGAGATTGCCAGCGTTGCGCGGGCCAAGGCCGTCAACGTCCTTTTCGGGGTGCAGCACCTCAGTGACCACGCGCTGGCGGATATGTTCAGGAAGAGGCAGCAGCAGCACCACCCCGTCGGTGGTGGCATCGTCGCTGAGTGTGGCGACCGCCAGGCGCAGCTCGGCCTCCTCCACCTCAAAGGGGTAGGCCAGGGTGGCGCAGCTCAGGCCGATCCGGCGACAGGAGCGCACAAGCTGACGGCTGTAGACCTCAGCGGCAGGATCGTGGCCGGCGATCACCTGCGCCAGGCGGGCTGAGCGCCGATGCTGTTTGCGAAACTCGGCGGCCTCCTGCTGCAGCTCGGCGGTCATACGTGCCACGAGCGGGCGGCTATCAAAGATGGTTGCAGGCATGGGCTTGCTCTCTCCGCGAAAAAGTCTCCGTGTCTCCATCATATCATAGCCGTTCAGTCCCCTGACAGTCCTCCCTCTCCAGCCTGTGCACTGCCTCTCCCCCGCGCGCCGCCCACCGCACTGCCTCTTCATCCGCCCGCGCCCATCGGCGTGGGCTGCTCCTGCCTCTGCCTGAAGAGCAGCAGGATGATCAGCAGCGGGGCAAGCTCCAGAAACCCCACGCCGCTGATGATACCGAAACGACCGGCGATCAAGCCGACGATGCTGGGGAGCACGACCGAGCAGGGCGTACCCAGGCTGAGCAAGGCCCGGCCGGTCCCCGATCGACCGGGGAGGCGATCGTAGACCTGGGCCTTCGCCAGCGGAAACCAGCCGATTGAGCTGGCCCCGACCACACAGAGCAGAATCCCCTCCAGCCAGACCAGGCGCGTCAGCAGCACCCCCGTCATGCCCACCAGCGCAGTCATGGCCGAGCCGAGCAGCACCTGACGCGGCGTGACCCGGAGGGCCAGCAGCAGCTCGCAGAGGATCAGCCCCAGAAAGCCCGAGGCCGACTCAAAGGTGATCAGCGCCTCCACGGCGTCGTCCGAAAGATGGAGCACGTCCTGCAGATAGAGTGAGACAAACGAGCGGTAGACCTCATCGAGCATGACCGGCAGCGTCGCCAGAATCACCCAGCGAATCATCGCGGGATTGCGCAGCGCCGCAAGGAAGCCTTCCCAGAGCAGACTACGCCGCCGCTGGCCGGGGCCGCGCTCCACCCGGGGAAAGTGTAGAAAGCAGGCGAAGATCGCCACGCCCAGCCAGATCGCAGCTCCCACCCAGCAGAGGCCATCCCATCCCAGCGCCAGGAAGGCCACGATCGTCACCGTGAGCGGTGTCAGAAAATCGCCCAGGTTTCCGATAAAGGCCAGGCGCAGCATCGTGCGTGTGCTGCGGCGCGGATTCTCGTCGATCAGCGAGGATTGCGCCGCCCCCAGGGCAATGTCGTTCGAGGGGTAGAGCAGCGCAAAGGCAAAGAGAATCACTGCGAAGCTGCGCGCCGCTCCGGCCAGCGTGAACGCCCCTGCCAGGACGATCAGGCCGCCCACGACCCAGTACTTTTTCGTACTGCCAAAATCGCTGAGCACGTTGCTCAGCGGCTCCAGCACCATCGAGGCGGCCGCTCCCAGCGTGAAGAGCAGGCCGATCTGGGTGTAGGAGAGCGGGATCTGGTGGCGCAGCAACGGCAGCCCGATGGTGGGAAAGCCAGAGATCATCTCCTCCAGCAGCGTAATTCCAAAGAGCGTCAGACGCACCGGCGAGAGGACAAGCCGGCCGGACAGGCTCCGCTGAGATAGCATGCGACTCCTTTCTCCTGCTATGGGAGCAGGTGACGGCAGTGCCTGGATCTCCTCTAGAGGACGCACTCTATGGATAAAATAGTCTCATTACTATTCAGTATACTCAGACATACAAATATATATCTGTATTGTGTCATTAAGCTTTACCTGTCCTCCATTTTATGTAGCAAGCTGCCTGCGTTATGCGGTAGACGGTTGAAGGGGGGTCGGAGCGTGCACGGCCGGGCCACGCGGCGGACGAAGTACTTTAGTACCAAAAAGAGAGCGTCAATGCAGGATTGTAGTAACCTAGTGTCAAAATGATGGTGAACTTGTTGACAGGTGCCCATTCTGAGTAGAGAAGAGAGAAGAAAGCGAAGCCTACATGCCTGGGAACAGACAGGTCTTCACTACAGCAATGGATGCCGCCGACCGCTACCGTTGGGATAGTAAGTGGACGGAGGCAGCCCGCGAATACCAGCGGGCGCTGGCAGAGTTCCCAGACGATACAGCGGCGCATGAGGGATTGGGGTTCTGCTACATGCAGACCCGGCAATGGCAGCAGGCACTTGAAGAGTACGAATATCTTCTGAACCGTAAGCCGGGCGATATCATTGCGCTCAGTAAAACTGCCGAGCTGTATGGCTGGCTCGGCAGGCGCGAGGACGCCTACAAGGCATACGTCCAGCTCGCCGATCTCTATGCGCAGGCGAGCCAGGGGGCACGGGCGGAGGCGGCCTGGCAGAAGGCCCTTCAGCTTTCCCCTGCCAGCCCTGAACCTCACGAGCGGCTCGCAACGTACTACGCAGAGAAGAAAGATCTGACGTTGATGATACAGGAGCGCCTGGCTGCTGCCAGAGGCTATCTCTTACGCAATGATCTGGCGGCGGCTCGCGCTCAGTGTGAAGAGGTCCTGCGGGTCGATGTCACCAATACGCAGGCGCAGTCGCTGCTCTCCCAGATCGCTGAGGGGGTCCAGAAACAGTGGCCGCTGAGTCCCTTGCCGGGAGAGGCCCGCGCCGCGCCGCCCGGTGATGCACTCGCAGGACTGGAGGCTTTCACTGGCAGCCCGGTCGTCGGCTCGGATGGGCCGGGCAACATAAGCGGAGGTAATACTGGCATCATGGGTAATATGGGTAGCGCGGGCAATTTCGGCGGCATGGGGAACCCCGGGCAGGCTCTTGCTCCGGCTGGTCCCAATGGCGGAGGAGCTGCTCCTCAAAAACGTATCACTGCAAGCCAGGTCACAGGTATCTTGCGCCAGGCTCAAGCTTTTCAGGCCCAGGGTCGCTACAATGATGCTATCGACCTCTGTGAGCAGATTCTGGAAAGTGGCTTTGATCGGCCCGATGCGCGCTATTTTCTGGGATGGCTCTATCAGGAACAGAAACGCTGGGATGATGCCATTCGCCAGTTTCAGATGCTGCTCAATGACCCTGAGTACGCGCTCTCCTGTTACTATGCCCTGGGACAGTGCTATCGCGCGCGGGGCGATCTGCGCACCGCCACGGTGCACTTCGACGAAGCTGTGGATCGGGTGAATCTCGATGCCCTCACTGTCGAGGAGGCGGATCAACTGGTTCAGCTCTGCCAGGAGGCGGCGGAGGCTCATCGTATGCTGGGCGAGCAAGAACAGGCTCTCACGGTCTACAATGCCCTCCTGGGTTTTCTGCGCAGCCGCGGCTGGAGCGATAAGGTCGCTCAGGTTGAGTTTATGCTGAAGCAGATGCAGAGCGCGCCGGTTCCTCAGCCCCAGCCCCAGCCTCAGCCTCAGCCCAGCACGCCGCCGCCATCGCTGCAAAGTCAGGCCAATGCAACACGTGTGCTGCCTCCTGATCAGATGGCTGCCCCCCCGGCGGCCCCTTCGCTGCCGGAGGCGGCCACCATGATGTTCTCGGTGCCGGGGGCGGCTCCGGCTCCCTCTACTCCTGCAGCGAACCCGCTGCAGCCGCCGGCTCCTCAGCCCGCAACGCCCGCGGCGGCCGCTGAATTGCCTGACTGG
Organism: Ktedonobacteraceae bacterium; assembly: GCA_042408965.1. Taxonomy (GTDB): domain Bacteria; phylum Chloroflexota; class Ktedonobacteria; order Ktedonobacterales; family Ktedonobacteraceae; genus Thermogemmatispora. Next base: position 25,880 of record JBHOQN010000125.1, read on the forward strand.
CTGACTGGTATCCTCAACGAGGCTGATAAAACGCAGATGATGAATCCGGTGCAGCCGCCCGTGCAGTCGGCGCCGGCTCCCGGACCACTGGCACCGCCTGCTGCACCGCCTGCCGCTCCCTCACTCCCCAATCCGCCGGCTCCTCCTGCCGCCGCGGCCTCTGCGGCCTCCTGGCTGACGGATACCCCTACCAGACAGGTTGAGCCGCAGCCGCCAGCGGCGCCTCCCGCAGCGCTTGCGGCCTCCGCCCCTGTGGTGCAGCCCGCACCGGCGGCCCCGACCGCACCGGCGGCGCCTCCACCGGCACCGGCGCTCCCGACGAGTCTCGAACAGCTCAGCCCTGCCTCTTCGGCTCTGACGACGCGCGGTGGCAGGGACGATGCCGAGGAGCTTCTCAGCAAGATCGCCGGGGCGGCGGCGCGCGATGAATCGCTCCAGCAGGTTGCCGGCGCCGTGCTGGCGAGCACGGCCTCCCTGCCCGATGGCATTCGCCTGCAGGTCGTGCAGTCCATGCAGGATATCCAGCGCTATATCGAGCATGGCCTGCTCAATTCGGCGATTGATGAGTGCCTCAAGGTGATCGATGTCGCGCCGCAGTATCTGGATGTGCATCAGGTCCTCTGTGAGATCTATGTCCGTCAGGGGCGCATTGAGCAGGCGATCACCAAGTACGCGATCCTGGTCGATACCTATATTGCCAATGGGCGCGTGGATGATGCGATTGCGACCTACCGGCGCATTCTGCAACTGGAGCCAAATAACCTGACCTATCGTATGCGCCTGATCAACCTGCTCTCCTCGCATGGTAACAAGGAGGATCTCCTGCGTGAGCGCACTCAGGCTGCTGAGGCCTACCTGCGCCTGGGCTACATGGATCGTGCTCTGACGGAGCTGGAACAGGCCCTGCAGGAAAGCCCCACCAGTGTGCCGACACGCCTCAACTATGCGCTGGCTCTGCAAAAGCTTGGCCGCACGCAGCAGGCGGCTGCTGAGTATCAGCGTGTCCTGCAGGTCGATCCGCGCAACATCGTGGCCCTCGTGCGCTGGCATATCCTGATGATCACTGGAGCGGCCTCCGCCGGCCGCGCCTCCGCTCTGGAGGTGCTGACGCGCATCCGCTGGCAGTTGCGCGGCCAGGGCCAGCGCCATTATGAGCTGGTGGCGCGCGAGTACCATCAGGCCCTCGATGCTCAGTCGAATAACGCTGATGTGCATTTCGCTCTTGGCCAGATCCATCAGCAGGCGGGCTACTTCGATAAGGCCGTGGATGCCTACCGCCTGGCGACGCGCGATAGCGCTGTCGAGGTGCTGGCCCGCGTCAGCATGGCTCACTGTCTGCTCTCTCAGGGGAAGCCTGAGGAGGCTATTCAGGAGCTGGAGCAGGCCCTCCAGCAGGTGCGCCGCTCGCCTGCGGCCATGGACCCGACGATCTGGGCTGCCCGTCCGCGCGAGGAGGATGAGGAGCATCAGGCGCCTGAGGTGGAGATCTCTCTCCTGCTCGCCAGGGCCTATCGCCGCGCTGGCAAGGAGGAGCAGATGCAGGCCGTCCTGCGCCGTATCAAACAGGCGACCACCTATCAGGATGAGGTGGCCTCGGCGCTCGCCGAGATCTCGGCTCGCCCGGGCGATATCGATAGCGCCCTCCAGGAGTACGCTGAGCTGGCGCGCCATTACCTCAGCAAGCGTCAGGGAGATAATGCCCTCAATGTACTCAATGAGATGGTGCGTCTGGCTCCCCAGGACCCGCGTGCTCACGCCGAACTGGCCGATATCTACATCAATCGTGGCCAGCTCGAGGAGGGCATTGCTGAGCTGCGCTTGCTGGCCGATATCCACGAGCGGCGCAATCAGCGTCCGCAGGCCTCGGAGGCTATGCGCCGCATCGCCGATATCTACGCTGAGATGGGCAATGAGGATGATGCTCTGAATTGTTACCGCCGGGCTGTGGATCTGGCTCCCAGCGATATGGGCCTGCTGCGTGAGGTTGTGGCCTTCTGCTGGCGCATCGGGCGCACGCGCGAGGCGACCGAGTATCAGACGGTGGTGGCGCGCTACTACTTCGAGACCCATCAGGTCAAGGAGGCGGTGGCCGCCCTGCAGCAGCTCATTGCGATCGATCGCCATAACTATGAGGCCTACGATATGCTCGGCCAGACCTATCAGTCAGTTGGCGAGTATGAGCAGGCCAGCCGCGTGTATAAGAACCTGGCCCGGGTGAAGCCTGATAGTACGATCGCCCGCGAGCGTCTGGCTGCCCTCCAGGCCCTGCGCTCGGGTCAGTAGGGCGCCGTTCGGTCGCGCCGGACTGAGTTGGGCTGAGTTGAGCCGGGTTGACGAAAGAGATGCATGAGGACGAGAGGGATACGAGCATCCTGGCTCCTGGTGTCCCTCTCGTCCTCGCATGCTGGCGGCCCGCAGACGCAGACAGGTGCAGTCCCCGGGCCCGCTGAGACGCTCAGCCGCCACTGCGCACGGGCGGGGCGCTCAGCTTTTTGAGGCGCTGCTCATCGCGGCGGCGCTTGATGTCCAGCAGGCGGCGATAGGCCTGGTAGACCAGCGGCTGATACACGAGGTCATGGGTCTCCAGAAAGCGCAGCGGATAGCCGCCGAAGCCCTGTTTAAAGGTGTAGACTCCCCACAGCTCCTGGCCCTCCTCGAGCCTATCGGGAATGCCGCGGAAGTTGTAGTACCAGCAGCCATGAGACTTCGCCCAGCGTATGCCCGTCCATTGGAGGAGATGGTTAGGCATGCGATTGCGCTCCTCGTTCGACGAAGCCCCGTACATATACCAGCTCCAGCGGCCGAAGCGGAGCACGATGATGCCGGCGATGGCCCTCCCCTCATACTCGGCCAGAAAGAGGGCGGCGCGCTCATCCTCACTATAGAGGCGCAGCACGTCCTCATAGTGGGCCTGTTCGTGAATGAAGAAGTGATCGCGCTCACTGGTCAGGCGGTAGATACGATAGAATGTTTCGAGGTCTGTGCTGCCCTCGCCACGCCGCACCGTCACTCCCTTGCGTGTGGCCAGACGGATATTGTAGCGCCACTTCTCTTTCATGCCGGCCAGCAACTGCTCCTCCGTGGGACGGATGTCCAGAATCCACTCGTGGCGAATATGTGAGGCGTAGGGGGTGCTGCGAAAGCCGTGCTGAAGTAGAGCCTTCAGCCAGGCGGCATCGCCGTCCGGCACGCTCGGCTCGACCTTCAGCATGAAAGCACCGCGCTTGCGTGCCTCGACGCGCACGAAATCGAGCAGCAGGCCCAGCGCGGGCGAGGCGGGATCGTCAATGACGGGTCCGCGCGGTGCATAGAAATAGGGACGCCGCAGAACGGGAATACGCGAGATGAGCACGAGCATGGCAGCGCAGAGCTTCCCGTCGTCGTCTACGACACCAGCGTAGAGCGCCTCTGCTCCCAGATGGGGGGCGAGCTGACCCCACTCGTAGGACTGGGTGATATTGCAGCAGACCGAGGCAGCGACGAAGTCGTTCCACTGCTGGCGGTCGCTGATGATGCGTGCTTCCATAATCACTTCTCTTGTCTTCTCTGGTCTTCTCTATCCCTGGTGTTGTGAGCCGGCTGACGTGCGCTGCGCTGGCTGCTCCTGAGGCTTCCTCTCGCTCTGGCTGCCCTGGTTCTGGCCCTGCTGGCCGCTCTGGTTGCCGCGGGCTGCTCGCTCCAGCTCGATTTTACGCCGCTCGGCCCGTCGGCGTTCACGGCGCACCTCGACCAGTTTGCTCCAGGCCATGTAGATCAGGGGCCGGTAGACATAATCCTGTGTTGGGATGTGCAGGCGAGAGAAACCGCCGAACCCCTGCTTATATTCGTAGACGCCCCACATCTCCTCGCCGGGCGCAAGCACCTCAGGGATCGAGCGAAAATCGAAGTGTGTGCAGCCATGCTCTCTGGCCCACTGGATGCAGCGGTACTGTAACAGATAGGCGGCCTTCAGATTGCGTTTGTGGTTGGAGGTGGCCCCGAACATATCCCAGCACCAGTCTCCGAAGCGAATCAGCATTTTGGCTGCCAGGGCCTCGCCCTCGTGCTCAGCGAGGAAGAGCACGGCGTCTCCGTGCTCCGAGAACTGGCGCAGGATCTCGCGGTGATACTCCTTGCTGTGGATAAAAAAATCGTCGCGCTCGCTGGTGATCTTCAGCAGGTTGTAGTAGGCGTCGAAGTCAGCCTCGCTGCTGACCTCACGCACCACGACCCCCTTGCGTCCGGCAACGCGCACATTCTGGCGCCAGGTCATTTTGAAATTGGCGAAGAGCGTCTCCAGGTCAGGGCGGAGGTCCAGCACCCAGCTCCGGCGAGGATGAATAGCGTAGGGATAGGTACGGAAGCCAAGGGCGCGATAGGCGCTTAGCCACTGCTCCATCTGCGGGTGATCGTCGGCGATGTCTGGCTCCAGGCGCAGCACCACGCATCTCTCGCGGCGAGCGATCCTGTGGGCGTGTTCGATCAGGGCCGCCAGCGCTGGGGAATCGGGCCCTTCGAGAGCGGGGCCGCGACAGCAGTAGAGCCAGTTGAGCTGCAGACCAGGTATGTTGACAGGAATCGGCACCGGTGCTACAGAGAGCATCATGGCACCGACCAGCCGCCCATCTTCCAGCGCTCCCAGCCGATAGATGCGCCCACCGAGGTACTTGTTCAGCTCGCCCCATTCATAGGATTGCAGCAGGTGGCCATGCGCCTGATCTCTCAGAAAGCCATTCCACTGCTCGCGCTCGCTGATCTCTTGAATGGCAATCGACATAAGCCCTTTTATCCCCTCTTCAAGCTCGCTCTTCCTCTTCGAGGCGTTCCAGATACTCACTTCTGAGCAGGCTGTAGACGCGCACGTCATGGTACTTGCCGAAACGCAGAATCACCTGGCGCAGGGTGCCCTCATACTTGAAGCCAGCCTTCTCGTCCGCTCGCCAGCCACCGATGTTCTCCTCCATGTCCTGCGTCTGGATGCGATTGAGATTCAACTCCATGAAGCCATAGCGGATCATCAGCCTGGTCGCCTCAGTACCGTAGCCCTGGCCCCAGACGGCGCGATCACCGATAATGATGTAGAACTCTGCCGTCTGGTTGATATAGTTGATGTCCTTGAGACCGACCAGGCCAATCAGGCGATTGTCGCTTTTGAGTGCGACGCCGAAGATAATATGCTTGCCGTCCTTGTAGAGCAGGTCGAGGCGCTCTCTGGCGCGGGTGTCACTGGTGGGGTAGATGGAGAAATAGCGGCGGATCTCCTCGTCGTTCATCCAGGTCGCGTAGAGGTGGTTATCCTGCGCCGGTTCCAGCGGCCGCAGATAGACGCGCTCGCCGACGATGAATGGATTCTGCATAGAGCTGGTGTCTTCTGGCATGGTTTCTCTAACTCCCTGAGATCGTTCTAGCAGCCTGGCTGCCGTGGCCACGGCCGCGCAGGAAATGGAGTGTGATCAGGCTCTGTCTGGTGTATTGTCAGGACAGTGCCAGTATAGCATAGTCTCCCTAAGCGGACAATTTTGTGGGACTCTTGACGATGCCTGCCCATGCTCGCTGGTGGGACCTGATCGCACAGCCGGCCTCCCACGAGGGGCGTGAGAAGATCACGCCCCCTCCTCTCCTAGGCCTGGGGTGTTGGCCAGAGGTGGTAGTCGAGCTTGAGTGTCACAATGCGGGTCACGGAGGCATTGATCTCCGCCATCGAGAGCTGGCCACTCGCCAGAGCCTGCTTGATCGCCGCGATCGAGGCCTGCAGGTCATAGGAGCTGCGCACGCCCAGGATCATATCGTTGCCCGCTGCCAGGGCCAGCACCACCGCCTGCGGCAGACTCCACTTTTTGGCAATGCCCTCCATATAGAGGGCATCTGTGATCACCACCCCATTGTAGCCAAACTCATGGCGCAGGATGCCATTGACGATCGTCGGCGAAAGCTCCGCGGGCCAGGTGGGGTCGAGGGCTGGCATCAGCAGATCGGTGGTCATGATCATGCCTGGATGGTCCAGGGCATTTTGTGATTGCACAAAGTGTTTGAAAGGCACCAGCTCTGTCGAGTAGATCTGATCGCGTGTCCGTTTAATGATGGGCAATCCCGTGTGGGCATCCGTCGTGGCAGCTCCCAGCCCGGGGAAGTGCTTCAGGCAGGCCACCACGCCATCGCCCTGCACGGCGCGCAGGTAGGCTCCGCCATACTCGATCACCGATTGCGGGGTATAGCCCCAGGTGCGCAGGTACTGGTCGGGACCACTGGTCACTGGTACATCCACATCTGGGGCCAGGTCAGTGTTCAGGCCGAGGGCCTTCAGATCGTGAGCGATTCCGTGGCCCAGCTTTGCTGCATTACTCACCTGGCCGGTCTGGTAGGTTTCCAGCGCTCCTGGACGGTGCCCATAGATGTTATTGATGCGTTCGACGTAGCCGCCCTCCTCGTCGGCGGAGATGAAGAGCGGCATCCAGGCTTTCGCCTGCATATGCAGGATGTCACTATGGGTCTGCTGGAAGGTGCGCATCTGGGCTGCATACATGATGACGCCGCCCGCGTAGAGGTCGTGAATCATCGTCTCGAGGTCCGCCGAGTAGTCTGTGCCGTAGTACTGGACCATAAAGAGCTGACCAAGCTTCTGGTCGAGTGTCATACGTGAGACATAGAGAGAGGCCAGCTTCTGCCCACTCATATGTGAGGCCAGGTGGTACAGGGCGTTCACCTGGTTCGCGCTCAGGGGATTCTCGACAAAGGGACCGGGGACGAAGTTCTCCTGTGTGGCCACCGTTGTCTGCGTCAACAAGGCCTGCACCTCGTTGCTCAAGAGCAAGGTGATCACGCCTGCCAGCACCAGCAGGAGGGCAACGACAGAGAGCGCGGACCGCAGCCGGGGTCTGGGTCTGGAGGGCGGCGCCGCGCCTGCTCTGGCCTGGACTGGCTGCGGCTTCGGGGAGTGGAGGGTCGGCACAGGCTCGTCTGGACTCTCGATCTCGGTAGACATAGACAGCTCCTGCTTATAGGAAACAAAGGTCGTTCATCCAACTGACTGCTGGTCACAGGCACATCGCTTTTGACACTCATTTAGAGTATACAGAGAGAACAAGCAAACAAGGGATCTGCCGCGCAGGGCCTCTCTCAGCTCTGAGGAGGCACTGCAGGCATCAGGTGATATTGCATCTTCAGCGCAATGATACGAGTCACGGCCTCATTGACACGCAGGATGGAGAGGCGGCCGTCCTGCAGAGCGGCCTTCAGACCCTCGATCATGGCCACCGTCTGATCGCTGCCATTGGGGCCGAGCAGCATATCGTTGCCCGCGTTCAGGGCGATCACCGCGGCCTCTGGCATGTTCCAGTGCTCGGCAATGCCCTGCATGTAAAGGGCGTCGGTGAGTACCACCCCGTCGTAGCCGAACTGCTGGCGCAGGATCTGTGTCATGAACTTGTAAGAGAGTTCCGCTGGCCACTGCGAGTCGATCGCCGGCATCAGCACATCCGTTGGCATAATGATGCCCGGGCGCATATACTTGTTCGAGGCGTTGATAAAGTATTTATAGGGAGCCAGTTCAGTGGAGTAGATCTGGCTGGCGCTGCGATTATCCGACGGGAGCGTCTTGTGCGCATCGAGGGTCGTATCGCCCAGGCCGCCGGGGTAGTGCTTGATGCAGGCGATCAGGCCATCCTCTTGCATCGCCGCCATGAAGGGTCCGGCGTATTTGATGACATCAGCGGCGGTGGTCCCGAAGGTGCGGGTCACGGTGTCGTAGCCCGGCACCAGCATGATATCGACGTCGGGGGCCAGGTCCACGTTGATCCCCAGAGCCAGCAGATCGTGGGCCATCTTATGGCCCTCCTGGGCCGCGTAGGCCACGCTGCCCGACTGGTAGATGTCCCAGGCCGAGGGACGCGGGCCATAGATATGAGAGAGGCGATGGACGTAGGGGCCACCCTCCTCATCGGTCGAGATCAGCAGAGGAATCCTGGCCCGCTGCTGCATCGTAGCGATGTCATGCTTCGTCTGGGCGAAGGTTTGCATCTGGAATTCGTACATGATCACCCCGCCAGCGTGCAGGTTGGTGATCATATTATCCAGATCGGCCGAGTAATGATCGTCATTATACTCGACCATAATCAACTGACCCAGCTTCTCATCGAGGGACATGTGGGCCACATAGAGGCTGGCCAGTTGCTTGTAGGACATATGGTCAACCAGGTGGCGCAACTGGTTAATCTGAGCCGGGGTATAGGGAGGACCAATAAACATCCTCGAGGCATCTGGCAGCCCGCTGCCGCTCCCTGTCACCGCAGGTGTGCCTGTGAAGAGATCGGGCGTCAGGTAGGCCACCAGCGTCGCGCCAGCGACCAGCGCCGCCAGGGCAGCCATCACGATTCCCAGGATCAGGCGTGGCCGGTGGCGTCGCGAGCGCGCTCTGCCGCCGTGCCCGTTGCTCTGCACCGCTCTGCTCGCCACACCAGAGCCGGCCAGCTCCATCTCAACACGAGAGGGAGGCAGCGGCGACGGCGTGACCGGCCTGGCCAGCGAGGCGGGCACTCTCTCGGCCAGGGGCTCGCCCCATCCAGAGGCCTGCACAGGCCGTCGGCCGTTGCCCTCGCCAGAGGCGCGCACCGGCTGGCCCATCGCCGGCCAGGAGGGCGAGTCAGATGTGTGCGAGGTGACAGGGGATTTTTCTGAATTTCCAGAGAATAAAGACATAGAAACTCCCACTCGCGGTCTTTGTATAGCTATTATAAAGGATCTATCAACAAATGCTTGGAATCATTCTTTATCGAATTGATCGCTGACGAGACCAGAGGTCTCTGGCTCCTCTAGTTGTAACGCTTGGGGCGAGTCATTTGTTACGTTGGAAGTACTCTCAGGGGAGCGAGCGAGCGCCGCGTCCTCCAGAATGTTGCCCGGCAGAGGGATCTCATCAGCCTGAGGAGTGCCTTCCCGACCTTGAGCCATGCGGCGGGAGCTGGTCGTCGTTGGGCCGCCGTGCGTGAGCTGCAGCGGCGCAGGAAAGGTCGCAGTCAGCGTCTGGCGAGTACGGCGCGAGCGCGAGGCGCGCACATTAGGGACCACTGTTGCCGGCTGCAGAGCATAGTCGAAGAGCACCTTGATAGCGCGGGTCTGCGCCTTATGGGTGGCGACGGTGAGCGCATGGCGGTACTCCGTAAGCGGGAAGCGGTGGGTGATCAGCTGCTCAGGTGCAAGCGCTCCAGCGGCGATCAGTTCGGCAGCGATCGAGAAGGTCGAGCGTAGCTGCAAGGGGGCGCCATCGTCCGCGAGCGGCCACTGTTCCTGGCCATGAGCCAGCGAGCCGATCAAATTGACCTCGCGCTGCCAGATAGGCGTCAGGTCGACCTTGAGCAGACGGAGGCTCAGGCCCACCAGCACCACTGTACCCCCGGCGCGCGTCCAGCGGAGCGCATCCTGTACCGTGCGACTGCTCCCCACCGTATCGTAGATCACGTCGTAGCCGCCCAGCAGCATCTGGTTACCAAAGACCCCGTTCAGCAATTCCGCGCCCGTAACGCGCGCTACCTCCCGGTAGCTATCCTGGGGATAGATGATATGCACAGCCCCCAGACGAGTTGCCCGTTCCACCTGGAAGGCATAGCGGGCCATCACATCGACCTCGCTCTGGGGACTGAGCGCACGTAGCACCTGCAGCGTCAACAGGCCGATACTTCCCGCCCCGATCACCAACGCCCGCTCCCCGGCCTGAAGAGGGCGTCGCAGCACCGCGTGCAGCGCCACAGCCGTCGGCTCCAGCATCACCGCCTGTTCGTCGCTCAATAGCCGCTCTCCCGGCCGTGTGGCAGATTCCGGCACACGAAAGAGCTGCTGCTCATGGACCAGCATTTCCTCGCTCCAGCCCGAACCGATCTGAACCGGGCCTGGCTGATACGAGCGTTCACAAAGCTGGAAGTCGCCACAGGAGCAGGCCGGGCAGGGAAGTTCCTGGCCCGACATGAGGCAGTTCGGGCCATACTGCAGCACGACCGTATCGCCCACCTGCAGGCGCTCGACCTCATCGCCCACCTCAATCACCTCGCCCACGACCTCATGCCCGGGGTAGAGCGGCTGCTGCGCCCCCAGCGTGGCCGAAGCCGTACGCGGATCGAGGCGCAGATAGATCAACTGCAGGTCCCTCCCACAGATGCCAGCCAGCCGATTGCGCACCCGCACCCAGCCGGGGGCAGGCAGCGGCTGACGCGGCAGATTGCCCACCTGGAGAGGGGCAAACGAGGCAAAGTAGGCGCCGCGCCAGATCCGCCCCAGCAGGGCCGTCGCAATGGCGCGTTTCGGGTCGAGGTCCAGAGTTGAGGTCCACATAGCTGATACTCTCCACCGGCGCGTGCTCAATCAGGAGACTGCTCGCACTCCTGTGATCCTGGCTGGACATGTTCAGTCGTCTCTCTCTCGATTGCTTCGCAGTGTACCATGCAGGCCATTTCGCGGTCAATGCTGCTGTGCCTGCCTCTGGAGGGAGCGAGCCGGGTACAGCGGAGCCCGTGGAGGTGAAGGGAGGGCGCTCAGCTCAATCACTCGGCCGTTGCTGAGAGGGGACGGGTTCCAACCGGCGAAGGGAGGGCCAGCGTAAAGGTTGAACCTTGCTCGACCTCACTCCTGACGCTGACCTCGCCCTGGTGGGCACGCGCAACCGCCCGTGCCAGTGCCAGACCCAGGCCCGCGCCGGGGATCGTCGTGCCATCAGGCAGGCTGGGAGGGAGATGGCGGCCGCGGTAGAAGCGCTCAAAGATGTGCGGCAGGTCTTCAGGGGCGATACCTGGACCATGATCGATCACCTGGATCAGGCTGGTGCTCCCCTGGCAATCGAGGCGCACGCTCACACTGCCGCTCTGGCCAGGGCAGCCGTATTTGACGGCGTTGTCCAGCAGAGCGAAGAGCGCCTGCTTCAGGCGATCGGCGTCCCCTTTGATCACCAGGCGTTCCTGGGTGGCCAGCTCCAGGTGAATGCGAGGACCCTGCTCGCCGGCCGCAACCCGGGCCTGCTCAACACACTCGATCGCCAGCTCCACCAGGTCGATCTCGCGATAGTGCAGAGGACGGCCCTCATCGAGGCGCACCAGCATCAGCATATCATTGATCAGGCGGGTCATGCGCTCCGACTCGCCCTTGATCAGCCGCAGCGCGCGCGTCAGCACCTCGGGGTTATCGATCGGGCCGCGCAGCAGGACCTCCGAGAGGCCACGAATAGAGGTCAGCGGCGTGCGCAGCTCGTGCGAGGCGCTGCTGATCAGGCGCTGAACCCGCAGCTCGTTCTCACGCTGCAGTCTCTGCGAGCGCTCGACCTGTTCGGCCAGGATCTTGAGGCTGGCCCCCAGCCGACTGGCCTCATCCTCTCCCACAGGCAGGGCGCCGCGCTGCTCCAGCTCGCCGCGCGCCAGGGCCTGGCCGACCGTCAGGACGGTCTGCAGCGGCCGCAGAATGACAGCCGTGGCCAGCAGGCTCAGCGCCGCGCCGAGTATGAGCAACGCCAGAGCGCCAGAGGCCAGGAGCCAGAGAACATGCACCGGCAGAGGATGCGGCAGGAGAGGGAGCAGGAGGCCTGTCAGCAGCAGCAGGCAGGCCGCCAGGATACCGATCTGAGCCAGCGTCAGGCGCAGACCCAGCCCGCCAGGAGCGACGCTCCGCGCCAGATGCAGTGCAGCCCCCTTCCCGTCGGCCTGCTCCGGCGGAGGCTGCGTCTCGTCGGGCGCCTCGGGGGCCGAGGCCGCCTGCATCTCTGTTGTCTGCTGCAAGGAAGCATTCCTGGAGCGATGAGCCAGCGGCCCTTCGGCGCGCCCCCTCAGCGTTCCCCGTTCAGCTGGCATAGCGCTTATCCCTGACCTTTCAAGATATAGCCCACCCCACGTACCGTCTGGATCAGGCGCGGGGCACTGGGTATGTCCTCAATCTTCTCTCGAAGATAACGCACATACACCTCAATAATATTGGTCTCACCAAGGAAGTCATATCCCCATACACGATTCAGGATGGTCTGACGATCCAGCACCTGGCGTGGATGGCTCATGAACAGGTGCAACAAGTTATATTCTGTCGCCGTCAGTTCTATCGTACGCCCGCCGCGCCTCACCTCACGTGTCGCCGTATTAAGCCACAGATCCTCAAACTGCAGCACCTGCTCTCTGTCAGTCTCGCTCGTGCCTGAGGAGGAGCCTGGGCGGCGCAGGCGGCGCAGGACAGCGCGCATGCGGGCGACCAGCTCCTCGAAGCTAAAGGGCTTCGTGAGGTAGTCATCGGCCCCCGTATCCAGGCCCAGGACGCGGTCGCGCACATCATCCTTGGCCGTCAGCATGAGAATCGGAACATCCCGGGTCACGGGATTGGCACGCAGGCGGCGACAGACCTCCAGCCCATCGATGTCAGGGAGCATCAGATCAAGGATGATGATATCGGGATCAAGGCGCTGAGCCGCTGTCAATCCCTGCTCACCGTCAGAGGCCGACTCCACCTCGAATCCCTCGTAGCGCAGCCCCAGCTTGATGAATTCGATAATGGTCTGCTCATCGTCGATCACCAGCGCTTTGCGCGGCTGCTTCTCCTGATCGCTGCCCTCATGAACCACTTGCGGCATGGCATGCATCCTTCTCTGCGAGATTCACTCTTCATTATAGGTAGTCCCTCTGGCCGGTGCAAGCAGGTCGTGAGGTTGCAGGGTCAGCGAGCGCAGCCAGAGAGCCAGCAAACTCAGCCTTTTTCGGCCGCCACCGTACTGCTCTATCCCTCCCACGAGATGCCAGAAAGAAGAGTTTCAGCCTGACAAAGCCAGTCCGCAGCTTTTTGCAAATCGTTTCTCAATGTCTTATCCTGTTCACTGGCAAGGGCCTTAAAAAACTCTTAACGATGCTGTACATTGATTGACAAGTTAGAGGGTCCTGATTACAATGGTATTGATAGAGACGGCTCACGTAATTAGCAGGAGGCAGATTCATGGCAGTTGTGCATCCCGACTTTTATCGTCATGAAAACCTCGTCCGCAAATCGATACAGATTCCATCAACGCAGCATAAAGAGTTAAAAGCGCTGGCGGTGGAACTGGAATCCTCCCTCGGAGATGTTGTGGAGACTATTATGGAACTCATGCGCCGGGACAACTACCAGCAGCTACGACAGGCGATCCTCCAGAAACGCGAACAGGCACTCTCCTCTCTCTCCCACTCACTCGACGAAGCCTACGCTTATCTCGGCTCTCTCCCTGAAACTCTCGAAGACGCCCGCTTTTATTTTGAGGCCGGGCGTGAAGGTATTGTTGCATGAGTAATGAGGCCAGGCAAGCATCGCCCAGCCCCAACCCCAGTCACAGCGAGGATGCCGCCAATAGAATACGCGAGACCCCAAGTCCCCGACGCGGGGAGATCTGGGATGTCAACTGGTCTCCTGGGCGTGGTGCGGAACAGCAGGGCGTACGCCCTGCCTTAATTATCCAGAACGATCGTGGCAACTCCTCTTCCACCTATCCGCTGACGATTGTGGCCTCCATGAGTCGGACGGAGCGCGAGTTGCCCCTGCACGTACGTATCGCCCCCACGCCAGAGAACGGCCTGACCGATTTCACCGACGTCAAGTGTGAGCAGATCATGACCATTGAGAAATCGCGCCTGATTCGCCGGCGCGGGAGTATCACCCGCGAGGAGCTGACGCGCGTGGACATGGCCTTGAAGATCAGCCTGGACCTGCTCTCCTGAGGGTTGTATTGAGCCATTCATGGCCGTCAATCTTATGTGTTCCTCCCCAGCGCCCCCCTTTCATCCAGGCAGCCCGGCTTCGACTCCCGTGCTGGCTGGTTCGTGAGGCCCAGATTGGCTGGTGTGAGCAGGCAGCCAATATGCTACAATGAGAGACAGATGTTCAGGAAAGACTCCAGGAGATGATCGGCTATGCAGAAAAGCGTAGGAACCGTTGACGTTAAACGTAGTTTTCCAGAGATGCTCAAAGGCGGAGTGATCTGTGATGTAGTCAACGCCGAGCAGGCCAGGATCGCCGAAGAGGCCGGCGCCGTGGCGGTGATGGCGCTGGAGCGCGTACCCGCCGATATTCGTGCTCAGGGCGGCGTGGCGCGTATGAGCGATCCCGAGCTCATCATCAGGATCAAAGAGGCCGTAACCATTCCCGTCATGGCCAAGTGTCGCATCGGCCATTTTGTCGAGGCCGAGATTCTGCAGGCGATCGGAGTGGACTGCATCGACGAGTCCGAGGTCCTCACACCAGCCGATGAGCAGTTCCATGTCAACAAGCATCTCTTCACCGTGCCCTTTGTCTGTGGGGCGCGCGATCTGGGAGAGGCCCTGCGCCGGATCGGTGAGGGTGCCGCCATGATTCGCACGAAAGGCGAGGCTGGCACCGGCAACGTCGTCGAGGCCGTGCGCCACATGCGTGCCATTCAGGATGGCATTCGCCGCCTGCAGATGCTACCCGAAGAGGAGTGGATGACCGAGGCCAAAAACCTGGGCGCGCCCTACGAACTGGTCTGCCAGGTCGCCCGTACCGGCAAGCTGCCCGTAGTGAATTTCTCCGCCGGTGGCGTCGCCACGCCCGCCGATGCCGCGCTGATGATGCGCCTGGGTGCGGAAGGCATTTTTGTCGGCTCTGGCATCTTTAAGTCCGGCAATCCCCTCAAGCGCGCCAAAGCCATTGTGCGTGCCACCACCCATTTCGACAATCCGCAGATCATCGCCGAGGTCTCGCGCGATCTGGGCGAGCCAATGGTGGGCATTAATCTGGATATCTTGCCGGAGCAGGAACTGATGGCGCGGCGTGGCTGGTAGTGGCGCGTCAGAGCGGTGCAGATCGTGTGCAGATCGCGAGGCGTCGCTCCCCCTACGCGGAGCGGGTCACGCCCGTGATCTGCCCCCGCCGCCGCGGAGGCACCCCACCCCGCTGGTGTGTGCTGGTGCCCGGCGGCATCGACCCCTATCCCTTTTGATGATCATGAGCAGGCGATGACTGAGATGGTGAAGCAGCAGCCACTGATTGGTGTTCTGGCCCTGCAGGGTGATTTCGAGGCCCATATGAAATCCCTCGCTCAGTTGGGGGTGCCCGCGCGGGCGGTAAAACTCCCTGAGCATCTGACCGATTTAGATGGTATAATAATACCCGGTGGAGAAAGTACCACCATCGGCAAACTGATGGTCGAATATGGCCTCGACCAGCCGTTAAAGCAATTGATAGAGCAGGGACTTCCCACCTGGGGAACATGTGCAGGTTTAATCTTACTGGCAAAGAGGACGGATAACGCGCTTGAAGGTCAGCCGCTCCTGGCCATCATGGATATCCGCGTCCGTCGCAATGCGTTCGGTAGTCAGCGGGAAAGTTTTGAAACTGATCTGTCGATACCTGTGCTGGGAGAAGCGCCGTTCCATGCCTTCTTCATCCGTGGGCCAGCCATTGCAGAGGTCGGCCCTGGCGTGGAGATCCTGGCGACGCTCGACGATGGTACCATCGTTGCTGTCCGTGAAGGGACCCGGCTCGGTACCGCTTTTCATCCGGAGGTTTCAAAAGACCCACGATTTCATCACTACTTTCTCCGCCTAGTACAGAGCGTCAATAAGTAGAGGCGCGAACAGACAGGCGGTAGGTATGCCCTGACGGAATGGGATGCTGCGGTAGGGCATGTCTCGGCTGAGCGAGTAAGCAATCTGCCTCTGCTTGGCGCAGGAGCACTGGATGATACGACCGGTACCTTACGTTGATTTGCCGGGAATCATCTACTCACTGGATCGGCGCGCTCGCATGCGACAGCGCGCGCTGGCGAACTTCGTATGCTGGCTTGAACCAGTAGAGCAGCGTGCTTCTTTGCCGCCTATCCTGCGAAATATCTTCCCTCTCGATGCAATCTCGCGCACCTGGCTCTGCGAGGATCACTGGCGTATTCTGGGCTTCGCTCAGGTGCGCGAGCGGCCCTCCCGCACCATGTGGGAACTGGCCTACCTGGCCTCCATGGTCCAGAGCGCTTTCTCCGGCGACGACATTCTCAACGCTCTGCTCGAGTATGTGCTGGAGATGGCCGCCTCGCATGCGGTGCTGCGCGTCTTTGCCCGGGTTGAGGAGGCCGTCCCTGAACTGGAGCTGTTTGCCCGCGCCGGTTTTCAGCGCTATGCCCGCGAAGTCACATACGTCTATTGCGCTGACCACGCGCCGGCGCAGCAGCACAGTCCCACTCAGAATGTGCCAGGCCAGCAGGAGGCGCTCTTCCAGGCGAGCGCTGGTGAAGATCTGTCCTCGCTACGTCGCTGGAGCCGCCATCAGGTCTGGGGGCTGCATCAGCTCTATCGCGCCGTCACCCCGCAGCGGGTGCAGATGGCGGAACTGCTGGAGAACAGCGAGGAGTATGCCCGGCTGCTGGTCGGGTCATCTCGTCCGACGCTCTGGCCGCTGGCCTCCAGGCGCGAGACCTACGTCTGCGATCTGGGGGTGCGTCTGGGCGCCTGGTTGCAGCTGCGTCGCGGGCGCGGAACGACTCCGCATCAGCTTTCATTGATCGTTCATCCAGAGCATGCCGAACTTGCCGCACCGCTTGTGCGCTTCGCATGCAAACGTTTGTTGGAGGGCGACGTGCGCCCCATCTATTGCCAGGTGAGGGAGTACGAAGCCGCCGTCATTGATGCTCTGCGTGCCAGTGGCTTTGAACATACGACAACCAGAGTGTTACTCGTGCGCCACATGGCCTATCTGGCCATGAAACAGCGTGTCGTCCCTGCACTGGAACAACGAGTAATTTATGGCGTGAAAGGCCTGGGGACGGTCAACTCACGCCAGACTATGAGGTGATTAAACTGTCTATGCACAATGCGATCACTGACGATCTGGAGGCTCTGCTGGAGGCTCTTCCGCCTGGCATCCACGCTGCGGTCAACCGCCTCGACAACCGTGGCGAGCTGCTGGAGATCGTGATGGACCTGGGGCGCCTGCCCGAGGCCCGCTTCCCGGAGGGAGAGGTGATCCTGAGCGAGCAGCCGGTCACCTACGCCGACCTGGAGTACGTGGTCGGGCGTATCGGTGAGTTCGGCGATGATAATCGCGCCGGCATCGAGCGCACGCTCCATCGCATCAGTGCCCTGCGCAATCGCAAGGGGCGCGTGGTGGGTCTGACCTGTCGCATTGGACGGGCCGTGCTGGGCAGCATTGCCCTGATCCGCGACATTGTGGAGCAGGGCCAGTCGATCCTCATCCTGGGGCGGCCCGGCGTGGGTAAAACAACACTGCTGCGGGAGATTGCGCGTGTCCTCGCGGATGAGGCCAACAAACGTGTGGTGGTGGTCGATACCTCCAATGAGATCGCCGGCGATGGCGACATTCCGCATCCGGGCATCGGGCGCGCGCGCCGTATGCAGGTTGCTCATACCTCGATGCAGCATGCGGTGATGATCGAGGCCGTGGAGAATCACATGCCTCAGGTGATCGTGATCGATGAGATCGGCACGGAGCTGGAGGCCCAGGCGGCGCGCACGATCGCAGAGCGTG
The DNA here is from genome assembly GCA_042408965.1 of Ktedonobacteraceae bacterium. Classification (GTDB taxonomy): domain Bacteria; phylum Chloroflexota; class Ktedonobacteria; order Ktedonobacterales; family Ktedonobacteraceae; genus Thermogemmatispora. The sequence goes on from JBHOQN010000125.1 coordinate 43,331, forward strand.
GCGTGCAGTTGATTGCCACGGCCCATGGGAACTCGCTGAGGAATCTGCTGGTGAACCCGACCCTCTCCGACCTGGTGGGCGGTATCCAGACGGTGACGCTCGGTGACGAGGAGGCGCGGCGACGCCATACGCAGAAAAGTATTCTTGAGCGGAAAGCCCCTCCCACCTTCGATGTGGTCGTCGAGCAGCAAAGCTGGCAGGAACTGATTGTCCATCGCGATGTGGCGGAGACGGTGGATAATCTGCTGCGTGGCCAGCCAGTGATCGCTGAGGAGCGGACGCGCGATGAGGAGAGCGGGCGCGTGACGCTGCGCCGCATTACGATCGGCGGAATGGAGCTGCCTCCCTGGGGCAGCGCTGGCTCACTGGCCGGCCGCCAGGGCAACGCTCTCCCTTTCGAGCGCTCGTCAGCCGGCAACGGCAACTGGGGCCACCTGCGCCAGGTGGGCTTCCGCGATGGCAACGGACCGGAGCGCCTGCGCCGCGCCGGCCAGGCCCAGATGCGTGCCCTGGCTCCGACGGGGACGGCCCCTGCCGACCTGCGCCATACGACGTCGGCCCTGCTACCGCTGGCGCAGGATGCTCTGGCTCTCGCAGAGGAGGCCCTGGAGGAGGGCGAGGCGTCGCCTGCCGCGCCACCTGCGCCCAGGCCGCTGCGCGTCTATCCCTTCGGTGTCAATCGCGACCGCCTGCAGCACGCGGCCCGTCAGCTTGGCGTGCCGGTGATCATCACCCGTGATGAGGGCGAGGCCAACGCCGTCATCACGCTCAAGAACTACTACCGCCGCCAGCCGGAGCGTCTCCAGCAGGCCGCTGATGCGCATAAGACCATCATCATCCTGAAAAACAATACGGTTGCTCAGATGCAGCATGCCCTGGCGCACATCTTCGCTCTTCCCGAGGCGCCAGGGACGACTGAGAGCGACGAGGAGGACGGCTTACAGGACGACGCCACGCGCCGCGCCCTCCTGGAGGCCGAGGATGCGATCCATCGCCTCCTCAATAACGGCCTGGCCACGGCCGAGCTGGCGCCTGCCAACGCCTATGTGCGACGGCTCCAGCACCAGCTCGCCAGCCGCTATAACCTCCTCTCGCGCAGCCGCGGCAAGGAGCCAAACCGCCGTGTGAAGATTTTTCGCGAATAGTTCCCTCTGACGGAGCCGCCCGCCTCCTGGCCCCAGAGGGCAGGACTCGCACGAGGAGGAGCACGCTGGCACGAGGCAAGGTGAGACGAAAGTCGTCCCCTTGCCTCGCCTGCTCTGCCGTCTTCAGAGAGTGCAGGAGCTGCTCACGGCGAACTCCGTTCCTTCCCTCCTCTTGCGCTCGCCCATGACCTGCGCTATAATAGCCGCGTTCACAGGCGCAGAGGAAGAGGCAAACCGGGCGCTGCCCGGTCTGATCTGGCAGTGCCGCTGAAGCAAGATGTCGGCAGCAAGCGATCCTGCCTGCCTGTCTGCCTGAGGGCGCACCGCCACGACGCCGTGGTCAGGTTCAAAACTCTCTGAAAGGAACTGTGCCACGTATGCGTGTTGTGAAAGATGATGATCCCGCCGGCACCGGCGCGTCAGAGGATACGCGAGCGGCGATGCGTGCCCCTGCCTCTCTCTCTCCCTTTCCCACTCCGGTGACTATCGCCGACATCTGGGAGGCCTACAAACTCCTCAAGCCGCAGTTGCATCATACGCCCCTGACGCCTTCACGCACGCTGCGCGAGTTGACCGGTGCCGACGTCTATTTAAAGGCCGAGAACATGCAACGCTCCGGCTCCTTCAAGGTGCGTGGCGCCAGCTATAAGATCTCTCGCCTGCGCGCAGACGAGTGCCGGCGTGGCGTCATCGCCGCCTCTGCCGGCAACCACGCCCAGGGCGTGGCGATCGCCGCCGCTCAGCAGCGCATTCCCTGCACAATTGTCATGCCAGAGAGCGCACCCCTGGCCAAGGTCACGGCGACCCAGAGCTATGGAGCTGAGGTGGTGCTCCACGGCTTCACCTACGATGATGCCTATCAGCGCTGCCTGGAGCTGCAGGAGCAGTCCGGGGCCACCTTCATCCATGCCTTCGACGACCCCGATGTCATCGCTGGCCAGGGCACACTCGGTCTGGAGATGCTCAGCGACCTGCCCGATGCCGATGCGCTGCTGGTGCCCATCGGTGGTGGCGGCCTGATCGCCGGGATCGCCATCGCCGCACGCGCCCTGCGGCCCGACATCACGATCATTGGTGTGCAGGCGGAGGGTGCTCCGAGCTGCCGCAGCGCTCTGGATGCCGGCCACCCCGTGGAACTCTCCGCGATCACCACCGTCGCCGACGGCATCGCGGTCAAGCGGCCGGGCGAACTGACTTTCTCGATCATTCAGCGCCTGGTCGACGATGTGGTGCTGGTCAATGATGAGGCCATCATCAGTGCGGTCCTCTTCCTGATGGAGCGCTGCAAGATGCTCGTCGAGGGCGCAGGCGCCGTCGGCGTGGCCGCCCTGCTGGGGGGCACGGTGAAGCTGCCGGGCAAGAAGGTCCTGGTCCCCCTCACCGGAGGCAACATCGATATCAACCTGGTTGGCCGCTTTATCGAGCATGGCCTCGCCGCTGCTGGCCGCTACTTCGTCATCCATACCCGTCTGACGGATCGTCCTGGCGAGCTGATGCGCTTCCTTGGCATCATTGCCGATATGCGCATCAACGTGATCGATGTCCGCCACCAGCGAATCTCCAGCCATCTGCCCATTATGCAGCGCGAAGAGACCCTGACCCTGGAGACGCGCGACCGCGCCCAGTGTGAGCAGTTGCTGGAGCGGCTGCGCGCCGCTGGCTACGTCGTGGAGGAGGCTCAATCGCTGGATTGAGCTCGCCGTGGCTCGCGCAGCGGCGAAGCATCCTCTGTTGCCAGCGTCTGCTCTCCGCCGAACCTTCATCCCCCATAGAGGCCCTCAAGCTGCGTTCATTGAGGTGACGCATGTCGATCGCTCGTGAGTCTGCTCTGAAGAGCATGGTTGGCACCGACGGGCCGCTGCTTGCTCCTTCGGCGAGCTGTGTGCTCCTCTTCTGTTGTGCTCGGGCGTACAGCGGACTATTGCCAGCACGGTGGTGCTTCGCTATAATGGCTTGCGAGCATGCTGAGTGGATGAATATACTAGCAAGGAGCCAGGGAAGACTATGGATGCTGTCAACAGTCCACCGGGCCTGGCGGTGCTGCGCTTTCTGACCGGACCTCTGGCAGGCACCACTGTTCAGATAACCAAGACCGTCACCACGCTCGGGCGTGAGCCGAGCAACGATGTCGTGATCTCTGATCCGACTGTCTCGCGGCAGCACGCGCGTCTTGTCTTCGAGAATGGTGCGTGGGCGATTGAGAAGGTGAACCCGCAAAACAGCGTGACCGTCAATCAGCGTGCTGTGCAGCGGGAGCTGATCCATGACCGGGATACCATTGGACTGGGGACAGGCACGACCTTCCTCTTTCTCACCGCTGTGGCGGCATCCGGGACCCCAGCGCAGGGGCCGGCGTCGGGGCCGGGCCTGGCTGCAGGTGGCCCGTCGGGTGGACCGCCCAGGGCCGCCGCGCCAACACCAGCACCAGCGCAGGCGCCAGCCGGCCCTCCCCCCTATCTGGGCACGGTACCCACCCCGCCGCCGGGAGCAGTGCCATCCTCCGGCGAGGGCGGAACCGAGCGTGTTAGCTCCGAAGTGTTCAAGGTCCTCTCCTCGCCGCCGCTGGCCCCCCAGGCCTCAGGCGTGCCGTCGCTGGAGATCAGCAGTAATGTCCATCGGGAGAAACAGGTCTATCCGCTCAACAAGGCCGTCATCAGCATCGGACGCGATCCCTCCAACGATATCGTCATCAACGAGCCGATCGTCTCCGGCTTTCACGCACAGATCGTCTTCGACGGCAACCAGCCCTACATCCTGCATCCGCACCCGGCGCGTGGCCGGACGCTCAACGGCCTGCTCTATCGTGGCCAGCACATTCGCGGCGACCAGCAGTTTCGCAAGCCCCTGGAGCGCGGCGACATCTTCCGCATTGGCGATGAGCATGGCACGCTGGTCACCCTGGCGTACAACGACGGCAGCGGTGCCGCCCAGGAGATCCTGCCAGAGATTCGCCCCATCCCGCTGGGCGCCCCTGTGATCACCATCGGACGACTGCCCGACAACATGCTCGTCCTCAACCATCCCCAGGTCTCCGGCCATCACGCTCGTCTCGAACGCCTGCCCAACGGCGGCTACCGCATCATCGACCTGGGCAGCACCAACCATGTCTACGTCAATGCCCAGCGCGTCACCAACCGCGTCCTCGTGCCGGGCAATGAGATTCGCATTGGACCCTTCCGCCTGACCTATACCGGGAACGAGCTGACCCAGCACGACGAGAGCCACAGCATTCGCATCGACGCCCTGCACCTCAAGAAGTTTGGCACGCACCACGCGCTCCTGCTGGACGATATCTCGCTGGTCATTCCGCCGCGCAAGTTCGTAGCCGTTGTGGGCGGCTCCGGCGCCGGCAAGTCAACGCTCATGGATGCCCTCAATGGACTGCGGCCCGCGCAGGAGGGCCTGGTCCTCTACAACGGCCAGGACTACTATAAGCACCTGGCGGCCTTCAGCACCCAGCTGGGCTATGTGCCCCAGGACGACATCGTACACCGCGACCTGACCGTCGAGCGCGTTCTCTACTACGCCGCCAAGCTGCGCCTGCCAGAGGACTTCACCCATGAGCAGATTCAGCAGCGCATCGAGGAGGTGCTCGACGACGTAGAAATGACCCACCGGCGGAAGCTGCTCGTCAGCAAGCTCTCCGGTGGCCAGCGCAAGCGCGTCTCCATCGCGATGGAGCTGCTGGCCAACCCCAGCGTCTTCTTCCTCGATGAACCGACCTCCGGCCTCGATCCGGGCCTGGACCGCAAGATGATGTTGCTGCTGCGACGCCTGGCCGATAAGGGCCACACCATTATTCTCGTGACCCACGCCACCAACAACATCAATGTGTGCGACTATATCTGTTTCCTGGCGCCGGGCGGCCATCTGGCCTACTTCGGGCCGCCAGAGGAGGCCAAGGTCTTCTTCGGGCGCACCGACTTTGCCGAGATCTACAGCCTGCTGGAGCCAACCGACGAGAATCCCGCCATTCCCCAGCAGGCAGGAGAGCGCTTCAAGACCTCACCCGATTATCAGAAATACGTCGTGGGTCCCCTCAACGAGGGTCCGGCCAGCCAGCTCAACCAGCAGATCGCACAGACGGTGGCTGTCAAGCCACCCAAGCGCGGCGATCCCTGGCGCCAGTTCTGGCTGCTCTCACTGCGCTATATCGAGCTGCTGAAGAACGATGTGGGCAACCTGATGATTCTGCTGATTCAGGCGCCGGTGATCGGCCTGATTCTCTTCTTCCTGGCCGGCCACGGGACCTTTGACTCCAGCAGCGTGACCCACTGTGTGCTCAATCAGCCCGGCCTGCCAGCGATTCCAGTCACCGTGCCCAACGGGAACCGCTTTGACTGCCAGAACGTCGTCAACGCTCTCCAGACGCCACAGGGTCAGGCGCTGCTGGCCCAGAAGGGCCTGACGGAAGAGCAGGCTCTCAACGCCTATATCAGCCCCGGCTCCGGGGCCGACGCCCAGAAGATTCTCTTCATCATGGCCTTTGCGGCCGTGATGTTCGGCTGCATCAACGGCGCGCGCGAGATTGTCAAGGAGGCGCCCATCTACCGGCGCGAACGCGCGGTCAACCTGGGCATCGTCCCCTACATGTTCTCGAAGATCGCGGTGCTGGGCGTGCTCTGCCTGCTACAGAGCCTGGTGCTCGTCCTGATGGTCAACCTCAAGGCCCCGTTCCACCAGGGCATTTTCCTGCCTGTTGGCCTGGAGATCTACATCACGATGGCCCTGACCTCACTGGCCGGCCTGATGGTCGGGCTGACCGTCTCAGCGATCGCCCCCAACAACGACCGCGCCATGAGCTTTGTGCCGATCGTGCTGATCCCGCAGGTCATCTTCTCAGGTATCATTTTTGCCCTGAACGGACCGCTGATGCAGTTTCTGGGAGCCTTCTTCGCGGCCCGCTGGGCGATGGCTGCGATGGGGTCCTCGATCGGCCTGCACGCCGACAAGCTAGGAGCCGACGATTTCTCGTATCATGGCACGCTCTTCGCGACCTACGACGGTCATAGCCAGGCCGAGGCCGTCTTCCACCTGCTCATCACCTGGTTTGCCCTGGTGGTGATGATCGTTGTGCTGGGCCTGCTCATCGCCTACTTCCTCAAGCGCAAGGATGTACGGCGCTGAGGGAGCGCGCACTGAAGGATCCCCCCCGGCCGGGGATCCTGACAGCAGCCAGAGGATAACGTGCATGTGGGAGATCAGCGTCACCAGAACAGCGCATGGTACTTCTGGTCATCCGGCTTGATCGCACTTGTCACCTTATGTTATTGTAACAATGTTCTCATCCGGGTTAGTCCGGGTCAATCACGAGAACGCTGAGCGAGCGAGCAACAAAGACAGTGTTACTCAACAGGCGTATTGTCGTCGGAATCTGTGGGGGGATTGCATCCTACAAGGCCGTCGATCTGGTCAGCAAGCTACAGCAGGCGGGCGCGCAGGTAGACGTCATCCTGACGGAGCGCGCAGAGGAGTTTGTTCGTCCGCTCACGTTCGCGACCATGAGCCATCGGCCTGTCTACACCGATCTGTGGGAGGCTTCCGGGCAGGCTGCCGAGCGGCATATCGAGCTGGCGGAGGCGGCCGAGCTGCTGGTGGTCGTGCCCGCCACGGCCAATACGATCGCGAAGCTGGCCTGCGGCATCGCCGATAATCTCTTAACAGCGGTTGCGCTGGCCACACGCGCGCCGCTGTTGCTGGCGCCCGCGATGTACAGCGATATGTATCTGCATCCCGCCACTCAGGCCAATCTGGCCCTGCTGCGGGAGCGCGGCGCACATATCGTGGAGCCAGAGACGGGGCGCCTGGCCTCCGGGGCCATGGGTCCCGGCCGCCTGCCGGAGACATCCGTCCTGCTCGGCGCCATCCGCATGCTGCTGGGGCGCAAGGGCGACCTGGCCGGCCGGCGTGTTGTTGTCACGGCCGGCGGAACGCGCGAGCCGCTGGACCCGGTCCGCTTTCTGGGCAATCGCTCCTCCGGTAAGATGGGCTTTGCTCTGGCTGCAGAGGCCATCGATCGCGGCGCCCAGGTGTGGCTGATCTCCGGTCCGACGGCCCTGACTCCTCCCTATGGGGCGGAGTTCCACGCTGTGGAGACCACTCAGGAGATGCTGGAGGCCGTGCGCCAGGCTATCGTTGCCGCCGATGTGCTGGTGATGAACGCGGCCGTCGCCGATTTCCGGCCGGCGCAGACGGCGACGCGCAAGATCAAAAAAGAGGAACCTGGCGAGCGTGGACAGGATCGGGAGGCGCTCACCATCGACCTGGTGCGCAACCCCGATATCCTCCAGGAGCTCGCGCACATGCCAGAACTCCAGGGCGCAGAGAGCGAGCGACGGTCAGGGAGTGACCCGCACAGCCAGCAGGCCCGAAGGCGTCTGATCCGGGTCGGCTTCGCCGCCGAGACGCACGACCTGCTGACCTATGCACGTCAGAAGCTGGCAAGGAAAGGCCTTGATCTGCTGGTCGCTAACGATGTGAGCCGCCCCGACAGCGGTTTTGGCTCTGATACCAACAAGGTCTTTATCCTCCATGCCAACGGGGGTCTGGAGGAGCTGCCTGTGATGCCCAAGGAGGGCGTTGCGGCTGTCATTTGGGATCGCATCGTCTCCCTGCTGGGGACGAACTAAGTTGGGAGGACGTGGCTTTGTGATGGGAGCTTTTCTTCTAGAATTGTTGGGTACACGGAGTACGCAGGAGGAGTCCGCTATGGAACCCAGTGCTAGTGCAGGTTTTGAGGGCATCGCGAAGATGCTGCTCGAACAGAAGAAGTTGATGGATGCTCTGGAGGCTGAGAATCGTGAATTGCGTCGCCAGCTTGCTGATCTACGACGCGGTATCGGGATCGCGGTAGTGATCGAGGGCAAAACGATCCAGCTCGCTACCGATCAACCGATGTCGCAGTCGCAGGCCGCTCTGCAGAGCCTGCAGAATCTCCAGGCGGCACCGGTGGTCTCAAACACGGCGCAGAATGCAACCTATGCCTCACAGCCCACTCGTCAGACGGGCAGCCAGCAGTCTGTCAATCTGAACGAGAAGCGCGAGAATGGCAATAATCGCAGCCCGCTTGCCGATAGCTTTGTGCTCTAGCGGAACGTCACTGTAGCGCGCATCGCCACTGTCGGTCTATCGGTCGGTCTATCGGTGGCGCCACCTGTTCTGGCAGAGGCCCTCATAGGGTTCTCGTTGCCTCTATTGCAGGTCCGCTCCGCGCCGCTACGACTCGCCCGGGCTGGCCTTGCTGGCCGGCTGGTAGGAGCGGTTTGCGGATGAGGGTCTCTCTGCCGCTATCAGCGCCTGAGGGGGTCTCTGTGCGTCTCAATCGGATGAGCCTCGTTTCCCCGTACCAACCTCGCGGCGCGGTGCGGCGCCACGGGTGTGGAGCAGGTTCCCGGCCCTCCTCTCCTGTGCGCTCCGCGCATGATGGCACTCGCTCCCTTGCTCTCCGTTGCAACCTCGCTCTCCAGTGCCCAGCGTCCCCTGTCCGGCTGCGCTCCGGCTTCGGCTCATCCTGGAGATGTGTGCTGTGCCAACGTTTCTCTCTTCAGAGCGTATCTCTCTGTGGAGCGTCGGCTGAGCGCGCGGTTCATCGCGGATTCAGCGAGAGCACTCACGTCAGAGGTTCCCCGCGGCTGGAGCAGTGATCACCAGCGAGCGCAGCCAGTTGCGAGTAGAGTTGAAGCGAGCGATGCTTCTAAGGAGGTCTCCAGTATGATTTGTCCTCGATGTCAGAGCCAGGTAGCTGATGGCGTCAAGTTCTGTGGTAGCTGTGGCGCGCCGCTGCAGCAGATGGCTCAGACGCCTCCACCGCCGCCGAGCGCCTCGTCTGCGGCCTACGGGGCGCCGCCGCAGGGTGCCTACGTGCCGCCCAACCAGTACGAGGAATACGGCAGCAGTCCCTTTGGTGGTGGTGTACCGCGCGCCGAGCTACACAATCCCCGCGGCCCCTTGCAGGTAGCTGATATGACCATCTCCATCGAAGGTGAGCTGGTGCCTGTAGTCGACATTATGCTGGGGAGCCAGATGCCGATCTACTTTGAGCACCATATCCTGCTCTGGAAACATCCCGGCGTACAGATCGGCTTCAAGTCGCTCAGGGGAGCAGCGCGCCGCTTTTTTGCAGGCCTGCAGATCTTCATCAGCGAAGCCTATGGGCCAGGCAACATCTCCTTTTCGCGCGATTCCGTAGGACAGATTGTGGCCCTGCGTCTACAGCCAGGCCAGACAGTCGAGGTGCGTGAGCACCAGTTTCTGGTCGCCACAGGCAACGTCGACTACAACTTTACGTTTGTCCAGGGAATGGCCAACATTCTCTTCAGCCGCACCGGTTTCTTCATCGATCAGTTCACAGCCGTCGGCAGCGAGGGAGTAGTGCTGCTGCATGGCTATGGCAACGTGTTTGAGAAGATGCTGGCGCCCGGCGAGGCCCTGGACATCGAGCCGGGCGCCTGGCTGTGGAAAGACCCCTCAGTGCAGATGACAGTCACCACGGTAGCCGGCTCTCAGCGAGGTGGTGGCATTCTGGGCGCCATCGGTGGCTTCATGGCCGGAGCCTCGATCACCCTGAACCGTTTCATCGGCCCTGGCCGCGTGGGCATCCAGTCGATGACCTATCATCCACCTCAGGCTGAGGGGGCTCCTCAGGCCGGCGGTACCAGCAATTTTGGCAATCTCTTCGGCTAGCCTGCGGAGGAGCAGAGCCAGGGAGCCTGCTGCCGGCCCTCCGGCTCTGCACTGCCTGCCGCCCGCTGGCCGCCAGAGTCACGGCGGGGTCACTAGCCGCTGCGGCCCTGGTCCTTGTCGCGGCTCAGACGCAGGATCTTGAGCATATATTGCTCGGAGTTAAGATAGTACGGATTGCGCTTGATATACTTACCCACCACAGAGATCGGGTGCAGCTTGAGCAGTTCGGCGGCCAGGCTAGGCACCAGCTTGCTGAGGTCGTAGTGCATCAGCGCGATGATGGGCGCATTCTGGAAGGTAAAGACCGCGTCCGAGGCTGCCTCGTACTTTAGAATCTGCTCGGCCGTGGCCACATCCCGCGTCAGCCAGGTCATATCGATCGAGATGCGCACAGCCTTCCAGCCTTCGCGCAGGGCCTGGGCGATGAACGTCTGGTGGGATGAGAGCAGAAAATAGGGATCGAAGCGCTGTCCGTTGGCGAGAAAGGCCTCGCGCTCCTGGTGCAGAACCAGTTGCCCGCTGGTGACCAGGGTATCCACATCGACATTCAATTTCTCTAGCTCAGCGCACAGCTCCTGCACCTGGGCAGGGGCCGCAGCAAACAGACATTTCTCTGAGACGGAAAGTCCTACCCGCAACAGGCGCGCGGTAACACCCGGGATCTCTGTCACTTTGCTATAGAGCTGGCAAATGTGCGAGCCAGGAGGAATGCGCTCGGATTTGCCTTCGACATTAAGATCCATACCTACCTCCACGGTCTACTCTCTGGCTTCTGCGGGCCAGCTGCTCCTGACGAATGCGGGCCGCCCGGTTGTTCGTTGTGATAACGACCAGACTGAGAAGGCCAAAGACCAGTACTCCAGATAAGAAAGCGATCAAGGCGAGCACGAGCATGCGGTGTGACGAGAAGCCCAGGAGCAGGGACAGAGCAAGTGTCAGCAACGTCATGGGTACCGGGATGACCAGTATCCAGGCGATGATGATGCGCAGGCTCTGTCTGGCCGTCAGGACCTCTCCGCCGCTGTAGGGGAAGAAGAGGCGCCGAAACAGGGAGTAACGTGGTTGGTCCTGCATGGGACGTGAGTTATCCTTCCTGATGCCGGTGTTGTAACCAGCGCTGCAAAATTGCTTCTGCCTGATAGAGAATATTGACCTCGTTCTGGTAGGTCAACAGGCGGCAGGCCTCGCCCAGAGGGAACCAGCCCACGCGATCATACTCCTGATCGTGCAGAGTGATATCGCCGCCGATCGCTTCCAGGAGAAAGTGGCGCACCTGTTTATGATAGCGTATGTGGTCACGCACAAAGCGGTAGGAGATACTACCGATGTAGGCGATGAGGCGTACCTGCAGGCCAGTCTCTTCCTGTACCTCGCGCAGCGCCACCTGCTCGATTGTTTCACCGGCATGAGGCGTACCCTTAGGCAGGACCCAGATGCCTGGATGGCTCCGGCCCACCAGCGCGACCTCTACCCTGGGCGCATCATGGGCGTGGCGTCCTGTTGTTCCCCGCGAGCGTTGCTGTCTGGCGTGCTGCTTCTGTGAGGGGGACGCAGGAACGAGGCGAAAAACGACCCCGCCAGCGGAGTATGCTCGCAGCGTTCGATAGCGTTCCCATCCTCGTGATGTATCCTCTCTATGCCATCGCAACTTCGCCCCACTCCTTACTTTCGCACTGCCAAAAGAATTGGGCGCGACCTGAGTCGCGCCGCGTACGTATCCTTCCAGAGCGTTGACGCAGCGCGAAACCGTTTCCTGTGAAGGGAACAGGTTGCGCCGCTCCTTACCGTGGCAGTATAGCGAATGCCTTGACATGTGTCAAGACAGCATCCGGCGGACAGCCTCGAGGTTCTTTGCAGGCGCGTCCGGGGGGACGGCGCAGCCTGGAGCCAGAATGAAATGTTCTCCACCGGTCAGCTCCAGCGCCTGCTGGACCTCGGCCTGCACCTCGTCGGGAGAGCCAGTTCTGAGGACGGTTTTCTCGCTGATTCCGCCCATGACGGCCTTGCCAGAGCGCCGTTTTCCCTCGCGCAGGTCGGGATTCCCCTCGAGGGTGGCGGCCCAGCTGATGGCATGCACGGGATAGTTTGCCAGCAGGTCGAAGTAGATACGTGTGCCGCAGTTGTGCAGGATCGTACATTTGCTGCGGCCTTTGATGGCGTCCAGAAACTCCAGATCGTACTGCTCGCCGAACTCGCGGTACTGATCCTGCGTCAGCATCCCTTCCCTGGCCCAGCCGTTGGTGGCGTAGAAGATCCCGCTGGCCCCCTCCTCCATACAGGCAATAGCGAAGGTGATGAAGGTCTCCATGATCGTACGCAGGCCGGTGTGCAGGGCCTTACGGTCCTCGCGCATGCTCTGCAACACGGCCTCGGTGCTGTTGCCAGTCAGATATTTGGCCACACCCAGGGGACAGAAGATGGTCTGCACAAAATAGGCGTCGGCGCCCACATGATACTTGATCAGCTGCAAGGCCCGCAGTTGCTCGGCCAGCGCGCCCTGAGTTGGCTCCAGTGGCCGTAGGCGTTTCCAGTCTGCGGTGCTCTTGATGGGGGTCTCCTCGAAGATCGGCGGCTTGTACTTCTCGCCCGAGGGTCGCACCTTTACCTTCCAGCCCTCAACATGGTAGGAGGCGCGCGGGTTGACTTTCAGCAGGTCCCAGTCATAGCGTGTATACTTCTCGATCATGGCCTCCACGAACGTCTGCACATTCCACTCGCGTTCGTAGTCATGGCCCCACATACTCACCGGCACACGATCAACCGGTTTGCCTCGCAAGGCGGCATCAACACGTTCCTTCTTGTTCAAGGTCTTGCCCATCCCCTCTAGAGAAGATCTAACAAAGCGACAGCGCTGAATGAGCGTCCTGCTGGCGGCAGGGGCCTGCCTCAGCGCGGCCCTCACCGGCGCAGCGCGCTCAGACCCCCACCTGGGCCGCGAGCTGGTAGTGGGCCGGCAGGGTGGTCTCTACCGCCCAGGCAGAGACGATGAGGACGACTCGCGTGACCTTTCTGCCGAAGTCGGGGATGGTGATGGTGGCATCCCCGCTCGCAAGCTCTGCGTCGACACGGCGGACGCTGAAGGTCTGGCCCTGGTAGATCAGGGCCTGCATTGTGTAGTGTTCTGGCAGCAGGTTGTTGGAACGGATAAAGCCATTGCTGACCCACCCGTTATTGCTGGTCAGGGTGTCCTCAAAATGCAGTTCAGGGATGCGAATCCAGGAGACTGCGAATCCCTGCAGATTTACCGCATCATCCGTGACCTCCTCAAAACGAAGCTGGATCTTCTTACCAGCGTAGGGCGTGAGATCGATGCTCTCCTGTACCCACTGTGGGCGTGCGCCGCCGCCGCTGGTGCCGGTATAGCCGTAGCCCCAGTTCGCCCCATTGGGGTTGCTGGTGGTGGTGTAGTGGCCTGGCAGCGTCTGCCAGCTACTGCCGTCCGTTGAGGCCTCGACAAAGGCATAGTCGTAGTCGCGTTCCAGGTCGTACCAGGCAGCAAATTGCAGTGTGACCTGTTTGCCCTTCAGTGTGGTCAGGTCGAAGCTTCGAGTCAATGTACTATCCATATTATCATATCGGTTGCTCCACCACTCATTCTGGGAGTGGGAGGGCGTGTTGTCGACGATCGGCGTGGTAGCATTGCCGCTGAGGTGGAGCGTCAGCGTGCCGCGCCGCCCCGCCGGGTCGAAGTCGTAATACTGGGCGGCGTACTGCTCTACGCTGTCATCGACAATAAACGGATAACCACTGATCTGGTGCTGAGGAGTCAGGCCGGCCGTGTGGATGGTGGCGTAGCCGTAGGCTCCGTTCGCGATGCTCTCGTCCTGGACGAAGTTGGCAATATACCATTTATTTACTACGTCGTTGAAGCGATCTTTATAACCATGCCTGGCCAGGACGTGATCGAAGCTCAGCGGTGGCCCGGCAGGATCGCGCAGTAGCTCCTTGAGTATGCTGTAGCCGCCGTAGTGTTCGGCAAAATACGCGATGAAGAGGTACGCGGCGCCGTAGTGGGCCAGAGCCGCGCTGGTGTCGTCGCTCCAGTCGGTGAGCTGTGTGTTGGGCTGCTGTAGAAAGCTCAGGTCGACGCCACCGACGCCGTAGCCATTGATGTGTTGTGCCAGGGTAGACATGCCCTCATTGACCCAGGTCGGGTCGCTGGGGTGCAGGTGCCAGTGGATCATATGCTGGAACTCGTGGGCCAGGGTGCTGTTGTAGTCGGAGCTGCCGGGCAGGAGGCCATCGAGATTGATGTAGAACATCTCGCGCTCGTTGCTGTAGGGGTTCATGCTGGTCGGATATTCGTCGGCTGAAGAGAAATAGCCCCCGACGCCGCTCCCCAGGCCTGCGGCGTTGAGAATCGTCAGGTGCACGTCGTCGTCGATGCCAGGCGACCATTCGCTGCCAAAGATGGCGCGGTCGGTCGGGTAGATGCGCTGCTCAAAGAGGTCGGCGGAGGCTTTGAGGGCCGCCAGGCTGGCGCTCTGGCCATCCTCGATGTACATATAGACGTGGGGGGTGATGTAGACAAGCCTGGCTCTGATGCGGCTGTAGCTGCGCGTATCCAGATCATTGATCCAGAACTGGTCCTCCTGGCCGAGGTGCTCATTGAGGGGCCGGCTCCGCCCGGCGTGTGCAGGGGGCAGGCCATGCAGCTTGAAACGCTGGACCAGGCTGTAGAGGTCGCGTGGCGGATGCGGCGTGGTCAGCAGGAGTCGCTCGGTCTGCTGCAGCAGTTGCAGGTTCTGGGGGACGGACGAGCGTGCGGCTCCGCCGGGCGTCGGCGTCCGTATGGCGGCAGCATTGCCAAAGGGAGCGCAGGCGGTCGATGCCAGCAGACAGAGGAGTAGGAGCAATAAGCCCGGCCATTCGTAGAGACGAACAGGTCTACCCAGAACCCGTGTGTGCATAGTACTAACCCTCCAGTTCTTTGAAGCGATATCCGACGCCCCGCTCCGTGAGAATATACTGGGGATGGGCCGGGTCCTTCTCGATTTTCTGCCGCAGGTAGGTGATGTAGAGACGCAGGTAGTGGGCCTCATCGCGATATTCGCGTCCCCAGACCTTTGAGAGCAGGGTTTCGTGGGTGAGAAGGCGGCCGGCGTTATTGACCAGGTGGTAGAGCAGACGATATTCGGTGGGGCGCAGAGTGACCTTCTGGCCGCGCACAATGACCTCGCGGCGCGCAAAGTCGATCTTGAGGTCATCATCGACGACGATCTCCGTTTTGCGCGTCGGGGCCGGCATGAAGGCGCGGCGCAGCAGCGCGCGGATGCGCGAGAGCAGCTCGCGCGGGCTGAACGGCTTGGCGATGTAGTCATCGGCCCCCAGGTCCAGCCCGCGGATGCGATCGTGCTCGTCCTGACGCACGGTCAGCATGATCACCGGGACCGTCGAGACCTCGCGAATGTGGCGCAGGGTCTCGAAGCCATCCATCTCCGGCATCATCACGTCCAGCACGACGAGATCGGGCAGATTCTCTCGAAGCTGCTCAAGCGCCTCTTCTCCATTGCTGGCCTCTAGAACGTGATAGTGCTCCAGTTCAAGGTTCATACGCACAAGGTCGCGAATACGTGGTTCGTCGTCTACAATCAGGATAGTCATATCGCGCTGATCGAATTGTTCCTTCTCCATCATTAAAACACCACCATAGGCAGTTGCGCCTTTTCCTTGCGAGGTAGGCTGAACGAAAAGGTTGATCCCTGGTGCAGCGTACTCTCAACCCAGATGCGTCCTCCGTGGGCCTCGATGATGGCGCGGCAGATGTAGAGGCCCAGGCCCGCGCCGGGGCGGCTGCGCACCGCCGGGCTGTTGAGGCGCTGGAAGCGCTGAAAGAGCCGTTCCTGATCGCGCAGGGAGATACCCATGCCCTGATCGCTGACGCTGACGATAACCTCATCGCCGACCGTGGAGCAGGTGATGGCAATGGAGCGCTGCCGGGGCGAGTACTTGATGGCGTTGTCGAGCAGGTTTTGCAGGACCTCCTCGATGCGATCGCGATCGGCCAGGACGAGCGGCAGGCCGGGAGGGATCTGCACCTTGATCTCGACGTCGGTGCTGCGTGCCTGGAAGCGGCGGACAACCCCCTGGATCAGCGGCTCGAGGTCGAGGGGGGCGATTTCCATGTGCAGGCCGCCGGCCTCGATGCGCGAGGCGTAGAGCAGGTTGCCCACCAGCTTGTTCAGGCGATCGGCCTCTTCCTCGATGGCGATCAGGCGCGCGCGCAGGGTCTCGCGCTTGAAGCTGGCGTCGGCCCGCGCCAGGGTTGAGGCGTAGCCTTTGATGATCGCGATCGGCGTCTGCAGCTCGTGCGAGATCACGGAGATGAACATCGAGCGCTGCTCCTCCTGCTCGCGCTCGCGCGTGATGTCGCGCACGGTCAGGATGCCGTTCATTGGCTCGCCGCGCGCCGAATGGACGCAGGAGGCCGAAACGCTCACGCTGAAGCGCTGCCCGTCGCGTGCGGCGATCTGCATCTCGCGGTTGACCACGGGCTTGCCGGCGAAGGCCTGCAGAATGGGTGAGTTCTCCAGCCCAAGGTCGTTCCCTTGCCGATCCTTGGGACGCAGCACATCATAATAAAAGCGCCCGAGGACCTCGCTTTCGCGCCAGCCCGTCAGGCGCTCCATTGCGGGATTGAAGTCAATAATGCGGAAGGCGTGATCGACGGTGAGAATGCCGTCGGTGCTGTACTGAAAGATGGCTGCCAGGCGCTCCTGCTCGCGGACCTGGGCCTGGGCCTTCAGCGCGAAGCGCAGGCCGGCGGCCAGTTGGGTGCGAAAGAGGGCCAGGCGGACCTCGTCCTGATCGAGGCAGGAGCTGCGGCCTGCCAGCCGCAGATAGTGTAGCACCCCGATCTGGCCGCTCTGATCGTGCAGCAGGAGTGAGCAGCGCTCGATCTCCTGCTGGCACGCCTCCTCGCTGCCGGCGAAATCGCTGGAGAGGCCGGCCTCGTCCACCAGGGACGCCGGCAGCTTCTCGACCACAAAGGGCCGCGCCGGCGCTGGCTGCGGGCCGGCCTGGATATGCGTCAGCAGGCGCTGCAAGGCCTGCTCGTTGATCTGGTAGGCGCTGTATTCTTCACTGCTCTGGGGATCGAAGGCCTCGTTGGCGACTACGAAGACGCCGACCTCTCCTCCAAGCAGGCGAATGGCACTGCCAATCAGAATGACCAGCTGACCGTGTAGATCCTTGAACTGCTGTGTCAGGGATCGGGACATTGCAGGCTCCACCCGGGCAAGTAAGAAGGCAGGGATCACTCTGTGACTGCTCCCCGCTGGGGATTGTCAACCTTAGATGACAGTGCTATTTTAACACAAAGCCCTTCAGGTAGGACAGTGATGCACATAGATATCTTTACGCTCTTCCCGGCCATGTTCACGGGACCATTCTCTGAGAGCATGCTCAAGCGCGCTCAGGAGCGTGGCCTGCTCAGCATCGCCCTGCACAATATTCGTGATTACACCAGCGATCGCCACCATGTGGTCGACGACTATCCCTACGGCGGTGGGGTGGGTATGGTGATGAAACCTGAACCGATCTTTGCGGCTGTGGAGGCGGTCTACCAGGGAGGACCGCTGATCCTGCTGACACCCCAGGGTCGGCTGTTCACTCAGCAGATTGCTCGCTCGCTGGCCGCAGAGCCACGCCTGGCGCTGATCTGTGGCCACTACGAGGGCGTCGATGAGCGCGTCTGTGAGCACCTCGTCAACGACCAGCTCTCGATTGGCGACTATGTGCTCACCGGTGGCGAGCTGGCGGCGATGGTGGTCGTTGACGCGGTGGCGCGCCTCATTCCGGGGGTGCTGGGCGATGCTGAATCGGCCCGCGAAGAGTCGCACAGCGACTCGCTGCTGGAGTACCCCCACTACACGCGGCCGCCGGAGTTCCGTGGCTGGCGTGTGCCTGATGTGCTCCTCTCCGGTCACCACGCCCAGATTGCCCGGTGGCGGCGCAAAGAGGCTCTGCGCCGCACGCGCCGGCGGCGCCCCGACCTCTTTGCCCGACTGGACCTGAGCAGCAAGGAGGATCAGAAGATCCTGAAGGAACTGGAGGCTGAGGGCTGGTAGGGGAGCCGCGCCGCACCGGGGCCTGTGGTGGCTCTGGGCCGCAGGGCAGCCTCAGCGGGAGGCTGGTTTCTCACCCCAGACCGTCAGATAGTACCAGATGGCGCAGAAATCCTCCTGCAGCATCTCCGCCAGGGCCTGTTCATAGACCTGCTCCAGCTCCTTCTGAGTGGTGACGCCCATTCTCAGCAGGAAGGGCTGCATGAGACGTGAGGCGACGAGCATGTCCTGATAAGCGCTGTTATGAAACTCTGTGCCGCTGGAGTACTCGATGGCCGCGCCCCGATAGCCGATGGCCTCGTAACCGCCCTGGCGCAGCAGGTGGGGCAGCATCGGCGTCAGGCCAATGGTGCTGCCGTCGGGCGAGAAGCTCATACCCGCCCTGTGGAGGGCGCTGGTGAAGAGGTGGGTCAGGCGCGTGCAGGCCGGGCTGGTGGTAAAGCTGGCCTCGCACTCGGTCAGGCGCAGGCGGCCCTGTGGCCGCGTGATCCGGCGGCACTCCTCGATCAGGCGCGGCCAGTACATGCGTGGCACGAAGCCGCCGATCAGCCTGGCGTTCACCAGATCGAAGGACTCAGAGGGGAAAGCCAGGCCCTGCAAGGCGTTCATGACGAGAAAGTCGGCGTTGGCCAGGCCCTGGGTCCGGGCCTGGGCGCGCGCGTATTCGATCATCGTCTGGCTAATGTCGCAGCCCACCACCTGGATCTGCGGGTGGGTGCGCGCGACCTCCAGCACCCATCCACCGGGGCCGCAGCCGATATCCAGAATGCGCTCCACCCTGCTCAGATCGGGCTGTTCAGGGAGAGCCCCACCGAGGGCCTGAGTGAGCAGACGATCCTGGTGCATCAGGCGGGCCATTTCGGTGGCGCTCTCTGCATCCAGAAAGTAGGTGCGTTCGTTCTCGCTGGCTCTGGCGTGCTCGTCGCTGACCATGACTTCCTCCTTGCGCCCGGCGGCGCAGCAGGCAATCCACTGAGAGAACTGCAGAGGAGGAGCCGCGCTCAGTCGTCGCTAGCTCCGGGACCGGGAGGGCGCTGCAGGCGCTTGAGCGCCTCCTGGCGAGCGCGCTCCTCGGCGATGATGTCCTCGACCTCGTCGGCCATGGTGCGTCCCTCGCTGCCATGGCGGCTGGGGCGGCTATCAAGCACCTCGCGTGGACGACCACTGACCTCCTGAGGGCCGATGATGCCATGGGCCTCCAGCAGGTCGATCAGGCGGGCAGCACGCGAGTAGCCGATGCGCAGGCGGCGCTGCAGCAGGGAGATCGAGGCGCGGCCATATTCGCGCACCACCTGCTCGGCCTGCTCCAGCAGATCGTCGTCCAGCTCGAACTCCTCGGCCTCCTGCTCTTTGATCTCCCAGCCCGGCTCGACGGTTCGTTCGGGGGCCACCTGCTGGCGGGCCTGATCGTGCCAGTAGGCCACCAGGCGCTCAATCTCTTCGTCGGCCACAAACGCCCCCTGAATGCGCTCCGGCTTGCCGGCGTCGGCTGGCAGATAGAGCATATCGCCGCGGCCGAGCAGCCGCTCAGCGCCACCCATGTCGATGATGGTGCGCGAGTCGACGGCCGAGCTGACCATGAACGAGATGCGTGTGGGAATGTTGGCCTTGATCAGACCGGTGATGACGTCGACCGAGGGGCGCTGCGTGGCGACGACCAGATGGATACCCGTCGCGCGCGCCAGTTGTGCCAGACGGCAGATCAGGCCCTCGACCTCCTCTGGTGCGGCCATCATCAGGTCGGCCAGCTCGTCGATCACGATGACGATGGCGGGCAGATTCTCCAGCGAGCTATCGCCGCGCGCCATGCGCTCGCTGCGCAACTTACGATAGCCGTCGAGATTGCGCACGCCCAGTTTGGAGAAAAGGCGGTAGCGGCGCTCCATCTCGTTGATGGCGTTTTTCAACAGGCCCACCACCTTCTCAACCTCCGTGACCACGGGCATCAGCAGGTGGGGAATGCCGTTGTAGAGGGTCAGCTCAACCATTTTAGGATCGACCAGCAGCAGGCGCAGGTCATCAGGGGTGGCCTGCATCAGGAATGTGGCGATCATGGCGTTGATGCAGACGCTCTTGCCCGCTCCCGTGGCGCCGGCGATCAGCAGATGGGGCATGCGTGCCAGATCCCCCACCCGTACAGCGCCGGCGACGTCCTTGCCCAGGGCAATCGCCAGCTTCGAGCGGCCGCGGGCCGACATGTACTCCTTGCTCTCCAGCACCTCACGCAGCGTCACCAGACGGCTGTTCTTGTTGGGAATCTCGACGCCCACATAGGGCCGCCCCGGTACGGGCGCCTCCATGCGGATCGAGCGCGCCTCCAGCACCAGGGCGAGATCGTTCTGCAGAGCCATGATGCGGCTGACGCGCGTACGCGACTCGTAGACGATGTTGCCGCTGGCGTCGCGCACAGGAACCAGGCGGCCCTTCTCATCGGGCTGCAGCGCTGGCTTGCCGGTTGGACGGATGCCAAAGCGGATCACCGTGGGGCCGATGCTGATGTCCTCCGGCCGTACCTCGGCCTCGACGCGAAAGCTGCGCAGCGTATCCTGAATGATCTTCGCCAGGGCGGCGGTGTCCTCGCCCAGCATCTGCAGCTTCACCTCCTCCGGCCGGTTCAGCAGCCCGATCTCTGGCAATTTCCAGGGCGACATACTCTCTGCCTGGCGGAGGACGGGCGTACGCACTGTCTCTCCTCCCTCAGCGGCGGCTCGCTTCTTCAGAGGGTTGGGCGTGAGTGGCTCCATCTCTGGCAGATTAGAGACCACATGCTGGGCAGAGATATGAATAGGCTGCTGCTGGGCAGGATCGAAGGGCAGCGGCTGCTGCTGCGCGCCGCGCGTGGCGGCCCGGTGCTCCTCGCGGTTGAGCGAGCGTGCCTGAGGCGGCGCACCGCGTGGCACGTTGCCGATCTCGTGCCGGTGCAGGTTGATGTCGTTAAGGGGGTCGTCTTCACTGTCAAAGTCCGGCTCGAACTCGATGATCCCCTCCTCTTCTTCCTCTGCGCCTTCGACCTCTCCCTCGTCTCCGGCGTCCTCCTCTCCAGGGGAGCTACTCAGGGGGGGACGGGCCCGCACGCCTGGATTGTAGCGGCTGTAGCGTGGCCGTTGCCCCAGAAAGGGTGTGGGACCGGCCTGGCGCCGCTCTGTCCCACGCGCCGGAGGGCGATCCGCAAAGATGCGGCGTATGAAGCGGGCCGCCGCCAGCACATGCCCGAAGGTGATCTGAAAGGTTATGATGGAGACGATGGCCATCAGGCCGAGGACCAGAATATGCCGCGCCGCCACCGGCCAGCCCTGCAGCGGAAAGACCAGGAGCGCCGCCAGAACACCCCCAGTCTCGCCTCCCAGGATCAGGCGGCTCTCGGCGAGGAGCAGCAGGCCGAGCAGTGCCAGGCCTCCGACCAGCGACCAGTGAATGAAGGAGCGCTGACTCAGCCCCTCGATCAGGTGAGCCAGTGAGAAGGCGATCAGGCCAAAGACCAGCAGATAGGCTGACCAGCCGAAGAAACCGTTCAGGAAGGAGTAGAAGCTGGAGAAGATGGGAGCGTTGCGAAAGATCGTCAGAGCACCAAGCAGCAGAAACGACATCGCCAGTAAGAGAAGGCTGTAGATACCCTGCTGATGATGGGGGGCGAGGCCGCGCCATTGGGCACTCAGCCAGTCGATGAAGCGCTCGTCGCCCGTGCGGGCGGCCTGAGATGAGGAGGAGCCTTTGCGCGCGCTCGATCCGGCGGCCTGTGAGCGCTTGCGCGGCTGGCGTGGGGCCGGCGAGCTGGCGGCGTTGGCGGCGCGCTGTTCGACCTTAGCGCGACTCGAGCCGATCGCACCGGCCGCTCCGCTGGCACGTGACGTGCGCTTCACGTCGACATTCGGTACGATTCGTTCCTTGCGCTGATGTTTCTGATTGCTGGCTGCCATTCCCGCTCTGTATGCTCCTCTGCTTGGCGCGAGCGGCCTGTGCGCTTTCCCAGAGAGAATGCCCTCCTCTCCAGCGGCGCAGGTGCCTCTGTTGCGCTTTCCAATGTTCTGCAGACAACACCAGTATGATAGCGCAGATGTTCAAAAGGCGCAAGTAGGAAGCTGCGGCCAGACAGCGAGCGGTCGCAGCAATGCCAGCGGAGAAAAAAAGAGCGCCTGGCCGAGCAGAGCAGAGAAGGGATCGTATCGGTATCTGGTCGGTTAGCAGGCGTCCTCAGAGAAGGATCATAGCCGCCCCCTGTCCTCTGGCTATCGGGGAAGTGTCGCAACATTGTCGCATGCTGCAGGAGCGGAGAGAGCGCCTGCAAGGCGAGACTGTTCGCCTGGAACAGGCGCTCTCTGCTCTGGTCAGTCTCTCAGTATGGAGGATGCACCGATCTGATCGGACCTGCGAGAGCGATCCGATGCAGTTCGGCGTGGAACTCAGACCTCCATCACCACAGGGAGGACCATCGGCCGGCGATGGGTCTTCTCGTAGAGAAACTCGCTGAGCGTGTGCTTGATCTTATCCTTCACAAAGGACCAGTCAGAGGCGTGGCCATTGAGGCCCACGAAGGACTCCAGCACGCGCTCACGCGCGCTCTCCAGCAGTTCCTCGGCATCACGCATGTAGACAAAGCCACGCGAGATGATGTCCGGTCCCGCCAGTGGCTGACCCGTCTCCTTATCGACCGTGAGCACCGCCATCAAGATGCCGTCCTGGGCCAGCACCTGGCGATCACGTAGAACGATCTGGCCGACGTCACCGACACCCAGGCCATCGACGTAGACATTGCCGCAGGTCACATGACCGACCGTGTTGATCGCCTCCCTGGTGACCTCCACCACATCGCCATCCTCGGCGATCAGGATGTGGTCCTCGGGGATGCCCAGCGAGTAGGCCAGCTTGGCATGGAGCATCAACTGGCGATACTCGCCGTGGATGGGCACAAAGAACTTCGGCCGGATCATGCTCAGCATCAGCTTCAGCTCCTCCTGAGCCGCATGGCCAGAGACATGCACCGGCGAGACGCCCTGGTAGAAGACCTCAGCTCCCTGGCGGAAGAGATTGTTGATCGTGCGATTCACCATCTTCTCGTTGCCGGGTACGGGCGTTGCGGAGAGAATCACCGTATCCCCCGGCTGGATGCGCACCAGACGATGATCCTGGTTAGCAATGCGTGTCAGGGCCGAGGTCGGCTCACCCTGGCTGCCAGTGCAGATGATGACCACGCGCTCAGGCGGAAACTTGTTGAGGTCCTCTGCGCGAATGAGCGTGTATTTCGGAATGGTCAGGTAGCCCAGATCGATGGCCATCTGCACATTGCTAACCATGCTGCGGCCGACCAGCGCCACCTGCCGCTCGTAGCGCACCGCCGTATCGATCACCTGCTGCACCCGCGAGATGAGCGAGGCGAAGGTGGCGATCAGGATGCGGCCCGGCGCGTTGGCGAAGATTTTGTCCAGCGAATCGCTGATGACGCGCTCGGACGGTGTGTAGCCAGGCGACTCGACACGGGTGCTGTCGCCCAGCAGCACCAGCACCCCGGCGTTCCCGATGCGCGCCAGCGTCCCGAAGTCCGCTGGTTGCCCATCAACCGGGGTATGGTCGAATTTATAGTCACCGGTGTGCACCACCGTTCCAACAGGTGTGTGGATCACAATGCCCACAGCATCAGGGATGCTGTGGTTCACGTGGAAGAACTCCGCGGTACACTTGCCCAGCTTCACCGTGTCGCCAGGAGCGACCACCTTGATGGCGACGCGCTCCTGGAGCTTGTGCTCCTTCAGCTTCACCTGAATAAGCCCCTGAGTCAGACGGGTGGCGTAGATGGGAGGGAAGTCGAGCATGGGGAGGACGTAGGGGAGTCCGCCAATGTGGTCTTCGTGACCGTGAGTGATGAGGATGCCACGAATGCGCTGCTTCTTGTCCTGGAGATACGACGTATCTGGTATAACCAGGTCGACACCGAACATCTCGTCATCGGGAAACATCAACCCCGCGTCAACAATGATGATATCCTCGCCATACTCGACAACCATCATGTTCTTTCCGACCTCTCCTAACCCTCCCAGGGGGATCAGTCGAATTTTTTCTGTTGTCAAGGTAATAAAAACCTCCTAACCACACTCAAACATGAGTATGCCCACTGCTGCAAATGTCTAGAAATGTATCTCCACTCCTGTCTCCGCCAACAGGAGTTACAGCCACATATAAAAAACGCTTGCTCGCTCTGAACTATCAGAAATAAGAACTATTCAGGCCTATTATTCCATTAAAAGTCTAGCATATTCGATGCGAAAAGACAAGGAGCTTCCAGACGGCCGTAGCCGCGCAGAGAGCTTCTCTGTCTGCCAGAGGAGGCAGGCAGGACCACCTGACGTGCCAGGCGGCGGGCGATCACATCAGGATATCCTGTGCTCTACGCTCCTGCTGAATGCTATCGGCACATTTCTGCTCTTCTCTAGACTTGAACACCTGTCTATCAGCGAATATTCCCCAGCAGGGAACGGGCGATGACGATGCGTTGAATCTGGTTCGTGCCCTCGAAGATCTGCGCCACTTTGACATCGCGCATGTAGCGCTCGACGGGGTAGTCACGCACGTAGCCAGCGCCACCGAGCACCTGGACGGCGTTGGTGGTAACCTCCATGGCTATATCGGTGGCGAAGCACTTGGCCATAGAGGCGTACATGCTAGCGTTCTGGCCCTGGTCGAGCTTGTAGGCGGCCTCATAAACCAGCAGGCGCGCGGCTTCGATCTGCATCGCCATGTCGGCCAGTATGAACTGAATGCCCTGAAAGGCGCCGATCGGTCGGCCGAACTGGGCGCGCTGGCAGGCGTAGCTGCGTGCCACCTCGAAGGCGGCCTGAGCGACTCCCACGGCGATCGCGCCGATGTTGACGCGGCCACCATCGAGCGACGAAAGGGCGATTTTGAAGCCCTGGCCCTCCTCGCCCAGGCGTTGCGATGCCGGCAGGGAGCAGTTGTCAAAGAGCAGCTCGCGCGTCGGTGAGGCGTGCAGCCCCATCTTACGCTCGGTCTTGCCGAAGCTGAAGCCTGGCGTCCCTTTCTCAACCAGGAAGCAGCTGATGCCCTGTGAGCCGCGTACGGGACTGGTGCGAGCCATCAGCAGATAGACCTCGGCCTCGCCCCCGTTGGTCACCCACAGCTTGCTACCATTGATGATGTAGCTCTCGCCGCGGCGCTCGGCGCGGCATTGCAGGCTGGCGGCGTCCGATCCGGCCCCGGCCTCGCTCAGGGAGAAGGCGCCGAGCAGCTCGCCGGAGGCCAGGCGGCGAGACCAGCGCTCACGCTGCTCGGGAGTGCCGAAGCGAGCAATGGACCCGGCGACCATGTTGTGCACCGAGAGTCCCACCGCTGTCGCCATATCCCCTCGCGCCAGTTCCTCATAGACGAGGGCCGCCTGCGTGCGGCTCAGTGCGCTGCCGCCGTACTCCTCGGGCGTTGTCATACCCAGCAGGCCCAGGGCGGCCATCTTCTGGTACACCGCGCGGGGAAATTGCTCCTGCTCGTCCCACACCGCGGCGTAGGGGACGATCTCCTGCTCTGTGAAGCGACGGACGGTGTCGCGAATCGCACGTTGCTCATCGTTGAGATCGAACTTCACGCTGGCTCTCTCCTCTTCTGCAGGCTTGCCGAGGGCCGAGGCAATGGCGGTGGCGGTGGCAGATCACTACCTGGCTGCCTCGGCGAAGGAGGGACGCTGCGCCGCGCTCTCTCTCCTACAGGGCGGTGCAGGCTGAGGCCGTCTCCACGCCGGCCCCGTCTTGTCTCGCCTTGCCTCTCTCCTGGCTCATCTCATGATGAAGTAAGTGACTGCCTTCAGTTCTACACGGCGGAGATGGCCTCTGCTCTCATAACGGCCCTGCTGCTCCTCATGCAGCCTGCGTACTGGCAGGATTGCGGGCCGGCTGTCTCTGTCTACCTACCCTGGTACGAGGAGGTCCCCGACGGGAGGGACGGCGGGCCACTGCCACCTGCCCGCCTCCACCGTCCCCTATCTGCCTGACGAGCAGACGGTCCGGTAAGCAAGCAAGAAGCCCCGGCAGATAGGACGCTGGCGCCGGGGCTGTGGAGCCGATGGTCGGACTCGAACCGACGACGACTCGCTTACAAGGCGAGTGCTCTGCCAGCTGAGCTACATCGGCTTTTTCGTGCTACACTATAGCATAAGAGAGCACGAATTTCAAGAGCGCCGCAGAGGTCTCCGCTGCTGTATTCCCGTGTCACCTGCTCTGCTGTCTGCTTCATTTCGTGCCGAGCCACAAGAGGCAGAGCCGGATCGCCCGTGCTTTAAACTTTCTTTACACATCCGTCATACTTTTCTGAGATCTGACCGCTATACTTGCCAACGACCGGGTATCCTCCGGCAGGGACGGTGGTCTGTCCAGTCCGTTTTGCCACCGGTGGTTGTCACGTCCGCGGACTGACAGACCGCTCTCCCTGCTGCCGTTTTAGCTGCCTCAAGCAGGGCTGTCATGGAAGGTCGGGGCGGCCCTGACTACGGACATGTCTCTGCAGACGCTGTGTTATGAGATTGCTGGTCATTGAAGATGAGCCTGATATCGCGCACGCCCTCGAAAAGGGCTTGCGCCAGCGTGGCTATGCGGTCGATGTCGCTTCTGATGGAGAGCAGGGCTGTCTACTGGCGGACATCAACGACTATGATCTGGTCGTCCTGGACCTGAATCTCCCCGGTCTGGACGGCCTGGAGGTCTGCCGTCGCCTGCGGCAGAGCCATCCCGCGCTATTGATCCTCATGCTGACCGCGCGCAGCAAGCCCGATGAGCGGGTAGCCGGCCTCGAGCTGGGGGCCGACGATTATCTGACCAAGCCCTTTTATTTTGCCGAGCTGGCCGCGCGTATCGGGGCCCTGCTGCGGCGCGATATGCGCGGGCGCGAACCTCTGCTCTGCTATGCTGATCTCAAGCTTGATCCGGCGGCGCGCGTGGTCTGGCGCGGCAATCAGCGTCTCTCGCTGACGGGGAAGGAGTTTGGTGTGCTGGAATACCTGCTGCGTCATCAGGGCGAGGTGGTCAGCCAGGAGACGCTCCTGGAGCATGTCTGGGATGCGCAGGCCAATCCCTTTACCAACACGGTGCGCGTGCATATCAACTCGCTGCGCCGCAAGCTTGGGGATGTCGCTGAGACTCCGCGCTACATTGAGACCGTCGTAGGCCAGGGCTATCGCCTGGGGCCTCTCTCTGCCTCTCAGGAGGAACTGGTATGAGCTTGCCACGCCTGACGTTGCCCTGGCTGCCGCGGCGCGGGCGGCGTCTCTTCCCCTTGCGGCTGCGCATCGCCCTTGGCTCGGCGGTGCTGGTCTTTGTGCTCAGCTTCAGTCTGCTCTTCTTTGTCAACATCGCCGCTATCCGCAGCTTCTCGCGCGTCATCCACAACGTCGGGCTTGACCGCCAGCGCACGAGCGCCACCACTGGCAGCAGCAGTTGGATCAGAGCGGGCAGTGGCGGTCTGCCGCCCTCTCTGGCCGAGCGCATTGCCGAGAGCTTCTCCAACGGGCGCCTCAACCCCCTCGAGCGCGCGCTGCTCTCAGAGCTGCAGAGCATCTCGCTGATCGGCCTGGCGCTCGTGGCGGCGCTGGGGGGACTGGGCGCCTACTGGCTGGCTGGTACGGCCCTGCGTCCCATGCGCCAGGTCAGTAATGCGGCTCGTCGCATCAGCGTGGAGACCCTCGACACACGCCTGGCGCTGACGGGTCCACAGGACGAGATCAAGGAACTGGCCGATGCCTTCGATGCCATGCTTGCCCGCCTGGGGCGTACATTTGAACAGCAAGGACGCTTTGTCGCCAGCGTGGCCCACGAGCTGCGCACGCCGCTGGCGGCCATGCGCGCCAATCTGGAGGTGGTTACGACTGACCCCGATGCAACCCTTGACGACTACAAAGAGATGGCTGCCGCCCAGGAGCGCGCCCTTGGGCGCCTTGAATCGCTGGTCTCCAATATGTTGATTCTGGCCAGAAGCGAACAGCCGTTGCAGGCGCGCAATGAGGTCAGCCTCGGTCCTCTCCTGGAGGAAGTGCTGGAGGAGCTGCGGCCGGCCGCCGAGGCCCATGAGGTCACGCTCTCCCTGGAGAACGCTCCCGATCTTGTGGTCCAGGGTGACGAGCTGCTGCTAGCGCGGGTCTTCTCCAACCTGGTAGAAAATGCGATCTGCTATAACCGGCGCAGCGGTGCGGTGCGCGTCGACATCGAGCGCGATGGCGAGCAGGCGCGCATCATCGTCGCCGACACCGGGATCGGCATTCCTCCCCAGGATCAGGAGCGCATCTTCGATCGCTTCTATCGTGTCGACTGCTCGCGCTCGCGCCACAGCGGCGGCGCGGGTCTGGGCCTCTCCATTATCGCCGCCATCGTCCAGCAGCATCGGGGCAACGTCACGCTCTGGAGTAGGCCGGGAGTGGGAAGTGTCTTTACGGTCGTTCTGCCCCTGGTGCCAGCCAGCCTTCCGGTACTCGCGGGAACGCGACAGAGTTGAATCAGGCCAGGCTCGTGCGGGCTGGTCAGGGCTTAACAACAATTTTATCCTCCATGGGCTACACTCCCAATCGGCGCTGAAACACACAACGAACGTAGCGAAGGGAGTCATACCACGATGCAAACGCTTCGTCGGCCGACCAATAGATCGCCATTGTATGCCGGCCTGCTCTCTCTGGCGGCCCTGCTCTTCCTGGTCGCCTGTGGCAATAACAGTACAACGACCGGGGCGAGCGCCGCGGTATCGGCGACTCCCACCTGCCCCCCGACCGTGCGCTTGCGGAGCGTCAGCGGGACAGTGCAGAGCCTCGGCAGCGGCACATTCACAGTGCTCACTGCGCAGGGTCAGAGCCAGCAGGTCAGCTATGGCAGTACAACACGCTTTACGAAGCAAGTGCAGGAGAAGGTCAGCGACCTCAAAGAAGGAGATCAGGTGACCGTGGTGGTGAACCAGAACTCCGACAACACCTATTCGGCGGTCTCCATCGCCGAGGGCGGCACGGCCACGGGGTTCGGTAGCGGCCGCCAGGGCCAGAGCTTTCAGGGCACACGCACGGTGAACACAGCCTGCTTCACGCGCCGGCAGGGTCAGGGCAATGGCTTCGGCAACGGCAGCGCTTCGACGCAGAACATGCGCGCCGTACGCGGGAGCATCACTCAGATCGCCGGCAATCAGCTCACAGTCACCGATAGCTCTGGAAGTAACTTCGTGCTGACACTGACCAGTTCGACACGTGTCATCAAGACAGAGACAGCCACTGCGGCCGACCTCAAAGTCGGTATCAAAGTACTGGCGATTGGCTCAAGCGGCGCTCAGGGCCAGCTTGCAGCCACCACTGTGACGATTAATCCCCAGGGACAGGGGACGAGAGCCGGCTGATTCTGAGCAAGGAGCCTTCTGAAAGGAGAAGCGAGCATGTCCGATGTTGAAACCAATCTCCAGCCTTTACTGGAGGATGAAGGGAGTGAGATCACTATCGACGAAACGGCGCGCTTCGATACCCGGATGGTTCTGCCACCCAGGAAGCGAACGCGCCGACGCGGCTGGTTTATTGCCACCGCGATTGTGGTTGTGCTGGTACTGGCCGCCGGCGGAACATTTGCCTATCTGCGGATGACAACGCGGCAGCAGGCAGTCTATACCCAGGCCACGGTGACGGCCGGCAATCTCTCCGTGACCGTTTCGGGCACTGGCCCGGTGATGCCTCGTGCCCAGTACAATCTGAACTTTCCCGGCTCGGTGAGCGGGGAGATCAGCGAGATCGACGTCCAGGTAGGCCAGCATGTCAAAAAAGGTCAGACGCTGGCGAAGGTAGATTCTCCCTCGCTGCAGGACGCAGTGACCCAGGCGCAGCAGGCGGTTGACAATGCGCAGACAGCCTACAACGATGCCGTCAACAACGGCGAGTCGCAATCGCAGTTGGATCAGCTTGCGGGCCAGTTGCAGAGCGCGGAGGATCAGCTCACGGCGGCTCAGCATAACCTGGCGCAGACCGTGCTGACGGCCCCCTCGGATGGCACTATCGTGGCGATCAACGGAACAGTGGGCCAGACCCCTGGTTCGGGCAGCTCTAGCTCCAGCAGCAGCTCGGGCAGTAGCGCCTTCATGGTCCTCGTTGACACCAGCTCCCTGACCATCGCGGCAGCAGTCAATGAGGCCGATATTGCCAATGTCCAGGTGGGACAGCCGGCCTCCTTTACGGTGGCGGCCTATCCCAGCCAGACCTTCCATGCCACGGTCTCCTCGATCAGTATTCTGGGCCAGTCCTCCTCCAACGTGGTGAGCTACACGGTTGATCTGACCGTCAACCAGAACAGCCTGAATGGGGCGCACATCTATCCGGGCATGACTGCCACCGTCGAAATTACGACGCAGCAGCGCATCGGGGTACTGCTGGTGCCCAATCAGGCCCTGACCTTTACCAACGAGGCCGTGCAGGTGGGAGCCATCAGCCGGCAAGCTCTGCTGCAGGCCTATCAGAGCGCGGGCGTCTCCTTCGGGCAGTCCTCTTCTAGCAGCTCCACTGGCTCGACGAGCAGCTCCAGCCAGAGCAGCAGCACACGTGTCGTCCTTGTGCTGCGCAACGGCCAGTTGACACCAGTGGTGATCAAGACGGGGCTGACCAATGGGACGGAGACCGAGGTGCTCTCCGGACTGCAGGACGGTGATCAGGTTGTTGTCAGCGCTACCGGCGGGGTCTTTGCGAACCTCTCCACGTCGTCCAGTTCAACCAGCTCCGGCGGCTTTGGCGGTGGTGGATCGCTCAGGTTCTTCTCTGGCGGCGGTGGCGGTGGTGGTGGAGGAGGTGGTAGATAGATGGAGCAACTTGAGCGGCCTGCTAATGGGCGCAAGAAGCATCCGCTGGTGCGTGTGCGCCAGCTGGTGAAGAACTATTACCTGGGGCGTACGGTTGTGCCTGCGCTGCGAGGGGTCGATCTCGATGTCTGGCCTGGCGAATTTGTGGCCCTGATGGGGCCATCTGGCTCCGGAAAATCGACCTTTATGAATCTGCTGGGCTGTCTAGACCAGCCCACCGCCGGTCGCTATCTGCTCGATGGGGTCCCAGTGGATGAGCTGAATTCCGATGAGCTGGCCGACGTGCGCAATCGACAAATCGGCTTCGTTTTCCAGAGCTTCAATCTGCTGCCCTGGATGACCGCGCTGGAGAACGTGGCCCTGCCGTTGACCTACATGAATATGCCCGCCGACGAGCGTCTCTGGCGTGCCGAGATGGCACTGACGCTGGTCGGGCTGCGCTCGCGCGCCCACCACCGGCCCGCGGAGATGTCGGGCGGGCAGCAGCAGCGTGTGGCCATCGCGCGCTCGCTGGTGACCTCACCCTCACTGCTGCTGGCGGACGAGCCAACGGGCAATCTGGATAGCCAGACCAGTGTGCAGATCATGGGGATACTGCAGGAGCTGAATGAGCGCGGCCTGACGATCGTGCTGGTGACCCACGAGCCAGATATCGCCAGCTACTGTCGCCGCCAGGTGCGATTCCGCGATGGGCGCGTGGTGGGTGACACGCTGAACCCCTCGCCTGTACGCGCCTTGCTGCCGAGCCAGAACGCGCATGGCCGCGAACAGGAGGAGAAGAAGGTGACATCATGAGTTCTAAGAAGCCTGAGACTGGTCTCCAGCGCTCGACCACGGCGCCTCTGGCGCGACCGTCACAGACCACTTTCTTGCCTTCCGTTCAGAGCTACAGGCGCACACGCGGGCCAGTGGCGGTCTATCAGGGAACACGTAGCGCCTTGCGGGCCTTGCGCGCCAATGCGCTGCGTTCCCTGCTGACCTCGCTTGGCATCATCATCGGCGTTGGTGCGGTGATCATGATGGTCTCCATCAGCGAGGGCAACGCGGCCACCATCAATCAGCGCCTCTCCTCGCTGAATCCGACGCAGCTCAACGTCTTTCCGAGCAGCACCAGGGGGAGCGGTGGGGTCAGCGCCGGCCTGGGCTCAGCCCAATCGCTGATCCCCGACGATGCCAATGCGATCGCGCAGTTGCCGCATGTGACCGCTGCCAGCCCGGTGATCAATAGCAATGGCCAGCTCGTGGCCGGTGACCAGAACTGGGCGACCTCGGTAGTTGGCGTGGCTCCCTCCTACCAGCAGATCGGTAGCTGGACGATGGAGTACGGCAGCTTCATCTCGCAGGATGACGAGGATAGCGGCCATACGGTGGCGGTGCTCGGGCAGACGGTGGTGGATAACCTCTTCAGTCCAGGTACCGATCCCGTTGGTCAGAGTGTGCGCATCAATGGCGTCCCCTTCACGGTGATCGGCGTGCTGGCCCCCAAAGGCTCCAATGGCGGGCGCGACGTTGACGATGTGGTCTACGTGCCCTACTCGACGGCCCACCAGCGTCTGAGTGGGGGCCGCTTTGTAGGCCAGATTGTCCTGACCGCTGATAACACGAGCGATGTCAGCCTGGTCCAGACGGAGGTGCAGCAGCTGCTGGAGCAGCGTCACAACATCTCCAATCCCGAGCTGGATGACTTCCAGATCCAGAATCAGCTGCAGGTACTGCAGTCGGTGCAGGGGACGAATCAGGCCCTGACGATTCTGCTGGTCAGTGTGGCCTCGGTCTCGCTGATCGTCGGTGGTATCGGTATTATGAACATCATGCTGGTCTCGGTGACCGAGCGCACGCGGGAGATCGGCATCCGCATCGCTGTGGGAGCCCGCCCGCGCGATGTCATGACGCAGTTCCTGATTGAGGCGCTGGTGTTGAGTGTGCTCGGCGGCGTCATTGGCCTGATTCTGGGGCCGGTCGGCGCTCTGGTGCTGACGCATATCACGAATACGCCCTTTGTGCTGGACCCGCTCTCGGTGGCCCTGGCCTTCGGGGTCTCGGCGCTGGTGGGGGTGATCTTCGGCTTCTATCCGGCTCAGCGGGCGGCGCGTCTCGATCCGATCGTGGCGCTGCGCACGGAGTAGCTCGCAGCGGAGCAGGGGGCGCGCGGCAACAGGCGCGATCTCCACGCTCTGCCTGAGAGAACGGGGAGCAGGTGGCGGCTTGCAGCCGTAGTCCTGCTCCCCGTTCATTGCTGGACGCTGCTCGGTGGTGTCGCCGGAAAGGCTCCACGTGAGCGGTACAGGGGATATGGGAAGGTTTCTTGCTTAATGGGTCACGGTGATTGTGCCTCTGGCGCTGGGGTGCTCTTTGCTGAAATACATGTAGACCCCTGGCTGGTTGAACATCTTCTGGTAGCTGCCGTTGCGAGCCAGCTTGCTATCGCTGCTGAAGAGGCCGGCGGTGGTGCTGCTGAGGATCTGGTTCTCATCGCTGGCGTTCAGCCACTCGACGACGGTCCCGACTTTGATGGTGATGTTCGCCGGCTCGAACGTGTAGGCGTCTCCCTTGCTGCCCTTCTTCTCGATCAGCCTGACGACCACATGGCTGCGGGTGACACTGGTTCCAACGGCCGTGCCTAGCGGCTGCTGGGCGCTGGCCTTGCTGCCGTTGCCCGACGAGAACGAAGAGGTCGTGGTGGTACCGCTGGCAGAGCTGGAGGAGCTGCTTGTGCTCTTGCTCTCCTCTCCACAGGCGGCCAGCAGGAGGGCACAGAGGGCCAGCAGCACCAGCACTGTCGTGAGAGCTTTGTGGCAAATGTAAGACATACCCATACTAACAACCTGCCATCCTTTCTCTGTATAGACATACCTGGCTTGCGCTCAGCTGCAGGCGGCATTGTCCGGTCCCCGGCCAGGGCTACTCTGCAATGCGCCCGCTGTATGATCAGCCCCGGTACACTTTGATAGTACTCTGCCTCTGAAACTACTTGAGCTTATGATTCTCTCTTTATGGCAGAAAAGTACTATCTGCTCTTCTGATATGATAAAGATACATTGATACACATGAGTCATGTAATTCCATATGCTACGCTATACTCAAAATAGCCTTCTGCCGTTTAACGCTCTGTTAACACGTGGGTAACCTTCTGATGGTACAATCCTCTGCGGTAGGCAGAGTCGCGTGCATGGTGAGGCTGGAGCGATGGTGCGTATTGCGGAGGCTCGTGCGAGCAATGTTCATTCTGTTCTGGAAAGGTTGGATCAGCCGATGAAGCAGCTCTTCAAGTTCGGCGTTGCCATGGTGCTCATGGCTCTTCTGCTGGGGACGGTCAGCGTCTCGGCGGCCCCTGTTCAGCAGCAGGCAGCCACCTGGCGGGCAACGACAACGCCCATTCAGCATCTAGTTGTCATTTTTGACGAGAACGTCTCCTTTGACCATTATTTTGGCACCTATCCTGTCGCGCTCAACCCGGCCGGGGAGCCGGCTTTCCATGCCAGGCGCGGCACGCCCACGGTCAACGGTCTGGGGCCGACCCTGCTCACGCACAATCCCAACCTCGCCAATCCCCAGCGTCTCGATCGCTCGCAAGCGCTGACCTGTGATCAGGATCACGGCTATACTGATGAGCAGAAGGCCTTTGATCACGGCCTGATGGATAGCTTTGTGCAGTCCGTAGCTGGAGGAAGCTGCACCGATAAGTCCATTGTCATGGATTACTATGATGGCAACACCGTCACGGCGCTCTGGAATTACGCGCAGCACTTCGCACTGAATGACAACTCCTTCGGCACTACCTTTGGTCCCTCGACGCCGGGAGCCCTGAATCTGATCTCCGGTCAGACGCACGGCGCAACCCCGGCCAACATTCCCAATCTGGTGAGCAATGGCACCGTCATCAGCGATGCGCGTCCGGCCTTCGATGACTGCTCGGTGGGCGCAACCGTTTCACTGAGCGGCAGGAACGTCGGTGACCTGCTCAATGCGAAGGGGATCACCTGGGGCTGGTTCCAGGGAGGCTTCCGCCCGACGGCGATCAACAATGGCAAGGCCGTCTGCGGGACCACGCATCAGAACATCGGCGGGGCCACAGTGACGGACTACATTCCCCATCATGAGCCGTTCCAGTACTACCAATCGACCGCCAATCCTCATCATCTGCCGCCCTCCTCGGTGCTGATGATCGGCAGAACCGACCAGGCCAATCATCAGTACGATCTCGCCGATTTCTGGGCGGCCCTTGCAGCGGGCAGGCTGCCAGCGGTCAGCTTCCTCAAAGCGGCCGCCTATCAGGATGGCCATGCTGGCTACTCTGATCCGCTGGACGAGCAGCACTTCCTCGTGGACACCATCAATCGCCTGGAGCGTTCTCCCTACTGGGAGAGCACGGCGGTGATCATCGCCTATGACGACTCCGACGGCTGGTACGATCATGTCATGGGACCAATTGTGAACCATTCCGCTGATGCGACCTATGATGCGCTCACCGGCCCTGGGCAGTGCGGGACTCCGCAGCCGGGCGCCTATCCCGGACGCTGTGGCTATGGACCGCGCCTCCCCCTGCTGGTGGTCTCGCCCTTCGCGAAGGTCAATGTGGTGGACCACACGCTGACCGATCAGACCTCGATTCTGCGCTTTATCGAGGACAACTGGCAGTTGGGGCGCATTGGTGATCAATCCTACGACGAACTGGCTGGCCCTCTGACTGGCATGTTCGACTTCTCCGGTCGTCATGCGCCACGGCTCTTCCTCGATCCTGAGAGTGGCACGCCGCTCTAGCCACGCGCTCTCCGTCCCATCTCCTGCGTGAAGGGAGGGCAGGGTCTTCGCCTCTGACCGGGCGGCCCTGCCCTCCTCTTGCACGCGCTGCCAGCGAGTGGGCTCTCTGCTGGCGGTAGCTGCTCAGCTCCCCTTCCCAAGGCCTGCTCGTTCAGGCCCGGTGAAGGACCTCGCTCAGGGCCGTGAGTGCCGCGGTGAAGCACTCCATCGGCGGGTGGACGATGCCGGCGCCGACCTGGCCGATGCCGGGCAGGCGATGGGCGATGCCAGTATTGATGACCGGCGGCAGGTTGAGGCGGCAGACCTGGCGGATGTCGATGCCGGTGGGGGTGCCCTGGAAGTTGAGTGTGGGCAGGGCGAACTGCGGGTTGCTCGTCACGGTCAGGGCGTACATCTCCTGGGTGTAGCGCAGGGCATCGTCGGGCGTGCCACCGATAAATTGCACAATGGCCGGTGCGCCGGCCATGGCGAAGGCTCCCACGCCAGCAGTCTCGGTAATTGCACTATCACCGATATCGGGGTTGGCGTCCTCGGGTCCGAAGCCCGCGAAGTAGAGGCCCTGGATCTGCTGCGCCGGACCCACAAACCAGCGCTCGCCCAGTCCGCTGACACGAATGCCAAAATCGACGCCGTTGCGGGCCATGGTGACAACGACGCTGCTGCGCGCCACGTTGGCCCCCGCCAGGGTGATGGCTTTGGCAGCGGCCATCGAGGGATTGAGATGGAAATGGTCGTTGTCGGCGATGAAGCGCAGCACAGAAGCCGTCTCCTGCGTCGACTCGCCGGTTTCGGCGAGGGCCGGAGCGATCTGACGCAGAAAGAGCGAGGTAGCTGCTTTATTGCGGTTATGGCATTCGTCGCCCATCTGCAGAGCCTGGGCCATGATGGAGCGTACGTCGAGGCCGTCCAGATGGCGGATGGCGCGCGCGAGAGCTGGTCCCAGAACGTGCTCCATCCAGCGCAGGCGGTCGAGGACCTCCGGAGCGTAGGCGCCATAGCGCAGCACCTTGCCCAGACCCTCGTTGAGGGGAGCGAAAGTGCGGGTGCCGTGCACGCGGTCCTCGACGACGAAGAGCGGCATGGAGGGCGAGATGATGCCGGCCATGGGTCCGACGGCGTTATAGTGATGGCAGGGGGCGAAGGTCAGGGCGCCAGACTCCGCCAGATGCAGAGCGCCCTCCTCGTCCGCGGCCCAGCCTTCATAGAGACAGGCGCCGATGATGGCGCCACGCATCGGGCCGCACATGCGTGCCCACTCGATGGGCGGGCCAGCGTGGAGCAGGGCGTGGCGCTCGCCCTCCTCACGGAAGATAGGGAGCAGTTCGCGCGCCGGCCGCACGTCGACGATCAGAGGTTGGGCCGCCAGCATACGCGAGACGGCCAGCTCGTTGGCCCGGTCAATCTCTTCATCCGCCAGCAGTGCGGCGAGGATAGCAGGGTCGCCGGCCGGAGGACGCCAGGCCACGCGGGTCACGGGAGCCCCCTGAGCTTCGAGGGCCTCAGCGAAGAGGTCCGCGCCAACGTTGACGATCTCAAAGCGCGTGTGCAGAATCGTCTCAGGCATTGCCATCCTTCTCCTTCTCCTCCTGCTCGTAGAGCAGTGTGATGCAGTGCATAGCGGCCGCTGCGTTGCTGGTAAAGACGTGGGCGCCGGCCTCGCGCAGGCGGGCGACCTGCAGCGAGAGGATCTGGGGATCGCCGTCAGTGCCGCAGACGACCACAACGATGGCCGGTGGTCGGGGGGCCTGAGTGATCTCGGCGATGACGGGAGCGTAGATCGCAGCCGGGTCGGGATGAGCGCAGTGGCCGAGCACGATGTCGAGCAGAATGACCGCCACGTCGGGATCGGCTGCCTCCTCCTGGAGGCGCTTCAGGCGGAGTGAGGGATCGATCATCGGATGAGGGCGCCCGCGCGTATATTCGTCTGCGCCGAAGTCAATGGCACAGTGGCCCTGGGGGCGCGCCCCGCTGGTGAGCTGCCAGCCTGGCTGTAGTGGAATATTCGAGAAGATCGGGCCGAGGCGGGCGCTCCAGAGGTGCATGGTCTCATCGCAGAGCGTGCCGCCAGCGAAGAGGCCAACGAGGCGGCGGCGCGTGGCTGGCAGGGGACGCGCCTGGCTGGCTATACTGGCTGGCGGCTCATCGACGGGACGAGCAGGGGTGCCCGTGGCGAGCTGGAGCGCCAGCATGGCGGCCTCGCTGAGGGTCTCCGCGATAGTGACCCGCGCCCCGTAGCGTTCCTTCAGTTGGGCCTGGTCCGCGCCGACGAAGCAGACCACGGCTGGCTTGCCAGCGGCGGCTGCAGCCGCGATGACCTGCTCGGCCACAGCCGGCGCTGGCGGCTTGGAGATCAACACAATGACGCGCGTCTCCGCATCCTCCTGGAGCAGGCGCAGGCCTTCCAGGGTAGTGATGGCGCCCACCTCGGCCGAGAGGTCGCGCCCTCCGCTTCCGATGACCTGGGAGATGCCGCTGCCCTGCTGAGCGATCAGCGACATCACCTGCTGGATGCCGGTGCCCGAGGCGCCCACGATGCCAATGGGGCCGCGTGGAACAACGTTCACAAAGCCGAGGCCAACGCCGTTGAGCATGGCCGTGCCGCAGTCAGGACCCATCAGAAGCAGGCCGCGCTCACGAGCCAGGCGCTTGAGGGCAATCTCCGCGGCCAGTGGCACGTTATCGCTGAAGAGAAAGACGTGCAGCCCGCGGCGCAGCGCGCGCTCGCTCTCCAGGGCGGCGTAGGGACCGGGGACGGAGATCACCGCCAGGCCGGGAGAGGAGAGCAGGCGCGTGGCCTCCTCCAGTGAACGTGGCTCTGGGGCTACACCGCTGGTCAGGCCAGAGGCCGGGACTGTGGCGGCTTTCTGGGTGGTGAGCTGCTCCTCGGCAGCGCGCAGAGCGACCTGCGCGCTCTCCTCGTTGTGGGCGCTCACCACCAGCAGGAGGTCCGTCGCGCCGGCCTGGATCTCGCCGGGGCTGAGGCCCACCTCCTGCAGGAGGTGGAGATTAGCATCGGTCGCCATCAGCGCGGCCGCGTTGGTAACGCCGGGCAGGCCGTTCACATAGGCGGCGACCTTCATCAGGGTGATCGAGTCAACATAGGTGTTGCGCTTGACCTGTGATTTGATGATCATGGTGCGGTCCTATCAGATAGCAAGGATGGACAGGCGCGTCCGCCGTATGAGCAGCTTCAGATCTGGCGTTGCTTCGGCGCCTGTCTGTATTATATGCTCAACGCCGGGTGGGGCTGGAGAAGCAACGCCGCCGGGGCAGCGCGGGAAGAAACCGCAGATGGCCCGCAACGGCGTAGGTAGAGTGAAGCGAAAGGATACCGCAGGGGAGTGCCAGTCTGCCTCAGCAGGACTGAAGTGACCGCGGTGGGACTCGAACCCACGACCCTACGCTTAAAAGGCGCATGCTCTACCACTGAGCTACGCGGTCATGAGCTGCCAGCTCCGGCCTGGAGACGGAACCACTGCTCTGGGTCACATGATATCATAGCTGTCAAGGCAATGACTCTCTCGAGAAGAGCAAGGAGGTCACGCTGGATCTCCTGTGAGTGACTGTAGCGGCTGGGGTCGCTGGCGCGTGTATATAATGAAGGAGGATTGTAGATAGCCGCGGCGGATGCTGAAGTCATAGCTTTCGACCTTGTTTTGTAGTGATCCGGCATGATACACTAGCAAAGGTAAAACGTCCGCAGGTGTCGGACGTCGGCTACCCGGTCAATCCGCCTGCAATGCCCCACCTCGGCTCAGGGCATTGCGCGAGAGCCTGCACGGGGCGAGGATACTGACAGAGCAGTAACGCGGCGATGAACAGGAGGCGGCGTTTGTCCATACCTGTCAATGGGATGGTCTGCGCTGGTGTGATGTGACAAAACACATACTGGTTATTGATGACAAAAACGAGCTGCTGCATCTAATGCGGCGTGTCCTGGAGGATGAAGACTACCAGGTCTCTATTTTGCAGCAGGGGAGAGAGGCGGTCGCACGAGTCAGACGTGACCTGCCGGATCTGCTGATCCTTGATCTGCGGCTGGGTGATATCTCCGGCCAGGAGATTCTCAAGCAGCTACGCGACGATCCTGTGACCAGGGATGTGCCGGTGATTGTCTATACAGCCGCGGTGCTGGAGGCGGAACAGGTAACCAGACTGGTGGCGGAACAGCCGGGCCAGTATCAGGGTGTGCATGTCGTGCAGAAGCCTTTTGAGCTGACGAACCTGCTGGCGCTGGTTCAGCAGGTCCTGAATGAGCCTGCTCACTGAACAGGCACAGGTCTCAGGGAGGCCTGCACGGGCTGGCCGGGCTGGCTACGTCTTGCCGCTGTGGCCGCGCGAGGCCTTCAGGGACCCTGATCGCCGGCTGCTCCGTGCTGCATGAGAGATGCCGCAGACCTGCCTGCCCATATCGCTGGACGCCGTGGCTTATGAGCGTCTTCCTCCGGTTTTCTATCTGCCAACTATGGCGGCTTCAACAGGGGATCACGGGGATCATGCCCACAGGACTGGCCTTGCCTGCAGGGCGCACCCCGTCACAGTGGACTTGAGACGACTGACATCTAACATTGACCAGAAAGGATGATGGTACATATGAAATTTGTTGTTGGATTGCTTGTCGGCTTTGGACTCGGTTTTGCCGCCGGTCTGCTTTTTGCACCGCAGTC
Organism: Ktedonobacteraceae bacterium; assembly: GCA_042408965.1. Taxonomy (GTDB): domain Bacteria; phylum Chloroflexota; class Ktedonobacteria; order Ktedonobacterales; family Ktedonobacteraceae; genus Thermogemmatispora. The sequence goes on from JBHOQN010000125.1 coordinate 83,447, forward strand.
GGGTGAAGCGACACGCGCGCAGTTGGAGGAGCAAGGGCTGCTCCTGCGGGATCGCTCGCTGGGGTTGAGCCAGGAGCTGCGCCAGCGCGCCAACGAGGCGCTGAGCCAGGGGCGCGAGATCTACACGCGCACCAGGGAGGAGCTTGGCGAGCGCTATAGCAAGGCGAAGAGCGGCGAACTCTAGATGCGGAGCGCCAGCTCTGGCATGCGAGACATCCAGCGGGGAGTGGGCACGGCTGAGAATCCTGGCCGTTGTTCGCTCCCCGCGCTCTCTGTTGGCAGCGCCTACTGATGGTCGTATTTACGAAGCAGGCGGTCGACGAGGTTGCCGATCTCATGCCAGATGTGATGCTGGTAATCCAGCATGCGTGCCTGGTTGAGATCGAACTCTCGATTGCTGGCGTCCTGCTGGGCGTGGGCCTCGAACTGCCTGGAGAGGGTCAGCGACGTCTCTCCCCGGCTGTGCAGATACTGCACCAGCTCGTGCAGATCCTTGATCAGCGCGGCCAGCGTCTCCTCAGGATTGGTCATGCTCATTGATCCTTCTCTGCACCTCCTCCTGTATCTCTATCTCTGCTGCGGATGGAGGAGGTGGCTCGATGTGCAGCGCATCCGCGAAGCGGTTGAAGCAATTGAAGAGGCCGATCACCATCGTAATCTCCACAATCTCCCCATCATCGAAGTGAGTCTGCAGCTCGTCCCATAGCTCCTCATCGACCTCTCGCGCAGAGGTTGTCATGATCTCCGCGAAGCGCAAAGCGACCTGCTCACGCGCCGTAAACAGGTGGCGGTGTGTGTCGATGTGATAGAGCGCATCGAGCAACTCCTCACTGACGCCGAGCTGCCTTGCCAAGGCAGTGTGCGCGGCCATTCAATACTGGCAGTAGTTGACCTGCGAGACGCGGATCGCCAGCAGTTCTTTCAGCTCTGAGGCAACACTGCCGCTGCGCATCACTGTGGTGAGCAGCTGCTGCGCTTGGCGGGCAATGTCCGGGCGGTGCGCCATGACGCGGAAGAGATCGCGCATGGTCCCGATGGCGTGGCTCGCATCTTCCTCTGACGGAAAGTTCTGGTTGTCAACCGGTGGAATACGTGACATCGTCTTTCTGCTTTCTCTCGAGCGTTCGCCCTCCATTCTATCTGAAGGGAGTCCTTGTTGCAAGGGTGCTGAGGCTGGTAGGGAACTGAAAACGCCGTGCGAGCGCTGGAATGGCGTGGGGGCGGCCTCCCCTGGCGCCGCTCGGATGGGTGATTACACAAGAAATCGCTGAAGGCAGTAGGAAATTTGTCTGCAATGATGCGTTTAATTATAGAGAATCTTCATCGCAAACCGTAGAACAATAGAGAAACACTGACAATCGTCGCTCCAGCGGCCCTGGCCAGTGCGGTCCTCCGGGTTGCGGCGAGTGCGGCGGATTCCGCTGCTATTGAATGTAAAGCATGTGGCACAACAGAAGAGGAAGAACAGGAGCAGGGCTATGAAGATTATTGATATGGTGAGAAGATATTTTAAGCGCAATACGAAGGCGCAGCAGCCAGCCGCGCCGGTCGCCGGTGTGGCTATAGGTGTTGCGGGAGCCGCGGCAGGCTCGTTGACGACCCCACGATCGCGAGTGGGAGCGGCTGCGCAGGCCTGGCCTTCGCTGGAGGTGAGTCCGCAGAGACGGGCGCAGGCGAGCACAGGGGGATCGGGCACGTGGCCGCTGGCGCTCCGTCTGGTGCCGGATGAACCCGGTCAGGGGAGCAAGGATCTGGACCAGGTGCCGACCAGGCGTCTGCCGCAGCCGGCGTCCGCTCCGCCGCCGTTGACGAGGCGCTATCTGATCGATTCTGACTACCTTCTGCCGAAGGATCTGGTGGAGGCCAGTCGTCTAGACTTTCAGCATTTCTATCTCAAGCATGTCCTCAAGAGCAACTATCTGGCGCCGCTGGTGGCAGAGCGCGTCAGGACCATCCTTGATGTGGGATGTGGGACGGGGCGCTGGGTGCTGGAGATGGCGCGAGCTTTTCCGGAGGCGCGTGTCTACGGAGTCGATCTCGAATGGTCCACGCCGCCGCAGAAGCTGCCGCCCCATGTCAGCTTTCAGCAGTGTAACGTGCTGGAGGGCCTCCCCTATGAGCGGGAGACCTTTGATTTTGTGCATCAGCGTTTTCTGGCGATGGGTGTGCCAGCGGCAAAGTGGAGCGTGTTGCTGGCCGAACTATTGCGTGTGACGGCCCCTGGGGGCTGGATCGAGCTGCTGGAGGGTGGGGACACCTTCGTCAATACCGGGCCGGCCCTGAGCCTGCTGATCAAGTGGTATCGCCAGGCCTGCCGATCAGGGGGCTATGATCCTGGGATGGTCGACCGTCTGGGTGTGCACTTACAGCAAATGGGGTTGCGCAGCGTCAAAATGGAGACGCTGAGCGTCCCCGTAGGCCCCTGGGGACGCCACGAGGGGATCATGCTGCAGAAGAACCTCCTGACTGCCCTGCCGGGCCTCTTCCCGTTGCTGCAGCGCTATCTCTCGATCGATGAAGTGCAATTCAATAGCGTCATGCAAGAGATACAGCTTGAGATGGATACTCTGCATATAGAGTATCAATATTATATAGTGTACGGGCAGAAGTAGGGCTGCTCCAGGGGACGCGCTTGCGCTCTTTCTGCTGGCTGCTCGAAGCCTTCTCCCTGTTGCACATCCTGCTGTTCTCTGCTATCATCAAGAAGCTGGGAACACAGGCAGGCGCACAGACACTTTCGCCAGTCTGCCTGAAGCGTCTGAGTGGATAGAGGAGGCGCGTGAACACCTGAGGTAAGCGAACCAGTGAGACGAGAGAGCAGCGCATCGTAGAGCGCAGCGCTCCTCTGCCCGTCGAGGCCTGCCACACTGCGGCGCAGCGCTCCCTCGTGGCTTCCTGACCGTCTCGTGCCCGGCAGGGCAGCGCGGCGCAGCGTAACGTTGCAACATCTTGCAAGGTGCGGCAGATTATGAGCACCACCGCCCTTCTGCGGGTGTACCTCTTCGGTACCTTCCGCCTCTATCGCAATGGATACGCGGTCTCACCTGGGGACTGGCATACACGCCAGGCTCGCCAGCTCTTCAAGCTCCTGCTCGCCGAGCGCGGACGCCCCGTAGCGGCCTCGCGCCTGATGGGCCTGCTCTGGCCAGAACATAGTGAGCATGCCCATCAGACTCTGCGCAGCGCGATCAGTGCCTTGCGCGATGTTCTCGAACCGGGCCGTGATCCTCGTCTGCCTTCGCGCTTCATCCCCCGGGGACACAACGGCTATCGCCTGGTGATCCCTGCTGACTGTGAGCTCTGGATCGACGTCGATGAGTTCGAGGGCCTGCTGGAACATGCTCTGCACGATGAGGAGGCGACCAGCGCGCGTGCCACACTGGGCACCGCCCTCCAGCTCTACTGTGGCGACTACCTCGCCGAGGATGGCGACGCCCCCTGGCTGCTCGCCGAGCGTAAACGTCTGCGTGAGCGCTATGTCGTCGGCGTGCAGCGCCTGATGGCCCTTGAATGCGCTGCCGGTGCTCATGCCGAAGCGATCGCTCTTGGGTGGCGTGCCCTGACCTTCGATCGCTGCTGTGAGCCACTCTATCGTCTCATCATGCAGGCGCAGCTGCAGCTCGGCGATCGCAGCGGGGCCCTGCAGACCTTCGTTGAGTGCCGCCAGGCTCTGCGCTCCCTACTGGGGGTCGATCCTGCTCCTGAGACCCTGGCCCTGCATGCGGCCATCCTTCAGGATCAGAATCAGCGTGTCCAGCCTGTCAGCCCCGTGCACCCTCTGCCACTGGACGAGCGCGCCTCCGCCGCTGCTGGCGGCCGTCCCCCGGCTTCAGCGCGTGCGAGCGCCCCCTTTATCGGCCGTCAGAACGAGCTTGAGCATCTCTTGGACTGGCTGGAGAGCTACGAGCAGCAGGCCGGCAGCAATCAGCGCGCTCGCCTGCCCAGCGTCATGGCGCTGGTCGGCGAGGCAGGCGTTGGCAAAACCTCGCTTGGACGCCTCTTCCTGCGCCGTGCCCGTGCCAGAGGCTTCACCATCCTCTCCGCTACCTGTCAGGCCCTCGAACGCGAGATGGCCTTCGCACCCGTCGTCGCCCTGCTCAAAACCTGGCTCTCCCTCGTCGACGATGGCCAGCTGACACGCCTCGTCCGCCAGAGCCGCCAGACCCTGGAGCGGCTTCTCCCCTTGCTTCCTGCCCTCGGCCGACGGCTCCCCGAGCTTGCTCCGCCCGCGCCGACCTCGCCCGAACAGGATTACAGCCTGCTCGTCGCAGCCCTGGTCGACCTCTTCTGCGCCCTCTGTGAAGAGCGTCCCCTGCTGCTCGGCTGTGACGATCTCCAGTGGGCCGACGACTCCAGCCTCCTGCTGCTCCATCACCTGGCGCAGCGGAGCCGAGCCTCGTCTGCCGCTCCCCTGCTGCTCATCGCCTACCGCCCCGAAGACCTGAGCGAGAATCCCCGCCTCAGCCAGATGATCCATCATCTCGGCAGAGCCAGCCTGCTCGTCACCCTGCCGCTACAGCGCTTTACCCCCGCCGAGGTTGCCGCCTACCTGCAGGCCTGCCAGGCCTCGCCGCCCCTCTCAGCCGAGCAGCTCTATCAGGCTACCCAGGGGAATGCCCTCTTTCTGCGTGAAGCTGTACAGGCCCTGCACTCACTGCAAGAGCAGGGTGAGGCACGTCCACCCGCCAGCGATCGCGAGGTCATTCTGGCCTCCCTGCTGCGCTCACGGCAGATCCGAGATGTCATCCTGGCGCGCGTGGAGCGCCTTCCACCCGCGGCCGCCGCCTTCCTGGCGCTGGCAGCCACCATCGCCCGGCCCTTTCCTCCACGCCTTCTGGCCCAGGAGCTAACGCCGGCCGATCAGGAGGCCCTCGAGCTGCTGGTCGAGCGCGGCTTCCTGGTGGAGGGCACCACAGAGGAGAGCGGCGTGACGCTGGCACTCTCTCATGAGGTGCTGGGCCAGGTCGTCTACTCCGCCTGCTCAGCGCTCAGACGCGCGAACCTGCATCGCCAGGCGGCCCTCGCGCTGGAGCGTACCTATGCGGCCCGACTGGAGCCGCATGCCGCCGCCCTGGCCTATCACTATAGCAGAGCGGGCGACGACTGCGATCCCCTCACCCTACGTTACGCCCTGCTGGCCGCTGACTATGCCTGTCGCACCTTCAGCTATCAGCAGGCCCTGGCCCATTACGAGATGGCGCTGCGCCTGGTGCAGCGCATGCGCGAGCGAGGTCTTAGCCAGGAAGAGAGCGAGGACTGGCTGCGGCGCATTTACGAAGGCCGCCTGCTGGTCTACGAGATCATGCTCGATTGGGAGGGGCTCCAGATCAGCCACCAGCAGCTCAGCGCCTGGGCTCAGGCCCGTCAGGATCTCTCGCTGATCGAGGACAGCGCGGGTCGCCTGATTGTCTCACGCTCGCTGATGGGCTATCTCAACGAGGCCCTGGAGATGGGCCAGGCACTGATCGCCCGCCTGCAAGCCGAGAGCCGCACTGTGGCTCACATGGCGGAAGAGACACGCCGGCGTCTGCGTCTGCTGGAGGATACGACGCGGCGCTGGGCCTTGCTACTGACCCTGGATGACGTGCCGCCGAGCCGTCGGCGAGCGAAAGCGCGCCACAGCGCTGGCTACCCCGCCTTCTTCCCTGCGCCCCCACCGGTCGTGCAGGATTGGGGGCAGGTGAGCCTGCTGCTGGGCAGCGGCCCGGCCGCCTCCACACTGACCACCTATGGCTGGGCCTTGCTGCTGCAGGGTCGCAACTCCGACGCAGCCCGCTGCCTCGCCGCTGCCATGCAGGCCGGAGAGAGCAGCGGCCAGGTGGCCTCATGGATTCTGGCAGCCATGCATCTGAGCCGCGTCCACTATCTGCGAGGAGCGTATGAGGAGAGCGAGCGCCAGATGAGCGCCTGTCTGGAACGTTGCCGCCAGGTACCCGAAGCCGCCTGGGCGGCCGTCTGGCCCCTCCTCAACCTGGCCTATGCCCGTGTAGTCAATGGGCGCCTCGAGGAGGCCGAGCAGCTCCTGCTGCAGGTGCAGCGCCGTCTGGAGGAGATCGATCTGCCCGCCTATCGCTATAGTACACAGGTCGGCCTGGGGCTGGTGGCACTGGCGCGCGGGCAGCTCACAGAAGCAGAGGAGCTGCTACGCTCAGCTCTGGCGCAGCGCCAGGCCCTCTACATCGAGGTCTATGTCCTGGCGCATCTGGCTCTGGGGGACATTGCTCGCCTGCGCGGCGCCTGTGATGAGGCGTACACTCACTACCGGCAGATGCTCGCATTCTGTGGCGAGCGCAGCCTGCTGCAGCTCTATTGTGCTGCCGCGACCGCGCTGGGACGCCTCCACCTGAGCTGGCGACAGGCGACAGCCCCCGCCGCTATCAGCGTGCGCGGCCTGCTCGCCGAGGCGCGTCGCTATGCCCAGGGAGCGGGCTATGTCGATATCGCCCGGGACTGCCAGCGTCTGCTCTCGGCCTACCATGACGGCTGAGCAAAGGCACCAGCGGGCTCAAGGCTGTGGCTGATCCCTGCGCTCGATCTGCTCTTGAGCTTCTCTTGGGGCGCGTTGGCCTTCCTCCTGCGGTGCCAGCCCTTGCGCAAGGGAAAGGCCATCGCCCTCCTCCTGCGCAGTGCTGGTCGCGCGCTCCCGTGCGGCGGCGGCGCGCGCCGCGCAGCGTGGGCAGGCCAACCGTGGAGCGATCTTCGTCAGCCAGATAGGTGGCGTTGTTGCTGGCAGCATGGACCCCCTCCCGACGCTCTAGCTAGCAAAGGCAATAGACATCCTGATACTCTAATGCCTCAACACGCTGCAGCTTAGCCATTGTTAACGCTTCCCTCCCGAAAGTACTGCTCCTGATCCTGAAGCGTCAGCGCGCTGAACGTTCCGTAGCGATGCAGGTAGTAGAGCAGCGGCTCCGCTGAAGCGCTCTCCGTCCCGGTTGACGCCGCCAGGTTCAGCGAGGCATGTTCGACAAGTCCCACGAAGATGCTGTGATCACCGCCCGGGTAGACGTTGCGGATCTGCCCCTCGAGCGTTGCCAGCGCATCCGGCAGCAGCGGCATACCAGTCCGACCGGCGAGAAAGCGCGTCTGACGGTATTTGGCCGGGCCTTTCGTTGCAAAGAGCTGCGCCAGGGCCTGCTGCTGCGCCGCGAGCAGATTGACCGCGAAGCGCTGACCACGGGGTGGGCTCCCCGCCGCGGCAGGCTCTCTGATTGGTTCCATGCCAGCAAAGATGCGGTAGCACTCCGCGGAGCGCCCCAGGCAGAACAGCACCAGGGGCGGCTCCAGCGAGAGGCTGCAGCACGAGGTCGCCGTAAAGCCATACGGTCGTCCCGTCGCATCGCAGGTCGTGATAATCGTCACAGCCCCCGCCAGGTGGGCCAGGGTGCGCTTGAAGTCCTCAGCGGCAATCATCGCGGTGCACTCTGGATCTCGACCGCTGGCGACTCAGAGGGCTGCTCCCGATCGCGGAAGTAGGGCATGACCTCCTTCGCCATCATCTCCTGATGCTGGAGCACCAGGTAGTCGGGCATGCCATCGGTGCAACCGCCCGTGACCAGCATACCGGCGTGCAGCACATCAGTGTAGTAACTCAGCTTCTCGATCACCGTCGCCGGGCTCCCCGCGATCACGACCCCCTGGTCGACCAGGTCTTTGAAAGAGACGTTGCCAAAGCCAAAGCTGGCGCGATTCTCAATAGCCGCGCGGATGCTGCGCAGGCTCATGTAGCCAGGCGGCATGAAGAACTCCGTCGGCACCTTCATAGCCTTCTGGAAGAGCCACATCATGTAGCGCTCGCCCTCCTTCATCGCGCGCTCGTCGGTCTCAGCGATCGAGATCGGGACGCAGAAGGCCAGTTGTTCCGGTGTAGCCTCGTAGCCGTACTTCTCCTCGGCCAGGCGGCGATACAGCTCGTAGGCGCGCTTGCGCTGTTCCATTGGCATAAAGACCGTCATGTAGGGATAGCGGTGAGCAGCGGCGAAGTCGATGGTCTCCAGACTGGCCGTGCCGGGCATCCAGATTGGCGGATGAGGCTGCTGGAGGGGGCGAGGCCAGATGTTGACGTAGCGATAGTTATAGTGCTCACCCTCGAAAGCGAAGGGACCCGGGCGGGTCCAGGCCTGGATGATCAGATCGTGGGCCTCGTTCATACGCTCGCGGCTGAGCGTTGGATTGAGATTATAGCTAAAGTACTCCATGCCCGTGCCGCGCACAAAACCCGAGATGATGCGCCCGCCGCTGATCACGTCCAGCATAGCGATCTCCTCGGCGACGCGCAGCGGATCATCGTGCAGGGGTAGGGCGTTGCCGATGATACCGATCTTCGCGCGCTTGACGCGCTGAGTGAGCACTGCCGCCATGATATTGGGCGAGGGCATGGTGCCGTAGGCGTTCTGGTGGTGCTCGTTCACACAGACGCTATCCCAACCGAGTCGGTCGGCGCGCTCGATCTCATCGAAGTAGCGGTTGTAGAGGGCGTGGCCTTTGACGGGATCGTAGAGCGAGTTAGGCAAGGTCACCCAGGCCGATTCGTAGCGCTCGTCGAAGTCGGGTGGCAGGTCAGGCCAGGGCATCAGGTGGAAGTAGTGGAACGAGAGCTTCTGCATCAGAACCTCACCTCCTGGCGCTCCAGCAGGAACGCGCAGATCTGCTCAGCCCATTGTTCGGTCACCTCGAACATGGGCATGTGGCCAGTTCCTTCAAGCATAGCCAGCCGGGCCTGGGGGATGAGCTGCTGGAAGGCTTCAGCATACGCCGGCGGAATCAGGCGGTCGCGCGCGCCCCAGATGATCAGCGTGGGGATCTGGAGCTGGCTCAGACGCCGCGCCAGCTTCGGATCGTAGTGAGGATTCCAGGCCAGGGCTGCCAGCGTGGCCCGCTCGCTGTAGAGCTTGACGAAGTAGTCGGTGTTGATCTCCCTGGGAATGAGCGGCAGCGCGGCCATCTGGTTCTCAAAGCAGAGTTCCAGCACTCGCTGCGGACTCAAGGCGAAGAGATCGGCGATGGGCGTTCCTTTGAGGCGCAGGCCCGCCGCGTTAGAGAGCACCAGCTTGCTGACGCGCTCAGGGTACCAGACAGCGATCTCCGCGGCCATCCAGCCGCCGAGCGAGTGGCCCACGATGGCGCTGCGCTCCAGGCCGAGGGCCTTCAGAAGATCGCGGAAGTAGAGGATGTAATCACTCATATCGCGCATCCAGTCCGGCCGTTCGCTGAGGCCGAAGCCAGGGATGTCGGGCGCGAAGAGGTGAAAATGGCGCGCGAGGGCGCGATGGTAGTCCAGCCAGAGATTGCCCAGATGGGTGCCGTGCAGATAGAGCAAAGGGGGAGCGGAGGCCGAGCCGGCCTCGAACAGGTGCGTGGGAATGCCCTGCACCTCGATCGTGCGCTCAGCCCGTTCGCCGGGAAGATCCGCTAAGGTCATCGCTGACACTCCTTCCTCTTCAGAGAGCCAGATGGAACGCGCATAGCGGCGAGGATCGCTGTGCGGGAGGGGAGGGCGCACGCTCTGCTGGACGTGCGTCTCCCCTCCCGCCTGGCCAGCTATACGGCAGACAGCATGACGGTAGCAGTCTGCACAAGCCAGCATAGCACAAGGATGTTCTGGCAATGTTCCCGGCCAGCGGCGCAGGCGCTGAGCGCTGGCGCTCAGCTCAGAGGAAGTGGATGAGCATGTCAGGCCGATTGTAGACGCCCGGATGTCGGGGACCGCTGGGGAGGACGAGGATCTGCCAGGTCCGCTCCAGCACTGCCAGCGCCTCTTTTTTATAGCAGCAGAAGGGAGTCTCAGCGATGACGAACTCCTCGATGGTGTCGACAGTGACGGTGCGGCCACGGAAGTGATTGCGCAGCAGAGACTGTAGAATGGTGTAATCTGGTTTTTCAAGTAAGAACATCTGAGAGAGGCCAGTGCAGTCAGAGAAGACAAAGGAGCCGGTCTTATCGACCTTCCACATGGCACGCTTCATGTTCTCCATGCCCTTGCGATGTCTGGTGGCGAAGAAGAGCAAGTAGTCGGTCGTGTTCTGCCGGTTGCGCATGGAGAAGGAGCGCACATAGCGCGCGCCTGCCACGGTGAGCAATTGCCGGCGGTAGAGGTCATGCAGGCGCTCGAGACGTGTCTGACTATCGGGGTGATCCAGGGCAATGGTCTGCCACTCGTCTGTGCCGAAGAGCGCGTCGAACTGCTGTGTTTTGGTGCTGTAGTCGACCTCCAGGAAGCGATTGATTTCTTCATACATGAAGGTGATCAGCACTTCGCTGCGTGGGTTGCGCATCAGTTCGCTGATGATCCACATTGGTGTGTTTGAGAAGCCAAATGGATCGATGAAAGCGAAGATGGCATCGTAGTGCTCACGACCCTGTTTCAGGCGGTTCAGGAGGTCGCCAGTCAAAGCGGTGAATTCACCGCACTCCACCTGGTAGGAGACGCGGGGAGGAAGTACGTTGCTGGCCTGGTAGCGCTGGAGCAGGTGGCGCAGGTGCTCGCAGCGCTGGCGGTGCTTCTCGATGAAGAGGAAGTGCACCTCCTGCCGCAGCAGTTCCTTCTGGCGATGTTCCCGCAAGGCTTTGAGCATGATCAGCGGGGAGCCGTCCTCGCCGCCCTCATACTCGCCCGGACCAGCGAAGCCGTCGATCAGGAGGACGCGCCGGTCGTTGTGCGCGAGGATGGGGAGCCAGGCATCGAGATATTTACGCAGAATCAGGTGCTTTGCACGAGTGTGATCATCCGGGGTCCAGATGACTGACTGAGGGGCGGCCATTCTCCCATCCTCCTTTCTCGTCTCGCAGCCTGGAAGACAGCCAGGCTGGCGCCTGCGCCCACGGTGTTGGGGCCGTCACCGCGGGCGCACCGGGCACAGACAATCGAGCAGCGATCGAAGAGTTGCCGTCATGATTGTTTATTAACAAACGATCATAACGAAGGATGCTCTTCTACTCTCAGTATAGCAGAAGACCAACTTCTTTTGCAAGATCAAAGCGTGTCAAAATAGCAAGCAGACGATAAAAATGTTATGCCTGTGTTGTACGTACTGGCTGACGCAGGCCAGTGCGCTGTAGCTCAGCGCGGAGCTGGTAGCTGATGTGGCAGGCGCAGGGCATACTGCTGATCACCCCCGCCTTCAGGAAGAGGCGGCCCTCCAGAGGATCAGCCTTACAGGGGGTCGTGCGGACATGGGCCAGGCCGTAGCGAGCGAGCAGGTGGCGCACCCACTGGTAGAGGCGCTGCTGTCGATGGGCCGAAGGGCGATACTTGTGCGCCTTGATGGCCGGCTCCATCTCCATGAGCAGCGGCGCGACCGTTGCCTCGGGGAAGGCGGTGCGCAGCACCCGGGGCATCTGGGGGGAGAAGCGCAGCACATCGACGGTCATGCGCTGCAGGCGTGGCCCCAGGATGTCGGCCAGCATCTCGAAGAGGCGGTGATAGGCCTGTTTATAACCTGCGATCGGGATGATGGGACCCAGGCGGATGGTGTGATCCAGAGCGCCGTGATCGATGGCCCAGGCCAGGCCACGCAGGCGCTCCTCCGGCGTGGCGCCCCCCGGCTCAAAGACGGCAGAGATCTCTGGCGCGTTCAGGCTGATGGCCATGAGCGCCAGGCGCCCCTCGAGGCGCAGATACGGCTCATAGACGCCCTTGGTCAGGAAGAACGAGACGACGCCCTGCGCGCTCGCCAGGTCCAGGATGGTCTGGACCAGTGACCCCCGACCTGTCTCGTCAACGAACCAGGGATCTTCCTCCACGGGACCGCCCAGCTCCGCCCAGTTGACCACACTGCCGCGCGGCAGCCGCTCCAGTTCCGGACGGACCTCCTCGAGGTTGAGGGCCACGCTCTTGAGGCCCATGCCCTGCAGACCGCGCAGATAGCAGAAGCGGCACTCAGCCGGGCAGACTCCCTGCGCGTAGTTGCCGCGGAGAAAGCCGCGGAGCGGCGTGGCCTGGCGCTCCTCCTCGGGCGGCCGGGTGCCCGCGATCCAGGTGCGGCTCCCCTGGCGATAGGCGACAATCGGGGTCCAGGCGCCGCAGGTCGTGCCGGCGCCCCCCACAAAGGGCGCAATGAACTGGGGCTTCCCCGCGCCGCCGCGGCGGATGAGCAGCAGGATACGCGCCTTGCGCTGTGTCTCCTCCATGGCGGGCCAGAGCTGGCGATGCAGGGCCAGCGCGTGCTGCGCCGTCTCCTGGCGTCCCCGCTGCCACTGCAGGCGCACCTCCGCTGCCAGGGGACGCAGGCGCGCCGCCGCCTGCGCGGCCAGGGCTTCCTCCTGCGGCGTCTGCAGGGTCAGCACGACCTGCGGCGGACGCTCCGGCGCCAGGCGGCGGCGATTGGCCAGCAGCCGCTGCGCGCGCTCACCGGCCTCGCCCGTTGCGACGGCCGCGTCAAGCGCCACCAGGTCCACATCCTGCAGCCGCTCCAGCATCACCGGGGGCACGTCCTCCTCAGCGGCCCCGGCGCTGTCCTCGCCTCTGATCAGCAGCCTCCCCTGCTCTTCGGCTGGCTCTCCTGAGCGCATCTCTCTTGCTCCTTTCTCTCCGTTGAATCAAGTGCGACTCGACAATAATCGAATGTCTGTTCAAGTCCTCTGCTAAGTATAGCTGCTGGCTGGTGAAAAGTCGAGAGAGGCGGCAGAAAGAGGTGAGGTCCACCGAACGAGATCCCCTGGAGCCTGGAGATGCCAGAACGTCTGGAGATCACCGAAGGGAACGAGCAGCCCCACAGCAGCCCCCAGATTGTTCCTTACCGGCCCCTTGACATATAGCTCTGTCTTATGGTATCTAATCTCTATGCTGGTACGCAACCGGTTGCGTAGCAACAGATCCCGGTGTGGCCGGCGTCGCGGCTGCACTGGAGCGCGGGAGCAGCCGACGTTTTCACAGAGAAGTCTGCAGGGAGGGACCTTCCATGACCGCTCATGGTAAGCATGCAACGAATGCATCCTCCGAGGAGCAGCATCTTGCCAGGCCCACACTGGCCGAGATTGCCAGGCGGGCAGGCGTCAACAAGTCCACCGTCTCGCGTGCCCTGCGCGACGATCCCTCCATTCCCCTGAAGACGCGCCAGCGCATCCAGCAGTTAGCAGCCCAGCTCAGCTATGTGCCCAACGCCAGTGCCCGTCATCTCAACCATGCTCGGACCGACACCATCGCCTTTGTATCCCGTGCCCTCAATCTTGATACCAGCGGAGCCGACCCCTTTCTCGTCGAGCTCCTCGCCGGTATTGCCGACGAGGCGGCCAATCATCATTTTGATGTCCTGCTGGTGCGGGCCGAAGAGGGCGAGCACGAGCTCGCCGTCTACCAGCGCATCCTGGGAGGACGTCACGCCGACGGCGTGATCCTCACCGACCTGCGACCACACGATCACCGCCTCAAGTATTTCCGCAGCCATCCCTATCCGCACGTGCTCTTCGGGCGCTCCGCGGAGGACCTTGATCAGGCGCGCGCCTATCCCTATCCCTGGGCCGAGGTAGACAACCGCAGCGGAGCCCGTCTGGGCACCGAGCATCTCATCAGTCTGGGCCATCGGCGGATCGCCTTCATCGGTGGTGGAGACACCTACCACTGGGAGCGTGATCGCCGAGCTGGTTATCGCGATGCCCTGGCGCAGGCCGGCCTTCCCTACGACCCGCGCCTCTGTATTCTCAGCGGCATTTCACAGAAAGACGGCTATCTACTGACCAGGCAGCTCCTTTCCTGGGACGAACCACCCACCGCCATTTTCGCCATCAGCGATGTGCTCGCCGTTGGGGTCATGCGGGCAGCGCGTGATGCTGGTGTGACCATTGGACCCCAGTTCTCAGTCATTGGCTTCGATGGCCTCGGTCTGGGGTCGTATCTGACGCCATCGTTGACCACGCTACGCCAACCGATCAACGATGTTGGGCGCATCCTGGTACGTCTCCTGGTCAGCGTGCTCCGTAAGACACCGCCCGAAGAGCAGCATGTCCTGCTGCAGCCTGAGCTGATCATTCGCGCCTCAACGCGCGGACTCTAACATCGTGTGCCGGTCGACCTGATCGGGGAAGGAGCCTCTTTCAGACCAGTAAGGCCGGATAGGAGAAATGACCGTGGAACATGTGAGTGTAAGGCCATCCATGCAGACAGAGGCCGATGGGAAGCGCTGGTACGCGCTCAATGGCACACGCCTCTATGCGATTGCCACCCTGGATGGCCGCTTCCCTGATCTGGGCTGGCATCAGCCAGGCGAAATGGGGGGCATCTGGGCACCGCCGATCAAGCTCCTCGATGGCTACTGGCTGGGGATGTGCGTCCCTGCTCCACCGGCAGACGCTCCTCTGGAAGACAAGGTTGACAACGTTGTCTGGCTGACCACACCAATCACCTGGAGCGTTGCCCCCGAGGGTGTCACGCTGAGCTATCGCCTCCCCACGCTTGGCCTGCAGGTCACACGCCGCGAGTGGGTGGTCCCCACAGAGAGCGCGCTGGTCATTGAAGTGAGCATTGACTATCTCGAGGGCGGGGCAGAGACGCGGGCGGAGTCCGCGCCGTGCGAGCCGCTCGAGGTCCTCTGCGGCTTCTTTGTGCGCAGCGATCTGCACGCTGCCTGGATGGCTGACGAGCGTCTCGGCTGGCACGATGGCGAAGATCTGGCCACATATGATGAGGAGCTGGCCGCCGTCGTGCTGCGCGATGCGCTCCATCCGGCCTGGACCGCCTGTGCAGGCGCCACCGTCGGACCCGACGCCTGTCAGACCGGCGACCATATCTGGGGGCCAGAACGCACCGGCGGGCGCGGTACCGGCGCCGCGCTCTGGTATCGATGCCGGGTCACCTCCGCCGGACCCGCGCATCTCAGCCTCCTCATCACCGGCCCCGCGCGCGACACGGGGTCGGCTACAGACCTCTTTGCTCGCCTGACGCATGGGGGGAATGCCTCAGGCGGCCTGACGCACGCGCTCGTTGAGGCGCATCGCCGCGCTGGCGAGGCCTTCCGCGCGCCCTTCGAGCGCTGCGTCCTTGACTCGCCCGATCTGGCCTTCAATGAGGTCTTCGCCTGGGCCAAGGCTAACACCGCTCGCCTGCTGCTGGAGGTGCCCGGCATTGGCACAGGGGTGATGGCCGGTCTGCCAGACTTCCCCTGGTGGTTCGGCTGCGATACTGCCTACGGCGTGCTGCCCATGCTGCCGGCCGGTCAGACCGCGGCGGCCATCGCCAGCCTGCGAACCCTGGCGACCATCGGCGAACGCTGCGACGCCCACGGCGCTGTGCCTCATGAAGTGCTCCCCTATGGCCAGATCTGGGCGAGCGGCAATCTGGTCGAGTCGCCACTCTTCGTGCGAGCACTGTATCACACCTACTGCTGGACAGGCGACCGTGGCCTGCTGGCAGAGCTATTCCCGTTCTGCCTGCGGGCGATCCAGCGCTGGCTGCTCGGCAGTGGCCATAGCCTGGGGGAGCTGGTGCCATGCGGCACCAGCATCGTCGAGACACCAGAGATGGCCGCTGACCTGGCGACGCTGGATGTCGCCGCCTATCTGGTGGAAGCCCTGGACTGCCTGGGCGAGCTGGCCGAGGAGCTGCCGGACGTCAGAGAGAGCGGCCTGGGGCAGGAGCTGCGTGACCACGCCGCGCAGATCCGCGCCCATGTGCGCGACGCCTGGTGGCTGCCCCAGGAGCGGCTCTTCGGCGATGTCTACGCCTCGCCCGCGCAGCTTCGTGCCTTGCTGGCAGACCTTCTGGGGCGTGCCTCCCAGGCCGAGTCGGGGTCTGACGCTCGCAAGGCCCTGCTGACCAGTGCCAGCCTCCTGCGCCGCGCGCTCGAGAGCCATGAGCGGCAGCCAGGCGCCGGAGAGACCCAGGCGCAGCCGCGTCCCTGGCTGCTGCATCACATGGTGCAGGCCCTGGCCGCGGATGCCGGCCTGCCGAGTAGAGAGCAGGCAGAGCAGCTGCTGGCGCGACTGGAAACGCCGGAGTGGCGTGGCCCCTTCGGCGTGGTCCTCAACGCCGCGACCAACCAGCAGATCATGACCCTGCCTTCGGGCGCGCTGGCCGCCGGCGAGGCGCGCTACGCTCGTCCTGATCAGGCCCTGGACTGGATGCAGCGCATGGCCTCGGCCTTTGGTGCGGCCTCGCCGGGCACGCTCAGCGAGTACGCGCCGGCTGAGGGCTGCTTTCTACAGCTCTGGTCGAGCTACGGTATTATCTGGCCTGTCGTGCATTATTTCTTCGGCCTGCGGCCGGCAGTGGCCGCGCGCCGCCTGCTGTGCGTGCCCCAGCTACCAACTACCTGGCCGCGCGCCGCCCTGCGTGACATTCCACTTGGCAGCGCCCACGTTGATGTCGAGCTGAGCGCCAGGCCCTCAGGCTTGCGCGTCTGCCTGCAGACGAGCGAGCCTGGCTGGGAGCTGGTACCTGGCGTGGCGCTTCCGCCGGAGAGGCGGATTGTCCAGGCTCGCTTGAACGATCAGCCGGTGGAGCTGAGCCCGGTCCGGCTAACCGGGTTCGAAGGGCGCACAACATGGGTGGCCCCGGCCATTCAGGGCACGACATCATATGAGTTCATTGTCACCTGGTCCATCGACTCCCCAGCGGTGTGAAAGAAGGAGGGGGTGCCAGCCTGTAGATCGCCGGGCAGCATGCTGCCGTTCTGCTCACGTATCTGTCCTGCCAGCCAGCGTCTCTCATCTGGCTTGATTGAGGCGGCCAAGCATAAGCTGCTGTGGAGAGCGAGCCTCGTGCGCTCAAGAGTACGCAGATCTGCTGATGGTATGCAGCGTAACGATCGCATTGAGAGGCGACACGTGAGACAGAATTACTGTATGTATTGGTATAGCAGCCGATGCATCAAACAAAGGAGTTCGTACTATGCAAAGCAAAGCGCGAAGAAGTATCTGGAGTGTCCTGGTAGCGCTCAGCCTGGCGGCACTCCTCGTAGCCTGCGGCGGTAGCACCAGCAGCGGGCCGTCGAGCGGCTCCGGTTCCAGCAGCGTCACGGGGCCGAAGAATGCCCTCGTGCGCTGTCCGAGCAACGCCAGCACCACCGCGGCCAGCCCCGAGACAGGCTCCATTCATCTAGTCGTGGCCGGCTGGTCCTCAACTCCGGCCGAGGATGCGCTCGTGCAGCAGGGCCTCAAGGGCTTTGAGAAGCTGCATCCCAACGTGACGGTGACCTGGACGCCCATTCCCGGTGACTATGCTACCAAGATGCGTGCCAACGTGGCCAGTGGCAATGTGCCTGATGTCTTCTATCTGCAGCCGCCGATGGCCCAGGAGTACATTCCTGCTGGCAAGCTGCTCAACCTCAGCCCCTACATGGCACGCGATCATGTCTCGCCATCAACGTTCTATCCCTCGCTGATGCAGGATTTCGACTGCGCTGATGGCACAGTCTTTGGCATCCCCAAGGACTGGAACTCCCTGGGACTGTTCTATAACAAGACGCTCTTCCAGCAGGCCGGCCTGGGCGATCCCTCCAACTGGACCTGGGACGAGCTGCAGAGCGCCGCGAAAAAGCTGACGAAGATCGGCAGCAGCGCGGCCAACAGCGTCTACGGCATTGCACTGCCCGCCGATGCCTCCCGCTGGGGCGCCTTCCTCTTTGCCAACGGCGGCCAGATGGTCTCCAGCGACGGCAAGCAGGCCATGTTCAATAACCAGGCCGGCATTCAGGCGGCGCAGTTCTACACCTCCTTCGAGTTAAATCACACCGGCGTCATGCCCGGCGACGTCGGAGCGAGCTGGGATGGTGACGCCTTCGGCAAGCAGCAGGTGGCCATGACCCTGGAGGGTGGCTGGATGATCCCCTTCCTGGCGCAGAACTACCCCAAGGTGCAGTATGGCATCGCGCCTCTGCCCGTCGGACCCAGCGGCAAGCGCGGC
The DNA here is from genome assembly GCA_042408965.1 of Ktedonobacteraceae bacterium. Lineage (GTDB taxonomy): Bacteria > Chloroflexota > Ktedonobacteria > Ktedonobacterales > Ktedonobacteraceae > Thermogemmatispora. The sequence goes on from JBHOQN010000125.1 coordinate 101,283, forward strand.
AACCTGCTCTACACCAACGCCTGGGCGGCCTACTCTGGAACGAAGTACCCGGATATGGCCTGGGAGCTGATTAAGTACATGACCGGCACGGACTACCAGACGCAGGTGCTGCATGATGGTTTCGCCCTGCCGACGTTGACCTCGCTGGCCAGCGACTCCTACTTCCAGCAGAATCCGGGCGTCAAGGTGCTGCAGGATGGTGCGTCCTACGGTCAGGCCGACTTCTACGGCGTGGCCGATACGGAGATCCATACCGACGTGAGCAATGCTCTGCAGGCCATTATGCTGGGCAAGCAGTCCGTTGCTGATGCGCTGAACGCGGCGGCGCAGAAGGTCGATACCTGGATTCAGCAGAACGCTGCGCCTTGATCGATGGGGGCACCTCTGGCGCCGTCCCGCACACTCTATGCGGGGTCAGGGCGGGTGTCACGCCAGGGCTGCCCCTCTTTCTCTCTGCATCTGCAAAAGGAGCATCAGCATGCAACTGGCTACACCTGCTGGGGGTCGCAAGCGCCTCCCTCTGAAGATCAATCGGCGCAAGCTGCTCGATATTCTGACGGCCTACACCTTTCTGGCGCCCTATCTCATCGTGTTGATCGTCTTTACGCTCATTGCGATCATCACCGCACTGAGCCTCAGCTTCTTTTACGTTGATTTCGGCTTCACCCAGCCGATTTTCTACGGCTTCAAAAACTATCTCAACATCTGGTACGATCTCACACATGATGGTGATTTTGCGGTTGGACTGCGCAACTGTGTGATCTACACAGTAGGGGTTGTGACTCTGCAGACGATTCTGGCGCTCTTTCTGGCCCTCTTGCTGAATCAGAAGGTACGCGGACGCGGCTTCTTCCGCACGATGTTCTACCTGCCAGCTATGACCTCGTCGGTGGCCATCTCGCTGATCTTCTACTGGCTCTATCAGCCGCAGGGAGGGATCAACTACGTGCTGTCGTTGCTGCACATCCAGGGGCCGGCCTGGCTGGAGAACCCCTCGACGGCGCTGCCAGCCATCATGCTGCTGAATATCTGGACGACAGCGCCGACCTTCATGCTGATGTACCTGGCCGCGCTGCAGGATATTCCTACGACGCTCTACGAAGCGGCGCGTGTCGATGGAGCTACGAGCTGGCAGATGCTCTGGAACATTACGGTGCCCTTGCTGCGTCCCGCAACCTTCGCGGTGGTGGCACTTGGCTCGATCGGGGCCTTTCAGATGTTCGACCAGGCCTTTGTGATGGAGGGGGCGAGCGGTGAGCCGCTGCGGTCGACGCTCACAGCGGCGATGGTGATCTACGACACGGCCTTTCAGAAGTCGCTGATGGGCCTGGCCTGTGCTCAGGCCTTTGTGCTCTTTCTCATCATCTTCGTGGTGACCCTCATTCAGAAGCGTTACATCGACGTGAACATTCAGTATTAGACGGACCGATCCAGCCTCCGACCGGACCGGACGGGTTGTATAGAGTGCAAGGAGCAATACGATGAGTACCATTGGTGGAGTTGCCAGAACAGAAGGGGCGCGTGCTGCCGCGGCGACGAAGGCGCTGAAGCAGCGGCCACCCGTGGGGGTGCGTCCGGGCCGTGTTCTGCTCTACGCAGTGTTAATCGCCTACGGTCTCTTCTCGCTGGCGCCGTTTCTGTTCGCCCTCTCTTCATCGTTCAAGACCTACGCGCAGATCCTGGCCTGGCCGCCGAGCCTCCTGCCCAATCCGGGGACGCTCGACAACTATCGCTTCATCCTGAGCGGGTCACAGCTCTTCGGGCGCTACATTCTCAACTCGCTCATCTATGCCGGGGCGACGGCCATTCTCAACGTCATCCTGGCGGCGATGGCTGGCTATGCCTTCGGGCGCATGGAGTTTCCCGGTAAGAATGTCTTCTATCTGCTGACGCTGGCGGTGCTGATGATCCCCACGCAGCTGATTCTCATTCCGAAGTTCCTCGTGGCCTATACGCTGGGTCTGACGGATAACTATGGCGGCCTGATCGTCCCGGCGATGGTGACGCCGACCTCGGTCTTTCTGATGACGCAGTTTTTGAAAACGCTGCCCCGCGAGCTGGAGGAGTCAGCGATGATCGATGGCTGTTCGCGCTTTCGCGCCTTCTGGCAGATCATCTTCCCACTGGTGCGCCCGGCGGTGACGGTGGTAGCGCTGCTCTCCTTCCAGGGGGCGTGGAACGAGTTTCTCTGGCCGTTGATCGTGATGTCGCATCAGGAGAACTATACGTTGACGGTGGGGCTGGCCTTCTTCAAGGGAAACTATGTCACGCAGTACAACCTGGTGCTGGCAGGAGCGATGATCTCCATTGCGCCGCTGGTGATCATTTTCTTCATCTTCCAGCGCTACTTTATTCAGGGCCTGTCGACCTCGGGTCTGGCCGGCAGGTGAGCAGTTCAGGAAGAGATCTCTGCACATCGTGGTGAAGTCTATGTATGAGTTGCAACAGAGCCGCCAGCTAGCTAGCTGGCTGGAGAGAGGCCGCGCCTGGCTGGATGAGCTGCAGACGCCTGTGGGGCTGCGGGCCAGCAGTGCGGCGGGTCATTATCATGCCCTCTTCGGGCGTGACACGCTCTGGTCGCTCCTGCTGGTGCTGGAGGCGGCGCGGCTGCGGCCCGGCGATGCAGATCTGGCCGTCTGGGCCAGCGATTTCGCGGCGCGGGGCCTGCGGGCGCTCTCGGCAACACAGGGGACGGTCGAGCGCCCGGAGAACGAGGAGCAACCGGGGAGAATTGTACATGAGTACTGGTCGGAGCCGCGCGAATGGCCGGACGGGGTCTGGCCACTCTGGGAGGGTCGCTATTATGGCTCCGTGGATGCGACCTATCTCTACTTGATTGCGGCCGCCAGGGTCTGGCAACAGGTTGCAGGCGGCCAGGAGCTGATTGAGGCTCTCTGGCCGCACGTGCGGGCGGCGCTCGACTGGACGTTACAGTACGGCGACGTGGACGACGACGGGTTGGTCGAGGTGCTGCCGCGTCAGCCGCAAGGGCTGGGCCTGCGTAACCAGGTCTGGAAGGACAGCAATGATGCTCTCCTGTTGAAGAATGGTGCGCCGCCGGCGCCCCCAGTGGCCTGGGTCGAGCTACAGGGCTACGCGCTAGCGGCCTTCCGCGAGATGATTCCGCTGCTGCGTTCCTCCGGGGCGGAGGCGGCTCTGATCGCTGAGCTAGAGAGGCGCATCGCGCGGCTACGCGAGGGTCTGGGGCGCTTCTGGCTGGCAGATGAACACTGTCCGGCGATGGCCCTCTCGCACGAGAAGGTGCCCATCCCGCTGGTCTCCTCGAACGTGGGTCATCTTCTCTGGTGTGAGGCGCTGGAGGGTTCTCAGGCGGACGAGGCGGCGAGCCGTCTGCTGCAGCCGGATCTGCTGACGGCCTGGGGTGTGCGTACGCTTTCGAGCCGCTCCTATGCCTTTGATCCCTATACCTATCATCGCGGTACGGTCTGGCCGTTCGATAACGCCATCTTCGCGGCGGCGCTCTGGCGCATGGGGCGCTATGGGGATGCGCGCGTGGTGAGCGAGCGTCTGATCGCGGCGATCGAACGCTTCGGAGTGCCGGTGGAGTTGTACTGTGTGCTGCCGCCGGAGTGGGTGCTGGCGCCGCAGATGGAGGGGGCCGAGGTGCTGGCAGTCTATACCAATGCCTGTAAGGTGCAGGCCTGGACGGCGGCAGCGCTGATGCTGGCGGCGGCGCAATTGCTGGCCCCGCCGCAGTGAGTGGCGGTCTCCTCCCGCGGTCAGGCACAGGCACGGCCGGCGCGCGTTGCGGCGGGTGGATCAGCGAGCGGACGCTCTGAAGGATGGATTCCTCCTGCCGCTCGCCGCTGGCCGCTGAGCGAGTGGCCAGCGCGGCGCCCGCGTCTGCCTGCCATGATCTCTATGGTCTGGTGAGTTCAGGGGACAAAGCCGCCGCGCTCCAGCACATGCAGGACGAAGCGCGAGGCGTTGCGGGCGGCCTTCGCCTGGCGATGTTGCTTGTTCACCTGCTTGTGGCCATCGGCCCAGTCGGCGATGGCTTTCACGAGGATCCAGTCGACTTTATGGTGCAGGGCGGCGGCACAGAGGCCGGCTCCCTCCATCTCGCCTCCGATGGCCTCTGGCTCCAGCTCCAGGAGCTGGTTGCGAAACTCGAGATCGTTGATCAATTTCTCGCCCGAGAGCAGCAGGCCGAACTCGACCGGCTGGCCGGGCCAGTCCTTGAAGCCGCTCTTGAAGCGGTCGAGCAGCCGCGGCGAGGCGGTCACGCGGTCGCCGCGCAGGCGCACGCGGCGTGTTCCCTGCCCATCGGCGACGACCGCCTGCAGCTCATAGGCCAGAATCTGGCGCGCAACCAGGATATCGCCGATCTGCTGCTCCTGGGGCTTCAGGCCGAAGGCGATACCGACCATCACGACGGCTGAGGGATGCAGGGCTTGAATGCCCTCGCTGACAGTCAGCAGCGAGCCGCCCGTGCCTCCCTGCCCCATTTCGGACTGGATCATGGCGATGCGGGCGCCCTGGATGTTACCGAGCAGGTAGCAGGTTTTCGACTGCAGATGGTGGCGCTCGAAGGAGGGGAACAGCTCCAGCACAGCTCGTGCTTCGACCTCGGTGACCGTGACGAGCAGGACGTCAGCCGTGGGCAGGTCGGCTTCGCGGTGAGGACCCGTGCGGGATTGCGTGCCGCTCTGGGGAAGCTGCAGTGCTCTCTGCGTCCCGGTGGTGGAGGTGACCTCTGGCGGCGGGGTGGGCGCCGGTGTCTGTTCTGTGATGAGGAGGGACTCCAGGGTCGGGAAGAAGCTGTCGATGCTGCCATAGGGACCGTTGATGAGAAAGGGAGACAGATCGTGCATGCGCGCCTCAATGATTCGGAGTAAGCTGTCGTCCTCGGCCGGCTCCTGGGGAGTGATGTAGTAGAGGCTGCTGTGATGATCGCTGCTCAGCAGGCGCAGAATGGCCTCCTCATGCTCGACCGCTCCCACAACGATCAAGTCCTGATTGAGTTCGCTGCGCAAGCTCTCGCGCAGCGTCGGACGGAACTCCAGCAGATCGGGAAAGCTGGGGAGGAGCGTGCTATCCTGGAGGCTGCCGCGCAGTTTGAGCAGCAGGAGACTATGTCTGCGGGCGGCCAGTTCTTCGCGGATGTAGCTGTCCTGCTCGCGATCGATTACCAGGCGACGGGCGCTGCCCGGAAGGCCTTCGTGCGCCAGGGCGCGCTCCAGCCGTGAGTCGACGCCACCCGTCAGGACGATGGAGAAGTAGCCCTCCTTGATCAGACGCGCCAGCGCGCGGTAGCCGCTGCTCTCCTCGTCGCTCTCGAGATGGGCCGTCAACAGGCTCAGGCGATCGCGCGGCCCAAGCTGGCGCAGGTAGGTGCGAAACGTGCTCCAGCGCTCATCCTGGCAGATGCGTTGGCGCACCTCCGCTGTCAGCGAGAGGTTGATAGTCAGCAGAAGCCGGTAGGGTTCGAGCTTCTGACTCTTACGCAGCATGAGAAGCTGCGCCAGGCGTGTGAGGGCACTGGGAATAGCCATATTCTCCTCTCCTCTCTTCTCTTCTCTTCTCCTCTCTTCCTCCTCTGGGTCCCTGGTTGAGAGCAGGATCGGCCTCTCCTGAAGAGGAAGGATGCTGGCGTCGCTTTAGACTGCAAGAGGTGTCACGTATTTCAGCAGGCGCAGGGCTTCGAGGCGGAGCACTTCTGGAAAGAGCGCTTGATAGATAGCACAGTTTGGCGATTGGACATCCAGTCTGCCGGTGAGGCGATAGGTCAGCGCCGGGCAGCCGCCGCTGCACCAGTAGCGCCAGAGGCAGCTCCGACAGCCTGACTTCTCCTCAACCGGCACGGCGTGGAGCCCCTGGCCCCTGCGCCTGATAGCCGCCAGAGGATCGAGGCTCTCGATAGTGGCGACGGGCGCCTCGTTGGCGGCGTGGCAGCGAGAGATGCCGCCATGCTGATCGATGACCAGGTAGTGGCGCCCCATGCCACAGGTGTGGCTCTGAGGTCGGGTGGGATGTGCGCGGTCGATGAGCGAGCCGAGCAGACGGCGCTTTGGCAGGCGTTGCTCGATGACTGCGAAGGCCGCGCGCATGGCGCGGATCATCTCGCCCGTGCCGAACTGGAGATCGGTCAGGGAGGCAGAGCACTCGTTCTCGCGGTAGTAGCTCAGTGAGAAGGGCAGGTCGCGCTCCAGCAGGTACTCCATCAGGGCTGGCAGGCCAGCCAGATTGCGTCGAGAGACCGTGACGTTGATGTGAGGCACCAGGCCGGCTGCCAGCAGGCGCGAGATACTGCGGTCGACCCAGGCGAACGATCCCGGGCCGTGCCGGAAGGGACGCTGCCGGTCGTGGTGCTGACCCACGCCGTCGAGCGAGATCATGATGCCGATCTGGCGCTGTTGGAGTCCTTCGATGAAGCGCTGGCTGAGGACGACGCCGTTGCTCATCACATATGCGGACAGCCTGATGTGCTGCTCACTTGCCAGTTGGGTGGCGTAGTCATGCAGAGCAAAGACCTGCTGTGGACGCAGACTGGCCTCGCCGCCGGCGTACTTCAGATGCACGCCGCGATAGCCATAGCGCGCGGCGCTGCGGAAGACGGTCTCCACGGCGCCGCGGCCCGTCTCGCTGCTCATGTGCTCGGCGCTCTTCTGCAGGTAGCAGTACGAGCACGCCAGATTGCAGGCGTTCGTCACGTGCAGCCAGGCCGAGAGCGTCTGGCTCTCGCGGGAGGGTGGCCGAGGAAGCGGCTGGTGACCCGAGCCGACTGGGAGCAGGAGGTCAGCCCTGGCCAGCAGACGAACGCCGTGCTCGATGGAGGCCAGCGAGCGTTGTGGTAGCGCCAGGCTGGCCTCCGCGAGCGTGGTCGGTTGTCGGAAGCCTTCCAGGAGGGTCAGGGCCTCGGCGTCGAGTACGGCCACCAGTCCGGGTCCCGCTGGATTGCAGGCCAGCCAGTGTTCAGGACTGCAGGCCTGGACATAAAGTGAGGTGGCCTGTTGCAGCGGGCCTTCAGGCAGGCACTCCAGTGGAGCCGGCCCTGCCATATCCTCCTCAAAAAGCTGGTCCCTGGTCGTCAGAGAGCATTCGGCTTGCTCGTCGCCGCACTCATTCGGGTCGTCGGGTCCAGCGGACCGGCGCAATATTGTGTCGAAATCAGCCCAGACTTTCATCGGTGTCATCCCGTAGAAAGACATGACGGTGGCGAGAGATCCTGCCACCAGATGAAGCGCTACGACACGTTAATCCAGAGCAGAGTAGATCCGGCCCGCCAGCCAGCGGCCTGGCTAGAGGATACGCAGGGTGCGGACCTGCTCACAGGCCTCGATGAAGGAGGGATGGGGCTCCTCCAGGCCTGCAGCCCGCCAGGCCTCGATCAGCCTGTCAATGAGCTGACGCATCTCCTCCAGGGGGAGACGCAGCAGCACATCCACGAGCTGCTGCTGGGCCTTGCGGTATTCCAGGGCATTGAAATCGGCCAGGTAGCGGCAGCGCTCGCGATAGTGCTCGCAGGCCTCCTGCCAGCGGCCCGCCTCCTGGGCCAGCTCGCCGGCCACCTCCTCGCTGTAACCCAGCAGCAGCAGATACGGCTCGTGTTCGGCGATGGGGCGGGCCTCCTGCCAGGCGGCATCGGCCTCTTGCTGGCGGCCCAGGCGCGCCAGAGCGGCGCTCAGATCGATGAGGCACTCGGCCAGATGATAGCGATCCTGGAGCCGGCGGGCGTGGTCGCTGGCGCGCTGCAGGAAGGTGGCGGCCTCCTGCCAGCGGAGCTGCCGCAGGCAGAGGCGTCCCTGCTGGTGCTGACTGTTGATGTACGCCTCCTCATCCAGGCCGAAGGAGGCCGCTTCGCCGCGCACGAAATAGGTCTGCGCCTCCTGGAGCTGGCCCTGAAGGAGGGCCACCTGGCCCAGGCGGGTGTAGGTGGCAGCGATGCCCGTCTTGTAGCCGGAGCGCACGTAGGCCTCGAAGGCGCGGTGGAAATGCTGCTCCGCCTCGGTGGCCGCATCGATATCGAGATAGATCATCCCCAGGGTACTGTGGGAGAGACCCACCGAGCGCTCGCCGATGACGCCCGCCTGCCAGAGGCCCTCGCGGATGCGCAGGCCGATCTTACAGTGGCGCAGAGCCTCATCGATGCGGCCCTGCAGGCGGTAGACCATGCCGATGCTGTTGAGCATATTGGCATAGACGGCGCGATCACCGCTGCGTTCGTAGTAGCCCAGGCTCTCGCGATAGGACTGCAGGGCCACCTCCAGGTGCCCGCGGCGGCGGTGGATGTAGCCGAGCTGGCCCAGGAGGCTGCCGATCTGCCCCGCCTCGCCGCGGGCGCGCGCCAGTGCGAGCTGCTCCTCGAAGGCGCGAATGGCCTCCTCGAACTGGCAGGCCTGCAGGCAGCAGCGAGCCGTCTCCTTGAGGACCTCCAGGTGCTGCGCCTCCAGCCAGGCGGGGTCGGCCGTCTGCTTGAGGCGCTCCAGGGCCTGGAGGGCCAGCAGCGGCTGCTCCTCGATGCGCAGCAGTGCCACCTCGCAGAGCTGCAGGTCGGTGCGCTGGGCGGGTGAGCAGGCGTGCGCAAAGGCCTGCACGGTCGAGAGGAGCGTGCGGGCGAAGGCGCCGCGCCAGCGCTGTACCGCGTGGCGGAACAGCTCGTGGAAGGTGGCCAGGCCGGCCTCCAGGTCGAGGAAGAGCTGGTGATGGAGCGACTCGACCTGGCAGCGCTGGCGCTCGGGCTCGCTCAGGTCGCCGGCGAGGCGGGCCGCGTCGTAGCGCAGGATCGCCAGACTGATCTCGCGGCGGAAGCGGCCATCGGGGTCCTGGCGCTCCCAGCAGTACTGCGTGACCAGACGGCGCATCTCGTCGTGCAGGGCGATCTCCTGGCCCTCGTTGGCGCGGCGGATGAATGAGAGTGGGAGCAGGGTCTCCAGCAGTGGGCCGGACTGGATGGTCCCGACCGCCTCACGCAGCGCCGTCTGCTGGAGAATCCAGTCGAGGAGATCAAGGGTGAAGCGGTGGAAGGCGTGGGCCATGAAGAGGATGACCCAGTGGAGAGGATGTTCCAGGCGGTTGATCTGGGCCACCAGGTACTCCTCGAAGGTGCGCTGGGGCGTGGCGACCAGCTCCGCCGGGGTGGTCAGGCCCTGGTTGAGCACATCGATCGCCAGGCCGATCAGGATGGGGCGGCCCTCCGTCAGGCGATGGAGCTGGACGAGCTGGGCCTCAGTGAGGGTCTGGTGGCCGGGGGCGTGGGTGCGCCGTGGAGCGAGCGGCACGCTGGCGACGTCCTCTCCCCCTGGCTGCTCAGCGGCAGGGCTGCTCAGCGGGAAGAGAGCCTCACTGGCGACGTAGCGGCGCAGCTCCTGCTCGCTGAAGGGAGCGAGCGGCAGGTCGAGGACCTCCTGGGAGCGGCCCTGCCAGGTGGGATGCTGCCAGTCCAGCTCGTGGCGGCCGGCCAGCACCACCTTGAGGCGCTGCAGGCCGTAGGTGTCAGGGAAGGGACGGCCCAGGCCCAGTACGGCGGTCTGCGGCTGGTGCTCGATCAGTTCGTAGGTGTCGAAGAGCAGCAGCAGGGTTGGCTGCGTGGGAGGGCGGCGGCGCTCCAGCTCGGCCAGGTCCTCCTGCAGGGCGTCGGAGAGGTGGTCGCGGATGCGGATGTCGGCGACGTCCTTCTCCGGGGAGAGGGAGCTCAGATAGCCCTGGGTGCGATAGGTGTCCAGGGCCTGGGTGAAGGCGCGCGGCTCCCAGTCCGGGGAGACCCGGCGCAGGGCGTCGACGATGCGCTCAGCGATCAGCAGCCGGTCGCGCTCGGCGACATTGAAGAAGTCGATGGGGACGATCGCCAGCTCCGGAAGGAGGGTGCGGGCCAGATCGGCGTAGGCGCGCAGGAGCCAGGTCTTACCCAGGCCGCCGCGGCGCTGTCGATCGGGCACGGCGTCGTGCACATAGCAGATCCAGGGGGTGTCCAGGTCGACGTCGCAGAGCCAGGTGTTGAAGCGAAGCAGCTCGCGATCTCGTCCGATAAAATGGCCAGGTCGTAGGCTCGGTTCCATAGGGTCAGCCTCTATTCTTCAGCGTGATGGACAGGAGGAAGATGCGATGCCAGGAGCGCGCGCTGGGGTCCCAGCACCTCCTGCAGTTCTCGATCGAGAGAGAACTCTTCGGCGAACTGCAGGTGCGACTCAGCCGGCTCGTGGCGGATCTCCTCCAGGAGCTGGTAGCAGATCTCCTGGAGGGTGGCAGCATCGACGGCGAACGCGCTATGATAGAGATACTCGCGCAGGTAGCGCATGCGGTCTGAGCCACTGACGCGCCTGGAGAGGGCACGGTTGGTATCCGCCAGGAACTGGTGGAGGGCCACAAAGGTCTGGAGATCTTCCAGGCGCAGCTTGAGTAGGAAGAGGTGGCGGACCGGGGTTTCCACGGCATAGCCGGCGCGTGAGAGCTGCCAGGTGAGTACCTGGGTAGCTGTACGGATTTCCCCCGGGAGAGAGAAATAAGCCAGGCTGCTCTCGCGCCTGAGCTGAGGTGCGAAACGCTCGATCAGGTCCTGGAGCATAAGGAGGTTAAAGCGTCGTGGGACCGAGAGCAGGCGCAGGGCAGACTCATAGTACGGCTGGCGTGCAGGTTCAACGTTGCGCAGGACGCCGCCACTGATAACGCGCTCGGTGAGCACCTTGAGAATAGCCTGTTGTCCGGCGGGCGTGCGCGGGTCCAGGCCGCTCTGGACGGCCTCGGTCATGACCTCCATCGCCAGAGGGTAGCCGCGTGTCCACTCGAAGATGAGGTTGTGCACCTCTGCTTCCGCAGTGAGGCCAGTGCTGTTGAGGTAGTCTTCACAGCTTCTGCGGTCCAGCGGTTCCAGCTCGATGCTGATCAGCTTACGAGCCACGGCGCGCTCTTGCTCGAAGGCGAGGGCGCTCTGGCTGGCCAGGACCACGAAGAGCGTCTCGCGCTCGATCAGCTCGCGCAGCAGATGTTCCAGCCAGCGAACCAGAGCCTTGTCGCTGGCGTCGACTGCGTCGAGCAGCATCACAGCAGCGCCGCGTCGGTCGAGCAGCCGGCGGGTCGCCTCGACGGGGTGGACCAGACTATCTTCTTCCAGGAAGTCGTTCTGGGGGGGAACGACCGGCCCAGGGAGATACTGCTGAACCTGCTCCATCAACTGCTGTGAGACCCCCGAAAGATTGCGACTGACCTCGGCCCAGATGAAGGGAAGGTTGCTGTCGACGCAGCGTTGCCTGATCTCCCTCAGGATGGCCGTTTTGCCGATTCCCCGCACACCGTAGAAGTCGATGATGGGCGTGCGTAAGAGCCGCTTTCTGTCGAGCAAAGCTTCGAGGGCTTCCTCGACCATGCGCAGCTCTTCTTCGCGGTTGACAAAGAGCTTCATAGCCATAATGACACTCCACGTATGTTCGTGAGAAGCTACTCGCCTTGGCGGAGTTGCCTCTTCAGGTGACCGATCTCCTTCTTCAGGTTTGACAGCTCAACCTGCAAGTTCTGAAAATTCTGACTCATTTCACGCCGTAAATAGTCGATTTCTCTCAGAGCTGCCTGGACAGCATTCCATGTTTCTTGCCGCTCTTTGCGAAGAGATCGGTACTCATTACTGATTGTACGCAACTCATTAAGAATCTCCTGTGTAATCTGATAGCTCTGTGGCAATCTTGAAGTCAGTTGCCAGTGCAGTCCCTTTAAGAAGCCCCCATAGTGAAAATCTCTTCCTGTGAGATAGACAGTCTGTCGACCCTGAAATGTGCGAGCGATGAGCGATTCGGGGTGGGGCTGGTCCTCGTCGACCAGCCAGACTGAGCTTTGTTCCTCGCCGGGAGGAATCAGATTGATCAGTTCTGCGTCCCAGATGGGGTCGAGGCCGATAGCGAGGATATCGGCGCCGAGAGCTCGTTCCAGGTAGAACTTCAGGTCTGGCTGATGGTCCAGGTATGAGCGATGGCGCTTGACCTCATAGGCGCGGGCGATGAAGTCTCCAAAGACCTTGATCACGCGGCAGAGCTTGTGTTCAGAATTGACCAGGTGCCGTGGGGCGCTACGTCCAGCGATGAAGACGTCGTAGTGCTGGCCCTCTCTCATCTGCACTTCATTGAAAGCCTGTTCCAGCAGATCGTCGATGTTGGTCGTAATGATCTCTCCAAAGTACCCCTGCTTGATCAGTTCCGCGAGGCAGATATCGGCGTCCTCTACTGTAGCCTCCTGGATGACAACATTCAAGATAAAGTGAAGATCGCGTTCGCTGAAAGAGCGCTCGCTCAAGACACGGTGACATTCGCCAAAGACGGCGGTGGGGGAGAGCTTCTCAAAGCTGCGTTCGCTGAAGGGCATGAGCAGCTCGCCCAGGGTCGAGCTGCGCCGGTAGAAGGCGCCGGTGCGTGCTCCCAGGACAAGAATGGTTGTGTAACCACTCTGTTGGCGTATCTCCAGCAGTCTGGCCATCTCGGCAATCTTGGTGGCGCTGGATTTCACGGAGTCTCCTCGGGGCCATGCCCCTCGCCTGCTGGTCATTCGGCCAGTCAGGTGCTCTGGTCGGTGCTCTTCTCTCTCTGTCAGCACATGCCTATGGCTCGTCTGCTAGAGAGGGGAGCCGCTGTAGCCCGGTCTGGCGTCAGAGCTGGACTGACCTCTATGGAGCAGGTGACATGCTATCAGTCAATGATCCTGCAGGTAGACGAATGACTATCTGGTCCTCTCAATGAGAAGTTATCTTACTATATTCTGTGAGATAACTTGACTTGTGTCAACTATAAAGGTAGATAATTTTTTTAAACATCCGCTTAATAGGCTTCCTGTCCATGTTACTTCTCCTCCAGAAAAGCTGATAATATTGAAGTAAAAAATTCGCTTGATTAGCAGTGTGAGCGGTATGCCGCTCGACAGTGTGGACGAAGGGGCCTCACTCGCTGATGGCCCGTGCCAGCAGACGCACCCCGGCGCGAATCTGGTCTTCGTTGGTGCAGGCGTACCCGAGGAGCAGGCCGGGTCGTTGCCGATGCGCCAGCGCGAAGCTCGAGAGGGCCAGCGCCTCGACACCGAGCCGCGCGGCTCTGCGAGAGATCTCGCGGTCATTGCTCTGCGGCGGTAGCCAGGCGACGAGGTGCATTCCAGCCTCGTGGGGGACCACCTCGATCAGGCCAGCCAGCTCCTGCTTGAGAGCCTCGATGAGCGCCTGCTGCCGCTGAGCGTAGAGGGCGCGCATGCGGCGAATATGGCGTGTGAAGTGTCCCTCAGCGATGAAGTCCGCCAGGACGGCCTGCTCCAGCAGAGCGGCGTGGCGATCGCTGAGCGCGCGTGCGGAGACGAAGGCTCCCACGAGGTCTGGTGGCACCACCAGATAGCCCAGGCGCAGAGCGGGGAAGAGGACCTTGCTGAAGGTGCCGACATAGATCACCTGGCCGTGCTGATCCAGCCCTTGCAAGGCAGCCAGGGGCCGGCCGTGATAGCGGTACTCGCTATCGTAGTCGTCTTCGAGAAGCCAGGCGTCGCTACGTCGGGCCCATTCCAGCAGCTCCAGACGGCGTTTCAGGCTCATGACCACGCCCAGCGGATACTGGTGGGAAGGGGTGATGTAGGCCATGCGGGCATAGAGGCAGCGCTCGCGGCCAGCGGCGATGTTCAGCCCTTCCGCATCGACGGGGACGGGCACAAGCCGCGCGCCCTGCGCGGTGAGTGTGCCACGCGCGCCGAGGTAGCCGGGATCTTCGACCCATACAGCATCGCCAGGATCGAGCAGCACGCGCGCGGCCAGATCGATGCCCTGCTGGGCGCCGCTCGTGATGAGCACCTGGTCGGGACTGCACTGCAGCGCTCGCGAGGTGTTGAGGTAGGCGGCGATGGCCTCGCGCAAAGGGCGGTAGCCGGCGGGATCGCCGTACCAGAGCAGCTCCTGTGGTGGTTGACGATAGTAGCGCCGCGCCAGGCGCTCCCAGATGGCGAAAGGGATCTCCTCGAGGGCGGGCTGCCCGACGTTGAAAGCGCGTGTGGCCGGGGCGAGCGACTCCCGTGGCAGGGTGACAGGAGTTGAGGCAAGCAGGAGGCCGCGCCGCGAGGGACTGCGCCGGCTCAGCCCTGGTCGTTTACGACGCAATGGCTGCGCGGGTGCCTGCAGCAGCGTTTCAGGTAATTCACGCGCAACGTAGGTACCGCTGCCCGTGCGTGCCTCCAGGTAGCCCTCAGCCAGCAATTGCTCGAATGCGCTCAGAACGGTTGTGCGAGAGATGCTCAGTTCCTGAGCCAGCACGCGCGTCGGAGGCAGGCGTCTGCCAGCGGTGAGCTGGCCGTTGAGGATGGCCTGGCGCAGGGCGCTATAGAGCTGACGGTGGAGCGGGACCGTCCCTTGCGGATCGAGCGTGACGGTGATGAAGGGCGCGGCTGCCGTGCGTCTGGCCATCTCTGTTACCTCCTGCCGTCCTGATCCAACGGTCCTCTGCGGTGTAGAGGTGTGATTCTAGTGGAGTATGAGGAGTATAGCATAAGGAGAAGGGGCGTGAAAAGAGTGGAAGCGAGCGCTGTGAGAGGCGAGCATGACCGACACAAGCGCGCCTCAGAGAACGATGGCTCCGCAGCCTCTGCGGAGCCATCAAGCAACCTGAGAATCAGCGCTTGCGCAGGAAGGCCGGAATATCGATCACGTCACTGGAGGGCGTGCGGTTGCCACGCGGCAGCTCCGAGACCTTCGGATCGAGGCGGCGAATCTGGCGCTGCGGGCGCTGTTCGGGCCGCTGCAGGGGCTGAGCCTCCGGCTCGGGGACCGGCAGGCGCCCATGCGAGGGCGACTCCAGCTCCTCCTCTTCGACATCGAAGCCTTCAGGGTAGGAACCGCCATGCATCTCTGGCGCCGGCGGCAGGTCACGGCCCCGCTGAGCGCGCGCCAGGTCAGGAGCGACCTGGCCAGGCCCCGTGGGGGCGTTGACGATATTCATCGGTGGCGGTGTGGCCGGCAGCGGTGCGTAGCCATGGGCGCCATGGCTGCCCGCCGGCTGTGGCTGACGCAGAGGCGTCGCCGGACCGCTGTTGCTGACGCCCACCGCAGGCTGATAGAAGATGCTGCGGTTGTACTCGAGGCGCCCCGGCGCCTGAGCCGTCTGGCTGCGCAGGCTGTCAAAGCCCGTAGCGATGACCGTGATCTTAATACGGCCATCGTAAGCGGGGTCCTGGACCGCGCCGAAGATAATATTCGCCTCAGGGTGAGCGGCGCGACTGATCACGTCAGCGGCCTCCTGCACCTCGAAGAGCGTCAGATCCGTGCCGCCAGTGATATTGAAGAGCACACCACGTGCGCCACTGATATCGATATCCAGCAGCGGGCTGGCAATAGCCATCTGGGCGGCATCGATTGCCCGCGTATCGCCACTGGCCTCACCGATGGCCATGAGGGCCGAGCCGGCGGCCGACATGATCGTTTTCACATCAGCGAAGTCCAGGTTGATCAGGCCAGGCACTGTGATCAGGTCACTGATGCCCTGGATGCCCTGGCGCAGGACGTCATCGGCGAGGCGGAAGGCCTCCGAGAGAGGTGTGCGCTTATCTGCGATCTGCAGCAGGCGGTCGTTAGGAACCGTGATCAGCGTATCCACATGCTGCTTCAGGTTCGCGATTCCCTCCTCTGCCGTTTGCTGACGTTTCTTCCCCTCGAAGCTGAAGGGTCGGGTGACCACGCCAACCGTCAGCGCACCGACCTCGCGGGCGATCTGAGCTACGATAGGGCTGGCGCCGGTACCGGTGCCACCTCCCATTCCGGCGGTGATGAACACCATGTCGGAGCCTTTCAGCGCCTCGTACAGCTCCTCCGCGCTCTCCTCGGCAGCCTTCGCCCCGACGCTGGGATTCCCGCCTGCACCGAGGCCACGGGTCAGCTTATCGCCGATACGGATGTGCTTTGGGGCTTGTGTCAACAGCAAGGCCTGGGCATCGGTGTTAACAGCGATGAACTCGATGCCCATCATATTGGCCTGGATCATGCGATTGACCGCATTGCTGCCTCCGCCTCCCACGCCGATCACGCGGATCTGGGCGAAGCCTTCAACCTGATGTTGTCCCATTGGTACCATGTGTTCGTGGCCCCCTTTCGAGCCTGTTGCGTTATCACTTCCTCAGCCACGCCCGCGCCTGTGGCGTGGCCCTCCCTGCACTGCGGCAGCGTCGACACCAGCATGTTCAGTGCTGTGCTCTACGGCCCTTGCTCTCCGACCCAGAACAGACAGGCTCCCTAGACTTACGGAATAAACGAACGTAGCCAGCGCCCTAGGCGCGACAGAACATTGCCAGGGCCGGCCTCCTGCAGCTCCTCATCCTCGTAAGCGAGGGAGGTATGGGTGAGGCCCCACAGGAGCAGGCCGACCGAGGTTGCGTAGGCCGGACGGCAGATCGAGTCGGCCAGGCCGTGCAGGCCCAGAGGAACCCCGACGCGCGCCGGCAGGTCGAGGATCTGCCCGGCCAGCTCCAGGATGCCCGGCAGCTCGGCTGTGCCGCCCGTCAGCACCAGACCGGCGGGCAGCAGACCGTCGTAACCCGACTTTTTAATCTCGTCATGCACCATCTCAAAGAGTTCTTCAACACGCGCCTGAATGATCTCGGCCAGCAGTTTACGTGGTACCAGATCGTTACAATCGGGCATGAACTGCGCGAGATCGATCATATCATCGTCGTCAATGGCAGAGGGATCACAGTGGCCATAGGTCACCTTCAGCTCCTCTGCGACGGCGAAGGGCAGACGCAGGCCGATGGCGATGTCACTGGTGATCAGATTGCCGCCGATCGGCAAAACCACCGTGTGCCAGATGGCGCCATCAGTGTAGATCGCGATATCCGTGGTGCCGCCGCCCACGTCCACCAGGGCCACGCCCAGGTCGGTCTCGCCATCCGCCAGCACCGCCTCACCGGAGGCCAGCGGCTCGAGCACCAGGTCCTCGATCTCGACATGCGCCTTCTGGACGCACTTGATCAGGTTATGGATCGACGAGACCGCGCCTGTAACGATGTGCGTCTCCACCTCCAGGCGGAAGCCAGACATGCCGATGGGGTTTTTGATTCCCTCCTGGCCATCCACCACGTAGCCACGCGGAATGACATGGATCACCTCGCGGTTGGCCGGAATGGCGATGGCACGGGCCACCTCGATGGCGCGACAGATGTCGTTCTGGACGATATCGCGATGGCTCGGCGTGATGGCCACGAAGCCCTTGCTATTCTCTGATTCGATATGGCTGCCGGCAATTCCCACGTAGGCGGTGGTGATATGTTTGCCGGAGAGGCGTTCGGCACGATCGATGGCCGCTGCGATGGAAGTGACAGTCTCTTCTATGTTCACAACCACCCCACGGCGCAAGCCCTGTGAAGGGCAGGTGCCAACGCCAACAATATTCAGTTTCCCGTCGCGGTCCAGCTCACCAACGAGAACACAGATTTTTGTTGTTCCTACGTCGATTCCGACGATCACCCGCTCTTGCACGATCTAGCTCCTCATCGGGCGGCATTACTAGGGACACGTCCGCGCGGGTCCCTAGAGAGACGCACTACTGGGTCGCAGGCTTTCTTCCGGGCCGGGCAGGCCAGAATGAATCCCCTCTATGGTTGTAACGTATAGGCCACATTTGGGCCAAAGCGCAGATCAATGGTTGCCAGGTGAAGCCCTTTTTGCTGCGCCATGACGAGGATCCGCTGCAGTTCGCGCAGCCGATTGACCAGCGGGTTGGCGTCATCCGGCCCGCCGAGGTAGGCCACCCAGCCGGCGGGGCTGGCGATCACGAAGGTGGCGTGGCTCACCATCTGATCCGCGGAAGGGCCGGCATTGCTTACATATATTTTACTCTCATACCGTAGTATGAATGTATTGATCCCCGTCAGCGCTGATGCACTTTGAAAGATCTGATTGGCGAACGCGATGGTACGGGCGTCCAGATGGGCGCCCGGCTGGATGCCAGCGGTAGTGCGTGTGTCGCGCATGTCGACGACAGTTCGCAGATGGCTGGCTCCTGGCGTGCTGCTGGCCGGGGCCATGACCACGCCGCTGCGGTCGACGCTGTAGCTGCCGTGCCTGGTCTGCCAGAGGAGGACAGGCTGGCGCTCGCTCACAGTGACCTGCAACTGGTCAGGCCAGGTGCGCTCGACGCTGGCAGAGGCCACCAGCGGCAGTGCGGCGATGCGCCTGCTCAGCGCCTGGGTGTCGACCAGGAAGATATTCTGTCCCTGCATACCCAGGTGCTGGATCTGTGCGATCAGGGCACGGTTCTGGGTCCCGACAACGGTCACCTGCTGGATGCGGAAGGCCGGTCCGGCCAGAGCGAAGGCGCTGCCCACGCCGGCGATCAGCAGCACCAGCAGCCCGGCCAGCATTTTCCAGAGGCGCCCGCCGGGCCGGCGCCGGCGACTGCTGCGCCTGGGGATAGGGCGGACCGGGAGCGGCTTGCGAGCCTCCGGGCGCACCGCCCGCATCTGCCCACTGGAGGCCCGCACAGCTGTTTGCCCAAGCGAACGCGCTACGAGAGGTCGGCCTCCCTGGTCCACAACGGACGGCTCTGCGCTACGGCGCTGTCTTTCGCGCCGCTGGGCCATCGCCGTCCAGCCAGCGGGGTGCACAATGGCATGCGGCGTGGTCACGACGCGCTGCCGCATCCGTACCGCGCCGGCGCTGCCACTGCCACTGCCGCCACCTCGCTCGCCCCTCTGCGCTGCTCCGGGGCGCTTGACCCTGGCGTCTTGAAAGGCGATCTGCTCGCGTATCTCTTTGTTATCGGTCATGTTATCTTCCACTCGCCGCGCAGCTCAACTTCTAACTCCAGTTCCACACCAAACTGCTCCTGGACGCGCTTGCGAGCCTCCATGATTAACGCTGCAATGTCGGCAGCTCTGGCTCCTCCTAAATTGACGATAAAATTGGCATGGCGCTCTGAGATACGGGCCCGTCCACGTTGCAGTCCTCTGGCGCCGGCCTGCTCAATCAGGCGGCCGGCGTAGTCGCCCGGCGGATTTTTAAAGACCGATCCCGCGCTCGGTTGCGGCGGCTGTGTGCGTTTGCGGTGCTGTTTATATTCCTCGATCAACGCGCGCAGCTTCTGGGGTTCCTCACGACGCAGGCGGATGCCCAGGAGCAAGACGATCTCGCTCGGCTCGATCAGGGAGCGAGCGGCCGCCAGCGGATAGCCGTGTTCGTCGAAGGTCACGCGGCGCCCGGAGCGGAAGCGGCTATGGCGGTATCCCAGAGCCAGCTCCGCGCGCTGGTAGCGGTGGAGCTGCAGGGCCGGCTGCTGGTTCGGGTTGACGGCCAGCACCTCCGTCCATTCGAGGACCTGCCCCAGGTCTCCGTGGTGGGCGCCGGCATTACTGATGACGCCGCCGCCCAGCGTGCCTGGGATGCCCGGTCCGAACTCCAGGCCGCCCCAGCCCTGTGCTGCCAGTTCGTTGAGCAGCCTGGGCCAGCTCACTCCGGCCTCGGCAGAGAGCAAGGCCGTGCCATCCTGCTCTACCTCCAGGTGGTAGCCGGTGAGGGCGATGCGGGCCACGATGCCGCGCACGCCGCCGTCGCCGAAGAGCACGTTTGTGCCGTTGCCGATCAGCAGCAGCGGCCAGCGTTCCTCGGTGCAGCGCTGTACCAGCCAGATCAGTTCATCGCGCTTCTCCAGCGAGAGCCAGAGGTCAGCGGGGCCGCCCACACCGAAGGTGCAGTGGCGTGCCAGCGGCTCGTGCAGTCGCAGGCGGCCGCCGAAGTGTGGCTGAAGTGCAGCGTGAACTCTCTCCGCGTCGAAAGTCATCGTTGCTCCCAATCTATCTGTATCGGTGAGGTTGCAGCCATGTGTGCGCGTCGTGTGATCAGCGCAGGGGCTGTTTCGCTTCTGAAAGCAGGTCCTCGGTCAGCGTATAGACGTCGCCCGCGCCCATGATGAGCACCAGGTCGTTGTCCTCTAAGAGCGCGCGCAGGTGGGTGGCCGCTCGCTGCAGGTCACCGCCGTAGAGGGCCAGTCTGCCTGGTGCGCGGAAGTGTGGGCGCTGCGCCAGGGCGGCAGCCAGGTCGCGTGCGTGGACGAGTCCAGTATCGCGCTCCCGTGCCGGAAAGATATCGACGATCAGGGCCACGTCGGCCTCGTCGAAGGCTGTTACAAACTGCTCAAAAAAGGTTTTCGTGCGACTGTACATATGCGGCTGATAGACAGCAATCAGCCGGTGCTGCGGGTAGCGCTGGCGTGCCGCAGCCAGCGTAGCCGCGATAGCGGTCGGGTGGTGCGCGTAGTCATCCACCAGCATGATAGTGCGGCTCCGTCCAGCGATCGGCAGCGGCCCCTGATGGCGGATCTCGAAGCGTCGTCGTGTGCCGCTGAAGCCTTCGAGCGCGCTAATGATCGCCGCATCGCTGACGCCAAGGGTGTGAGCTGCCGCCAGAGCCGCCAGGGCATTTTCCACATTATGTCGTCCTGGAAGCTGGAGCGAGAGCCGGTGACCGCTCAGCAGCGCCGTTCCCTGCTGATCGCTGGCACCCTCGCGCAGGCGGACGCAGAAGCTGGTTTCGCCGGACAGGACAACGTCGCAGGCCTCGAACAGGGGATAAGAGAACCCCCTGAACGTAATAGACGTCGTCGGAGCCTGTTTTTCGTCGATCGCTTTCTCTGCGACCCTGTAGAGGACGCGCCGGCCCGGCCAGGTGCTCAGGCGCGCGTCCAGCTCCAGGCAGCCCGGGCTGTCGGCGTTCAGGATCAGCGTTGGCTCCAGCTCCCAGCGTGTGCTCAGGTCCATGCCGCGAATAAAGTGCTCGAAGGCCTGCAAGAAGGCCTCGTAGTTAGCGAAAAACTCAGGATGCTCGTATTCGATCGAGGTCACGACGGTCAGCCGTGGGTGGTAGTGCCAGAAATTGTGGTTGAACTCGTCGGCCTCGTTCACAAAGAGCTGACCGCTGCCCAGGCGATAGTTGGCACCGAAGGCCGGGACCACAGCGCCGATCTCGCAGGTCGGATCGCGGCCATCCTCCACCAGCATCAGCGCGAGCAGGGCCGTCGTAGTGCCCTTGCCATGCACGCCGCAGACCGAGAGCAGGCAGTGGTCGCGCGTCAGGGCGCCGAGCAGCTCCTGCCAGGTGAGCAGGGGAAGATGGCGCTCACGGGCGGCCAGCAGTTCAGGGTGATCTGGCTGCAGGGCGGTAACCGCCGGGCTGATCACCAGGGCATCGCACTCCTCCAGGTGGTGCGCGCTGTGGCCGATCTGCACCTGGATGCCGGCGGCCTGCAGGGCGCGCGTGGTGGCCGAGGCTGTGCGGTCGCAGCCGCTGACGCTCCAGCCGGCCTGGCGGGCCATCTGGGCCACTGCGGAGATCCCCTGGCCACCAATGCCCATAAAATGCAGCCGGCGGGCCTGCAGGGCCTGACTATTGATTGTGCGCTGCTCCTCTGCGTGCATCAACTCACAACACTCCCGGCCTTCTCCTCCTGGAGCGGTTGCACTCCAGCGAGGGCGGCGACTGCTCTGGCGAGTGTCTCGGTAGCGGCGGGTCGCGCCAGGGCGCTGACGGCCTGCACCATCGCCTCGCGATAGCTCTCGTTTGAGAGCACACTGTTCACATGTCCGATCAGAGCCTGGGGCGTCAGGTCGGCGTTGCGCACCACCACAGCGGCGCGTCGCCGGCCGAACATGGCGGCATTGGCCTCCTGGGGTGAGGAGCCGATCGCCGGTGGCAGCGGCACCAGGATGCTCGGCTTGCCCAGCACGGCCAGCTCGCTCAGCGTTGCGGCTCCGGCGCGACAGACCACCAGGTCCGCCGCCTGCAGAGCCAGCGCCATCTGCTCATCCAGGTAGGGCACCAGGCGGTAGCGTGTCAGCAGCTCCGCGGCGCTCCCGCTGAGGCTGCGTCTGGCGGCCGCCTCGGTCTCGGCGAAGAGCTTCTTCCCGCTGATGTGCAGCACCTGCCAGCGCTCCAGCAGTGGAGGGAGGGCCTGGCAGGTCACCTGATTCAGGTGACGGGCGCCCTGACTGCCGCCTGTCACCAGGACCAGCGGCCGCTCTGGCTCCAGTCCCAGTGCACTGCGCGCCTGCTGCGGCGCTGTCGCTCGCACCTTCAGAATAGCCTCGCGCACCGGGTTACCCACATGTAGCGTCTTGCGCATCGGGAAGTAGACGCGCGAATCTTCAAAGGCCAGCGAGATGCGTGTCGCCAGCGGCGCCAGCAGGCGGTTCGAGAGATTAGCTGGCACGTCCTGCTGGTGCATCAGGAGTGGCACGTGATTCAGCCAGGCAGCCAGCCCGGCCGGCACAGCCACGTAGCCGCCGCTGGTGAAGGCCACCTGGGGACGAAAGCGTCGCACCAGGCTGATGGCCTGAACGATCCCTACAGGAACGCGCGCCAGCCCGGTCACTGTGCGCCAGGAGACGTAGCGCGCCAGCTTGCCAGCTTTGATCGTGACAAAAGGCAGGCCGGCCGCAGGGGCCAGATCGGCCTCGAGTCCATCATCGCTGCCGAGATAGAGAATCTCCGCCTGAAACTCCTTCTGTAGCTGCGCCGCCACCGCCAGGGCCGGATAGATATGGCCGCCGGTGCCGCCGCCTGAAACCAGTACCCGCATACACTTCCTACAGATCAAAAATGTTCTCGCCGGAGGGGTACACGGCCCCCTGCCCGGCGGAGCCATACATGGTGTAGCGCTGCGTGAGGCGCTGTAAGCACGTCCGTCCCCGGATGTCACGCCACTACTGCGGGCGTGCACGGCGCCGTAAACGCATTTCAATAGTGCGCCGCGAGAGGGCCGGGTTCTCCGGCTCCTCAATATAGCGCGAGATGTTGAGGAGCACGCCGACGGCTGCCATCGAGACCACCAGCGACGAGCCACCGAAGCTGATGAACGGCAGCGGAACCCCCGTGTAGGGGATCGAGGCCGTGCTCGAGCCGATATTGATCATAGCCTGCACCACCAGCCAGGTGGTGATGCCCGTCGCCAGCAGCGAGCCGTAGAGATCGGGCGTGCGCCGTGCCAGACGGAAGCCGCGAAAGGCCAGCCAGAGAAAGAGCAGCACGATCGTGGCACAGCCGATAAACCCCAGCTCCTCGCCGATGATGGCGAAGATCGAGTCGATATAGGGCAGCGGCAGATAGCCGGTTTTCTGGCGGCTCGCCCCCAGCCCCAGGCCGAACCAGCCGCCTGAGCCCAGCGCCAGCAGCGATTGATAGAGCTGCAGGTTGATGCCCGTTACGTCGCGGAACGGGTTCAAGAAGCCGATCAGGCGCAGGTAGCGGTAGCCTTTGAAGGCCTGCGTCAGGAAGATCAGACCGCCGCAGGCCACAGCCAGCAAGAACTGCGCGATATTGGCGCCGGCCGCAAAGAACATCGCCGTCGCGAAGGCCGCGATAATCACGGCCGTTCCCATGTCCTTCTCGAGGAGAACCAGCCCCAGAATGATCCCTACCAGGATGACGAACGGCGCCAGGCCATAGAGAAAGGTGCCCACCTGGCTCCCCTTGCGCGCCAGCCAGTCGGCGATATAGAGAGCCAGGACCAGCTTGATGAGCTCGCTCGGCTGGAACGAGATGATCGAGCCGAGGTTGAGCCAGCGGGTAGCTCCGTAGGCGCTGGTACCCAATTTGAGCACCAGCACCAGCAGCGCCAGAGCGACCAGCATCCCCGCCAGCGAGAAGCGCCGCCAGAGGCGGTAGTCGATGCGCATCGTCGCCAGCATGGCGATCAGCCCCAGGAAGACCCAGAGCAGCTCGCGCTGAAAGATGTAGGAGGCGTCGCCGTAGACGCTGGCCGAAACAAACGAACTGGCACTGTAGACCATGACCAGGCCGAAGCAGAGCAGGGCCAGCACGATGATCAGCAGCCAGGGATCGATCTTGCCGGCGACGCGCGGCAGACGCATCTCCAGCTCAGCCAGCTTGCGCTGCTCCTCCTCACTGAGGGGAGGCGGCGTTGCATTACCCTCCTCCTCGGCGCGGAGACGGACGCGCCAGCCCGCAGTCAGGCCGCTGCGCTGACGGCGCGCGGGTCGCTCAGAGGCCTGGACCTCGGCTGCCGGCCGGCTCAGGGGGCGGGCCGGCAATGACTTGCGCGCCAGCGCGGGTCGCTCGAGCTGGCCTTCGGCGGCGAAGTAGGCCTGGCTGGCGGCCGCTTTGCGCCGGCTAGGCCGCGCGCGCTGCGCCGAGGCGCTCTGGGAGTCGCGCTCCCGCTCCCCTGCAAGCGCCTCCAGCGCCGGCGAGCGCATGTGAGGCAGCGCCTCACGCCGCTGTTCCTTGATGGCCTTCTTCGCTTTGCGCTGGCCAGGCTGCGGTCTCTCTGATCTCTCTGGCATGGCTCCTATCGATTCGATTCTCTTTCAAGGCCATTGCTGCGTGCGGGTCGACCGGCCGGCCCGCCGTACCTCTCTCCTCCTTGCTCACTGGCTCGCTGAGGGCAGGTGCGCATCGCTCCATTCAGGATGACTGCTGCGTGCCCTGCTCGCTGGCGGGTTTCTCCTGAATGACCTCAAGGGCCTGCTCGACGTCCTGTTCGCTCAGCGGCGCGTGACTGGTGTGCAGGCGCTGCAGGTCGATCACCTCGGTGCCTCTGGCCTGCACCAGCTCGCTCCAGGGATCGTTGGGTAGCGGCTCGACGGGCAGCGCCGGTGCAGCGCTGGAGGCCTCGCCAGTGGGGGCCAGGTCGACCGTAGCACCCTCCTCCTGTAGTCCCAGGAGCTGACGCCAGGTATCGCTCAGTTCGAGTTCCTCGAAGTCCTGGTGTGCCGCATCACGCGCAGGCTCGGCTGGCTTCTCTTGCTTCTTTTGATCCTGTAATTCCATCTCACACCTTTGTTCAAGAAAGAATCAGTTCGACCTGTCCGGCGGGACGTGGTAGTACCACATCAGCTCTTGGGCGATGGACTTCCACAGAGGAGCCGCCGCGGTCCCGCCGTAGATGCTTGCCTGGGGGCGGTCCAGCTTCACAAGGATCACGAACCGCGGACTGGAGGCCGGCAGGAAGCCGGCGACCGAGGCCTCGGTCTGATCTGCGGAGATGCCCTGGGTTGTGGCCGTCCCCGTTTTAGCTGCGACCGTGTAGCCTGGCACGAGGGCGCGCTGTGCCGTGCCATCGATCGCAGCCACCACCAGCATCTGTGTGAGTTCCTGTGCTGTTTTATTGCTGATCACGCGCCGCACCACCTGCGGCTGAGTGGTGCTCACATGACCGTTGTTATGAATGGAGGCCACCAGATAGGGGCGCATCATCACGCCGCCGTTGGCAATCGCCTGGTAGGCCAGGGCCACCTGCAGCGGGGTGGCCAGGATGCTCTGGCCGAAGGACTGACGGGCGAGGTCGCTCGGTGTCCAGCCCGGGGTGCCGGGATGGCGATAGAAGCCGGTGGCCTCGGGACTATCGATGCCCGTGCGCTGTCCAAAGCCAAAGCGCGTCAGATAAGGATAGTAGCGATCGGGACCCAGCACATCGTGAGCGACGTAAGCCGCGCCGACGTTGGCTGAGTGCACGAGTACCTGAGTCATCGTCTCACGTCCCCAGGCCTCGTTCTGCCAGTTTGTCACCATCGGTGTGCCATCGGAGAAGGTCAGAAAGCCACGATCCGTGATCGTCGTATCTGGCGTGATCAGGCCCCGATCGAGGGCCGCCGCCATCGTCACAACCTTGAGCGTTGAGCCAGGCTCGTAGGCACAGTACAGGGCCGGGTTCAGGTAGACCTCTTCACTATGCAAACAACCGGTCTGGGAGGCGAATTTCCCGTACTGGTTGGGATCGAAGCCTGGGTAGCCAGCCATCGCCACCACGGCGCCGCTGCGTGCATTGAGAACGACCACCGTGCCACCCTCGGCGCCCAGCAGCTTGACAGTGGCCGCGAGCTGCGTCTGCACGAGGTACTGGATCGTGCTGTCGATGGTCAGTGTCAGGCTGGCGCCATCAACGGGCGGCTCCTCCGAGCTGGCGCCGACCACCAGCGGGTTGCCATTCAGATCGCGCTCCGCAGTGAGGCTGCCGGCCTTGCCAGCGAGCAGGGCATTGTACTGGGCCTCGATGCCGTAGACCCCCTGGACGTTCGGGCTATTGCCCACGTAGCCCACGTAGCCGAGGACCTGCGCGGCCAGGTCATTCTGGGGGTAGATGCGCTCTGTGCGCGCGGCCAGAAAGACATCCGGCAGGCTCAGGCGCTGCAGGGCCTCGCTCTGCTGCGGGCTGATGGCTGTTGCAAGCAGCAGAGACCAGCGGTTATCGTTGAGCGCCTGCATGAAGGAGCGACGCACCTGCTCGATGGAGAGCCCGGGCAGCACTCCGTGGAGAGCCGTGAGCGTCTCAGTGAGGGCCTCCTGCAGGTTATCAGGGTGGTCCTCCGAAAACTGCACCGGCTCGATATAGACATCATCGCGCACCACGTTGGTGGCGAGCACCAGCCCGTTGGCGTCGTAGATCAGCCCACGCGGGGCACTCAGCACCTGGTCATGGACGTGCTCCTGGTTGGCGAGCAGAGCCAGCTGATAGCCGCTATACGACTCGATGATCTGCCAGTAGTAGAGCCTGCCAAGCAGAGCCAGCATGCCAACGCAGACCAGCAAGAAGATGAGCATCTGCCGGTTGCGCGCGCGGCGAACCTCTGTGCTCATCCAGACCCTTCCTTTCGCGAAACGGAACTCCTCATCGCTCCTCTGCTGGCTGCATCAGCCTGTGGCAACCTCCTCATCGCTCTCTTTCTTTCTTTCGTTACTTCGTGACGTCTGCTTCTTCTGGCTCTCCCTGGCCTGTCGGACCTATCCTTGCTTGCTCGTTTCTCTGCTGTCCTGACGGTCGCTCACTCAGGGAGTGAGGCCAGCCTGTTGCGTGGGAACAGGCTGCAGGCCGGGAACCTCCAGTACCTCGACATCTTTGGGGTCGGCGGGCACCAGGCCCTGTGCCTGGGCATGGGCCGCGATATAGGCCGGCGACTGCTCCTGCGCGAGCGTGTTGAGTAGATCCTGATTCTGCCGCTGGAGCGTTGCCTGCCTGTTATGGTAGTCCTGAATCTGCTGGTTGGCGTTGACTGCCTGACTCAGTTGAGAGAGGTAGAGCACGGCCATCAGGGCGATCAGCAGAACGCTGCTGATCGTCAGCGCCACCGGACCCATATGGAAGAAGAACGGATGCAGCTGTCGGCGGCGTCTGGCGGCCTGGATAGGCCGGAGCGGCGCTTTTCTCTGCGAAGCGCTGGCGTAGCTCATCTCTTTCTCTCCCCTCTTTGCGGATCGCTGGCTTGCCGCGTGTAACGCACTACGAGTGACCGATTCTCTCGGCGACCCGCAGCCGGGCGCTGCGGGCGCGGGGATTGGCGCTGATCTCCTGGGCCGTCGGCATGACCGGTCTGCTGGTCAGCAGGTGCAGCCGGGCGTGATGACCACAGATACAGACCGGCGTGCGCGGGGGACAGAGGCAATCTGTCGCCTCGCGCTTCATAAAGGCTTTGACGATCCGATCCTCCAGCGAGTGAAACGCGATGATAGCCATTCTCCCTGCCTCCCCTCCGCCGGCCGTGTCGGGCGGGCTGGCGGGCTTCGGCATTGCCCCGTCGCTGCTGCTCTGCCCACCCTGGGCAGTGCTCTCCCCGCTGCTCAGCAGGACGAGCATCTGCGGCAGCGCCTGCTCCAGGTTCTCCAGCTCGTGGTTGACGGCGATGCGCAGAGCCTGGAAGATGCGCGTCGCCGGGTGGATGGCCTCACGCGCTCCGCCGTGCCGAGCAGCCGCAATGGCCGCTGTGGTGATCTCAGCCAGGCGCGCCGTACTGATGATCGGCGCCTGCGCTCGCTCGCGTACGATGCGGCGAGCGATCGGGCGGGCGAAACGCTCTTCTCCAAAGCGGCGGAAGAGATCAGTGAGTTCCTGCTCGCCGGCCTGGTTCACGATGTCGGCGGCGGAGAGGGGCTGTGCCGGGTCAAAGCGCATATCCAGCGGCCCGTCGGCGCTGAACGAGAAGCCGCGCCGCGGATCGTCCATCTGACGGGATGAGAAGCCCAGATCGAGCACGATGCCCTGAACTGGCCCGAAGGACCGCTCGGCGGCGATACGCCCGATGTCGGCGAAGTTCCCTTGCGCCAGCAGCAGCCGCCCGCTCCTGACATAGCTCGAGAGCCGCTCTCCAACGCTGGCCAGTGCCTGGGGGTCGAGATCGATCCCCAGCACCACGCCGCCGGGCGCCGAGCGCTCCAGGATGGCCTCGGTGTGCCCACCTTCGCCTAATGTCCCGTCAATATAATAACCGCCGGACCGCGGCTGCAGAAACCGCACCACCTCTTCCAGCAGCACCGGCACATGCCGTGATTGCATACACTCCAGTATCAAATTGGATCCAGTTTTCGTCAGCTTTACAGAGAACGCTTCACCACACTAAAAGGGAATCTTGTCTCCCTCGGCCTCGAGCTTCTCCTGATAGGCCTGCCAGGTGGCTCGATCCCAGATTTCAAAGTGATCGCGCACACCGGCTACTGTCACCTCATTGCCCAGGTTGGCGTAGGCCCGCAACCTGGCAGGGATGACGATCCTCCCCTGGGAATCTAGCTCGACCTCACTCGCGCTCGGATAAATACGTCGCTCGAAGTCGCGCAGCTCATCGCTGTTCTTTCCCTCTACCAGCTCTGCCGATTTCTCCTCCCAGCGCTGCATCGGATACACTGAAAGACAGGTGCCCATGCCCTTGCTGATCACCGCCCCGCGATCCATCTGTGCCCGAAAGCGAGCCGGTACAGCCATTCTCCCTTTTGCGTCAATTGTATGATCATACTCGCCAAGAAACATAGTATAGCTACATCCTGTATACGGGAGGCCGCTCCCCTCCTGAAAGGGCCTGTCATCTGCCTTCGTTGCAGTGCCAGGGGATTCACCACTTTCCCCCACTTCTCCCCACTACATTATACAGTAATCCAGGGTAGGCGAAAAGAGTGTTATCCACCAATTTGGCCCTCCTCAGGTGGATAACTTGTGGATAACTTTGCACAGGCAGACATGTCTTGTGTATCAGTGGCACTGTTACATGAACGGTGATATACTCTGAGCTGGCTTCTCGTCTCGTCTCGTCTCGCCTCGTCTCGCTCCTGCCAGTGATCTCCTGGGATCGGTGCCTTGCTTCTGCAGTACCGACCGATCGAACGAGCTTCTGGCTGGATGCTGGTTGCGGCCGCCGTCGCTGTCCTTTGCTCATGTACTGATGTGCTTCTGAATAACCAGAGTATACTGTATTTCGTGTAGAGCAGGCTCTACCTCTTATGGAAAGAAGGGCGGCTCTCATGCAAGTGGCTGGCGATGATCTCGGCGCGCTGGCCTGAGCTGAGCGGCGTCGGGTTCTGCTCCTCGACTTCTTGCTGAGGTGACTGGTGTGCTGGAGCGCATTGATTGTCATTCTTCTTGATCATGGTTTATGATGATACAGGTTGTTGTCGCTGCGCGGCTGCGCCTTCGTGCGATGCTGCAGGGCCTCAGGCGAGGCGCGGCCCTGTTGCAGCGCCAGAGCATCCCTTCAGTTCAGGAAAGGCAGGAGAAAACGCTATGCCACTTGATCCGCAGGCCCGCGCCTATCTCGACCAGCAGGCCGCGCTCAATCTTCCCCCGTTAAGCCAGATGACGCCGGCGCTGGTGCGCAAGGGCATCGAGATGCAGATGGCGCTCATCACCGAGCGTGAGCCGGTGGCGCACGTTGAAGACCGCACCATTCCGGGTCCCGCCGGCGAGATTCCGGTGCGCATCTACAGGCCTGCTGGCGAGGGTCCCTTCCCCGTGCTGGTCTTCTTTCACGGCGGTGGCTGGGTGATCTGCAATCTCGAAACGCACGATGGCCTCTGTCGCAGGCTGGCGAACGCCACTGGCTGCGTCGTGGTCTCGGTGGATTATCGTCTGGCTCCGGAGCATAAGTTTCCCGCGGCGCCCGAGGACTGTTATGCGGCGACGCGCTGGGTGGCCGAGCACGCGGCTGAGATCAAGGCTGATTCTGCGCGCATCGCTGTGGGTGGCGATAGCGCCGGCGGCAACCTGGCGGCTGTAGTGACCCTCATGGCGCGTGAGCGCGGCGGTCCGCCGCTGGTCTTCCAGCTCCTGATCTACCCGGCCACGGATTTTGAGGCCCGCACCCCCTCGCTTCAGGAGAACGCCACGGGCTATGGTCTCTCGCTGGACGATATGCGCTGGTTTGCCAGTCACTACCTCAACAGCGCTGAGGAGCGCAAGCATCCCCTGGCCTCGCCCATGCAGGCGGAGGATCTGAGCGGCCTGCCGCCGGCGCTGGTGATCACGGCGGAGTACGATCCTCTGCGCGATGAAGGCGAGCTGTACGGAGCGCGCCTCCGCGAGGCGGGTGTTCCTGTGACGGTCAGCCGCTACGACGGCATGATTCACGGCTTCCTCTCGGCGCCGGAACCGTTTGAGCAGACGAAGCAGGCGATTGCGGAGTGTGTACAGGCGCTCAAGCAGGCCTTCGGCCTCTCCGACGAGACGGCCTGAGAGCACAGAGACGCACGGGTGGGTTGCCGGACCCGGTCCTGGTCCTGCTCGTTCGCCCACGGCCTGCGCTGCGGGAACGGACCATGCTGCAATGGTGGGAAAGAGGGAGGGCCAGGATGAGATCAGGCAGGGACGCCGCGTACAGGGGAAGATGCTGCTGGAGTGCGTGCATGCCGAGTATGCGTGAAGTGGCCGAGCGAGCGGGAGTCTCGTTTGGAACCGTATCCAACGTCTTGAACCTTCCTGAGATTGTCGCTGAGGAGACCAGGCTGCGCGTGGCCTGCTGATCACCCCGCTGCTCGACGATCCGAGCTACCTCTATCGTCTGCGCAAGCGGGGCATGGCGCTGGTCTTGCTGGACCGGCCGAGCCGCGCGCCTGATCTCTGCTCGGTGGCTGTTGATGCTGTGCGCGGCGGCGAGCTGGCGATTCAGCATTTGCTAGACCAGGGGCACGAGCGCAGCGCCTGTGTCAACGGGCCGCTCCCGATTCGCCAGTGTGCCGATCGCCTGGAGGATGTGCAGCGGGCCATACGGGCAGCGGGCGCCGATCCCTCGCAGATGCTGCTGACGGTCACCACGCCGTTTCTCAGTGCGTGCGAGGGCGAGCTGCCCGTGGAGATCATTCTCCGTGCACGTGAGCGGCCGGGCGCCATCCTCTGTGCCAACGATCTGCTGGCCCTCCGCGTGATGCGCGGCCTCAGCAGGCGCGGCTTTGCGATCCCGCGCGACTTTGCGCTCGTTGGCTACGACGATGTGGACTTCGCTGGCATGCTCTCCGCGCCGCTGACCTCGGTGCGCCAGCCCAATGACCAGCCTGGCTGCAGCGCCGCCGAGCTGCTCCTGGACGAGGCTGGCAATGCTGGCGCCCATGAGCATCGCCAGATCACCTATCAGCTGGAGTTGATCATTCGCGAATCGAGCAGCGATCGCTGGCGCACCTCCTCTGTGCGCTGATGGCCTCCGCCGAGGTTCTGCTCACAGCCGTCTGGCTGCCAGCCGTGCCAGCCGCTCGCCGGCCTGGAGCAGCTGCTCGTCGCTCTTACAGAACGAGAAGCGCAGATACTTGCCGCCGAGGTGCGCGTGCTGCGGGCAGTAGAAGGTCTCCGGTGGAATAGCGGCCACACCGATCTCGCAGATCAGGTAGCGTGCGAACTCCTGGGGCGTTCCCTGAAAGACGCCGGAGAAGTCAGCCAGCACAAAATAGGTGCCTTCTGGCGTATGGTAGGGCAGACCGGCGGCCTCCAGGGCCTGCAGGAGCAGTTGCCGTTTCCCCTCATACATCTTCTTGAGGTCCGTGTAGTAGCTATCGGCGCTCTGCAGAGCCCGGGCGATGGCCTCCTGAGTCGGGTGGTGCACGGCGAAGGTGATGAACTGGTGGGCGCGCGCCACACCGTCTATGAGGTCGGGGTGGCCGTAGACCCAGCCGATTTTCCAGCCAGTGGCGCTGAAGAGTTTGCCAGAGCTACTGATGGTGACGGTGCGCTCGAACATGCCGGGCAGGGTGGCGATCGGGACATGGTGCGCCTGGTCGAAGGTCAGATGCTCGTAGACCTCGTCGGAGATCACGGTGACGTCGTGCTCGCAGCACAGCTCGGCGATGAGGGTCAGTTCCTCGCGTGTGAAGACACGTCCGCAGGGATTATGGGGGGTATTGAGCAGCAGGGCGCGCGTTCGCTGTGTGAAGGCAGCGCGCAATTCGTCGGGATCGAGGGTCCAGGTGGGCGGATGCAACGGCACATAGACGGGCGTGGCCTGGGCCATGATGATGTTGGGAACGTAGGAGTCGTAGAATGGCTCGATGACGATCACTTCGTCGCCGGGGTCGACCAGACCCAGAACGGCGGCGAAGATACCCTCGGTAGCCCCGGCAGTGACGATGACGCCGTGCTCTGGATCGATCGTCAGGTCGTAGAAGCGCGCGGCGTGGTCGGCGACCGCCTGGCGCAGGGAGGCTGTGCCCGGTCCGGGGGCATACTGATTGTAGCGACCGGCCTGCAGGGCCGCGATGAGATCGGCGATGATCGCCGGCGGTGTGTCGAAGTCGGGCTTCCCCTGTCCAAGGTTCAGGGCCTGGTAGCGCTGCGCCAGTTCATTGATCTCTGTGAAGATCGTGGTGCCGAAGCTCGCAACACGCCGAGCAGTCGTAGACATGCTGGTTGCTCCTCTAATGGGATGATCGATTGTGATCCATTATGTCAGGTGGACCCCACGCCTGAAGGCGGGGGCTTGCATCTCACCCCGAAGGGTGGACACGAGAGGCCGCCTGACAGGTCGGCCCACTCAGGACAGCTATACCATCCTGAGCAAGAGAAGCCAGGTACTTCTCTCGAATG
>JBHOQN010000130.1:0-36055 GCA_042408965.1 Ktedonobacteraceae bacterium
GTCTGATCGAGGGGCGCGGGGGAGCTGTCGCCTGGGGAACCGAGCAGATGAAGCAGATGGTCGGCTATCTTGCAGAGGCTCCCTTCCTCTATGAGACGCTCTCCGGCCTCGAAATGCTGGAGTTCGTGGGGGCGTTACAGCACCTGCCCAGGCCACTCTCTCGCCAGCGGGCAGAGTATCTACTGGAGCGACTGCATCTGCGCGACGTAGCTCTGAGGCGCATTCAAAGCTATTCTCAGGGCATGCGTCGCCGTCTTGCGCTCTGTAGTGTGCTGCTGCATCAGCCGCAACTGCTGCTGCTAGACGAACCGCTCAACGGCCTCGATCCAGCTCACGTGCGCGATGTAAAGCTGCTGCTGAGCGAGATCTGCGCCGAAGGAGGGGCGGTACTGGTGTCCACTCACCTGCTCGATGTAGCCGAGCGCCTCTGCTCACGCGCGATTATCCTCTCGCACGGAGAGATCATAGCTGATGGCGAACTACACGAGCTCCGCCGCCTAGCCGGCCAGGGGGAGGAGTCGACGCTTGAAGCGGTCTTTTTCGCGCTGACCTCAGCAGACGAGCGGCGATTCCAGAGCGCTTGAAAGGACCACCGCATGGAATGGAAAGGAGAGCTATAGTGCTCCTCTCTGGTTTTCACAGGCAGTTCTGTCAAGCACCCACAACCCTGGGACATCTAGGGCAGGGGTTGGCCCTTCTGCGCACCTGCTGGCTCCTCAGCGGTCGCCGTCGGCGTCAGCAGATCGGGCAAACACTGGTAGTTGGCACCCTGGCACTCGCCCTGGCAGGCCTGTGCTGGCTATCAGGCCGCGCCTTTCCGCTAAGCACTGCCATGGCCCACCAGGTGCTGATGATCCTGCTGCCACTCTGCTTTACATTGTTCCTGCCACTCTGTATCGGCTGGCAGATCCTCCACGCGCCGCAGGCCCTCTGGGATCTTCCCGACCTGGACTGGTGGCTGACCGCCAGGGTCCCCATGACCTTCATGCTGATCCGTGCCGGTCTACGGCTCCTTGGCTCGCTTCGTGGTCTTGCCATCCTCCTGCTGGCTCTGGGGATGCTGACCCTGGCAGCTCTATCTCTGGCGCCCTGGCTGCTACTCGCCAGCGCTCTCGTTCTTCTCTACGAGGCTGGCTGCTCAACCCTGCTAGCTCTTCTCACAACCCTGTTACTGGCGAGCCACTTCAGTAGAGGCAACATGAGGCGTACCCTCAGGGCGACAGCGATCTGTCTCTGCTGTCTCCCCCTGATCCTTCTCGCCGCCGCCCAGGTGCCAGCGATAGGCAGGCAGATCATCCCCGCTCCGCTGGTCACACGGATCTTTACACCTGGCATATGGCTGACCTCCAGACTGTTGGCGGCCGAGAGCAGCGGAAGCAGTGCTGTGCCCGCGCCAGCCGCGCCGCCGTCGACCACAGTGCTCGTGGGGCTGACGGCCATGGCGGCGGCGCCAGTACTGATGAGCATAGCCTGTGTCCTGGTGGGCCGACGAGGCTACCTTGCTGGTTGGGAAGAGCTGCATACGGCGCCCGATAGCTACGCTCTCCAGCAGCCTTCAGCGCGCACAGCTCTTCATGGAGGGTGGCTCTGGGAACTGGCCTGGAGCCTGCCCCTTAGACCCCCCGCAGCTCCCGCCCTCATTGGCTTCTGCTGGCAGGACGCCCTCTACGACTGGCGCCGCCTCTCCAGTATCGCGGTCTCTGCGCTGTTCCTGATTATAGCCTGCCTGCGAGCCACCCTCGGCGGTCCGCTGGCTGCGCCGCTGGCCCTGGCGGTGGTCCTGGGAGTGGATGCCCTTCTAGCGCGGACCCTTGGTCTCCCTGCCCTCCAACGCCTGGTACAGGCGAGAGCACTGCTCCAGACAACGCCCACGTCGGCGATGCTGGTCCTCTGGTCCTGTACCCTGGCCGTGGGATTGCCCGTACTGCTCTCAAATTTGATTCTGGCAGCTCTGACCCTGGCCCTGGTTCCTCTGGATCGCTCCCTGGCTGCGCTCTTTCTCGGCTCCTTGCCGATCTGCAGCATCGGCTTCAGCCTGCTGTCCGTAACAGCCGGTTCCGCCTCTATGTATGCTGGGCCCGGACAGGGTATTTCACGTGTCAGCGCGCTGCTCTTCTTCCTGGGCGGGCTGGGACTCTCGTTCAGCGCTCTGATCCCCCTCAGCAAGGCCGCCTTCGTGCGTCTTGATCCAGCCACCCAGCGGATAGTCCTCGCACTCCTTCAGACAATCATACATGTACCTGCACCTTTTACGCCACTGCTGCACGCTCTCCTCTTTGAGGGGCTGCCGTGCGGGGAGACGCTCTTTGTGAGCAGCGTGCTGCTCTATAGCGCCTTCTCGCTGAGGAAGGCACTCGGCCCGCTCGTGTGAGCTTCTCCCGGCAGGTCAGGTTATGAAGACGGAAAGGAGTCAACATGCTGCTTCTAGCCACAATCATGATGCGCTTTGTGCTGGCAGGCCTGTTTCTCTACGCAGGCCTGCAGAAATGGCGCAGCAACGAGGAGTTCCATCAAGCTGTACTGGCCTTCAAACTCCTGGATGGGCCACCCGCCCGTTGGATGGCACAGATGCTGCCAGGTCTCGAATGTGCAGTGGCGCTGGCCCTGTTCGTAGGAATAGCGACCCGCTGGATGGCGCTTTTGCTTCTGATGCTGGTGCTCATCTTCTCTGGTGCTCTTGTGCTGGCCTGGCAACGTCATCTGCGCCTGGCATGCCACTGCTTCGGCAACAGCGGCCGCGGAGAGACGACCTCCTACCCCCGGGCACTGGCACGCAACACGCTCTTGAGTGCGCTGGCCCTGGGGATAGTGCTGGCGCCCCCCTCTGCGCTGCGCTTCCTGCTTCCGGCGCTGCTGACCGAATCAGTCTACCAATGGGCACTGCTGACCACCCTGATGATTCTGGCTGTGCTGGTCACCATGGACGCCCTGAGCAAAGCTCTCTCCAGCGCTGGCCTGATGCTCCGCTGAGACGGGCGACGCCTCCACAGGTACGCTCCCCCAGCGCTGAGAGGTTCGAGCAGCCAGGAGCCATCTCAAGACGATGAGCCGCCTCCTTCGGGCCTGCCGGCTCGCCGTCGCCGTGACACGGCTGTGAGGGTCTTCCAGCAAGTTCCGGGGCGGCGCGGGGCGGCAAGGGGAAGGGTAGAACAATCCACAGATGGGGAACTCAGACAACGCGATAGAGCGGCTCAGCACCGGCAAGCACGCGCAAGACGTTCTCCACAGTGTTTTCACCCATCCTGCGCAGCCCCTCGACGGTCTGGCCTGCGCTGTGGGGTGTGGCGATAAAGTTGTCCAGCGTCAGCAGCGGATGACTTCCAGGAGGCTCCTGCAGGAAGACATCGCAGGCCGCTCCGCCAAGATGACCGCTACGCAATGCCTCCACGAGGGCCTCCTCATCGATCAACTCACCGCGCGCTGTATTGATGAGATAGGCGCCGGGCTTCATCTGCGCAAGACGCTGTCTGTTGATCATGCGCACTGTCTCAGAGGTCACTGGCACATGCAGCGAGACCACATCCGCCATCTGTAGCAGCTCCTCCAGCGGCAGATAGGTCACCTGCCAGCTTGCGGCGAACTGCTCATCACGGTAGACATCAGAGGCCACAACGCGCATTCCGAGGCTGCGGGCTCGCCGGCAGACCGCCTTGCCAATACGGCCAAACCCGACCAGGCCACAGATGCGGTCGCGCAGTTCGATCCCCACACAGCGAGGCCACTCTCCTCGGCGCACCGCGCGATCGCCCTGGGGCACCTGACGCACCAGCGCCAGCAGGAGTGCCAGCGTCATGTCCGCCACCGACTCCGCAATGACATCGCCGCAGACAGCGACGACAATGCCGCGAGCTCTGGCAGCCTCCAGATCAACATGCTCGTAGCCGACGCCATGCCGGGCGATCACCCTCAAGCGCCGGGCACCTTCCAGCACCCTGGCTGTCAGCTGCTCCGTACCTGCAATCAGTGCGTCTACATCCCCCATAGCCGACAGGAGCTCCTCCTGCGTGGGAGGACGCCCCGACTGAAGCGAGACGATCTCGCAGTTCGCTGCCCGCAGGCGAGCTACGGCCTCAGGGCAGTGGGGACCGAAGGATCGCGAAGTCACCAGGACGCGGTAGGAGCGAGTTGGGAGCCGGCTCTGCTCTGGGGCCGATGCCCTCCCTGGTGAGTCCACGGGTGCGGGTTGTTCGGCCGCAGCGGGGGGTGATGGCGCCGTCGGCGTCTCCAACGCGCCGCGCAGCATTACTACGTAGGCCGTCAGATCTTCCTCGCGATGCAGGGCGCGGCCCAGAGGGAGCGAGGTTGCTCCGGCCGCAACCGCCGCCAGGCAGGCCGGCGTCTCCAGTCCCCCCGCTGCCTGCAGGTCGACTGCGTACGAGCCAGCATCGATCATCTGGCGCACTTGCCGCACGCGCGGCAGGAGCAGCTCATTGAACGTGCGTCCACGCTCGCCCTCGCCGGTCACCCTTCCCAGGAGCAGCACCGCGTCCAGCATGGGAAGCAGCGTTTCCAGCAGCGTCAAAGGCGTGCCCAGCGCCAGACAGAGGCCAACCCTCAGCCGCTGCTCGCGCACCGCATAGACCGCCTCGTAGAGCAGAGGAGTGGCCTCCGCCGGTAGGAAGACGAGATCGACTCCGGCCCTGGCCAGGGCCGGAATGAAACGCAGCGGCTCCCTCGCCGCGAGATGGACCTCGAAAGGGAGCTGCGTCAACGGCCTGAGCGCCGCAATGGTACGCGGGGCAAACGCCAGGTCCTCGACAAAATGACCATCGAACACGTCGAGATGCAGAAAATCGATGCCTGCCTTCTCGACGCGCTGCAGCTCGGCCGCGAGCCGCGTATGATCGGCGTTGAAGAGCGCCGAGCCAAGACGAACTGGCCGTTTACTCATCGCTCTCCTCAATGGCAATGGCGCGCACAGGGCAGGCATCAAGGCCACGCACTGGCAGCGGCAGGGCGATCAGATAGAAGTGCTGATGGCGAATCTGCTCCAGGTTGCACAGGCATTCCAGCACCGCCGCGTCTTCTCGAAAGAGGCGCGTGTGGTTAGGAAAATGTGAGACACCTCGCACCTCGAAGCCTGAGCTGTCGGTTCCGAGCAGGCGCATCTTGCGATCGCTCAGCAACCACTCCAGCGCTTCCTCGCTCAGATAGGGGCGCTGATGGGATTTGCTGGTACGGTAGAGCCTGGCACGGCCCTCCCAGAGGATGACATGTTCGCCCACCTGGATATCACCAGCCCGCTGAATATCCTCCAGGGTGATCGGCTCGTTGATCTGCTTATGGCGGAAATCAAGCAGCACAGCGGGACCCATGAAGAGATCTAGCGGCAACTGCGCGGTGTCCTTGCCGCTGGCGTAGAAATGCAGTGGGACCTCAACATGGGTTCCAACGTGTGACCAGAAAAACACGTTGCTCATGATATCGCCGGTCTCGCCGGCGCGCTCGACGCGCGGTTGAACCTGCAGCTCGTACTGCTCCTCTCCGGGAAGCAAGACGTGCGTCAGGTCGATCACCCGTCGCTTGTGCAAAATGTCAAGGCTGCTCAAGAAGCACCTCTTTTCTCCAAGTCAGACGCAGCAAGGTTCTCCAATGCCTGGACCCTCACCCCCTTGACCGCCAGGGGAACCACCAGCGGTTGGCCGCCGGCCTCGGAGATGGCCCGCTGGACCGCTGGCACGCTGTGCGGTGAGACCAGGGCGAACATGACGCCGCCACCGCCGGAGCCGGAGAGCTTGGCGCCGAGGGCCCCGGCCTCCAGCGCAGCCGTGATCAGCCGCTCCAGCGGCGGACAAGAGACCCCGATGCGCTCAAGAATGAGCTGGTTCAAGTTCAGCAAGTGGCCCAGTCTCTGCCAGTGGCCGAGCCGCAGACAGTCCTCCGCCATCTGCACCAGGAGGCCGATCTCATGAAAATAATGCAGGCGCGTGGGCTGCTCCGCCAGCCAGGTACGAACCCGAGCATTGACCTCGGCCGTTGGGGCATGAACGCCGCTGTCTCCGACGACCAGCAGCAGATCAGGATGGCAGGAGAGGACCTCAGCCTGGCGCTCAAGACTGTAGCGGATCACCCCACCATAAAGAGAGGTTTGCGTGTCGAGGCCAGAGGCCGTGCCTCCATGGGCCAGGAGATCGCCGCGCCAGGCCCAGCGGGCGATGGTCTTAGCCGAAGGAGCAGCCATCAGCAGGTGAGCCAGTGCCGCCGCCAGGGCCACAAAAACAGCGCCCCCAGATCCGAGGCCAGCAGCGGGGGGAATCTGGCTTTCCAGGCGGATCTTCAGCCCAGGCGGCAGAGCCCTATCCACAGCAGCCAGCACATAGGCGGCGGGTGCAAAGAAATCGCGTGCCACCAGCTCTCTGATGGCGGTATACTCCTGATCGGCCAGCCACTCCTCCACCTGCTCGGCCTGCTGCAGGATCTCCTCGCGGGTCATCGAGCGCTGGCGAGCCTGAGGGCCGCTGCTTTCAAACAGATAGCCTGTCTCTTCGGAAGCTGGAGCCAGCGTACAGGTGGCGTAGAGGCCCAGGCTCACAGCCAGTGCCGCCTGGCCGCGGTTCACGGCGTGCTCGCCCAGCAGGATGAGCTTCGCTGGAGCAATCGCTCTAATCAAACGTGTCATAGGCCCTCCCTCTTCCTGCTGTCGGCGGCTACCACTGGCTACCGGCCAGGAAGCCGCCGTCGATATAGACAGCCTGGCCGGTGACGTAGCGCGAAGCCTCCGAGGCAAGGTAGATCAGAATACCGATCAGGTCGCCCGGCTCACCGGCACGCTTGAGCGGCAGCCGGTCCAGCATCCAGGCGCGGCGGCGAGGATCATCCCAGAGGGGAACCGTCAGTCTGGTGGCCATGAAGCCAGGGCAGATGCAGTTCACCCGGATATTGTAAGGGGCGAGCTCGATGGCCAGCGTTTTCGTCAACTGCACGATCGCGGCCTTCGTCAGGCCGTAGACCGAGACATCACTGAGGCCGACCGCCGAGGTGAGTGAGCCGACGTTAATGATGTTGCCACCACCCTGCTGCACCATATGAGAGGCTGCGGCCTGACAGAGAAAATAGGCGCTGCGCAGGTTCGTGTGCATGATTTGATCATAGTCCTGCGGGCTGACCTGTAAGAAAGGCTGGCGCAGATTAATGCCAGCGCAGTTGACGAGGACATCGAGCCGCCCAAACTGGGCGATGACCATCTGTACGAGCTGAGGGATCGCGTGCAGATCATCCAGGTCCGCGGGAAAGCTGGCCACGGTGGCGCCACCTGCCTCCAGGGCGTGTTGAAGCTCATGGAGCCGATCTTCAGCGCGTCCGTTGAGCGCCACATGAGCGCCGGCCAGCGCCAGACCATGTGCCATCGCATGCCCCAGATCGCCGCTGGCCCCGGTGATCAGCACCACCTGTCCAGCAAGCGAAAAGAGTTCCTCAAGCGTTGCAGGGTACATAGAGTATATCTTCCCCTAGGATAATAGCATGGTCTGGCCGCTGCTCGCCGCCTCATAGGCCGCAAAGACCAGGCGCAGCGTCTTCAGATTGTCCTCGGCACGAGTCTCCGCCGCCGGCCCTCCAAGCAGATCAGCGAGGATATTGGCGTTACAGGGAACGATACTGGCCTGAACCAGATCGTAGGCCGGGTCTGCCCAGAGGTAGCGGTGAGGAGGATAGCGACGCGCCAGCGTCCCCTCAGCCGTCGTTCGGCGAATCCAGTAGTCCGGCCCCAGCTCCAACGACCCCTCGCTTCCCTCGATCAGCGCGTAGGTCTCAGGGAAGCGCTCATGCTCCAGACGACTGGCGTAACTCAGCTCACAGAGACAGGTCAGCGCTCCCATCTGCAGCATCACCGTTGCCACGTCCTCGCCCTTGATCTGCGCATTCACACGGCAGACCTGACAGGAGAGCCGCTGCGCCTCACCGAAGAGAAAGCGGGCTGTGTCGAGGAGGTGACAGCCTACATCCATCAGGATGAACTGCTCCTGCTCCCTTAAAAAGGGCTGGTTATCAAAGACAGGGAAGCTGCTGGAAAACTGCAGCCGCGCGCGGAAGGGACGACCGATAACTCCGGTGAGCAGCTCCTGCTGGAGCTGGCGCAGAGGCCGCTGCCAGCGCCAGTTTTCATGAACGATCAGCGGCACTCCCGCAGCAGCACAGAGGGCAACCATGCGCTCCGCCTCCCCGAGCGTCGGGGCCAGCGGCTTCTGACAGATAGCGGCGATACCAGAGCGGGCGGCCAGTTCAACAAACTGCGCGTGAGTCGAGGGATCTGTAATGATGTCAACGGCATCAGGGTGTTCCTTACGCAGAAGCTCTTCTGCGTCATCGTAGACGGCAGGTATACCGAAGTGAGCAGCGAGGGCCTCTGCTTTCGCGCGCGTGCGATTGTAGAGCGCAACCACCTGAACCCCCGCTAATTCCTGCCAGGCGGCAAGCTGGAAGCGCGACCAGAAGCCGCAGCCCATGATGGCCAGGCGCAGGGCAGGCATGCAATCACCTCCTCAACTGGTATGATGGAATACTA
The DNA here is from genome assembly GCA_042408965.1 of Ktedonobacteraceae bacterium. Classification (GTDB taxonomy): domain Bacteria; phylum Chloroflexota; class Ktedonobacteria; order Ktedonobacterales; family Ktedonobacteraceae; genus Thermogemmatispora. The sequence continues at coordinate 8,504 of JBHOQN010000130.1, forward strand.
TAATATACAGGCGGGGAACTGTCAAGCTACCCTGCTCCGTAGAGCAGTCCGTCGACGTGCCACACATCGACGACCTGGGGACTTGACATGTGCATATCCATCAGGCTATCGTATACATATCTGCGTGATCGCCGGCCATGCTGGAGAGCACCAGCGGGAAGAGGGTTCTCGCTCTCTGCTCACCAGAATTGGTATGACCGCATTCCATATTATCAAAGGATGCCCTCCGGGCAGGCCAGTGGGGTCTGGCCAGGGCTACCTTGAAGCCTGGGAGGTGCGCCGCCTGTTGTCTGCTCGCTCTGATCGGTTAACTGACTGACTGATCTGGCAGCGGTCAGTCGGTTGGTTCATTCAGCGTAGAAGTGCGCCTTCTCCTGGCCTGGCAAGCCCGAGGGGGTGTCTGTTGATGACGGCTGGTTCATTCAGGTCGGCTTCTTACCTGAAAGGAGCGTCGTTCATGACCACGAGTCACGACCTGATATTTGCGAGAGGAAGGGCACCAATGAAGGTTACGTTGCACTCACTTCTTGCCCTGGTGCTGGTCGGCCTGCTTCTGGCCGCCTGTGGCTCGAGCACCTCCGGCAGCAGCGGAGGCAAAAAAATCTGCTTTGCCTACCAGGACCTGGAGACCGAGTTCTGGGTGGCCGGCCATACGGCCATTGTGAAGGCCCTGAAGGATAAGGGCATTCAGGTGATCGAGCGCAACGCGCATCAAGACCCCAACGTTCAGTTACAGCAGGTTCGCGACTGCATCAGCCAGCATGTGGACGGGATCATCATTATCCCGCAGGATGGGGCCAGCGCCATCACCATCATCGGCGAGGCCAATCGCGCCGGCATTCCGATCGGCGTCTTCAACCGACCGCCAGCCCCTGGCAACCCTAATCCAGCGCTGGTGGTGGTCGCAGACAATGAGGCCATCTCTGAGGCCACGGTCGAGTTTATGGCTCAGCAGGCGATGAAGCTCGGTCACAAGATGCATCCGCTGATCATGGTGGGTGATCTGGGTGATCCTAACGCTGTTGCGCGCAAGAAAGGGTTCGATACTGTCATTGCCCGCTATCCGAACCTCTTCTACAAGCCGGTCGAGGTGGCCACAAAGTGGGATGCCCCCACTGCGCTTGCTGGACTGCAGGATGCAATGCAGGCCAACCCCGATGTCGATTTCCTCTTCACTTCCTCCGACTTCCTCTATCCTCAGATCGAGTCGGTGCTCAAGCCTCTGGGCAAGTGGAAGCCCATTGGAGACCCGAACCATGTGATCATGGGCGGCATCGATGGCGACTCACGTGCCTGTAATTTGATGCGCACACAGTATGTTGATGCCACGGGCGTGCAGGACCTCTTCTACGAGGCCAATACCCTGCTGGCTGCTCTGCTGAAGGCGGTCGATAACCATGAAAGCAAGCCCAATCAGGTCCTCATCGATAAGGGCTTTGCTCTCACGCAGGCCACGATGAGCACACGCGCAAACGATATGTGGGGCTGCGTGCTGCCGCCCCCGAAGTCGGGCGTCTAGGCCTCCCTCCCTTTCCGGTGAGCCTGGCGCCCCGCTAGTGCGACGGAGCGCCAGGTCCCTGGCTGGCCGGGCAGAGGCGGGCATGCTCTCCCTCTACCTGGCTGGCCTGCCTGTGCAGGATTCTTACTGAACCAAAAAGGAGGCACGATGGAACAAGCACGGTCCCTTTTCTCTGTTGTCAAGCGTCGTACCTTCATGAAGGGAGCTACTGCGGCCGGCCTTAGCCTCGCCGCTCAGCGCTGGAGCGCTGGAGCCTGGCAGCAACCCGCGCGTGCCCGCGCTGTCCGTAGCAGCCGAGCAGATGCCGCCCTCCCGCGTGTCCGTGCGAGCGACAACGGGCGCTTTCTGGTCACTGAAGATGGACAACCTTTTTTCTGGCTGGCTGACACGGCCTGGGAGCTTGTGCATCGCCTGACCCGCGGTGATGTTAATACCTATCTGAGTATCCGTAGCCAGCAGGGCTTTAACGTGATTCAGACGGTCATTCTGGCTGAGAACGATGGCCTGCATCAGCCGAACCGCGAGGGTCAGCTACCCCTGATCGGCGATGATCCCACCCGGCCTAATGAGGCCTACTTCCAGTTTGTCGATTACACGGTGCAGAAGGCTCAGGATTATGGACTCTACGTTGGACTGCTGCCAACCTGGGGCGATAAGGTCAACCAGCAGAGTGGCATCGGACCAGCCGTCTTCACACAGGACAACGCCTATCCCTATGGGTACTTTCTCGGTCAACGCTATCGCAATGCTAGCAACATTCTCTGGATTCTGGGCGGCGACCGTCCCGCTGACGGCTACGAGACGATCTGGCGCAACATGGCGGCAGGCATCAGGGACGGCGTGGGAGGTCCGACCTTCATGACCTATCACCCTAACGGTGGCCAGTCTTCCTCACAATGGTTCCACAATGACTCCTGGCTCACGATGAATATGTTGCAGTCAGGCCACAGCGCCCGCGATCTGCCGACCTGGGGGGTGATCGCCCATGATTATAACCTGACCCCTGCCAAGCCGGTGCTTGATGGCGAGAGCAACTACGAGGACCACCCGGTCAACTGGAACCCGAGCAATGGCTACTTCACTGAGTATGAGGTGCGACGCCAGGCCTACCGCTCGGTCTTCGCCGGGGGCTGTGGCTATACCTACGGCAACCACTCGATCTGGCAGTGCTTCCAGCCCGGCTATAGCCCGATCGCCTATGCCATCTTCTACTGGTATCGTGTCCTGGACCATCCTGGCGCGCTTCAGATGCGTTATCTGCGCAACTTGATGCTCTCCAGACCCTACCTTGTGCGCATTCCAGATCAGAGCATGATCCTTTCAGGTGAGGGGGATGGCCCCTTTCACGTGCAGGCAACGCGCGCCTCGGATGGGAGCTATGCGTTCATCTACATTCCCGACCCGGTGCGTATCGTCGCCATCGACGTCAGTAAAATCGCTGGCGATACGGCCACTGCCTGGTGGTATGATCCCCGCAGCGGCAACGCCAGCTCTATCGGCGACGTGAGCACTGCTGGTAGCCAACAGTTCACCACGCCCGGCGATGGCCCCGACTGGGTGCTGGTGCTTGACCAGAAAGGGCGCGGCTTCGCCGCCCCTGGCAGCCTCTGAATCGAGCGCCGTGGTGGCGGCGGCGCTCCTGCTCTACACTCAGGGGCCGGTGAGTTTAGTTCACCAGGTCCCTCCCTTGTCCTGCAGAGGGGGCTGCAGTCAGAACACGCCCGGAGGATGAAACCCATGACCTTGCTTGAAAAAGATGGACAGCAATCGAGAGGACAGGCAACTCCGCCCTCTTCCAGGAACAGGGAAGGACGGGGCCTGCTGCGCCCTCTCCTTCTGCTGACCTCGCAGCGCATCTGGCGCCACCTGCTGCTCTCCGAGTACTTTGTACTCTATCTAACCGTTGTTTATTTTCTCGTGCTGTGGCCAGTCATCCCAGACATCGCCTCGCTCGATAACCTGAGCAATATTCTCTCGAATACTGGTCCGCTCCTCTGCATCGCCATCGGGCAGACCTTCGTCTTGCTGGTGGCAGGCATTGATCTCTCCCAGGGAGCGGTGGTCAGCCTGGCGAGCGTGATCGGTGGCATGCTGATGACGACCTCGCTCGATCCGAATCTCTTCAGCTCCAGTCCCTTCTGGGGGAGGTTTCTGGGACCCCATGGCAGTCCTCTGGCCGGCTCTCCGCTCTCCGTGCCTCTAGGCATCTGCGCCATGCTCACCGCGGGATCGCTGGTTGGCCTGCTCAATGGAACCGCGGTGACGCGCCTGCGCATGCCTCCCTTCATGGTCACCCTGGTGACGATGATCTTCTTCGACGCGCTGGCGATCTGGCTCACCAAGTCGGAGACGATCATCTTCCTGCCGCGCAGTTTCACGCTGCTGGGCGACGGCTCGCTGGGGATTGTCCCCTATGTCGTCATGATCGCCCTGGCGCTTGCCTTGGTGGCTCACCTGCTCTTGAGCCGCACAATCTTCGGACGCCATCTCTATGCCATCGGCACCAATATGCGCACCGCCGTAGTCTCCGGCGTGCCCACCAGGCGTGCCATCACGCTGGCCTATGTCATCAGTGGCTTCTGCGCCGGCCTCTCCTCGGTGCTCTACACTGCGCGACTGCAGACGGGCAACCCCACCCTGGGCGACAATATTCTCCTCGACGTCATCGGCGCCACGGTCATTGGTGGGACCAGTCTCTTTGGGGGCAAGGGTAAGATCGTCTGGACCGTCTTCGGGGTGCTCTTCTTTGTCTTGCTGGATAACAGCCTGAATCTGCTCAGCCTCTCGTTCTACACGGTGACGGCGGTCAAGGGAGCCTTTATTGTCCTCGCCGCGCTGCTGAATGTCACGCGCGCGCGTTTCCTGGAGAGGAGTACGCTGAAATGAGCGAGCAGCGACCGCTTCTGGAGGTCAGAGACGTTGAGAAGAGTTTCTTCGGCGTCAAAGTGCTCCGCACCGTGAGCTTCGTCCTCAGGGAGGGGCAGATCCTCGGTCTGATCGGCGAGAACGGCGCTGGCAAGTCCACTCTGATGAATATCCTGGGGGGAGTCGTCCAGGCAGATGCCGGTGAGCTCTTCCTCGCCGGAACGCCCTTCGCTCCTCGCCATCCACGCGATGCCATGCAGCAGGGCATCGCCTTCATTCATCAGGAGCTGAATCTCTTCACCAACCTGACCATCACCGAGAATATCTTTATCAACGGCTTCCCGCGCCTGCGAGCCGCGCCGCTGCTGATAGACCGAGGCAGGGCGCGAGCCCGCGTGAGAGAGCTGCTTTCGCTGGTTGACTTGAAAGTCTCGCCCGATACACTGATCGAACGGCTCTCGCCGGGCGAGCGGCAGCTGGTGGAGATCGCTCGGGCCCTCAATATGGATGCTCGCGTGATCATCTTCGATGAGCCGACAACGTCGCTGACCTCCCGCGAGACAGAGCGGCTCTTTACTCTACTGGCGCGCCTGAGAGAGCAGGGCAAGGCTATCATCTATATCTCACATATTCTTGAGGAGGTGCAGCGCCTCTGCGATGAGGTCATGATCCTGCGTGACGGCGAACACGTGCGGACGGCACGCCGCGGCGAGTTGTCGACTCAGGAGATGATCTCCCTGATGGTTGGACGCACGCTGGAGCAGCTCTATCCGCCACGCGCCAGCCAGCCCGGGGCTGAGACCGTTCTGGAGGTGCGGAATCTCTCGCAGACGGGGATCGTGGCCGACATCAACTTTACGTTACATCGTGGCGAGGTCCTGGGCCTCTTTGGCCTGATGGGTGCGGGACGCACCGAGCTGGCGCGCATCCTTTTCGGCCTCGACCCGTTCGAGCACGGCACGATTCTGGTGAATGGGAAAGAGCGCCCACGCCGTTCGCCCGACGAGAGTATCCGCCAGGGCCTGGGCTTCGTAACGGAGAATCGCCGCGAGGAGGGCCTGCTAATGGATATCTCCGTGGCTGAGAATATGGCTCTGGTCTCTCTGCCGCGCTACACACGCTCCCCGCTGCGCCTGGTCGACCGCTCACGCCTCTACACAGCCGTCAACAATCTTGCGCGCCTCCTCCAGATCAAAGGTGGGGCGCCGGAGCGCACCCCCGCCAAAAGCCTGAGCGGCGGTAACCAGCAGAAGGTGGTGATCGGCAAGTGGTTGCTCTCTCAGCCAACGATCCTCATTATGGACGAGCCAACGCGCGGCGTTGATGTCGGTGCGCGCTATGAGCTGTATACCCTGATCAATGAACTGGCCGCCCAGGGAACCGGGATCTTGATGATCTCTTCGGAGATTGAGGAACTGATCGGGATGTGCGACCGCATCCTGGTGATGAGCAACGGTGAGATCCAGGCCTGCTTTAGACGAGATGAGTTTGACCAGGAGCGCATCTTGCGCTCTGCTTTCCGAGAGAAGGTGACACCATGAGTAAGAGCCGCGGACGCTGGCTACTGCTGGTGTTGCAGAATGTCCCGTTCATTCTGCTGGTGCTGGTGATTGTCATCTTCAGCATCCTTTCGCCGCGCTTCTTCACCTACAAGAATTTTGAGAACGTGCTGACCCAGGCCTCCTACATCGGCATCGTGGGCATCGGCATGACCTTTGTGCTGCTCACAGGGGGCGTCGACCTCTCCGTCGGCTCCACGATGTATCTCTCGGCAACGATCTCGGGAGTCTACCTGCTGGGCAACGGCCTGCCCCTCTGGGTGGCTGTGCTCGGCACGCTGGTTGTGGGCATGCTAGTCGGCCTGCTCAACGCTTTCGCCGTCACCTACCTGCGCATCGTGCCCTTTATCGTCACCCTGGGAACCCTGGCCTTGATGCGGGGCTTGGCGCTCTCAATCACACAGTCAGCCGATGTGACCTTCCCGGCGAGCATCACCGATCTGGGCTCCCACCGCCTCTTTGGCCTCGTACCACTGCCTATTGTTATCTTTGCGGCTGTGCTGCTGGTTGCCTGGATCATCCTGACACGAACGACCTTCGGGCGCCAGATCTACGCCGTCGGTAACGATGTCGAGGGAGCCAAGAAGGCAGGGATCAACACGCTGCTAATCCTCGGCAGCGTCTACGTGATCTGTGGTGTGTGCGCCGCGCTGGGCGGACTGGTCTCGGTCGCCCAGTTCGGGGTGGCCAACGCTGGCTTTGGGCAGAACGAAGAGTTCAACGCCATCGCTGTGGCTGTGCTCGGAGGCACCAGCCTCTTTGGCGGCCGGGGTAGTGTCTTCCCGGGCACCGCCCTGGGCACGATTCTGGTACAGCTGGTCACCTCAGGGTTGATCTTCACACGTGTCGACATCTACCTCCAGCCGCTGGTCTACGCAGCGATCATCTTTCTGGCGGTCATGCTTGATAGTCTGCGCACCATGCAGCTAGAGAAGTTGGAGCGGCGAACCATCCGCATGGAGAAAACCGGCTGACGAACGACAAGGCAGGCCGTCACCGTCGAGGCGAGAGGAGAGAAAGGAAGACGCTCTGGCTGCCCTCTGTCGATCGACGCGACGCCTCAGATACGTTGACGGTAGTCCTGCGCGCGCGAGCAGCTATAGCTGTCGCATCGACAGGACCCGGCACAGGGAGTATAATGAGGAACGCGCCTGTACTGCTATGGCGGTGCAGCCCGCTCTTCCTTAGGCAAGCATGGATCACTGCTCAGTAAAGAAGGGCCTGGATAACCTGCTATGAGAACGGACCACCTCCAACAACTGCGCCCGCCTGTGCGGGCGGCGCGGCTCTCGGACCAGGTAGCCGCTCAGCTTCAGGCACTGGTAATGGAAGGAGCCTTCAAGCCTGGCGAGAAGCTGCCGTCTGAACGTGAACTCTGCGATCTCCTGGGCGTGAGTCGCACCGTGGTGCGCGAGGCCATCCGCGCTCTGGTGGTCAAGGGGCTGCTGGAGGTCCGTCCGGGTGGCGGCATGGCGGTGCGCTCCCCCGACACAGCCCTGGTCTCGGAGCTGATGAGCATGATGCTGCGCACGGGGACCAGCGAGATTGCCTTTGCCCACGTCCAGGAGGTGCGCCGTCTGCTGGAAGTCGAGATCGCAGGTCTGGCCGCTGAGCGCCGCACTGATGAGGATCTGGAGCGTATGGAGGCGCAGTTGCGTGCCATGCGCGAGTTTGAGCACGATCCCCAGCGCTGGGCCGAGGCCGATGTGGCCTTCCATGCGGCCATCGCTACGGCAACGCACAATCCGCTCTACCCGGTATTGCTGAGCGCGATCGCCGACCTCCTCATGGAGGTACGTCTGACAGGGATCTCCCTGCCGGGCACGGCTCAGAAGGCTCAGCGCTACCACTGGCCTATCTTTGAGCGCATCAAGGCCGGAGAGCGACTGGGCGCGCGCAAAGCCATGATGGAGCACCTGCGCGAGTCTGAGGCGACCTTCCAGCAGGCTCGTATCCGCATGATCCAGCGCCAGCACGATGCAGAGCCTTCCTGACCTGGCCGGTTCCTGTTCTGCTTCTCCATGTCCTTGGAGGCCCCTGGCAGAAAGACAACGAAGGAGTCACTTATGCGTGCACTGCTCACAACCGGCGTCCGGCAGATGCGTCTGGTGGAACAACCGGAGCCACTTCCAGCGCCCGGCCAGGCCTTGATACGCGTGGAGGCGGTCGGGCTGTGCGGGTCGGACCTGCACATCTATACCGGCGATCATCCCTATACCCGCTACCCTCAGACGCAGGGCCACGAGTTCGCCGGAAAGATCGTGGCCTTTGGCGAGGGCTATCAGGGAGCGCTGCAGATCGGTGAGCGCGTGGCCGTTGAACCCCTGATCGGCTGTGGCCACTGCTATCCCTGCCGTATCGCACGCCCCAATTGCTGCACCAGCCTGGTGGTGCTCGGCGTGCAGGCACCCGGCGCACTGGCCGAGCTGATCGCCGTGAACACGAGCCAGCTCTATCCTGTGGGCAACCTCGATGCGGAGCTGGCGGCCCTGGCAGAGCCGCTCTCGATCGGCGTCCAGGCCGTCACACGCGGCGCGGTAACGGCGGGCGAACGGGTGCTCATCTGCGGCGCCGGTCCCATCGGCCAGGCGGTCTTGCTGGCCTGCAAAGCGAATGGAGCAACGGTCATGATGGCCGATCGCCTGGCAAATCGTCTGACCCTGGCGCGTACGCTCGGCGCCGATCTCTGTGTCCAGGTGGATCAGGAGAACCTGGCCGAGCAGGTGCTGGCCTGGACGGATGGCGATGGCCCGGCGGTGGTCTTCGAGGCCACCGGCGTCCCCGCCGTGATTCGCCAGGCGGTGGAGCTGGTGGCCAGTGCCGGGCGTATCGTGATCATCGGCCTCTCGAACCAGGAGGTCTCCCTGCCGGTGGTGGAGTTCACGCGCAAGGAGTTGACCATTCTCGGATCGCGCAACAACGCCGGAGTCTTTGCACGCGCCGTAGCGCTGGTGCAGCAGCAGCCCGAGCGCGTGCGCGCCCTGATTACCCAGCGCTTTCCCTTTGAGGAGACGCCCACCGCCCTGGAGTTTGCTCTGCAGCACCCCAGCGAGGCCGAGAAGGTCATCATTGAGGTGACTCGCCAGCAGGCCACCTAGCCTGCTGGCGACGGTGCCCCATCAGCTTCCGCTTGAATGAGGCGCAAGACCGCCGGGCCGGGATCGGCAGGCCAGCAGTCGGGCCAGCGCCGTGGCCCGCTGCCCGGCGATCAGCTCGGTCTGCAGATCGAGCAGGCGTGCTCCTGGTTGATAGCTACCGATGCTTTGCCCCAGTACCTCGAAGTAGTTGAGTCGGAGCTCGGTATTGACGTTGACCTTACCGATGCCGAGTGCGATCGACCGCTGAAGCAGGGCATCGGGCAGCCCTGAGGCGCCGTGCAGGGCCAGAGGCAGGTCTAGCCTCGCGCGCAGGGCTGTCAGCCGCTCCCAGTCAAACCACGGGATACTGCGGTAGAAACCATGCACATTGCCAATCGAGACGGCCAGACAGGCCGGGCTGGTCCGCTCAACAAAGATGGCCGCCTGATCAGGGTCAGTAAGCCCCCTCGCCTGAGCCGCCGCGGCGACCTCTTCATCGCCCTCAATGCGCCCGAGCTCAGCCTCAATCGCGCCTCTATAGCGCCGGGCGATCGTCGCGGCCTCGCGCGTAAAGGCGATGTTCTCCTCAAACGGAAGATGCGAGCCATCGGCCATCACCGCTCCTACACCCAGTTGAAAGGCGCGCTCGATCTGCCCCAGATCACGGATGTGATCCAGCTGCAAGCAGACCGGCACACGCGCCTGATCGGCCAGGGCGCGCAAGCCAGCGACCAGGGCGCCTCCCTGTGGCGCATTGAAGGACTGGGCACTGATCAGCAGAATGACGCCACACCCGACCTCTTCGGCGGCCTGGAGAACGGCAAAGGCCGTTTCAAAGCCGTAACAGGTGAAGGCGACGACGGCACCAGCGTCGTTCCTCCGCCCCTGTAGTAGAGCGGCGAAGTCGCTTAGCATGGCTCTTCCTCCAGTTCACCGTCAAGACGCGCAAAAGCGCAGGGACGAAGTTCGAGCGTCCCGGCCTCGGCAGCAGAGAGGGCCCGGCTCCGGCGGCGAAAGGCCTCGCCAGCGAAGAGGGCTTCCTCGGCGTTCGTTTCATCGAGGAGACGCAGCCTCTGTCTGCGCAGGGGCGGCAGTTGGAGGTGCAACACCTGGCGGCTGGTGGAGAGATTGGCGATCAACAGGAGCAGGCGCCGATCCTGGCGCAGGGCGAGTGCTGTACAGGTGAGGGGATCAAGACCCTCCACGGTGAGCAGCTCAGCACCGGAGAACTCACCGAGATCGGCGAACAGATGATAGATCGGAAAGAGGGCACCCGGCAGGTGAGGAAAGGGAGCATCCCCGTAGGAGGGTTGCGGGCGCTCCATCACTCCGCGCCAGCCGACGGTCTCATAACAGGTGAGCCAGTCGATCCCGCTCATGGCGAGCTGACTGATACTACCGAGCGTCCAGCCCGCTGCGAAGAGCGAGCACTGGCGGCGGTCAACATTGTCGGGAAGCCTCCTTGGCTCCGGAGGCCCTGGCGGCGTCGTCGCGACAGCGTTGAAGCGCGGCTTCAAGGTCAGGGGGCCAATGCTCAGCGGGAGCGAGCCGACAATGGCGCGCGCACTGCGCACGGTTTCGGCCTGCGCGCCAAGATTCTCGATCAACGTGCGCTGATCGAACGCATGAACCTGCGGGGTGATCGGGTAGCCTGCCACGTCGAGCAACCCCAGTGGTAGCTGCGCGCGGTTGAACTCGGCGAAGTTGGCGCGGCTGCCACCGCCGAGAGGCAGCGTGATCCCGGCTGCAAGCAGCCGGGAACGGGCACACTCAGCTATCTGTGAAGTAGTGGTATGAGTCGTACATGAGAAGCAAAAAAGGCGCGTCAGTGGAGGACGAAGCTCGCCAAGCGCTGCCACCAGATCGTCGAGTCCCTCTCCATTGTCGCCGCAGACCAGCGAAAGCTCCAGCGGTAGCGACAGGGCCTGTGCCTGCCCCATAGCTGCGAGCAAGTCCCGCCGCCACGTCGAGGTCAGCAGATTCAGTTCCAGCCAGAGATGGCTCAGGCGCAGAGCTGCCAGCCGCTCCAGCTCGCCGCTGGAAAGGGTCGTAGCCTCCGGCGCGCAGGCCAGGCCGAGGGCTGGCAGCGTTGTGCCGCTCGCTCGCCCAACGCGCAGCTCCGGCGTGGCCACGGCGCTGTTCAGCGCCTCCTGGACGATCGCTAACCCAGATGAGCGCTCCCCGATCAGGCGTATCTCGACATGTTGCTCGATGCGTTGACCGGCCTTGATCTCCACTGGAAAGGGCAGGGCCAGCGGCGTACAGTAGGTTTTAAAGGAGGCATCGGTCCAGTTGCGCTGGTCCTCGGTCTCAAAGAGATCGCCCTCGAAGCGCAGCTCCAGCTGCAGACCAGGTAGACCAGGCACGGCGTGGCGCAGGGCCTGCAGATCGAGAAAGGGCTGATGAGGCGCGATGCGCTCGGGAAAATGGCCCGGCTTCGGCCCTTGTGGCGTCTCCATCTCCACCGCCAGACCGGCGAGGCTGGGCGGGTGCAGCACACAGAAGCCAATGCGATTCTTCAGGAAGCTGCGCCGTGCCTCCCCACTGAAGGAGTAGCTGATCGTTCCATCGTTCTCCCCGCGCACAACGCCATGCCAGAAGAAATCCACTGCGGGGCTCACGTGCTCCGCCGTAAACTGAATCAGGAAATGGTCGTCGGCCTGTTCAAGCCTGTAGGCCGTAAAGCGCGGTTCGATGGTGTTCCAGTTCTGGTCGCGCACTGCTGCGTAGATGGCACGGATCAGCTCGTGAGATCCGAACGCAATGCTACGGAGCAGGCCCTGCTCATGCAGCAGCGTCAGCGGTCCGGCTCGCAGAGGCAGCGGCGAGGCGGGCGGCTGCTCTGCTCCGTAGAGGAAGAGATATTGAGAGCGTGTTACCATCCTCGCACCACCGGATTCCTGAGGCGTCCAAGTGCCTCAACTTCAACTTCGACAGTGTCGCCCTCCTTGAGATAGAGCGGTGGCTGACGAAAGCAGCCGACGCCCGCCGGAGTACCTGTCGAGATAACGTCGCCCGGGTAGAGGGTGATGTGCGCCGAGAGGAAGGCGATCAGCTCGGCGACGCCAAAGATCATCTCAGCCGTGGTAGCAGCCTGGCGCCGCTCACCGTTCACGTAACTGCTCAGCCATAGGGTCTGCGGATCGGGAACCTCATCCGCAGTGACGATGGCCGGTCCCAGCGGACAGAAGGTATCATAGCCCTTGCCAGTGGTAATCTGTTGATCGCGGAACTGCACGTCACGCCCGCTCACGTCATTGACAACGGTGTAGCCGAAGACGCAGGCCAGGGCCGCCGTGGGAGTCACCTTGCGCACCACCCGGCCGATGACCACCGCCAGCTCGACCTCGTAGTCAACCTGGCTCTCCGGCGTTGGGATGACGATCGGCTCCTCTGGTCCGATGATGGAAGAGGGCAGCTTGGCAAAGATCTGTGGATAGACCGGGAGCTGCGCCCCCGGGTTTTCCAGCAGATGGCTGCGGTAATTCACACCGCTGAAGAGCATCTTCCCGGGCCGAGAAATGGGGGCCAGCAAGCGATAGTGACGCAGCAGTTCCCCGCTGGTGAGCGCAGCACGCATAGCCGTCAGAGCGGTCTCCCCCTCACGGATCACCGTCAGCATATCGCGATAGCCTGTCGGAATGACCCCATTGGCCACGAGCAGGCCCACTCCGCTGCGTCCCTCATGCTCATAGGTCACCAGCTTCATGCCTCAGCTCCTTTCGATTCGATAACGATCTCCATCGATCAGCAGCGACTCGCCGGGCACGAGAGCCAGCGCTTGCCGCCGGCCAGTGCTATCAAGCTCGCGGACAGCCTGCAAGAACTCCTGCACGTCGCGATACTCTCCGCCCTGGTGGTCCGCAAGGTTCAGATAGTGTGAGGCGACGGCCAGGTGCACGCCCAGGTATTCGGCCGCCAGGGCGGCCTCGCGCGGCGAAAGCTCGCCCGTGAGCAGCTCTCCCGGGCCGGGCACCTGCCGCAGAAGCAGCTGCGGCTGCGTGCAGCCGAGCAGACCAATAGTGGGACGGTAGAGCTCGCCGATCAAGCGCAGGTCGCTAAAGATGGCCGTATCGCCGTAGTGGTAGATGCGCACATCCGGCTCCGGCTCGACGATGAAGCCCATCGGCACCCCAGAGATCACGTGGCCATCGGGCAGCGTCGCCTGCGACCAATGGTGACACTCCACCGGACGCACGACCAGGCTGCCGAGCTGGACGAGTAGCCCCCAGACAGTCGCCCTCACCTGCTCAGAGGGCAACCCCAGGGCCAGCAGCAGGGCACGCACATCAGCGCCGCAGATCACGGGCGCCCCCGTGCGTGCAGCGATGGCGTAGGTGTCGCCCAGATGGTCAAAGGCGGCATGCGAGACCAGAATGGCGTCCGGCCGCTCCAGGTCGTCCGGCCCCAGAGGGGCATCAGGATTGCCGCTGAGGAAGGGATCGATGAGAATGCGATAGCGCGGCCCTACGATCTCATAGCCGGCGACTCCCAGAAAGGTCAAGCGTGTTGTCATACCTGCCAGCTCCTTTCCAGACCGCTCATCAGGGCCACCAGGGCACGATTCAGAGGCACCTCCAGGCCGAGCCGCTCAGCGGCACGGACCACTGCGCCATTGATGACCTCGATCTCGGTCTTTCGCCGCGCCAGCACATCCTGCAGCATCGAGGAGCGCGCCGCTCCGGCGCCGCTTAACACAGCGCAGATGCGCTCAAAGCGCTCGGCATACTCGATCTGGTAGCCCAGAGCTTGCGCTACCCTGACCGCCTCCGCGGTGACCGCAGCCACCAGTTCCAGCATCAGATCCGTTTCAACCAGCCTGCCCGCCGGAAGTCCCGTCAAGGCTGAGGTCGGCAGCGTCGCCGCATTCAGAATCAATTTCTTCCAGATCTCTGTACGTACATCTGCACGCGCGCTGGCCTCGAGCCCGGCCTCCTGCAACAGAGCGGCGATGCGTTCTGCCCGCTGCAGGCTGCCGTCGGCCTCGTACGGCCCCAGGAACGTTGGCCCCCTGCCGGGGTGCGCCACCAGACCCGCGGCAACCACGGTCGCGCTGTGATAGGTCACGCCGATGACGATCTGCTCCGCCGGGAAGGATGATGCCAGCAGATCGGCGTTGCCCCAGCCGTTCTGCAGGCTGACCACCGTGGTTGTATCTTCCACCAGCGACCGCGCCAGCTCGATGGCCGCTGGCATGTGGTGAGCCTTCACGAAGAAGAAGGCTACATCGACCTGACCAATTTGCTCGGTCTCACTCGCCGCCTGTGGCCACGCCTGCGCCTCTACCTCAGCATCCTCGCGCGGCGCTGTTAACAGCACCAGTCCCCGCGCATTGATCGCCTCCACCACGGCGCTGGAGACCTCGACGATACTGACTTCGTGACCGGCGCGGCTCAGATGGACGGCCCAGACACTCCCCATTGCTCCACCACCAATGACTGCGATCTTCATGGTGCTCCTCCTTCGGCTCGGTTCTCGCCAGAACCCACCAGAATAATGACTTTCTCTGCCTCAGTGGGATGCTCCAGCGCAAACTCGAGCGCACGCGGCGTCTCCTCAAGCGGGAAGCGATGAGTGATCAACGCGCGAACGGCCTCGCTCTGCCGCTGCACCAGTTCCACAGCCTGCGCGAAGATGCCAGCGTTGTTGCGCGATCCGAGAATGGTCAACTCCTTGCGCGTGAACTCCACCACCGGCAGGGAGACCTCCTGGTTCGAGAGGCCGATGATCACGATGCGCCCGGCGCTGGCCACCAGCTCCACCGCCTGGCGAATCACGGCGGGGACACCGGTGGCCTCGAAGACCACCGCCGGGCCATCGCCATCCGTCCAGGCCAGGATTGCCGCCGCAACGTTCTCGCTGGTCGCGTTCACCACGACTTCGGCTCCCAGACGGCGCGCCAGCGAGAGCCGCGGCTCCAGCTTATCGACCAGCATGACGCGCGCGCCGCGATCCCGCGCAGCGAGCAGCACTGCCTGACCGATGGGACCAGCGCCGAAGACGACCACGCGCTCTTCGGACTCCACCTGGCCGCGGATCACCGCGTGCAGTCCGATGGAGATCGGCTCAACCAGAGCCGCCAGCTCCGCATCGAGATCGGCCACCGCGTAGAGGCTGGCGGTACGCACAGCGATCAGCTCTGAGAGCGCACCACGCTGGTGGGCACCGAGGACAGCCAGGCGCGTGCAGCAGTTGGGACGCCCCCGGCGGCAGGGGTAGCAGGTTCCGCACGGAACGAGCGGCTCCACGGCGACGCGCTCGCCGATCCGCAGCGGTCCCTCGTATCCCTCCCCAAAGGCGACGATCCTGCCGCAACATTCGTGTCCCTGCACTTGTGGATAGCGGACATAGGGATGATCACCCAGATAGAGATGCAGATCAGAGCCGCAGAGACCCACGGCTTCGACCCGCAGCAGCGCCTGACCCGGTCCGGCGACTGGCTCGTCCTCCTCGACCAGCAGCATCTGCCGTGGTGCTACGGTGAGCACGGATCGCATATCCTCTCCTCCTTCCTTACATGTACTGACTCACTGGCCCTGATTTCGCTCCTGAGCAATGGCCGCCAGCAGACGAGTCCGTGCCGAATCCATGTGGGCCTGCATGGCCGCCGCCGCCCACGCCGGGTCGCCGCGCTCGACCGCCTCAAAGATCGCCAGGTGCTCTCTATAGGAGAACTCAGTATCGCCTGCCGACTCGATGACGCGAATGATCCAGGCGCGTAACAGGGCCTGGATGCTGGAAAGAATGTCGCGCAGGACGCTGTTTCTAGCGATTTCAGCCAGCTTCAGATGAAAGGCCACATCGGCATCGACAAATGCCTGGTAGTCGTCACCAGCCGCCCCCATACGCTCCAGCAGCTGGCGCAGCTCCTCTACGGCAAATGAATCACGGCGCTGAGCCGCCAGCTCGGCGATCGCCACCTCGATCTTGAGGCGCGCCTCCACCAGATCCATGGTGCGTTTCTCGCCGAGGAGCAGCCCCCACTCGATGACACGCGGGAGCAGGGCCGAGTCGGCACGTCGCAGGTACGTGCCATCGCCCTGCCGAACCTCCAGCAGGCCTAGCAGCGTCAGCGCCTTTAAGGACTCTCGCAGCGTCGAGCGACCCATGCCGAGGGCCTCCGAGAGCTGGCGTTCCGAGGGAAGACGACTGCCCGGCTTCAACTCCCCCGAAAGCAGGTAGTCGAGCAGGCGTCGTGTGATCTCAGCCACAAGCGGGCGTTGCTCGATCGGTTGGAGTGCGGTCAGAGGTCGTAAGGGAGCAGCCTGGAACTTCAGGGCGATCTCCACCAGCATGCGCTCATCTCCCACGTTGCCAGGCACCACCGCGTAGGGGAGGAGGCGGCCATCGGGCAGGACTAACTCCCAGAGGGCAATTCCCTCCAGAAGCTGGCCGAGCACGCGGGCCCGGCGAGCGCCCAGTCCCTTGATAGCTACCTCAGCCGAGGTGATCCCTCCCTTAGCAACCACAGCGTCTAGATGCTCGCTGACACGCGCCACAACACTGCTGAGAGCCTCCATGACCTGCGCCCCTGTCTCGAACGAGGCATGTTCCGGCCGACGCACACGCTCGGTCGCCAGAATGGCAAACCTGTGCTCGTCGAGGTCCAGCACCAGCTGCTGAGCCAGACGCGGCACCACTGCCTGCAGGCCCTCCCTGAGTAGCCAGTCCGTGGGAATGACCACCGGCGAGAGCGAGCGCTCGATGAGGCGGGCCAGCTGCGCTGAGCTGGCCTGGGTATGCGAGCCGCAGACCACGAGCAGGCGGTACTCGTTCTGCGGAAGCGAGCGGATGGTCCGGCCACGCAGACCGCTGCGGACAGCCGCGAAGCTCGAGGCCGAACGCACTACAATCCTTCTCCCCGGCCGGTCAGCGGCGTCGGACGCGGCAGTGCCCAGGGCCTGCTCAGCGTCGAGCAATCCCCAAGCTACCAGCTCCAGATCGGCACGTGTCTCCGCATCGGGGATCACGATGGCGCCGGCCGGAGCTGTCAGCAGGGCCCGCGTGACCAGCGAAGGCCCTGCACTGCGCAGTTGCGCAAGGGGTAGCAGCACCGCCCGCCGGCCTCCACCCACTTCAGCCACCCAGTCGCTCAGCCGTTCGCTGCCATAGCCAAAGTGGGCATCGCGGGCGAACTCCGTCCGTGCGACCGGCACCCGTTCTCCGTTGATCACCAGGTAGTGCACGCCATCAACGGTGATCCGGCCGGCCTCTGGAAAGGCGGGGACCAGGAGGCCAACCCAGTCCGAGGCCGGTTCTGCCAGTACCTCCATCTCAGCGAAGATGTGACCACGCAGTGTCGAGTCTCCACGCAGGAGCAGAGCCACCCTGGCCTGATACTCACGGGCTGCCGCGGTCACTTCCGCACGGATTCTTCTCACCAGTGCCACAGCCTGTTCACGAGGCAGAGCTCGCGTATTCGTCAGAATGTAGACAGCTCGCTCTCCGCCCGCAAAGAAGCGTCGATAAGCCTCAGCCGAAGGCTGTAGGATCACCTCGACATCGGCAACGGTCTGAGTACCGGTTGGATCATCATCCAGAATCACCACCCGGCGTGGATCATCCGCAAGCCGTTGCTGCCAGGAACCGATCAGATCCATAACCTCTTATTCCTCCAGGAACCAGGGAACTTAGCCTGATCACCATCCAACTCTGCCGCAGATCAGACCCCCTGTTCTGCACAGAGCCATCCTCTCTTCTCGTCAGTGCACAAGGATCAACTGTGCCGGTGCTACCATACCGGCCTACACTAGCGCTGATCAATACACCGCCGCTTGATCCTCCGGTTCGAACAGTGGACTGGCAGACAGCGGTGTCCGCCAGGTCAGACAGCATTGGCCTGGGAAAGCAGCGTCCTGCTGCACGTCGCTCTAGCATAGCGCCTGATCTTCCTCGTCTTTCCTTCGTCCGGCCCTTTCATCGGCGGGCGCCTGCTCTGTCAACTCAATCGTAACGCCATTAGGGCGCCGCGAGAGAAAGGCACAGCGCCTCTGGCGGCCACCCGCAAAGATGACCGCCTCACGCTCGCCCTCCAGGCTCCGCAATGCCGTCGGAATATCGGCCACGGTGAAGCAGATGTGATGTAGACCCTCTCCATGCTCTTCCAGGAAGCGCCTGATCGTAGGTGAGGTCACCGGCTCAACCAGTTGAATGAAGGTATTGCCCGCATCCAGATAGACCAGGCGGACCCCTGTCTCCGGGAGCACTTCATCGGAGACCACGTTGAGCTTGAGTTCCTCCCGATAGTAGAGCAGAGCTTGCTCAATATTCCAGACGGCGATCCCAATATGATCAACACGTTCAAAGATGCTGTGTTCGTTGCGTTCTTCTGGCATGCAGTCTCCTGCAGGGTAGAATGGCGCCAACCAGGGGAGGCTCTCCCAGAGAGAGGGGCCGGCCCTGCTCCGCTAGCAGATGCGATGCGCTGAGGGCCAGGAACCAGCCGCGGTTCCGAGAGGCTCCCCCGGCCGCCGGTCTTATGACTTCGGTAGATGGCTCAGGATGTCGTCGATATTCTCGGGCGTTGCGACGAGCAGCCCCGTATTGACGATGCGCGGAATTGGAGGGGCCGCCCAGCGGTCCAGACCGGCGATGTGCAGTCCATCATGGTTGAAGTCGAAGAGCAGTTTCAGCGCATAGTAGGTAAACAGCTCACGCTTCTGAATGATGATGGCCTGAACCTCACCCTTCTTGACCGTCTGGAAGAAGGCCGGGGTCTGCTCCATGGCCGTGACCTTGATCTTGCCCGCCTTGCCAGCCTCCTCCAGAGCGCGCACGATGCCAGCGCCGCTCTCCGAATCGAAGCCAGCGATGCCGACCAGGTTCGGGTGAGCAGCTAGCAGCGAGGCGGTCTTCGAGGCGGCCTGCGAGGCATCACCACCGTCGTCCTCATTCGCCACGATGCGCAAGTTCGTGCTGCGCAATGTGTCGGTGAAGCCGCGTACGGCCTCCTTCATGTTGTCGGCATTGATGATCGAGAGCGTGGCGACCTCGCCACTGCCACCGGTGGCCTTGATCATCGCCTGGGCCTGAGCTACACCGATATCGTACCAGTCGGTGCCAACGAAGGCAAGGCGATTGGACTCCGGCAAATCAGCGTCATCGGTTACCGTGGGCACTCGCTGCGCGATACACTGGTTCACAGCAGCAGTGAGCGAGGGGTCCCAGCCAACCACAATCACGCCCGCTGGGTGCTGTGCGCAAACCTGGTTGATGGTCGAAATAAAATTGGGCAGATCGATGGTTGTGGGACCGGCGATCTTCACCTGGACCCCCAGCTCACGCGCGGCAGCCCGCAAAGCTGGCTGATCATGCGCCACAAACAGGGGCAGGGTTGAGTTCTGAGAGATCCAATAGTAGACTTCATTGGAATAGTTGCCTCTGCCCTGGGTCGCCGCGGAAGATGCACTATTCTCCGGCGCGGCACAGGCCAGCAGCAGCAGGGGTAACACCAGCGCTGGCAGGAAGCGGCGCCACCAGTCGAACCAGTACCTGTGCATGTGTTCCTCCTCCGCCCCCAGTGGGGACGAGCTTCAGTTCTCAGCTCCGTTGACCTCGTCGAAAGATACCTCCCCGCAGACGGGTAGGGTCTGGCTACCTGGTCTGCCGTCCGCCCTTCATTCAGCCGCGGCGGACCTCTTTCCAGTGATCCAGCGAGACAGCAGCCAGCAGGACAACACCGATCACAATGTTCTGCCAGAACACATCGACGTCGAGAATAATGAGGGCATTCTGGACGAGCGCGATAAAGATCACCCCCAGAAAGGCCCCGAGAACAGTACCTTCACCTCCTTTGAGGCTGGCCCCGCCAAGGACGGTGGCCGTGATGATCTGCAGCTCCACCCCTATGCCAGCACTCACTACGGCTGCGTTTAACCTGGCCGCGTTCAAGACACCGGCCACTCCTGCGAGGAAACCCATGATGACAAAACCTATCAGAATAAGACGCGAAGTTTTGATTCCAGAGAGGCGAGCAGCTCGCTCGTTACCACCAATATAGTAGTATTGCCTGAAGAAACGGGTCTGACCGACGGCCCAGATCCCGGCCGCCACAATGACCACCATGACCCAGAACGGCGACTGGAACCCCAGCCAGACAGATTGACCCACGCGCGCAAAGGCATCGCTGATGGGCGAGACGCCGGTTCCCGAGATGAGCTGGGTGACGCCGCGGTAGATACCAGCGGTCGCCAGTGTCGTGATCAAAGCGTTGATGCGGATGCGTGTCACGATGAGGCCATTGATAAGGCCAGCCAGGGCACCGGTCGCCAGAGCCAGCAGAATGGCCAGCGGCACCGGCAGATTGAGATTGGCGATCAGGACGGCGACCACAACGCCGCAGAGGGCCAGCGTGGAGCCGATAGAGAGATCAAAAACCCCGCCGATCATCAGAATCGCCATGCCCACCGCCAGAATACCGAACTGAGAGGCGTTGAGCAGCACTGCCGAGAAGTTATCCAGCGAGAGAAAGGAGAGAGGATAGAAATAGGCCATAAAGCCTGAGAGCGCAATGATCAGCACCAGCAACAGCAACGGCCGCGAGCGCACCAGCCTCCAGCCAGCCAGGGCCAGCAGACCTCTGATACTTCGGCGACCCGACGATTGCCGGGCACCGGACGGAATCGTCGCCACAGCGTCCTTGAGTGGCTTGCCGGTCTCGGGTAGATGTGACGTACTCATAGTCCACGCTCCTGGAAGGTCGAGGATCGGGGCGAGGCCAGCGCCAGGATGGTCTGCTCGTCTGCCTCTGTGGCGTCCAGTTCGGCGACGGTCTCTCCCTCTGACATAATGACAATACGATGAGCCAGCGTCAGGACCTCAGGAAGATCTGAAGAAATGACCAGTAAAGCCATGCCGCTGGCAGCAAACTCGCGCAACACGCTGTAAATATCGGCGCGCGCTCCCACGTCGACTCCACGGGTTGGTTCGTCAACGATCAGCAGACGCGGTCTGCGCGCAAACCACTTCGCCAGGAGCACTTTCTGCTGATTACCGCCGCTCAGATTCAGGACAAGCTGCTCAGGGCCGGGCGTTGCAATGTGCAGATCACGAATATATGTCCTGGCAAGATCCAGAGCGCGACGGTGCGAGACAAGGCCATGGGGAGCGACAGCGGCGAGATTGGTCGCCGCCAGGTTTTCGACAAGTGACATCTCTAGAAAGAGGCCATCCTCCTTGCGGTCCTCAGGGACCATACCGATGCCGGCATCACGGGCCTGCGCCGGGTGTGTAAAACGTACCTCGCGGCCATCAAGAAGGATGCGGCCCGCACTCCGGCGGCGTGTGCCGAAGATGACTTCGCAGAGTTCGGAGCGTCCCGCCCCTACCAGGCCAGCCAGACAGACAATCTCACCAGCCCGCACGCTGAGTGAGGCCCGGCGCACCGCCGGTGGAGCCGCCACCTCTTCAACCTTGAGGACGACCGGCGCACTCGACGCAACGCGACGACGATCCGGCTCAAAGGCAAGCTCGCGTCCCACCATCAGCCGGACCAGCTCGGCCTCGTCAACGGCGCTGGCGGTGCGAACCCCAGTCACATGCCCGTCTTTGAGCACCGTGATGCGCTCAGCAATGCGAAAGACCTCCGCCAGACGATGGGAGATGTAAATGATGGAGACACCGCTGGCCGCCAGATGGCGGACCACCTCAAAGAGATGCTCGGTCTCGGCCAGCGTCAGGGCGGCTGTCGGCTCGTCCAGAATGAGCAGGCGCAGCTGACGCGACAGCCCTTTGGCAATCTCGATCATCTGCTGCTGTGCTGGCGAAAGCTCCCCCACCAGTTGCTCTGGGGGCAGATCGACCTGTAGCTCTCTCAGAATCTGGCGCGTGCGCTGACGCATGGCTCCCCAGTCGATGGTGCCGAACCAGCGCGTGGGCTGCCTGGCAGCAAAGACGTTCTCAGCGATGCTCAGTCCCGCGACAAGGCTGCGTTCCTGATGCACCATGCTGATGCCCAGACGGCCTGCCTGGTGCTCATCGATGTGACCTAGCGGGTGCCCGTCCAGTAAGATCTGGCCCTCGTCAGGGACCTCAACTCCGGCGATCAGGCGCATGAGCGTCGATTTGCCCGCCCCGTTCTCGCCAACCAGGGCATGGATCTCGCCGGGCTGGACCTCGAGAGAGACGTGATCAAGGGCCTGGACTCCAGGAAAGGCTTTGCTTACTTCCACTACCTGCAGCCGAGGCACGCCCCGCCGCGCCTCGCTGCTGGAGGGTGCTGCCGGGTAATTCATGATGGCTTCCTCCAGTGGTGACCAGGGTGCAGCCTGACCAGTGAGAGATGGATCACCGGCCGGTCCAGACGGCTGTACAGGCTGGTCGTAGCTCCCTCATGACTCCGCTCCGCCCCGGTTTGCTCAACGGGCGTTCGCGTCCGTTGAACGGAACCAGGAGGAACCGCCCCCTGCTGTCACCGAGTACTACTCCAGCCGATAGGTGACGCCTCCATAGACGGGAATGGCCTGACCATGAATGGCTCTGGAAGCAGCGCTGGCCAGGAAGAGTGCTACGTCAGCCACCTCCTCTGGCTCCATGAAGTGCTCCAGGTTCAGCGGCCGGCCGTCTCCCCAGGTGACACTCTCGCTCATACGGGTCTTGACTCCCGCCGGACAGAGCGCATTGACGCGCACACCATAGGCACGCGCCTCGTCGGCCAGCGATTCCATCAAGCCAACGACGGCGAATTTGCTGGCACAGTAGGCGGCATTGTAGGCATAGCCCCGTCGACCAGAGTCGGAGGCAATCATGAGAATGATACCGGAGCCTCTGGCGTAGAGGGTTGGGAGCACGGCCCGGCAGCAGTAGAAGGTACCCAGCAGATTGACAGCCAGCATGGCCTGAAATTCGGCACTGGGAAGCTCGTGGACGAAATACCGACGTTGAATACCGGCGCAGGTGACAAGTATGTCGATGGTGCCCAGCTCCTCCAGGACTCGTTCAACCATGGCATTGACCGAGACCTCCTGGGCAACATCTGTCTCGATGACCAGAGCCTGTCCTCCCAGGGCACAAATCTCTTGCGCCACCTGCTGTGCCGGCTCCCGGTCCTTCTCAGCAATGACAATCTGTGCTCCCTCGCGAGCATAGGCCAACGCAATCGCTCGCCCGATCCCTCTACCAGCGCCGGTAACAATGGCTATCTGATTAGCAAGTAGCATGAATGGCTGCCTCCCTCTGGCGGCTCGCTTCATCGTCGCGGGCGCCTCTTCGTTCTGTGAGATGGCGGTGGGTAGACGCTCCCTCGCCCAGGTCGTTCAGTCGGCTGCTCTCACTATCAGTGGTCAACTGGTCAACTGGTCGACCAATTTCAGCTACCTCATAATCAAGTATAGGAAACAGATGGGTACCTGTCAAGGGCTTCTTAACAGCACATGCCGAATACCTGGCAATCACCAGCGAGCGCACCCGCTGCGAGAGCTACCGCGCAAGGAGTTCCCTGCTTTGTGAGAAGGTCGGCCAAAGCGCTCTGACTCTTGTTGCGGGGATGGTGTGATCTCCAGGGGGCGCTCGATGAGCACATGGGTAATGGCGGCGAGAGTCTGTCTAGCGTAGCGTCAGTCAGCACTGCAGGAGGCAATGGGGGGGCAGGCACTATCCCGCGGCCAGGATTACGCGCCCACCCCAGGCTGAGGAGCGCCAGCTCTCCAGACCGGAGCGGAAGAACGACGCTGTTCCACCGTCCAGAGGAGGGCTGGCCTATCCGCTCCTCCCGGCCGGTCCCAGGGGAACCGACTCGTGCGAGGCTTCATGCTTCTCGGCCCTCTGTCGCGCTCCGTTCGGCCAGAAGCTTCTTGAAGTAGCTCCACGAGCTTTCGTTGGGACCACTCCACTCTCTGGGCGCCTCTCTATAGCGCGGTTGATGTTGCTCCACATAGGTGCGCAACTGCTCCGGCAGGGCAGGATACCCGCCGCGTAACTTGCAACCGCGGCACTGATACACCAGCCAGCCGGGGCGATCGGCCATCTCCATCCAGGGCAACCACGGTCCTATGCGCGTCCAGGCGATATCACAGGGTGCCGTGGGCAGCGCGTCGTCCTCCAGGTCGCGGCGATCGACAAAGAACTGGAAGAGTTCGGCACCCTGGTAGAGATCGCTCTGTGAGTAGCGAGGATAGGAGGCGCGCGGCAGCGGCGAGGGATAGGCCAGCATGACGTCCAGGGCCAGACAGAGCCGCTCGCCCTCCAGAGGGGTTACCAGCAGGGAGAAGGGACCCTGTGGCCCGTGGAGCAGATAGCGCTGATTGACAGGATCATTCCAGACCGGAACGACCTCGACCTCGGTCCCGGTGAAGGGATTCGTCCAGCGCTCCAGGATCTGTTCGCTGACCGGCTCTCGATAGACCATCATCTCGCGCGAGAGCTGTTCATACCCTCCAGTGATCTGCCGGCAGCGGCAGATGTTGTAGCCCTCAACGGCGAAGAGCAGACGGCTGCGCTCTCCAGCTACCAGGCTGTAGACGTGACCGCTCCACCAGAAGACAGTCTCTTCATCGGTCAGCGAGGCACGGGTTTTGACAAAAGCGGAGAGCAAGTCCTCTGGTTGAGATAGATCAAGCGATGGCATGATATGTCACTCCTGGTCTCTCTTTGCTCTTTTCCATTACAGAAGGGGCTGCTCTAGAGACAAAGCAGCGCTCAGTTCAGCGCACACTCCTGATGGGTAGAATCATCACGCAGCTCATCAGGGCAATGATGGCCCCCGCAATGAAGAGTCCGTTGTAGCCCAGACTGCTGATGAGCAGGCTGCCCAGCAGAGGCGAAATAATCAGCGGAATGGACAGCGCTAGATTAATGAGGCCCAGATCCCGCCCGTAGTCGGCAGCACTGGGCAACACCTGGGTGATCAGAGCCGTGTCAACAGCCAGATAGGCACCATAGCCAGCCCCGAGAAGGCCGGCAAAGAGCTGTACTCCCCCCCAGGTCGGTAGCAACACCGGTATGAGCAGAGCCAGTGTGACCAGTAGCGCCGCCACGATCACGACGGGCTTACGTCGTCCAAGCTTGTCGGAGAGCCAGCCTGCTCCGAAAGAGCAGATGAGAATCAGCAACGTTTCAATTCCCTGCACAGTCAGGGTTCCATCGAGCACCTTCTTGCCTGGAAAGAGCTGCTCGTAGTGGAGGCCATCCTTGAGATAGTACTGAATGTAGGTAGCTACGGCAAAGTAGCCCAGAAAGAGCAACAGGCGCGTGATAAAGGCCCAGGCAAAGTCAGGATTGCGACTCGGACTTATCCAGAAGCGCGCCAGAAAAGCTCCCAGACGGAACGGAGGGATCTTTTGCCCGGTAGCAGGCTCCTCGTGGTAGACCAGCAGACAGAGAAGAATGCTGATAGCCAGGGACCCCATGAAGGGATAGTAGGCTCCAGGGTAGTTGCTACGAAAGAGCACAGCGATGACAATGCCCCCGATCACGGCCGCAAAGGGAATCGCCAGTCCGACCAGCGCTGAAATGACGCCACGCTGATTGAGGGGAATACGATCAGGGATGAAAGCCTGGAGGACAGTCAGCAGGGCGCCTCCAAAGAACTGCAAGAGGGACCAGCCAATGACCAGGAAAAGGACCGCGGGAGCGAAGCGCAACAGCAAGAGTGCCACACAGGCACACACCATGTGGACAAGCAGCCAGAAGCGACGCCGTCCCAGGCGCGCCCGCGAGCGATCACTGATGGCACCAGCCAGTGGGGTGGCGAGCAGGGCAAAGATGCCACCGATCGACTGCACCAGAGCCAGGCTGCTGACATGATTGACGGGATCGAGCAGGGTAGCCTGGTAGGGAATGAGAAAGATAATCACAGGCAGCAGGACCATGTTGCCTGCCAGGTTCGCAAGCAGATAGACCAGACCAAAGTGCCAGGAGACCGGGCGTATCTCTGGCCTTTCGGACACAGGGATGCCAGCACGGTCTCCGCTCACTTCAGCTACAGCCTTTAAGGGATCAGGTGTATCAGACATGCAATAATGCCCCTTCCTTCTAATTGATGGTGAGATAGAACAGATGCAGCACCCTGCGGTTCGCTCAGGGATGCGTGGGCCTGTTCAAAGGCGTCGAGCTCTCGTTCTGGCCGGCAGGTGGCAATGGAGAGGTGTTGAAGAGCCGGCTGTTGCGCTCTGTGCCCTGTGAGAGGCCTGGGGATTGAAACGACTGCGTTGGAGAAGCGGTTCTGCCTCCGCTGGTAGTCATTGCGTAGACCAGATACTTTCCCAGAAAGGAGTGACAGATCGGAATGGCAACCACATTTCCGTGGCGAGTCTGCTGGATGTAATCAGCGATCTTCTCGATGTCTCCACGGGTCCGAATCAACTCTTCCCGATCACGGGCCAGCTCCTGGCAGCGAGCCAACAGGTTGTTTAACGAGCAAGCGACTTGCCAGATCATGCCACGGTTATTGATGGCCGCTCGTATACTGTAGTTGCCTGCGACGGCCTCGCGATGTACTATCAAAATGTGCGCAATCTCAGCCTTGAGCTGCTCTTGCTGCTCTAACAGCATGCGGCTCTGGGTAGCGAGCTGGCGCTCAGCAGCGACCAGCTCCTCAGCATGGTCAGCTCGTAGGATAGAGCGCTCGACGCTGCGCGAACCGAGCCAGCTGACAATGGCTGTGACAATGAGCATCAGTGTCGGACGCGCTAGCCAGAGAAGAAAAACAGAGGAATAACGGGCCTGCAAGATGTCTGGAGGATGAGGCTGAAAAATAAGATTATACCAGATAAAAACTATCTCTATCAATGTAAAAGGGATAATAAGTTTCCTTGGCATAAAGAGGCCACCGATCATGATGGGGTAGATAAAAAAATCGTACGTTGGAAAGAGATCAGCTCCTCCTTTGCCAGGTAATACAAAGGTGATCACGAACATGATCGAGATGACGATCACACCGATTAAGAGGCCTGCTGCCAGACTCGTTCTCCCTTTACGATTAATCCAGCCCACAAAGCCTAAAAATATCATAAAAAGAAAAACATCGATCATGCTGAGTATATGCCAGCTCAAAAGCGCCAGAAGGAGATCAAAGAAGGCAAAGAAAACGAAGATGAAGAGAAAGTAGCCGATCAGTTCGGCCTTGCGTAACTTTTCGCGCAACTGCGGACTGGCTGTCGTCTCGGGTGTGCGTGGGGGAGCGACAAAGTCGAGCCACCAGCCCCAGAATCCCTGACGTGGCCCTATTTGGAACGGGCGGTCTTGCATCAGACTCGCATCGTGGCGATCCATCGTAGCTAACTCCTTTGGTGATGATAAACGACGCCATATGACCAGGGCAGCCAAACAGTAATCCAGTGACTGATAATACTGATCCTGATGTTTCATGTCAAATGAACACGATAAAGTCACAGGGCCACTCTCTACTGTGTGTAACAGCACAACAGGAGACACTACGAGGCAAACGCAATACTCCCTTTACATCGCGGCTCAGAAAGCCCCGCCCTTTGAAGGCGGGGATGAATGAGCATTCCTTTGCGGGGGTTCCTGGTGGGGATGATAGTCAGGGTCATCCCATGCCAAGAAGGTATCAATAGCCCGTCTCACCAGTTCGGCA
>JBHOQN010000138.1:0-42683 GCA_042408965.1 Ktedonobacteraceae bacterium
TGGCAAGGCTCACGCCCTCCACACGGGAGCCACCCTCGCCCAGGGCGACTGGCTCCTCTTCACCGACGCCGACACGCGCCACGCCCCCCAGACCCTGCGCCGCATGGTCGCTCACGCCTGCGCCCAGCGCCTCGACCTGCTCTCTCTGATACCGCAGAGCCGCCTGGAGGGTCTGGGGGCACTGCTGCTGACTCCCGCAGGGCTGACGCTCATCACGCACTTTGGCACACCTGGCGAGATGCGCGATCCGGGTCAACCTGGACGTGCCCTCGCCGTTGGTCAGTACATCCTCGTGCGGCGCGAGGCCTACCTGGCGGAGGGCGGCTACAGCGCCCCACAGCTCCGCGCGAGCTTCGGCGACGACATCGGGCTGGCCCAGTTCCTCAAACGCCAGGGCTGCCGCGAGGACATCGTCGACGGACGCGAACTTGTCCTCAACGAGCAGTGGCTCACCTGGCAGAGCGCCTGGCGCGGCTGGCGCAAGAGTCTCTACTCGGTTGTGGCACCGCTGCCTCTCCTGGGCCTTGGCGCTGGTCTGAGCCTGATCATCTACGGACTCCTTCCACTGGCCGGCGTGCTACAGGGACTCCTGCATCCGCCACGCACCACGCGCGAGCGGCTGACGCTGCTGACAGCGCTCCTGACGCTCGGGGTGCAGATCCGCAGCCGCCGCCGTCTCGAGCACCTGCTGGGCAAACCAGCCATACGCGCGCTGAGCGCCCCCATCAGTTGGTGCGCCTTCGGCCTGCTGATGCTCGACACGACGCGCTTGGCGCTGAGCGGACAGAGCGCAGAGTGGAAGGGCCGCAGCGCCCCCGAGCAACCAGCGGTGATGGAATTCGCCGGCTCCTTCATACGGCGGGCGTCCGAGAGGGAGCGGCGCCTCACGGGCCAGGTCACATCTGCTGTAGAGCCTGAGGAGAGCGGTCGCTGAGCAAGAAGCGCAGACGCTTAGCCACGATCGTCTGGCTGTGATAGAATAGATTGCGCTGTCGTCGGCTCGGCTCTCGGGAACATCGCCAGGGCCATCCTGTATCCCCTGCCGGGCGCGTCGTCGCTCCGGTCCACGGCATCCGTCCGAAACTATCCCTCCCCAGGGGTGGCCCGACCTCCTCTACCGGGTGGCGTACGCCTGGCAGAGCACCTTCCACCCGAGCGGGCGCCTCCTGCAGCGGCCCGCATCCGTGGCGCGGTGAGGTGGCACCCTGCCGTGAGGCTCGACAGACGCGCGGCGGAGCGCCAGGGTCCTGCTGGCTCCAGGGGCAGCTCGCGCACCCTTGACAGCATCTGCTCCCGATGCTATCCTGAGCAGGGTCTCGTCAGCACGCAGCGCACGCCCGATTGGGGATTGGAATATGAACATGCACGACCTGTGGGCTGATGTCGATCATGAATACAGGCAGCTGGCAACGCGGGAACGAACGAGGGCGCGTTCTTCGCGCGCAGGCATCTTGCTGGCCGCGCTGCGGACCTGGCTCCTGGAGGAGTATGTTGCTGCGTATTGCCGCGCACTGACAGCGAATCCCCTCTACCATCGCTGCTACTGGATCGACGCCCTGGGGCCAGGTGAACACGGCGCCAGCAGCGCCTCAGTGGGAGAGACGCAGGCGCAGACCGCCAGGCTCTCCAGAGGACGGCGCACCAGAAAAGTCGAGGTACAGCCGCTCCCCGCGGCGCTGCAGCCTGTTGCCGTCCTCAATGAGCAGCTCACCCACGAGAGTCGCCCCATCGCGCTCCACGGACTGATTCTCGAGGCCGGCTCCGGCCGTCGCCAGCGGCCACCGAAGGCAGCGCGTGCGCCGCTCTCCGTGCCCCGCGAAGGCGGCCTCCTGGCAGCAGAGTGGCCAGAGATCGCCCCGCAACTCCTCCAGGTCCTCGACCAGTCGCCAGCGGTTTTCGCCCTCAACCCCCTGGCGCCGACACTGTTTCGCTCCGAGGACCTCGAGCCGCTGCTGCAGCGCACGCCGCCGACGGAGCTATGTCTGCTGGTCCTG
This sequence comes from Ktedonobacteraceae bacterium, assembly GCA_042408965.1. GTDB lineage: Bacteria > Chloroflexota > Ktedonobacteria > Ktedonobacterales > Ktedonobacteraceae > Thermogemmatispora. The sequence continues at coordinate 1,995 of JBHOQN010000138.1, forward strand.
CATAAACAACTGGAGAGCCGCCTGCGGGCCGCAGAACGCAGTCCGGCTCAGGCCACAGCTCTGGTGAACCTGCTGCGCAGCGATCGCTGGAAGACGTTGCGCTCCAGCGCGCCACCCGGCGAGCTGACACCGGACTTCATCGACGGGCTGATCGAGCCGCTGGTCTCACAGATCCAGCGCCATTTTCCGCTGGTGCAGCGCATCGCCCTCCCCACACAGTCACAACCAGCAGTCGTCACTGCAGCCCCCTGCACTCTGCTCTTTGCCACGCGCCGCCAGGATAGCCTGCTGGCTATGAACGACGCCGTCTGCCGCTACTGGCGCCGCCTTGAGGAACGCAGCCATCAGGGGCTGCTCGCCTCCGAATGGTTCAGCACGCAGCAGCAGGCGCACCTGGCCGAAGCCAGGGAGCAGCTCTACCAGCGCGTGCTCCAGATGGGCCGCACAACGCGCAACCGGCGCTGGCCCGACCTGCGCCAGCAGCTCATCACCAGCATCTTCGGCCGCTTCACCCAGGCCGAATACGACGCGACCATCTGCCGCCTGCTGCAGAGCGGCTCCGTGCGCTGCGAGTGGCGGCGCCGCAGCAGCGCGAGCACCAACGCCGGCGCCGAGACGGAGCCGCTTCCCATTCCAGGTGCGGAGGATCTGCTGCTATGGCCCCGATAAATAAGAAGGCGTTACCAGGGGGAAACGTCGGTTATGGGGACACCGACGTTATTGGTAACGCCTCCTAGTGTAGGAACGATGAGCATTGCAAATTCGTAGCATGCATCCACTACAGATAGACGATTTTCACAGAATGACGCTAACTACGGGAGGGTGATGTGGATACTGAGAGTGTCTCTCTCAAAAACACACTGAATGAACTCACAGGAGCCGAGTGGCTTTATTTCACCCGCAGCATTCTGATCACCAGTTACCCTTCAGCCTACGGTCACCATCTGCGCAAGGCCCACGGCGCCAACAAGCCACCGCAGCTCATGAGCCAGCTCATCGAGTTCTTCACCAAGCCAGGCGGGCGCGTGCTCGACCCTTTCGCCGGCGTCGGCGGCACCCTCATCGGCGCCTCCATCTGTCGTAAACCCCGCGAGGCCGTCGGCATCGAGATCAACCCGCAGTGGGTAGAGATCTACCAGCGCATCCTGGCCACCCACGAGGGAGAGCTGCTGCCCCAGACCCTCCTGCAGGGCGACTGCCTGCAGGTTCTCCCCTCCTTCGCCGCTGACTCCTTCGACTTCATCGCCACTGATCCCCCCTACAACATTCACCTCGAACAGACCATGAGCAACGGCCGTTATGCCGCCAGCTTCCCCAATCGGCGCACCGACTACTACATGCGCTCCGACGACCCCCGCGACCTGGCCAACCTGGCAAGCTACGAGGCCTATCTCGACAGCATGGAGCGCGTCTTTGGCGAGTGTTTCCGGGTGCTCAAACCGCGGAAATACCTGGTCGTGATCGTGCGCAACGCCTACCAGCACGGAGAATATCTCTTCACTCATGTCGATCTGGCGCGTCGTGCCAGGAGACAGGGGTTCGTACCCAAAGGAGAGATCATCTGGTACCAGGCGGGCACACGCCTGCGTCCCTACGGCTACCCCAGCGCCTACGTGCCGAATATCGCCCATCAGTATATCGTCGTCCTGCAGAAACCGGGCGGACGCAGAAGATGAAGGGAGCGGACCGGCTGGCCAGAGCAGAGACCGCCAGGGTGGGTGGACAGCGTGGAGTATAATGAGCAGAAAATATTGAAGAGACACCGTGATGAACGTTTCTGCGAAGCAGAGAAGAGGACAGTGACTATGCCGAGGAAGAAAAGAACTCCCTCACAACGCATCCCCGATCCCGACGCCTTTGAGACAAAGGAACTCATCGAAGACGCTATCCAGGAAGAAGACCCCGAACATCTCCAGGACGACCTCGCGCGTGACAGCGCTGATGAATACATGGTAGAGCACGGCGAGGAGCGCCACGAGGCAGGCAAGCGCGACGTCGAACTCTATATTCGGACCTACAACACCCTCCTGCGCAGCTCAGGCGAAGTGAGCCTGAAGGCCCTGGTGCAGGCGCACTACAACATTGATTCCAGCCTGCACCCCGACGCACGTTCGCCCTACCCGGACATGTCCGCCCTCATCTACAGCGCGCTGCGCCTGCCATCCGCCATTCTCTACTGCACCCATGTCCTGCTCGGGCAGTCGGAGGAGGTCTTCCTCAAGCAGGGTTTCCAGGTCGACCGCTGGCAGGCCGTCACGGCCCCGGCGCGCCGCCGCAAGTGGTTCTACGATGGCAAAGAGACGTTGGCGGTCTATGTCGCCAGCGTCAGCGACACCGATGACATTGTGCCCATCCTGGTGGCCTTCCAGATCGAGTGGAACAAGCTCTACTACCTGCTGAACGCCGATCCGACGACCATCCAACTGCTCTCGACGCGCATGGACCGCTCGTCGCCGGTCTTCGCGGAGATCACCAAGGTGCTGCGCCAGCGCCTGCACATCGCCCCCGACGACTGGCGTCGCCTGGAGGTGGTCTGGGGCGATCGCCTCTGGGAGAACCTCCTGGTCATTGGCAAGCAGCGCAAGAGCTTCACCCTGCGCATGCTGGGTGGCTCCCATGTGGGCTTCGTGCGCGCCACGCGCAAGTGGTGGGCCCCGGTCGAGCAGGTCCTTGACTCGCTGGGCCTGCAGGAGCGCCCGGTCTACTTTGTGTCGAGCAACACGCATAGCCTGCTCAATCTGACCTCTGGCACTGTGTTGCGCCGTGAGGCCGAACTGATCGAGTTCGCCCTCAGCGGCCAGGACCCCTACCTGGAGAGCGAGTGCCGCAAGCTGCAGGCCGGCGATGTGCCCGGCAACTGGCAGAACTTCCTCTACTTCGCCGCCCGCGAATGGACTCGTACGGACCAGGGCCAGACGGCGCTGCAACAGCGAGCGCAGGAGGAACAGGAGCGCGGCATCTGGCATGTGGGCGCCCGCCACGGTCTGGAGATCGACGCCCAGATCTTTGAACTCGCGCGGCTGCACCCCACGGACGTTGACCCGCGCTGCCGCATGCCAGGCATGGACCTGCTGGCAAAGAGCAAGGCGATCATTCTCAACATCGACTACCCCCTGGGGATGGCGGCCTACCGCATGCTGCGCGAGATCATGGAGAACATGTCCTCGCTCAAGGGGATCTATATCCTGGGCAAGGCGGCCACGCTCAACGGGAGCATCGGTGATGTGATGATCTCCAACGTGGTGCTCGATGAACATAGCCAGAACACCTACTGGCTCGATAACTGCTTTCTTGCACAGGAGGTCCAGCCGTATCTGATCTACGGCTCGGTGCTCGATAACCAGAAGGCTGTCTCCGCCAAGGGCACCTTCCTGCAGAATCGCCAGTATCTCGATTTTTACTACAGCGCCAATTACACAGTGGTGGAGATGGAGAGTGGCCCCTATCTCAACGCGGTCTATGAGGATCAGTACCTGACACGCTACCCCATCGGGGAAAATATCAACTTCGCCCGCCTGCCGTATGACCTGGGGATTCTGCACTATGCCTCAGATACCCCCTACACACGGGGCAAGAATCTGGGCGCGGGCAGCCTCTCGTACTTTGGCATGGACTCGACCTACGCCTGCGCTGTGGCAATCGTCCGGCGCATCTTCGAGCGCGAGATCCGCTACATTCAGGAGAAGTATCCCCAGCCAGCGCAACGCGAGGAAGCCTCAACGCGGCGCACGGGGACGACGCCGCCAGAGGCCGGGCTGGATGACTCCCGGCCTGTGGAGGCTCCTGTGGGACACTGATGCTAGGTGTGCGTGGTATCTCCGCCCTCTCCTCCTGCGCCCTCGTCCTGGAGACGCCTGGCGCGCCGATGGGGATACGGGAGACGCTCCAGCAGGCTCTGCCAGAACGAGCCACCCTCTGCAGTGGTTCGCGCTCGCTCGGCGGGTTCTGTCGAGCCTGCCTCCCCTGAGGGCGCGGCGAGCGGTGCTGGCGTCCCCAGGCCCTGGCCGGTGTCGCCGGCCGCGCCGCCGCTGGCCTGAATGGCTTCTCGATAGGCTGCCACCAGCTCCTGCGGCCTCTGGAAACGCTCAGCCGGCTCTTTTTTCATGGCCCTGGCAATCACCTCATCCAGTTCGGCCGGCAGGTCGCTGCGCCAGCGCTTGAGCGGGGTCACCGCTGCATGCAGATGCTGGGCATAAACCGCCTCGCGCGAGCTGTGCCGGAACACGGCGTGGGCCGTCAGCAAACGATAGAGCACCGCCCCAAAGGCATAGATGTCGGTGCGGGCATCACAGTCACGGTTGAGGAGCTGCTCCGGGGCGCGCCCCTCGCCGCTACCGTAGTCGGGGTAGCTCTGGCCCTTCTGGCGCGCCAGCTCGAGCAGATGCATGACCCCAAAATCGCCAATGACCAGCCGGCCATCGCGCAGCAGAAAAATGCAATCTGTGCTCAGATTGCGATGCACAACACCTCGCTCGTGCGCATAGGCGAGTCCCTGGGCGATCTCCTCGAGGTAGCGCCCCACGGTTTCCAGATCGGGCAGGCCGTTCCTGGCGATCGAGGAGATCAGGGTCTGCATGGGCATACCCGGCGTCACCAGGTATGACCCTCCCAGGTAATGCCCATAGTCAAGCAAGGGCAGAATATTGCGATGCTGTAGTTCAACAACTTCACTCACGACCTGCTGAAAACTCTGCTGGTACACCGCGCGCTCTTCCGGCCCCAGAGACCCTGGCGCCGTGATGAACCGCACCAGATACTTGCGCCCCTGACCAGCACTCCCCAGAAAGACCGGACCCAGCTCATTGCGCCCGATCAGTTGCTCCAGGTAGTAGCTGCCTAGCGTTGTACCGATCAAGCTTTCCGTAGGTGGGAACGCGACCATATCTATCCCTTCTGCCTCAAACAATGCCGTATATGTGCTGTCCCTGCGATCAAGGAGCGGGTCACATCGGATCAGAAGCCTGTCGTGCAGAAATACTCCATCGCCCTGGCAGGCAGGGTCAGTGGGCAGGCTCGCCCCTTTCACAAGGCAATAACGCAGAAGCGCCGCTCTTTTTGTGGCCTGTTATACCGCCTGAGCGAACCCAAACGGCAGGGGCGGCATCACTATCAAGAGCGGCTGGAACCGGGACAGGAGGGCAGATGCTCAGGGGTACTCCGCTCAACCAGCATCCTGCGCCCATCGCTGGGGCAAGGCCTGCCTGGAGCGCAGGAAGGCTCCTGGAGCCTCCATACGCCATGCTCCTGGGCTTCAGATCAGGGCCGGGAACGGCGCGTTCTGCCGATCAGCGCGGAGCAGAGACGCCGCTCCTTCGCTCAGGCGAAGAGGTTGAAGAAGAGATTGATCATGAGTATAGCCAGGGAGACGATGATCACCAGCCAGAAATTCGTGGTGACGGAAAGGGCCAGCGAGATCAGTCCAATCACCGAGACGATTGCCAGCGCCAGACGCATGCCAGAGCTGGCTCGTCCACGCTGGCCTGTGCCAGGCATGAAGTGGGGCTGGTGAAGGGAGCGATAGCCAGGGTGATACTCATCGTGTAGCGCTGGCCCCTGGGGAGCCAGTCCCGGAGCATAGCCCTCCACAGGCGGCGAAGCGTCAGGCTCAGGATCAGCGTAGAGTGGTCGCTCCCAGTGATCCGCTTCGGACGGCTCCTGGGGAGAATACATCTGCTGCGGCATATGGTTCCTCCTTTCAGTGACAGCCGGCGCTGCTTCTCCGGCAGCGTAGATTCTAGAGATGATACGTCCGAAGAACTGGAGAGTTACATCCCCTGACGCAGAGAAGCAGCTCACGCCGAGGGAAGCAACGAGGCACTACGATAGCGCGCGAAGAGATGCGCCAGGATGGCAGCGATATTCCAGGCATCGTCGTCGCCGCGATGGTGCGTGCCCTCTCCAGCGGTAGTCCCAGCCGTTGCAGGGCCGTGGCCAGATCCAGCTCTGCTGGCAGCCCCAGAAAAAGGGCCAGCAGGGTCTTGATATTGAGATGCCGACTGCCGAACGGATAGGGCAGTCCCTGACGCCGGCACTGGCGCTCAAACAAGAGGTGGTCGAAGTCGCCAAAGCCCGCCCAGACACGCTCATGAGCGCGATAGCGCTCCCGCAGTTGTGCACAGGCTTCGACGAAGGACAGGCCCATGGCGATCTGCTCCTCGGTCAGCGTAGTCAACCGCTGGCAGAAGTCGCTGACTCGCGAGCGCTGCGGACGGACCAGGATACTCTCTGTGGGCAGGCGCTCGCCCGTGGCGACTATCAGGGGACAGATGCCGATCTCGATGATCTCCTGCTCTTCATCGGATGGGAGTGATTCCTCCCAGCAGGTCGCCTCACCATCGACCACCAGCACTTGATCAAGTCCTCGTCGTGTCATGGAGCAATCTCCTCCTGCCTGCTTGCGCCTCGCCGGCCTCCGGCCATCTCACGTGCGCAATCGTTGACTTAGAGTCGGAGGCTGGCCCTGAGCTCGCGGCCTGCTTCTGCAGCGGCCTCCTCACGCTGGCCATCGCCAGCGTAGAGGGCCTCCAGCGCCCGCCAGGTCTCCTCGCCGCCGATGTGCAGACAGTTGATGCCGGGCAGACGCGCCGGCTGCGGCCCGCTTCCCACATAGAGAACGTTCACGGAATGACCACCGCGCCGGAGCTGCGTCAGCGCGTCCAGCAGGTCCTCGCTCACGGCGCTGGTGATGAGCACAACCGTGGCCCCGACGGGCAGATGCCGGCGTTCGGCTCGCAGCACCTCCTCGATGCTGACCCCATAAAAGGATTCGATGCGCGCCAGAGCCTCCATGAGACGCCGGCGTTGTTCCTCACCGCTGGCCGGCGGAAGGCGCACACAGCGCCTGAGGGCATCGCCAGCGCGGAAGCCGGCGCCCCCTGGGAGCGGCAGGCTGTCTGTTTCTGGCTGATAGAGCATGGTATTGGCATAGAGGCCAATGGCGTAGCCCTCGTTGAGGGCCCAGGCACAGATCGAGGCCGCCGCACAGATGGCCAGCTCCTGCAGCTCGGGATGCACGGAGAAGACCTGCGTATCCAGACGCGGCAGAACATTCAGAAAGAGCGCCAGCGTGTAGGTCGTTGTGGCCTCATAGACCTTGCTCTGGAGGCGCATGGCACGCGCGCTGGCCTTCCAGTGCACGCGCCGCAGCTCGTCGCCATAGCGGTAATCGCGTATCCCGCTGACGCGCGCGGGGTCCTCCAGCAGACGCCGCGGCGCCCGCTGATCGCCAAAGGGGTGGCGCGCCGGCAGGCCGAAGCGCATCAGCGGCACGACCAGCGGATAGACCAGCAGATATTGCCAGTTCGCCAGTTGCACCTCGCGCGAGACGAGGCCGAAGACGTCTCCCGTGCGCAGGCGGGTCGGACCAAAGGTGTGTACGCCGCGCGCCAGGCAGCGCACGCGATAGTGGCGTGTGATACGCTCATACCAGCGCGGGCTGAAGAGGCTCTCGACAATGGCGCGCTCGCCACTCATACTGACGCGCGGGCGCCGCCCCTGGAAGAGCAGCGTCGCCGGGATCGTCTCCTCCACCTCGACCCATGGCAGCGGCAAGAGCTTGGCGTTCTCGATCGAGAACGAGAGGGTGATCTCCTCTCCGAAGAGCACGCGGCTCTCGCTCAACTGGCGGCGATAACGCAGGCCCAGCAGGCAGCAGCTCGCCCAGATGTCGCTGACCAGGAGGATGGCCAGCGCCAGCAGACCGCTGATCAGCAGCAGTGGCTGACGCAGGAGGATACCGCCGGCGCTGACCGCCAGGCCCAGATAGTACCAGCTTCTTGTCATGATTCCACCGGCACCGCAACACTGTGTAGAATGTCGTCGATGACCTCCTCCATTGCGTGTCCGTGGAGCTGTGTCTGGCTGCTGGCCAGCAGACGATGGGCCAGCACCGGACGGGCGAGCCGCTTGACATCATCAGGGATGACGTAGGGACGGCCGCGGATGGCTGCCAGGGCCTGTGCCGCGCGATAGAGGGCCAGCGTGCCGCGCGGACTGACGCCCAGCTCAACCGCGCTATGTGCTCGCGTCGCGCGTACGAGATCGACGATATAGGCCGCGACGCTCTCTTCAACCAGCACGCGGCGCACCTCCTGCTGCAACTGCGCCAGCTCTGGCGCCTCGAGTACAGGCCTCAGTTCAGTCAGCGGCTGCGCCTCGCGAAAACGCTGCAGGATCTGGCGCTCCTCGCTGCGCGCGGGGTAATCGAGACGCAGGCGCATGAAAAAGCGGTCAAGCTGCGCCTCCGGCAGGGGGAAGGTTCCCTCCAGCTCGATGGGATTCTGCGTGGCGATCACCAGGAATGGACGCGGCAGCGCAAGGGTCTCGCGCTCAACGGTGATCTGGCGCTCTTCCATGGCCTCCAGCAGGGCCGCCTGCGTACGCGGCGTTGCGCGGTTAATCTCGTCAGCCAGCACGATCTGCGCCAGCAGCGGGCCGGGGCGAAACTCAAAGTTCCCTTGCTGTGGATTGAAGAAGGTGATGCCGGTGATATCCGAGGGCAGCAGGTCGGGTGTAAACTGGATACGCTGGAAGGAGCAGCCCAGCGATCTCGCCAGCGCCTTCGCGAGCGTTGTTTTGCCAGTGCCGGGGACATCCTCGAAAAGCACATGGCCCTCGCAGAGCAGGGCCACCATCAGCAGCTCAATGACCTGCTCCTTCCCGACAATGACGCGGCTCACGCTCTGGCGAACCGCACGGGCAGCTGCCTGCACCCGGAGAATCCTGTCGGTCTGTACCATCGAAGCATGTTCCTCAATTCGCTCAAGGCGATACGTCTGGGGCAGCAGGAGGCACCACTGACGCACGCCCTGCCCGCCGCTATCGCGCACGCCAGCCTGTTACAGGATATCACACACGCACCTCTGTTTCTAGACGTCAGAGTCAGAGCGGCGCACTCCCCCGGTTATCTTACACCTGAGGAGGTAGGGCCACGATGCTAATGGCGCTGGCGTCCGTCGGCAGATGGCGTCCCCAGAGCGAAGCAAGCCGCAGACTGTGGACGCGGGCGTGGAACTTCTTCAACAGGAGGTCTCTGGCGGCATCCTGGGCGAGGCCGCTGATCCCCTGGGCGACGGCGCGCCGACCCGCGGCATCGAGCTGGAGTGCCCACTGGCCGTAGGCCTGACAGAGGAACTGTGTGGCCTGCACCAGACCCAGACTGGGCACGGTCGTCAGTGCGCCCAGGCGGGCAAAATGGGGTCCGAGGAGGTGCGTGGCCTGTTGCTGCATATCCTGCGTCACCCAGTTGAGGGTCCCCTGAGCATCGTAGGCCACGCCCTGACAATCGAGATGCTCGCTGACGGTCACGCTGGCCGCGCGGTCGCCGGCGCGGTGGTTGGCCTGCACATGGGGTGCGCAATCGACGACATCGGCGCCCAGGGGCAGGAGATCCTCCCCCGGCTGGAGCATGGCCCTGATCTTCTGGCGCGCCTCCTGCGTGAGCTTCATCGTCAGATCGTTCTGGGCCTGCTCCACGTCATCCTGTTGCACGACGGGACCGTTGTAGGCGTCGGCGCCGCCAGTGAAGGGCCGGGGATTGCTGATATAGGCCGTGAAAGGGGCCGGGTTGCCCACGACAGGCATGAAATCATAGGTGCCATCCACGAAGTCGGCGGGGATATTGCCCTGGCTACCGGCCTGCTGCACCTCAGCATCGACGGTCGTGGCATGCTGCGATGAGATGGGGCCGTGATCGTTGACGTTGAGCACCAGGCCGTTCTCTAGCTGGATGCTCAAGAGGACGTTGGCTTCAACATCGCGACTGACCGAGGAGAAGACGAGCTGGCCATGGGCGTGCCTGGCGGCTATGCCGGCATGGGTGACGCTGCTGGCGACCGTCTCGCGCTGCGTGGAGGTGGTGTACTTGAGGTGGCGGCTCTGGACCTGGAACTGGGCGAAGTTGTCACTCTGCGCCAGGCTGAAGGTGTAGGTGTGAGATACGCCCTGGGGAATGGGCGCGATGCTCACCGTGGCCGACGTTGCCGGCAGTATTGAGTAAAGCCAGTCGCCGCCGAAGATGAGCAGCAGAAGCAGGAGCAGGCCCCCCAGCGCGCCCAGGGCTATACGGCCCACCCGCGGCGTGAAGTGGATGCGCGGCCTCCTGAGGCGGGGCGCCGCCACGGGCATCTGCCAGGGAGCCGGCGCGCTCTCAGCGAGGTCGAGGGCCGTCAGAAAGGCCCGCACGCTCAGGAAGCGCAGGTCGGGATTGGCGCTCGTGGCAATCCTCAGGGCCTCGCCCTCATGTAGGGAGAGAGCGCCTCCGTCACTACCCAGCAGCCGCTCTGCCAGGCGCGCCAGGGCGAACTGATCGCCACGCTCGCTGGCCCCTTCTTCGGGCGGTTGATAGGGGAGCGCGGCCGGCTCTGGCCCTGCGAAAGGTGGCTTGAAGTTCGCCAGCAGCACGCGGCCATCGTCCATCAGGAGGACGCTCTCCGGCGAGAGCTGGCCGTGGACAAGACCCCGGGCATGCGCTGCGACCAGGGCGTGTCCGATCTGCGCCACGATCTCGCGTCGTCTCGCTGGCGAGAGCGGCTCGCTGGCCTGCCGCGCCAGACGAGCGCCGAGCGTCTCCGTCGTCGGCGAGACCGCCTCAACCCCTAGCACCAGGTAGGGTGTGTCTCCCTCGAGGTCACCGCTGCTGACCGGCAGCAGGGCTGGAGCATGCATGCTGCTCAAGGCGCTGGACCAGCTGATAAACGGCAGCGAGGCGCTCTGATCACTCAGGTGGACTCCTGGCCAGAGCTGCACTCCGACGAGCTGGCCTGCGGAAGCCGTTTGCTCACAGAGGTAGTATTCGCAGGCCTCTGTCTCTCTGACTGGTTGCACCACACGATAGCTGCCAATCGACTCCCCGGCCTGTCTCATAATCTTCCTCCTCGCGGATCATGTAGATAGATCAATCCATGAAGATGATACATAGGCCATCTACTTGCCCTGCATCACGCTGCGGAGTGTCTGAGACACGAGCCACAGCCATATGACACATCACAAGCATACCATATGTCAATCAGATAGAGAAGTTGGCTCGTCAGTTACGTTTTGCCCCAGTACATCAGATCAGAGCACAGGTGACGACGATAGCTTCAGGAAGAGATCGGCGAAGATGGCGACCAGTTGATGAGGAACTGGGGGGGAATTGGGGGTCAGCGCGTAGGGGCGCGATCCTCATCGCGCCCATCCCGCCGTAGGGGTGCGATCCTCATCGCCCCATCCCGTCGTAGGCGCACGATCCTCATCGCACCCATCCCGTAGGCGCGCGATCCTCATCGCCCCCATCCCGTAGGGGGCGCCGTGGGTGGCGCCCCTGGCAGATGCCGCGGCCCGACCAGGCGCAGGCTCGCCCGTCACAGGCTGGTCGAGACTTTAATTGAAGCCGGCCCCCACAATGCGTACCGTGATCGTGTTGGAGGTAGCATGCTGGCCGTTGGGTCCGTAGGCCACTGCCTTGACCTTCGCTTGCATGCGTCGCCCAAGACTGAAGACCTGCACATGCCAGGTGAGCGTTGCCACCCCATTGCCATCGGTTGCACCGTTCACTACATAAAAGAAGGGAGCCGTGTTGTAGGAGACCTGGAGCTGCACGGCGATGTTCGGCTGGCCTGTAGTGATCGTCACCTCAACGTCGCTGCCATTGGGCACGCTGTCGGGGATGCTGCTGAGCTGGATCGCAAAATCGCCGTTGGTCGCGGTGGGTCTGAGCACAGGCGTGGGGCCAGTGGCTGGCTGGCTGCTTGTATTGCTGCCCTGGCCGCCCGGTGTAGAGAAGGTCGGATGCAGATCGATCGTTCCGGTCGGCGCCACTCCCGGCGGCGGCGTCAGCGGAACACTGGCGCTCTGTGTATTCAGGCTGCTCTGCACCAGAGCACTGCCCACAATCGCTGAGAAGATGATACCGGCGATCAAAACGAGTGCGATGGCTATCATGAAGACCTTGTAGGCCGGGTCCTTGCTCCAGAAATAGGCAATCTTCCCCGTGACGGTCGACGGTGCGCCCTCGCGAGGACGGCGCACCAGCATCTCTGGAGCGATATAGGTTGTTCGCTGTTGCGGGCCGGCAGACCAGACACCAGGAGCTGGCTCTGGCGGCGCCGGGAGTACCAGCTTACCTGGCTGCTGCTCAGCAGTCGGCCCGTTTCCCTGTTCCTGATCTAACATCATGCGCTATCCTCAATCTCAGTTGCTTCAAAGCGGGGTCACCAGAGCGTAGAGCGATCGGCCGGTCCGCCCAGATCAGTTCTGGCCAGAAGGCGAACCAGCCTGCCAACAGCTCCGGGTCGATACCAGTCTCTCACTATGCCCCGACGGACATAGCCTGCCTCAAGAGTACTCTTTTTGAGTATACTACAAGCAGTCTTTGTTCCTGAAGAGCAGGTACTCACAGGTAGCCGCCGGCCGCCAGCACCTGGGCCACCGGCAGACGCTGCAGGGGCAGAGCGCGCAGCACGCGCACGGAGGGGCCGAGCGGTTGCCAGACGGCCGGCTCACTCGGTCCAAAGAGAGCCAGCGTGGGCAGGCCCAGCAGAGCAGCCAGATGAGTGATACCGCTATCGTTGCCCAGATAGGCGCGAGCCTGCTGCAGGTGCAGCGCCAGCTCCAGCAGCGGCGCGTCGAACAGTACTTTTATCCTATCGACAGGTTGTGAAGGCAGGTGCTGCATAACCGCGCCCAGGCGATCTCGCTCGGCAGGGCCAGCCAGCAACAGCACGGGCCAGCCACGCCGCCAGACATGGCGGATCACAGCGGCGAAGTGTGCGGGCGGCCAGCATTTCTCTGGCGTCGAGCTGCCCGGGTGGATGGCCAGCGGCGCGGTAGCAAAGGGAAGAGACGGCGTCTCGCCCGCCAGCCGGTAGGGACGACGGGCCACAGCAGCCGGATCGAAGGGCAGCCCCAGCGTCTCCGCCAGATAGACACTCTCGTGGATCAGACGCGACGCCGGCGGGCGGCCAGGGGCGATGGTAACCTCCGCGACGCCGGCCGCGCGCAAGTTGCGCTCCACCCAGCCAGTGGGATCACGCAGCCAGCAGATGGCGCGCCGCGTCTGGCGCAACAGCTCCAGTGTGGCCAGCCGGCGCACGCCGTCCTCGGAGAACAGCTCGCTCCAGGCGAGATCTTCATAGTCGTACACCTCATCGACCACTCCCAGCGCCAGGGCCAGCGGCAGCACGCGCCGGTTCCCCACCAGCACCAGGCGCGCCCCGGCGTGGGCGGCCCGCAGGGCATCAAGCACGGGCAGCGTGAGCAATGTGTCGCCGATGGCGCCAGGCCGCAGAATCAGATACTGTTCCGCCATGCACAGATCACCATTTTTTCGCCAGCGAGAGCACCTCAACGATTACCGCGGCTGCCACGATCACCAGAGCCATGAAGAGGCTCCAGCTATGCAGCGCCCGCAGGATCAGATTCAGCACGATGCAGAGGGAGAGGAGCGTGCCCTGGCGCAGCGCATGGCGCATGGTAGCTCGATAGAGCCGTGAGGAGAGGAAGAGCAGACTGAAGAGATAAGCCAGAGGGGCGAGCGTACAGATCAGTGCTACAGCCAGCAGGATGAAAAAGGCCATGAAGGCCAGAAAGCTCCGTGGCGGCACGAAATAGGTAAAGAGCAGAACGCCCGCCCAGACCGGCAACGCCAGCAAGAGCAAGATCGAAAGCGCCGCACGATTAGAGACGTGATAGTGTCGTTGTCGTTTAGCCATGATGTTACTTCAACAGGCTGAAGCCCTGATTGCTGCTCAGAGGAGCCTCCTGACGGCGGCGGCGCTCCTGCGCCTCGGGGCTGAAGTACTGCTGCCAGATATCGGGTGCGTCCTTGCTCTCACCTCCATGCCTGGTGATGCGCTGGCGGACGCGACAGATGACCGGCGTATTGACGGCCGCTCCGGCGATGATCACCTGGCCCTTCGAGAGCGCCGGCAGATTGTCGAGGAGGTCGCGCCCCACACCCTCGATGGCGGCGGCCACGCTCTTCTGATCGATCTCGTTGACGATGCGCATGATGCACTGCGTCTGACACTGGCTGAGCACGTCGGCGTCGAGCTTGCCGGGGCGCTGGCTGATGATACCGACGCCAATGCCAAACTTGCGCCCCTCGGCCAGGACCTGCTTGAGGATCTGAGTGGAGACAACCTCGGTCCCGCCTGGCGCGAAGTGATGACCCTCTTCGATCAGGACAAAGACGGGATAGGGCAGGTAGGACTCGCCTGCATGGACCTTGCCACGCTCAGTGTTCATGCGTGCCTGGTAGAGGCGCCGCAGGAGGGTTGCCACAATGACCTGCTGGTCGCGCTCGTCAACCTCGTTGAGCTGCAGCACCGTGCACTGCCCCGGCTTGAAGATCTCCGGCAGGTCGAGGTGCTGCTGATCGTCGAAGGTGAAGCTGTCGACAAAGCGCTGCTCGATGCGCCACGTGAGGGCGTGGACGGTGCTGGAGTCGTCGGCCCCCTCGCCATCGTCGTCGTTTTTACTGCGCGCTACCTTGCGAACGGCCTCCATGAGATCCTGCGCACTCCAGGGAGTGCCGTGGCGCATCTCGTTGACCTTGCGCAGGGCACGGCTCAAGAGATGCTGCTGCTTCTCAGTCATCTCTGGCAGGAGATGGCGCATGTCGCCCATGTTGAGCGTGGAGATGCGCACCTTGATCTGATCGGGCCGGTAGACCCTGACCTGCGCGCGGTAACCGCTGCCGTGGCCGGCCCCCTCTGCGGAGAACTGCGGGAAGTTGGGTATCTGCTCCAGGGTGCCGTACTCGCCATGCGGATCGACGATGAGCACACAGGCTTTGTTATGCGGCTGCATCAGCTCCTCGATGAGGACGCTGGCCAGATAGCTCTTGCCAGCCCCGGTGCTGGCGATGATTGCCAGATGCGTGCTGACGACATCTTTGACCGAGAGCACGATGGGCACGGCGCCTGGCGCGCGCGTGAGCAGGGAGCCGACGGTGGCCGAGCCGGGCTGGCCGGCGCGTTTACGACAGAGAATCTGCGCGAGCATCTCGTCGTCAGCGAGAAAGATCTGCTTCCCCGACTGGGGCGGAATCCAGGGATTGATGAAGGAGCCGCTCTCTGGGTCGTAGTAGCCCATAATGGCGACATGCAGCTCAAACAGCTCGTTGGCGCGCGCATCATAGCCCACCATGGCCGCCACCTGGGCCGGCGCGACCTCAGGCTCCGCCAGAAAGGTGTCGGGATAGAGCTGCAGGGGGACTCGCTTGATAATGCGGCCGAGCACCCGCCGATAGAGCGGCTGGGACCCGTTCGGCCCGCTCTCGTCGAGCTCGCTCAGCTCGTAATAGACATACTCACCATTCTTGAGCACCTGCTCATCGTCGCGTGAAACAAAGGTATACTCGTGAGTCGACTCGCCCGGCCCTTTGGTGATGCCAACCGGCCGGCGGCTCGTACGCGCCTGCGCTGTGGAAGGCAGGTGTGTGGAATCGGTCATGGCCGTGACTCCATTTCAGACAGGTTCCTTACCCGGTGGTCTCGACCTTGAGGCGCCAGGCAAAATTACGCTCCACAATTGAGAGGAGCGAGAGGTTCTGTGGAAATAAACGTTTCAGCTGCTGGATAATCTCCAGCGTGACCATCGGCAGCAGGCTGTTGCGCTGGGCGATGATGTGTGGCAGATAGCCCATATGCAGGTAGGGAGGCTCTGAGGGATGGTCGGGATCGCTGAAAAAATGGAAGGCGCGTACCTCCTCGGCACTCATGGTCTCCACCTCGCTGCCCAGTTCCAGCGAGAGCAGCGGCACGCCATGCATGATCGAGAGCACCTCCAGCCCTCTCTCCTCCGTGGTGCGCTGCTGCATCATGCCCAGCACCATCACGTAGATCAGCACCGCCCGCTCGGCGATGTAGTCCGGCGAAAAGAGCTCGACCTGGGTCTCGTTGGAGAGACGCGGCCCCAGCGAGCCGAAGGTCGGGTTGAGCAGGATGGTGTCGTAGATGACGCCCACTGCGTAGGTCTTCGGCTCATTGCTCACGCCGAGCACACTTTGCAGCTCGGCTTCGGGGTCCTCGTCCTGCTTTGCGCGGACGGCGATGCGCACAAAGCGCCCGAAGGCGTAATCCTCGGGGCCTGGCTCGATCTCGACCTCGCGCTCCCCGTAGATCTGACAGACGTAATTGATATGCGAATCTGACTTGACGATCTTCCCAATAAACATCTCACGCCTCGCATATGAGCATATGACAGTCGATGATAGCAAGACAGAAGCAGAAAGCGGGCGCCTGGAGAAGAGGACGCCCCTGTTTCTTGTCTTCTCCAGGCGCAGCCGTTTTTCGGAAATCGTAAGGAAAATCGCCGTTCTGCCTGCTGCGCCGTTCTGCGGGCTGGCCTCTCCCCTGGCGGGCATTATACCATACCGTGCTACGGGCGGCGACGGCCAGGGACGCACGTCAGCGGGGGTGGGTCACGTTCCATTCAGGCCGGGCAAATGAGAAAAAACGGGCACGTCGGACAGCGCGCCGGATCAGCAGGGGCCGCCGGATAGTCATGGCGCTGGAGACCCTGGACGCTCTCGACGAGCTTTGTGTAGAGGGTCTGCTCACGTCGGCGTCCCAGCCTGACGGGTTTGATCTCGCCGGTGGAGAGGTTATCATGGTGCAGCTCGACTTCGGAGCCGGGGTAGGCAGCCCGGTAGGCCTGGGCATAGAGCAGCTCGCGCGTGTCGGGCTCTGGCTCCTGCTTACGCCGACCAAAGCGCGTGCGGATAAAGCGCGCTGGCTGGCCCGGCTGCTCAGATGTCTCGACGCGATCAACCTCCACGCGGATCTCTGTGCCAGCGACGCTGACGCTGAAGCTCTGCCCTGGCTGCCAGGAGCGCGCCGGATCGCGTTCCTGCAGACGGCTATGGATCTGGTCAACGACCTCATGGCCGTGCTGCTCATAGAGGGGGCCGAAGGGAGTGTCGTGTCCTCCCAGCTCCTGCCAGTGACGCCGGTAGAGTTCGTGCACCTCTTCTCTGGAGGGCCAAGCCGATGGCTCTGCGGTGGCGGCGGCGCGCAGGCGCTCATGCAGGGTCTCAATGGTTCTGCGTGTGGCCTGTACAAAGAGAGAGTAGGCCTCCTGGGGCAGTTGAAAACGGTAGATGTGGCTATAGAGATAGCGGCGCGGACACTGCTGATAGCTCTCGACGGCAGCGGCGCTGAGCCGCTCCGACTGCATCCGGGCGATGAAGGCCTCGTCGGGCTGGGAGGAAGGTGCCAGGTCGGCCTCGCGCTGGATCACCTCGTCGGAACGCTCGCTCTTCCAGTGCAGCCGGATGAGGCGCTCCGCTGGCAGACCGGCCAGCAGGGGTTCCAGAAAGATGGAGGGCTTCGTCGCACGCTTCCCCAGGCGTTCGCTGTAGCTGAGGATGAGCTGGTCACGGGCGCGCGTGACGCCGACGTAGAAGAGACAGGCCTCGCCGGTGTCGTGCAGTTCGGCCTCGCTGCTCTCAAAGGCCAGCATGCCATCGGGCGGGGTCACCGGGCTGTAGCGCCGTGGGGATGGGAAGCGCTGCTGCGTCAGGCCGGGCAGGTAGATCACCGGGAACTCCAGTCCCTTGCTGGCGTGCACGGTCATCACGCGGATGACCTCCACCGCACCGTCCGCCATCCCCTCCATCCCTTGCTGGCGGCTGCCGCTATCCTGGCGCAGGGTCAGCAGCACGCGCAGATAATCGACAAAGCCGCGGGCCTGCTCATAGATGGTGGCCGAGGGCCTGGCCGTCTCTGAGCCAGCGTCCTCGGTGTCAGCGGCGGCGCGCTGAAGCAGGCGCTGCTGCTGCTGGTCGTAGCGCCGCGCAAGCTGCAGCAACGCCTCGTAGTCGGCCAGCAGAGCGCGGGCCTGGGCATCGCCGCGCCTCAGCAGCCGACGCATGATGTCAGTCTCGAGAAAGAGGTACTGCGTCAGAAGCGACCAGATGTCGGGCGCGCTGCTGAGGCGCTGGAGGATCTCGCTGAGGCGCCGCAGGGCCTGGCGACCTGGCGCGCTCATCTCGGGGGGCGCCTCGCCGCGGATTACCAGCAGACCGGCGGCCAGTTGCTGCTCACGAGCCGCCCGCAGCAGGCACTCGATATCGGCCTGTGCGAGAGCATGGTCGGGACAGCGCGCCGCCCGCAGCAGCCCCATGCCGTCCGTGCCTGCCAGCAGGAGCACGCAGGCCAGCGCATCCTTGACATGCTCCTGCTCCAGCGTGCCGCCACCTTCGATCACTGGCAGCCCGGCAGCCGCCAGGGCGCGCGAGATCCGGCGCGTCTGAGCCCGCGTCCGACAGAGTACGACCAGGTCGCGGCAGGCATAGCCCTGACGGCGCTTCTGGCGAATATCGGCGATCAGTCCAGCCAGCTCGCCGGCCTCGTCGGCCGCGCTGGCCAGGGTGACATAGGGTTCGACGGGGGCAGTGCGTACGGCCTGATTGCGCACAGGCGCGGCGTTCTCGCGCTCCAACCAGTTGCAGCGAAAGGCCTCGGCCAGGCTCACAATGTCGGGCCGTGAGCGGTAGTTGCGGCTCAGCGGCAGCACGACAGCGTTGGGATAGTCGTCGCGGAAGCTGGCGATATTGGCGGGGGAGGCTCCGCGGAAGCCGTAGATCGCCTGATTGGCATCGCCAACGACCCAGACGCGCTGGGCCTCGCCCGCCAGCAGGCGCAGCAGGACGCCGCTCGCGCGATTGATATCCTGGAACTCGTCGACCAGGATCTGCTGATAGCGGCTCTGGAGCTCCTGCAGGACCTCGGGGTGCTCCTGCAGCAACTGGACGGTGAGCATGATCAGTCCGCCGAAGTCGATATCACCGCGCCGCTGCAGCTCCTCCTGGTAGAGCGCGTAGATGGCGGCGATCTCCAGCGCGCGCGCGGCCTGTTCCTGCGCCTCCTCGCTGGTGGCCTGCTCACGCATACGCTCCGCGAGCTGACGATAGCGCTCCGGCGTCACCAGCTCATCCTTGGCACGTGAGATGGCCTTAAGGATGTCGGGGAAGTAGAGCGTCGGGACCGTCAGATGGCGGTAATAAAAGAGGGGGAGCCGGGTAGCCAGGCTGCGCAGCAGGAAGTAGCCCTCGGTATCGTCGACGAGGGCAAAGTCCGGTCGCAGGCCGGCCAGCTCGCAGTACTGGCGCAGGAACTCCGCGCAGAAGGCATGAAAGGTGCTGACCGTTGGCGGCCGGCGCAGCTCCATCGACCCGCCGCCGATTTCGAGGGCGTGTTGGAGCCGCTCCTGCATCTCCTCGGCGGCCTTGCGCGAGAAGGTCAGGGCCAGGATCTGCTGGGGCGGCACTCTGAGCCTCTGAATCAGGTAGGTCGCCCGTCCGATCAGGGTGCTGGTCTTGCCGCTGCCCGGCCCGGCAACAATCAGCGCCGGCGTAGGTGCTTCGATGGCGGCACGCTGGAACTCGTCATAGTTGCTGGCAGCACGCGCGGCGGCAGGCCCCTCTCCCGCGGCGACGGCGGCCGGTTGCTGGCTCACCTTTTCTTCCTGCATAGGAGGAAATTCTTTGAGCAGGCTGGCGAGACGGTTAAGCATGGCGGCGGCGGAGACCCCGAAGAGGCTGGCCAGTTGTTGCGGCGGCAGCGCGGCTTCCAGGTAGAGCGCGCGTACGCGGTCGAGGGGCATCAGCAGCTCAGCAGCGAAGAGATTAGCGGCCAGCTCACGTCGGCTGCGGGGACTGTAGGACTGCCCTGGCCCCAGCAGCTCCTCGGCGCCCTCCTCGGTCAGGGGCGTACTGATATCCAGCTCCAGACAGGGATCGGCAGCGCCGGCCAGCGCTGTCTGCTGCTCGTGGCTCTCCAGCGGTAGCGAGGAGAGAGCGAGATCGGCGAGCAGGGCGCGCATCTGCGGCGTCGGGGCGCGATGGAGCACCGCGTGGCCCAGCTCATGGGCCAGCGTGAAGCGGCGCAGCGTCTCCGGCAGATCGCGGCAGAGCCAGATCAGGTTCTCGCCCGGCTCCAGCCAGCCGAAGGTGCCCTCAGCGTAATCGGCGGGATGGAAGGTCGCGACCTCCAGGCCGAGCTGGCTCACCAGGTCGTCCAGCGGAAGGGCCTCGCCCTCCCTGGTCCTGTCCAGCCGGCGATAGCTCTCCAACAAGCGGCGTGCTGCCAGAACGGCCGGCGGACGGGTTCGCTGATCCATAGACGCTGCCTCGTTGCCCGCTAGGATAGACACATATCTACGGGATGCTCTCAGGCATTATATCACGCGCCGTCCAGGCACCTGTCAGATCTGCCGGCCGATTCAGCAGAAAGGCTCTCCGGCCTGGCATAGCGTTTGCTATAATAGGGGGACAGGCAGACAGCGTCCTGTGAAGATTGCGCAACGGGCGAGAGAGCAGAGCAGGGGGGCAGCAGGCGCCCCTTCAGTCATATGGGAGGTACCCGGCTATGGAAGCAAGTGAAATACTGGCGCGCGCCAGAGAGAAAGAAGAAGCCCCGCAGGGCTGGATCGTTCTGCCCCTGCAACGTTCCAGGGTCATCCTGGCCATCATCGGCTGGTTTGTGGGAGCAGCTCTGGGGCTGGCGCTTTTTGCCGCCGTCTTCCCGATCATGGTGCCGTACAACTACCACAGCACCTTCGGAGCAATCATGAGCACCTTCTTTCTGGGGGTCCTGCTCTTCATCGGACTGGGCAGCATCTGGTGCATGATCAGCGATGTGCGCCGTCTGTTGCAGGCAGAGCGCCATTTGATCGTCATCACTCCCGAGGCCTTTGTTCAGCAGGAGGGCACGCGCATCGTCCATGTGCCACTGACCCACGTGCGCTACGTGACCGCGCGTGGACGCGCCAGACCCGACCGCACAGCGCCACGGGAGAATCAACTCTCCCAGATGGGCGGAGTTGGCGATAATATGCTGGGCTTCATCTTCGGACGAGGCTTCACGCAGTCACCGAGCGAGCGCCGCCGTACGATGAGCATGCGGACCCCCACCTCGCTGGCCTTCATCGATAGCCGCACCAATCGAGAGGTGATCGTCACAACCGACCACGCCTACGGCGATCCTTTCATGATCGCCGCGCTGCTCAAGCAGTACGCTGCCAGCGTCCAGCAACTCGCCTGAGTCAGCCGTTCCACGCGGTTGCCTCTATCCGTTGCCGTCACTCTGGTATCTACTGGGAGCACGTTTATGCTGCTGGCTATCGATATCAGCAACACCAATATCAAGTTTGGTCTCTACCACAACGAGACCTTACAGCATCACTGGACCGTCTCGACCGTGCGCCAGCGCACCGCCGATGAGTACGCGATGTTGCTGGGCACGCTCATGAACCACAGCCACCACGACTTTAGCGATGCGCACGCCGTTATCTTCTCCAGCGTCGTGCCTCCGCTGACGCCGGTCTTTCAGGAGCTGGTGCAGCGCTACTTCCATCAGGAGGCCATCATCATTGACTACACACTGGACCTGGGGGTGCGTCTACTGGTTGACAACCCGTGGGAAGTGGGGTCGGACCGCATCGTGACGGCCATCGCCGCGCATCAACTCTACGGTGGCCCGGCCATCGTGATCTCCTTCAGTACCGCTGCGACCTTCGACGTGATCTCGGCCGAGGGTGACTTTCTGGGAGGAGCCATCGCCCCTGGCTTGATGATCTCCGCGGAGGCCCTCAGCAGCGCTGCCGCGCGCCTCTTCCGCGTGGAGCTGACCCCGCCTCGCACAGCGCTGGGTAAGAACACCACAGAGAACATGCAATCGGGCATCATCTACGGACATGTGGGACTGGTGCAGGGGCTGATCCAGCGCCTGCGGGCTGAGATTCCGGAGGTGGAGGACCCGCACACGGTCAAGATCATCGCGCACGGCGGCCTGGCCAACTTCATGGCCCCCCTCATCCCGGAGATCCAGTACGTCAATCAGTTTCTGCCACTGGAAGGCCTGCGCGTGGCCTATGAGCGCCTGCGCAACGGCTATCGCCGCTCGTGAGCCCCTGAGTCCCTTCATCCGGCCGGGGCCGCGTGGCACAGAGGAGCAGGGCCAGCGGAGGGAGGTCGGGGGCCAGGCGGTCGTGGGGACCGCGCGCTGACTCCCGGCCTCCATCACGTCAGGGAACGACGCTGCCGTCAGAGGGATTAATTCTTCAGCAACTGGACCATCTGATGCAGGTCACTGGCGGCCTGATGCAGGGCATTGTGGGCTGTCTTCTCGGCAACGCGCACCTTTGAGAGGTTGGTCAGGTAGGAGGTGCGATTCAGATTGAAGTTCGAGGGTGTGAGCGTGGGCAGGGTTGTCTGCACGGTGTCAAACTGGGCCTCGGCCGTGGCGAGCTGGTTCTTGAAGTCGCTGTAGAGGGCCTGCAACTGGGCCTGCTTGCTGGCAGGAGCTGAGGCAATGGCCTTCTCAATGGTTGGCCTGGCGGCCTCCATGCGCGCATCCAGCTTGCGCTCGATGTCGAAGTGGAGCTGCTGGTAATCGCGCGGCAGGACGACGGCATAGATGCGGAACTCGACGAAGATGTTTTTGACGTCATCGCGCGCGGCCTGGGCCGAGGTCTCGGCATCCAGCTTCGCCTGCAGGGACTTGAGACCACTCTGGTTGGTGGCGACATCGGCCTGCAGGGCGCTGGCGTCGTCGGCGGTGATGTGACCCGCGCTCAACTGCTGCGATACGCGGTTACTGAGCGTTGTGAGGTCGGTCAGGCGATTGGCGATTAACTGGTCACCGACAGTGATGACGCATTTGACGTCATCGCGCGCACATTTCTGAGCAGAGACCGGAGCTGCCTGAGCCACGGCGGGGAGGGCGAGAGAGAGCGCCAGCACAGCACAGGCCAGCAGGCCACCGGGGGCCAGGCGACGTAGCAAGGAATGTATAGGCAGAGTTGCTTTCATTGATAGCTCCTTACATGCTTTCTTCATTGAATGCCAGATGGATGGATTGTTGGTTGATTGGTTGGTTCTGTGTGTCATGGTGTGTCGAATCAAGGCAGGCTGGCGTTATCCTGTCCATTATCACTGCTGTTGGCACTATTCTGAGCACTGTCCATAGTGGGCAGCGTGCCCTGCACCTGCTGATCGACGTTCTGGAGCTGCTGAGCAGCGCTGTTATCGTTCGACTGCGACAGTGACGACGTGCTCTGGCTCTGCGCAGGCTGGGTTACCTGTGTCTGCGTAGAGGAAGATGGGGCATTCTGGGCATTGGCGCCAGCGCCACGGCCGGCACAGGCCCCCATAGCAACGGTCAGCGCCAGGATCAGTAGCGAGCAGGCCAGCAGGCGGCCAAAGGATCTGGCGTGTGAGATCATGCTGTTCACTCTTCCATTTCTCCTGATAGTCTATGCAAGGATCTAGAGATGGGACTGGCCCTGAGTTCCGGCAGTATTGTAGCAAATAAACCTCAAGAATAGCTCAAGGTCAGCCTAAGATTTGCTCAATTCTGAGGGTCTGGACAGTCTGGCTGGCCTGGCGGCGCGCGCCAGAGCGGCGCGGCTCCTCCCCCCAAAAAAAGCCGAGAGGCTGCCAGCACAGGCCAGCAACCTCTCGCATCTCGCCTGCCTCAGGCAGGCAGGGGCGGGAAGTGGAAGAGCAGCGGCTAGCGGGAGCTGAGGCCCTCAGCGTAGCGGCGCTCGATCTCCTCCCAGTTCACGACATTCCACCAGGCGTTCAGGTAATCGGGGCGGCGGTTCTGGTACTTCAAGTAGTAGGCATGCTCCCAGACGTCATTGCCCATCACCGGATAGAGGCCATCCATGAAGGGGCTATCCTGGTTGGCGGTGGAAATGATCTGCAGCTTGCCTTCTTTGTCCAGCACAAGCCAGACCCAGCCCGAGCCGAAGCGCTTGACGCCGGCGTCATTGAACTGGGCCTTGAAATTATCAAATGAGCCGAAGGTCTGCTCGATAGCCCTGGCGAGGTCACCACCAGGCTGACCGCCGCCATTGGGCTTCATGATACGCCAGAACATGCTGTGGTTCGCATGGCCGCCACCGTTGTTGCGCACTGCCGTGCGCACGTTCTCCGGGACCTCGTTGATGCGGCGCAGGACCTCCTCGACCGGCAGATCGGCGAAGGGATGGCCCTGCAGAGCATTATTGAGGTTCGTTACATAGGTGCCATGGTGCCTGTCATGGTGAATCTGCATCGTCTGAGCGTCAATGTGTGGCTCCAACGCATCGAAGCTGTACGGCAGAGGTGGAAGTTCAAATGCCATAGACCTTCTCCTTCACGACAAATTGGTATGCACAGGAGCGCGCCCACGCCGATCCCGACGTCCGCCTGCTCAGGCTAGAGAAAAGCAAACCGGACCCGGCATCCAGTGGAAGGCAGGCCCGGAACTCCAAGGAGCAGTTGGTGGACCGGACAGGGCATCGCATCGGCCAGCAATAGAGCATACTCCTGTTTAGTTGTATTCGATAGCTATGCGATTGTCAAGCAGATGCATATCTTTCCTTCAGCGCCAAACAGGAGATCGGGGCAGGCCGGAAAGCAGCTACCCCGCGCTTTATTATTTAGTATAGCCGATGGCACGGCGCCCGCGCCTGGACAAAAGGACAGTGGAAGGAGAGGCCCGGATCGCGCTGGGACCAGCTTCCACGCTCGCTCATCTCAGGGGAGGGAGGCCATAGAGCAGGTAGCCGGCGCCGGCGGCGAGCAGCAGGATCACGAAGACATGCACTCGCTTCGTCAACGCCAGGGCGAAGGCCGCCAGCGCGATCAGCCAGGCACGCCAGTCACTGCCGCTGCGGCTGACGATCGTCCAGACCGTCGTCAGTGTGATGCCGACCACAGCCAGGGAGACACCGCGCATGAGGGCCTCAACCCAGCGCTGTCCCTCGATACGTCGATAGAGCGCCCTCCAGAGGAGGGCGATAAAGGGAGGCATGCTGATGGCCAGCAGGGCCAGGGCCGCGCCGGCGTAGCCTGCGGTGAGATAGCCCAGGGCAACCACCCAGAGTCCGTTGGGACCGGGGCTGAGCTGGCCAATCACGAGAGCCTGACTGAAATCGGACTCCTGGGCCCAGTGGTTCGCCAGGAGATCCTGATGCAGGCTGGGGAAGTTGCTGAAGCCGCCCGTCGAGAAGAGCGAGGCCTTCAGAAAGATCAGAAAATAGGCCAGTGAATTCCTCATGGCACCTCCTCAGCATCGCGACCTGCGCCTTCCGTGGCTGGCGCCGCCTCTGCGGGGGCGTGCACGAAGAGCAAGCGGCCTGCCAGAGCGGCGGCGATCACCACCAGGGCGACGCTGATCTTGAAGACGATCAGCGCCAGCGCGACCAGGACCATGAAGGCCAGGCTCAGAGCGAGCAGCGGCAGTCCCTCCTGATATCCCCGCCGGAGCAGAGGGCGTGCAAAGTTGACGGCCACCAGGAGCATCACGCCGGCCGTGGCCGGCACCACACCCTGGAGCATCGCCTGGATGAAGGCCTGGTGTTCGATCTCCTTGAACGCCGCGGCGATCAGACAGGTGATGGTCGCGCTGGGCACGAGCAGCCCGGCGAGGGAGAGCAGCACACCGCCTACACCGCCAAGCTTGCGTCCGATCAGGACGGTGACGGCCACCAGGTTAATGCCAGGAGTCATGATGCACAGGTTCCAGTAGCGTGTGAACTCCTCCATCGTGAGCCAGCGATGCTTCTCTGTAAACTCGCGCTGGATGAGCAGCAGCGTTGAGGAACCACCTCCGAAGGAGGCCAGCCCGATGGCGATCCAGATGCGCAGGAGCTGCCAGAGCGTCGGTCGAGGATCGGCCTGCCATGGCGGGGCGTCTTCGTGCGCACGCACCAGATGGAGCGGCGGCGGCTGTTGATTCGCGTGGATATCGTCCATAAGCGCAGGTTGGCTGAGTCATAACAGCTTGCTAGCGAGGAACAGTCTCTGTTGCCTTTATTCTAGCACATAGCCGCCGGGATCAGCCAGCAGACCATCGCGACTCGTAGTGGCGGTTCCGGCGATGCGCCGCCCTCAACCCACCTGCGCGCGGCTCACTTCAGAGGCAGGCCGATAGCTCCATCTCGAGAGAGAGCAGGCGTTCGAGGCAGGCCACCACCTCGCCGACGCGCCGCTGAGCAGCCGGATACTGCGCAGCGCCGGCCAGCAGGGCCTCCTCCTGCAGGAGGGACGCCGCCTTCGTCAGGCCGGCCTCATCGAGGAAGTGGGCAGCATCGAGCAGACGCCGCGCCGCCAGCGGCAGGACGAAGTCCGCTAGCTGACGCAGGAGAGACGCGCTGTGACCACCGTCCTCCAGAGCGGCGATCAGGCGGCGCAGAGCAGGCGCACCGCTGTAGAGGGTCGGTCCCTCCTGCGCCATGGCCAGTTGCTGACGAACAAGGGAGAGAGTGCGCTCGATCATGGCGCTGCGCGTCGGCTGCGCCACCCGCCTGAAGCGCGCACGCAGGGTGTAGGGAGCCTGCAGGTAGCCGATGCGCTCAGCCCGCCAGGCGCGCAGAAAGTCGGCGAGCGGGAGGCGCACACAGGGATACTTCTGCGGATCGTGTAGCAACACGTCATCCTGTGAGACGGCCAGCACCACAAGAAAGTGATCGGCTCCCGCGAGGGCGCGGTGGTGCGGATGATAGCTTAGATACCCCATATCGAGCGGCCCCGCCAGGACCGGCGCCTCCGCCACGGCCTGACGCAGGGCAGCCAGGGCCGCCGCGGGCGCCGCGCCACGCTGTTCATCGCAGGTCCAGCCGAGTGTCTCCAGGGCGTGCGTCAGACCCCTGTCGGGATCAACCTCGGCGTTGGAGAAGAAGGTCAGTGGCCCAGAGGGTCGATCGAGATACATCTTGCCAAAGGGCATCGTCGTCAGGCACTCCAGAAAGCCTGGCTCAGGCAACCAGGCGCGTTCGGCCCCCGCCGCCAGGAGGGCCATCGAGAGGCTATGCGTATAACAGTAGTCGCTGTTGCCGATGTAGGGGATGAGCATGCGAGACTCCTTCGTAGAGAGAGCTGGCTGACCACAGTTGATACCTTGAGTATAGCAAAGATTGCTTTTTTTGTCAAGTTTGTATACATTATTATTAAATAGTATGGAATATTTTTGAATAGTTGTATGGTATGTTTACACTATTTTTAATAAAATTCCCGTCTCTGCCTCGGGAGCGATGAGAGCGGGAGTCGCGGATATCGAGAGGAAGGGAGGGAGGAAGATGAGCGAAGCGAGCGCCGACGCCGGCCCATGCATAGGATTACGCACAGACCGGCGTCGGCCAGAGAGAGCGGTTCAACGAGCAGGCGCGTTTTACGCCTGGACGGTGCCGCTGAAGAGCGAGAGATAGACGACATCCGAGCCACTGCAGACGGCCTGTCCCAGCCACTGCTCACGAGCGAGCGTCAGGGTACGCAGGGAGCCACGCACCTCGACCTCAACGGGCTGCAGCAGCAGATCATCCGTGGCGATGCGCGCGAGCTGCGCCAGGCGCTCCGAGCGCTCCCGCAGGCGGGCTTCCAGCAGGCGATGCTGCAGGTCATCCAGGCTGGCCAGCTCCGTCAGGTCCAGGGGCTGCCGCGGCCGTTTGCGCTGCAGGCGCTCTGCCAGGAGAGCCTCCGGCCCGTAGCAGTAGATGTTCAGGATGGGCATCAGCTCAGCCCAGCAGCGGCGATTGGGCGCCAGCTCCAGGCCAACCAGCGAGCCAGCCAGGAAGTAGGCCGCGCCGATCTGGCCAGGCTGCAGCTCAAAGGCGTGGCGGTAGGGCAGCAGACGGGCGAAATTCGGACGCAACAGGCGATCCAGATGGCCACCGTGGCTGATGCCAAAGCGGCGCGTATAGGCCTCGATGGCCTCCCACAGACGCTCGAAGCCTTTCCAGCCACGCCCTTCCAGAGCGGCCCTGCGCAGGCCCAGAGGCAGGCAGATAAAGCGCTGCTGGGCCTCCTGCAGAAAGCCCCCCTGGAACTGCTGAATGCAGTAGCAGTCCGTGACCTTGAGCGTCTCGCCAGGCTGCAGCACCAGCGTGCGGCTGGTCGCATGGTTCTGCGCCCCGAGCTGGAAGAAGGCGATATGCATCGGCAGCACCAGTACCTCGGCGGTGGCGGCATTCCGCAGGACCAGCGTCCCATAGGAAGGGATCGACATCAGCTGCGTAGACTCCAGAGGTGCCGCAAAGCCAGCGCGCTGCTCCTCCCACTCAGGCGCAGCCGGGAAGAGGCTGACGACGTCCAGCAGTCCCCAGGAGAGCATCGGTCCCGCCACCAGGCCAGTCAGCAGGCCAGTCAGAGGCTGCAGCTCCTGTTTCAGTTGCACATTCAGCATGGCTATCTATCACCTCATGAGCAGTAATTGTCGCACCTGTTGCTCCTCAACTGGTGAGACAGGATCGCCAGCGTATTCGAGGAAGAGGCGCGCCAGGATCTCGCTGGCCCCCTGCTCATGCGACAGAGGGAACAGGCGAAAGCCTTCACCCAGATGGCGACGCTCCAGGTCCTCAGAGCCGCTGAAGACAGGCACCACTTGATAGACAGGCATGGTCATTCCCAGAGCGCGCAGACCCTGCAGGGCAGCGGCGGCGTCACCCTGACAGACGTTCTCGTAGCCATCGGTGATCACGAGCAGGGCCTGAGGCAGCTCGCGCGCGGCCTCCAGGATAGCGCTGGCCAGGTCGGTCAGGCCCTCAGGCTGCGGAATGCTCTCCGCGCTGGCGGGAGCGCTCCCGCCAACCTGGTAGAGGCTGACGCTGCTGACGCTGCTCTCCAGGAGGCGCAGCAGGGCCAGGGCCAGGGCCGCCGGATGGCCTGTGCGCTCGCCCGAAGACTGCATCGAGGCCGACAGATCGAGGATCACCGCTATGCGTCCCTCGACCAGCGGCAGCCTGGAGGCGGCCTGCTTCTGCTGCTGAGCGAGGGTGGTGCGCAGCGACTGCTCCGCGCCAGCGCCAGCGTCCGCGCCCCGCTGGAGCGCCTCTCGATAGAGGGCGGTCAGCGCCCCCTCCTTATGCGCTGCGCGGGTGCTGGGCTCAGAGAGCGCCCTGACACGGCTCGATGGTACATCCTTGTGGTAGATGCCGCGCAGGCCGAAGAGGGTCTCACGGGGGAGACCCTCCCCTTTCTCCAGGTTCTCGCGCGCCGCGAGGCGCCTGGCCAGCGTGGGGTCAGTCGGATTGAAGGGAACTCCCGCCAGGAAGCAGAGCGTCTCGCGGGCCCGCACCGGATCAGGCGCATAGTGGAGCAGCTCACGCTGCAGGAACTTCTCGCCGGTCTCGCTCGGCTGCGCCAGGAAGCGTCGGATCGAAGACCAGGTGCGCTCACCCAGCAAATGCTTCAGCAGAAGCGTGACACGCTGTCTCCGTGTAGCCGCGAGCTGGGGGAACTGCTCGTCTCCAAGGAGCAGCTCCAGGCCAATCTCGCGCGCGCGCCGATTATTGATGCGCCGCTGCCGAATGATGTCGGCCACCATCAGGGCCTCATCGATGGGCAGGACGCGCAGTTGCTCAACAATGCGCTGCCTGGTGATCTCATGGGCGGCCGGCAGACGGATCAGGTTTGCCAGCATCTCACGCTTGTGTGAGAGATCAGCAAAGGGATCGGTCAACAGGTGCAGGTAGAAGCCGGGAGCCGCCTCACACAGTGTTCGATGCAGTGTGACAATCTCTTCCTGGCCAGTCAGTGGAATCTGGCGGTAATTCAGGTAGGCAACCAGCAGTTTCTTGTCCATAGGCAGCATCTCCAATTATTCATCAATACGACAATACATGAAAAACGTGTAAGAATGCCACAAAAAATGGCGCTCATCCACGGAGACATGCGTAACGTGTGTCTGTACGCAGACAAGAACGGACAAAGAAACCAGAGAGTATGGCCAGCTCACGCAGAACGTGCGTGCGGCTGGGGCATCGCGGGGGATGCGCTTTGGAGTGGAGGCTTCTCAGCGGGAGAAGTCGGCGGAAGCGCAGCCCACGAAGCGGTAGATTATACCGCTATACGGATATTCCGCCGCAGGCCAATCGATCTGGTCATTTGTATGCATCGATGACTCGACGAGTAGCATCAGCATATGCGCTTCCCGCCCTGTAACTGATGTGACGACAGCAAACAACGTGCCTGTAGCTCCAGCTCGCAAACCGGACAGAACAGGCAACAAGCAGAGTGACTGGACCACTGATAATGATGCACCTGGGATACGCGGAGCAGCAGAAACGGCCGTGAATGACGGCCCTTGCTGCGCAGGAGGGGTCATTTGAATGCATTCTCCGAGCGAGTTGGCTGCAGGTACAGAGGCTGTACCACATGCATCCAAAAAGTTCCTGACAGGGAGTATATAACATAAACTTGGCGATCTGTCAAGTAGTTCTCCCCCAATTTTGGGAGATCTCGAAAGCTTCGTGAGCCCGGTCCTTGACCGCGTAACCCTCGCCGTCCTACGCTCTCCCTGAAGCGAAAGGCCCGCCCCGGTGCCCTACCATTCGAGCCAGGGAGAGCAGCGACAGGGGGACCTCTCTATCAGCATCAGGAAGATCATGGGAATGGAAAGGCTGGCGCAAGTGTAATCATCTACAGAATAGAAATATCGCTATCTATCCGACAGAGCGAAGAGCGTCCCGCTCAGCGCCCTGCCAATCTGTTCCTCATCATCAGACGCAGAAGAGGCGAAGGAGAGCATGAGTATGACAGTTGTAGCATCATCGAGCCTGGAACGTTATCGCGGCCTGGTAAGTGATGCGCTCCTCTCCGAGATCTACGAACAGGCGCAGGCATTACAGGGCGTGCATGTGCTGCATCTCAACACCACCGCGCAGGGTGGGGGCGTGGCCGCGCTGCTGCGTGTGCTGCTGCCACTGGCCGAGGACCTGGGCATTCCCCATACCTGGCGGGTGGTACAACTGGACGAGTTTGCCGCCACCTTTATGGCGAAGCTGACCGACATGCTCCAGGGTGGCGAGCCAGGGGAGATCAGTCCCCGGGAGCAGCGTCAGTTTCTGGAATCGCTGCGTGCGGCCATGCACCCTGTCGAGCATGAGCGCGCCGATCTTTACTACATTCATGATATCCAGCTTGCCCCGCTAGGGCAGCTTTTTCCATACATGCGTCCGGCCCTCTGGTTCAACCACATTGACACCGCCAGGCCAGACCCGCAGGCGCTCGGCTATATGCGCCAATTTCTCGACGCCTATGATCTCTGCACCTTCAACACGCCTTTCTCAATCTTTCACAGTCTCCCACCGGAGCGCACGGCGGTGATCACGCTGGGGATCGATCCCTTCAGCGAGCGCCACATCCCCCTGCCGGAGGAGGAGGGACGCGCTCTGCTGGCCAGATGTGGAATCGACCCCTGGCGACCGCTGATCACGCAGGTATCGCGCTTCGGACGTTGGAAGAATCCCTGGCAGGTGCTTGAGATCTATCGCCTGGTCAAGCAGCGCCGGCCAGAGGTTCAGGTAGCCCTGGTAGGAGCGATGGAGGCCAGCGACGACATCAAGGCGCAGTCGATTCTGGACGACCTGCGCGCCGCGGCGGCGGGCGATCCCGACATCCACCTGCTATGGGACCCGAGGCAGCTACGGGCCCCGGTGGTCAACGCCTTCCAGCGCTTCTCGGACGTGATCTTGCAGCGTTCGAGCCGCGAGGGCTTCGGGCTGACGGTCACGGAGGCCATGTGGAAGTACCAGCCTGTCGTGGGAACCTCGGCGACCGGCGTGCGCTACCAGATCACGCACGAGCGCGATGGCTTTATTGTCGATGACACGGAGTCGGCGGCGCGCGCGACGCTGCGACTGCTGGAGGACCGCGCGCTGCGGCAGCGGATGGGCGAGGCGGCCCACGAAGACGTTCGCGAGCGCTTCCTGCTGCCCATGATGCTGCGCGACTACCTGCGGGCGCTGGTGCGCGTCAGAGCGGCCAGAGCGGCCAGCTAAACGCAGGCCTCTGGCCGCCAGTCAGACGGAGAGAGAGCGCACCAGCTCAGGGCTGAGCCGCAGTCTCCGTCTGGCCTTCCGTGCTGGCAACAGCTTCCGCGTAGACGCCGCGGTAGGCGGGGGGAAGCATGGAGGCAATGCTGCGCATCACCTGGTCAGTGGCGGCCTCGATCTCCTCGCGCGTGATCTTCTCGCCGCGCGGCTTCAGGACCAGCGGCTCGCCGTAGACGATGTGAATCTCCGGGCGGAACGCCTTCAACAGATGCTCGCTCCCCCAGATCGCCACGGGCAGGACGGGCACGCCGCTGCGCAAGGCGATCATGCCGAGGCCGGAGTGACCCTGGGCCATGGTGCGTGTGCGGCTGCGCGTGCCTTCGGGAAAGATCACCAGCACATGGCCGCTTTTGAGGAGGGTTTCAGCCGCGCGCAGGGCCCTGCGGTCGCCCTCGCCGCGACGCACAGGAAAGGCCCCCAGAAAGCGAACCAGCCAGCGCAGCCGGCCCTGGAAGGTCTCCTCCTTGGCCATGTAGGTGACGCGGCCAGGGATATAGATCGGAATGAGAGGAATGTCGGTCCACGACAGGTGATTCGCGGCCACAATGTAGGGACCGCGGCGAGGAACATTATGGCGGCCCCGCACATGCATGCGCGCGATGAGGGCCAGCAGCAGGATCGCCAGATAGCGCAGAATGTCGTAGAGGATCGCTGGCGTTTCGTAGGGCTGATAGAGATCCTTCTCTGGCGAGCGTCGCGGCGGACGCTGGTGCGCCGCGGGCTCTGGTTTCACTGACGATAGGGTGAGGTCCTCGTTCATGGCTTCTCCCGGTACTGGCAGATCCGTTCAAGAACCTGAGAGATGCTCAGGTGATCCGTCTGGATGAGGATGGCATCGGGCGCCGGGTGCATGTGATCGCGGTCAATCTCGTCGCGGCGGCGGATGTCGGCCAGCACATCTGCAAGGGAGGGCAGCGCCGGGTGATCCTCGCCCAGGCGTTCGAGCAGCTCGGCGTAGCGGCGACGCGCACGCTCCTCCAGGCTGGCGGTCAGATAGATCTTGAGTTCGGCGTCGGGCAGGACCACGGCGCCGATATCGCGCCCCACCATCACGACCCGGCCCTGCCGCGCGAGGGCGCGCTGCGCCCCGATCAGCACGCTGCGCACCTCCGGGTGAGAGGAGACCAGGGAGACAGCGCGCGTCACTTCAGGACTACGGATGGCCCAGGTCACATCCTGGCCGCGCACGGTGACGGTGTACTGGCGTCCGTCCTCGACATGGGGATACGTGATGGCGATCTCTGCCTCACGCGCCAGGTGCCCCAGAGCCGGACCGGCGTTGAGATCCACTCCCTGCTGCAAGGCCAGCCAGGTCAGCGCGCGATACATCGCTCCGGTATCAACGTAAAGATACCCCAGGCAGCGCGCCAGGCGCTCGCCGACCGTGCTCTTGCCGGCCCCTGCCGGTCCGTCAATGGCTATACGTTCCGCCTGCTGCATCTTTCTCCAGGCCTTTCTGGCTGCGAATTTCGCTAAGATTATACCACAGGCGTTCTGGCCTGCCAGCGCCCTGGCGACAGGGGCCCACGATGGCATTTTGCAGAAAACGTGCTATCCTTCTTAGAGAAGAGGGGGCAGCGCTGCCTCCGCTGTTCCCAGAGAAGGAGGTTTGAGCACATGACCAAGCAACCCGAGGTCCAGGTTCTGAAGCGTGAGCGCGGGCCGAGCGTCTATGAGCGCTACCTGCGCCTGGACGAGCTCCTCTCGCTTCAGAAAGCCGAAGAGGAACTGGCGCACCACGATGAATTGCAGTTCCAGGTTGTCCACCAGGTCTTTGAACTCTGGTGGAAAGAGGCCTCGTTCGAACTGCGCACCATCAGTCGGTTGCTCCAGGAGAATGGGCTGAGTGAGGCGCTCCGGCTCCTCCAGCGTGTGATCCGTATTCAGTATCTGCTGCTCGAAAATATGCGCATGCTCGAAACGATGTCGCCCTGGGACTTCCATCGCTTCCGCAAGGAGCTGGCCGGCGGCGCGGGCACGGACTCGCCTGGCTACCACGAGCTACTGCGTCTCTCGCCACCGCTGTGGGAGCATTTTCGCGCGCTGCTGGATCGCGAGGGGATCACGCTCGAAGAGCTGTACATACACGCCGAGCGCTATCCACTGCTGCATGCCTTTGCTGAGGCCCTCAGCGACTACGACGAGGTCACCCAGACCTTCCGCTTCCGCCACTACAAGCTGGCCGAGCGCATGATCGGCGCTCAATCGATCGGCACTGGTGGGACACCTATGAACCTGCTCGTACGTACAATACATGATGTCTTCTATCCCGAACTCTGGGAGGTGCGCAATCGCCTGACGATCGCTGCTCAGGAGCAGGGACTGGTCTAGCTCATTTACAACCAGCAGAAGCGAAGGGGCAGAAATGGCAGTTCCTGGGGGATTTTTGCCCCTTCACATTTTTGGCAAATTGGCATATCCTTTCAAAGGGTGTACCGATCAATCATTCAGTAGTTGAAATTTCAAGAAGAAGGCACGTTACCCGTGAATTCAGAACCAGAAAGACTCTCAGCGTCGCCCGAAGAGACGCAGATCAGACGAAGGGATCAGCAAGCGGAGGCGACGCAGAGCACAAGCGAGCGCTGGGGTTCCTGGAGCACATCTACCGACGAGGAAGGTACAGCCTGGATGGAGGGCGATGCGGGACCGGCACCAGGCATGACGGGCACAGATGCCACAGTCAGCGAGAGCGCGCTGGTTGATCCCCAGTTCACCTATCGCGAACATGTGGGCAGAGGAGGGCCTCTGCCAGGGCAGAACTATGCCTATGGAGCTGCCTCTCCTGCCTCTGCGGGGCCAGCCGCGGGCTTTGCTCCTTCCCCTGCGGCTGATGTACGCGCTCCGGCTCAACCATACCTGCCAGCCCCCGGCAGCTACTCACCTTACGTGGGGTATCCACCCTCCATGGGGTATCCGCCCTCCATGGGCTACCTGCCACCCTGGCCGCCAGTCCAACCGCCGCCAGTCCAACCGCCAGCGGCGGCGCGACCGCATCAGGATGGCTACCTTTTTGGGGTGACCATCACCAGTGCTATCGGTTCCTTCCTGGCGCTCTTCACCGGTCTGATCAGCCTGTTGTTTCTGGGGGTGGAGCTCCTCATCCTGGCGCGTGACTCTACCTCGAGCCTGGGAGACCAGCAGTATGCTGTCACCATCCAGTTTCTGGTCTACTCCAGCGCCGGGCTGATCGGAGGAGGCTTCTGCCTCTATCACAGCATCCGTGCCCTGCTCCTCAAGCCGAGCCACCCGTTCAAGCTGCCTCCTTTCTGGGTCTTTCTGATCCTGTATATAGCGGTGATGGCCGTCGGTCTGACCTTGCAGGCCAGCGGGCATGCGGTCTCCTTCCTGCCCCTGACCACGCTGTTGATCTTCCTGGCCGCCGTCTTTCCCGTGCTCACGCTGCTGGCTCTGGCCGTGCGCATGCTGCGTCTGCCTCGCTGGCCGACTACCTGGCGGCGTTTTGCGGCAGCGCTCACCAGCGGGGCCACGCTGGGGATTCTGCTGGCGCTGATCTTCGAGCTGGTTGCGCTGCTGATCGTCGTACGGGTAGAGGATTCCACGCAGCTGACCACCTGCGTCAGCGATCCGAGCAACCCGGTCTGCCAGAGTCAGCCGTTCATCATCCCGGTCATTTTGCTCGCCACCGTCTTCGCGCCCCTGATCGAGGAGAGCGTCAAGCCGCTGGGTGTGGCCCTGCTGATGGCGCGCGTCGCCAGCGCCGCCGAGGCGTTTGTGCTCGGCCTGAGCGCGGGCATCGGCTTCAACCTGGTGGAGACGATCAGCTATATCAGCAGCGGCTATCAGGATTGGGCCCATGTGGCGCTGGTGCGTTCAGGAGCCGGTCTGCTCCACGGCCTGGGAGCGGGCATGGTAGCGCTTGGCTGGTACTACCTGATGCACGCCAGGAAGCGTCGCTTCCTGCTGGGCTTTGCCTGCTGGATCTATGCCGTACTGGAGCACACCCTCTGGAACAGCACAGCGGCGATCACGCTGCTACCGGCTCCGGTGGGGCCAGCCCTGCAAAGCTGGAACCTGACCATCGGCTTCCTGAAATTCGGCCTCGACGAGGTGCTGATCTTCGCCCTCACCCTCATCTTCCTGGTCATTTATATTCTGGTGGTCAGAAGCCTGCGGCCAGCGTCAGTGCAGACGCCGCCCGATGCCGATCGGTCTGGCAAGACAACCAGCACTTTGTCGGCCCCCGCCGGGGTATAATTGACGTGATTGAGATAGTCAACGGAAGAGAGGTGAAACAGGCTGATTGTGCACCCTGCCTGCTACGCTGGCAGCGACTCTGGTATGAGAGAGGACTCAGGCGTGTTGTGCACCAGGAAGAACGACGCCTGGAAGCGAGAGGGGAATATGGGCAAGCGCACCAATCAAACATGCGTGCAGGTTATTCATGCGGGTTGTATTGCCATGTTCGCCTCCCAGGCTGAGCTGGTAGGCATCCGTGTAGGGATCACGGAGGGGTCCTGCACCTCTCCAGCTAGCTTGCCCGGCCTTGATCCGTTGTCAGTGGGCACCAATGGGGATGAGACAACGCACGTCTCGAGCGACAAGCACTTCAAGCGTGGTCTCTACCGTGCATCAGATGGACAATCCATCAATGCCGGCATAAACGGCGCGGGCAATGTCATGAGAAAAGATGCCCCCGATGCCTTTGGGCAGAGGGCGGTAGAGGATGGTCAGGAGGCGTTTGCGTCTCTTGACCATCCAGTGAGGATTGTCGTTCCCCTCACGAATGCGAATCGCTGGCATTGGGTGGCGAACGCACACGGTCAATAGAACGCTGCATTTCGCGAGAAAACGCTATGCTTTTGGGAACTATAATACCAGCAAGAACCTGCAGAATGACCGCTGTCGTCACGGGGCACACCTGCGCACGCGGGGCGCTCCGTTGACCAAAAGCGGCAGGGCGTACGTCTATATCTGTAGATAGATGCAAGCAGCCGACAACCGGCAGAGGGTGATGGCGAGATGCGGGAACAACACGGTCTCTCTATGCCAGAGCAACAGCCTAATCAGCAGCAGAGCCCGAGTAGCAGCCGACGTCGCTTTGGCAACTATGAGCTGGTGCGCCGTATTGACGTGGGCGGCATGGGCGAGGTCTATCTCGCGCGCCAGCGGACGGCCTTTGGACGCGAGGTAGCCATCAAAATCATGCGCTCCGATCTGGTGCATGATCCAGTTGCACGGCAGCGCTTTCTACGCGAGGCTGAGGTCAACGCCCATCTGAAGCATGAGCACATCCTCTCGCTGATCGAGTTTGGTGAAGAGCAGGGACGTCTGTTCTTTGTCACCCCCTATATCGAGGGAGGCACGCTGGCGCGCCGCCTGCAGAATGGTCCGCTCCCGCTGTCGGAAGTGCACACACTCTTCAGCGCTCTGGTGCAGGCGGTGGCCTACATCCACCGCCGTGGCGTGATCCATCGCGATCTGAAGCCGAGCAATATCCTGCTCGACCGTGGCAGCGATGGCAAGGTCTATGTGCGCCTGATCGATTTCGGCATCGCGACCATTCAGGGTCAGCATGCTGAGGCCCCGCTGACCTTGAGCGGGAACGAAATGGGGACGCTGGCCTATATGGCTCCTGAGCGCCTCCAGGGCGTGGCGGCTGTCAGTAACGATATCTATTCGCTGGGGGTGATTCTCTATCAGATGCTGACTGGCCAGCTCCCCCGCAAGGAGCAGCCGCCCGTCACACTGCCTGAACCCCTGGTCTATGTGATCCGTCGCGCGATTGCTGAGCGCCCTCAGGAGCGCTTCAGCAGCGCCGACGAGCTGCTGGAAGCCTTTGAATATGCCTGCCGCTACCTGGAGGGAACAGGTGGTCAGCAGGAGGGCCGTCCGGCCGCGCCGTCTACCGGAGGCGATCGTGCTACACCGCCGACCGGTGACGGATTTCGACATGCGGAGGTTATGAGCTTGCAGCGCTCAGATGATGTTCTGCGCCCTTCACGGCCACCTCTCGGCGGAAGCGGAAGCAGAAGCGGAGGCGCCTTCAGGCGCGAAGACTACGATGCCCCTACGATGAATGTGAGTCGGCAGGCCCTGCGGGGAGGAGCCGGCGGCCCGCCGGGGACTGGCGACGATCCTCTGGTGCGTCCCCCACGGCGGGGTAAAAATCCCTGGCTGGCGCTGATCCCCATCTCCATCGCCCTGGTGCTCCTGCTGATCGGCGGGCTGCTCTTCTTTGAGGTTCCAACCCTGACCACAGCCTCGATCAATATCACGCCACGCACCACCACCGTCAGCCAGCTCTTCACAATCACTGCTCGCATGACGGCCTCACAGATCGATACAGCTACGGCTACGGTGCCTGCGCGCGTGCTCAGCGAGAGCAAAACGGCCTCGCAGCAGGGCCAGACAACGGGACGTAAATGCGACCTGGGGATCTTCAACTGTAAGCCCTCGGTCGATATCCTCGATCAGATCCGCCTGGCGAACCAGGTGAAGCAGACCCTGGTCGCTCAGATCACTCAGGATCTGCAGCGCCAGCTCCACGCGCGCGACGCCCGCCAGGTGGGAGACATCGCCTTCACGGATGTGAACGAGACTACCAATCCGCCGATCGGCGCCGAGAGCACGACTGTGACGGTGACTCTGACCGAACAGGGCAGCGTCGAATACTTCCTGGCGAGCGACGTGCATACGCTGATCGCCAGGCTACTGGCTCGCCAGGCTGAGCAGCAACTGGGGAGCCACTTCCAGCTGAAGACGACCGAGATCGGGAAAGAGAGTGTCCAGGGCATTGATAGCCAGGGGACGGTGACGCTCAAGGTGCCGGCCGTGGCCCTGGCTCAGTATAGCTTCTCCCAGGCCGATCTGGAGAGCATTGTGAATCATATCAAAGGCCTCAAGGTCAGCCAGGCCCGTGCTTACCTGCAGAAGCTGCCGGGCATTGATCCTGCCTCGGTCAGCATTCATCTCACAGGGCCGAGCAGCGATACCTTGCCGGATGATCCCCAGCACATCCAGATCATTCCGGTCAATCCGACCAATCTGCCGTCGCTGCAGCTTCCCTC
The DNA here is from genome assembly GCA_042408965.1 of Ktedonobacteraceae bacterium. Lineage (GTDB taxonomy): Bacteria > Chloroflexota > Ktedonobacteria > Ktedonobacterales > Ktedonobacteraceae > Thermogemmatispora. Next base: position 40,829 of record JBHOQN010000138.1, read on the forward strand.
AAGCAGCGGAACGCGCGCGCCGAGCGCGACCGCTACGGCTACAAGCACAGCGACAACACGCTAGCATCAGTCAGTCGCCTGCGGCCCCATCTCGCGCCAGAGGGCCTGCACCGCACGCCTGGCGGTCTCGTAACTGAAGCCGCGGCGCAGCAAGAAGGGGCCGAGGCGATCACGAAAGGTGGCGTAGTCGATGGCGGCGCCGCGCGTCAGGGCGAGCGCTTTCTTGCGAGCGGCCCGTATGGCGCGCTCGTCGTCATCGGTGGCGCTGGCGGCCTCAGCGGCGATCTCTGGCGCTACGCCCCGGGCACGTAGCTCGCTCTGCAAGGCCCGCGATCCGCGGGGGCTGAAGCGCTCGCGCGATTCCACCCAGAAGGCTGCAAAGGTGCTGTCATCGACGAGCTTCAACTGGGTCAGTCGCTCTAGCACGCCTTCGATGATGTCGGGCGCCGTCTCCTTGCGCCGCAGATAGCGCTCAACCTCCTGCCGGCTGCGGGGACGAAAGGAGAGATAGTTGAGGGCGCGATCGAGGGCTTCCTGCAGAGCTGCCTCTCGCTGTAGCTGCTCCAGCAGTGCAGGGGTCAGCTCCTGTCCCGGCTGTAGTCCCAGACGCTCTACGACGAGGACGCTGAGACTCATCAGCAGGCTCCCATCAGCGAAGAGATCGACACGCTCGCTGTTCTTGCTCGCTGGCTCTATGGCGGTGATACGCATGCTTCTACTATACCACCGCCGACGGCTGGCGACAATTGACCCGCTCGCTGGCGGCGGGGCATAAGAAGAGGGCGCGATTCATCGCGCCCCTCGACGGCTGGCCTCTCCCGATCCCTCGCGCCCCTGGTCATCCCGATGGATTGCGTTTCCCATTGCGCTCCGGCTCATCCCCGGCAGCGGGCGCAATTCATCTTCGTACGTAGGGGCGCGATGAATCGCGCCCCTACGGGTTCACTCGACGGCTGGCCTCTCCCGATCCGTCCGGTGCGATGGATTGCGTCCCTGTCTCCGCTCGGCTCGTCGCTCTCGGTAGGATGGGAGCCAGCGACTGTCGGGGGCCAGACGGCACGCTGGTGGCCGGGCATAAGAACAGGGCGCGATGAATCGCGCCCCTACGGGTTCCCTCGACGGCTGGCTTCGCCGCGTTTGTCCGGGCGCGATTCATTGCGCCCCCGTCCATCGCGAACCATCGCGCCCCCGTCTCCGCTCGGCTCGTCGCTCTCGGTAGGATGGGAACCGGCGACCGTCAGGGACCAGACGACACGCTGGCGGCGGGGCATAAGAACAGGGCGCGATGAATCGCGCCCCTACGGGCTCCCTCTCCCGTTCGTCCGGGTGCGATTCATCGCGCCCCCATCGTCCGGGCGCCCTCGACGGCTGGCCTCTCCCAATCCGTGCGGGTGCGGTGGATCGCGCCCCTGTCCATCCCGATGGATTGCGTTTTCCATCGCGCTCCGGCTCATCCGCGGCGGCGGGCGCGATTCATCTTCGTACGGGCGCGATTCATCGCGCCCCTACGGGTGCCCTCTCCCGTTCGTCCGAGCGCGGTGGATCGCGACCCCGTCCATCCCGATGGATTGCGTTTTCCGTCGCGCTCTGGCCCATCCGCGGCGGCGGTGGGTGCGATGGATCGCGCCCCCGTCCATCGCGATCCATCGCGCCCCCGTCTCCGCTCGGCTCGTCGCTCTCGGCAGGATGGGAGCCGGCGACCGTCGGGGGCCAGACGGCGCGCTGGCGGCCGGGCACAAGAACAGGGCGCGATGAATCGCGCCCCCATCGTCCGGGCGCCCTCGACGGCTGGCCCCTCCCAATCCGTCCGAGCGCGGTGGATCGCGGCCCCGTCCATCCCGATGGTTCGCGTCCC
>JBHOQN010000142.1:0-6788 GCA_042408965.1 Ktedonobacteraceae bacterium
TATGTCAATAGTATCTATTGCTTGTGGGAGCGCCTTATATCCCCCTGTCTGAATGCCAGGGGGCTTACGGCGCAGATGCTAACAAGAACGGTCCGTTGTCACAAACAGGAAGAAGAAGTCCTATGGCTCTCGTCCTCTCGCGCGCGGATGTTGAGCGCTGCCTGAGCATGTCCGAGGCGATCGAGGCCATGCGCGTAGCCTTTACGGCCCTGTCTGAGGGAGAGGCCCATCTCTGGCTGCGCAGCCATGCAGATCTGCCAGCGCAAGGACAGGTGCTGCTGATGCCAGCCCTGCTGACTGCCGGGGAGCAGCCGGCCTTCGCTTTGAAGGTCTTGACGGCGCTCCCAACCAATCCCACACGTGGACTGCCACGCAATCAGGCGATCATCCTTCTCCTGGAAGGCACAACCGGGCGAACGCTGGCCATCATGGAGGGCGGCTGGCTGACCACCATGCGGACCGCTGCGGCCTCCGGACTGGCGACGGCCTTGCTGGCTCGCGCCGACGCTGAGATTCTGGCCCTCTTCGGAGCCGGAGCACAGGCTCCCATGCAAGTGCTGGCTATGCATTCTGTGCGTCCTCTGCGTGAAGTGCGCGTTGTCAATCGCAATCGTGAGCATTACGAGCAGCTTGTGATCCGGCTGCAGCGCCTGCTTCCCGACAGATGCCCTCCTGTGCGTCATTGTGCATCAGCGGCCGAGGCGCTCGCTGATGCACTGCTGGTCGTCTGTGCCACGGCCTCCACAGTCCCTCTCTTCCAGTACAGTCAGCTTGCTGCCGGCGTTCACATCAACGCCATTGGCGCCTTTACGCCAGCCATGTGCGAAGTAGACGCTGAGACGCTGGCCCATGCACGTATCGTCGTTGATCAGCGAGAGGCGGCCCTGGCAGAGGCAGGCGATCTCCTGCAGGCGCTGGCCGCGGAGGTCATTCCCGGCTCTCAGGAGTGGACTGAGCTGGGAGCGATCGTCACAGGCCGGAGTCCCGGGCGGTGCTCCGCCGATGAGATCACGGTCTTCAAATCGGTCGGCCTGGCCGTGCAGGACCTGAGTGTAGCCCTGCACGTCTATCAGCGGGCGCGTGCGTCAGGCCTGGGGAGTGAGATCGAGATCTGAGCCCTGCTAGCCGCGTTTCCAGCGTTGCCGGCGTTTCCAGCGTTGGTAGAGCAATTCGTCTCCCCAGCTCAGAAAGCCGCTCGTCGTCAGGCCATGGACAATCACCACGGCCAGCAGCGAGCGCGGACCCGTCTGTAGCAGGTAGAGCGTACTAAAGACGATGCCAGCCAGGCCCACCCCAGCGATGCTACGCCAGTTCCATTTGCCCAGCCGATGGTAGAGGGTGTAAACAGCCGTACTCACGAGCCAGCCCCAGCCGCTCCAGCCAGTCCACTGAGAGATCGCTGTGAGCAGAAACCCGCGGAAAAACAGCTCCTCGACAGGGCCGTTGATCACCAGGTAATAGAAGGCCTGCAGCAAGTGGTCTCCCGGCGTGGGACGACGGAACCAGGGGCCAACGATATACATGCGATAGAGGGCGGCCAGCAGGGCCATCAGGCTGCCCAGGCTCAGCCCGATCAGCAGTTGCTGCGGCGCCCCATGGAGCGTCAGTCCGAGGTAGGCCGGGGATAGATGCAGAACGGCGATATAGAGCCAGGGGAGGGCCGTCAGCGGAATAATACGCAGGAGCACATCCGGCCAGAGCCAGCGCCAGGTATCGGCGACCGTCGAGCGCGGAGGGGCCGGCGTCTGTGGAGATTCTACCAGCGACACACTGCAACCTCTAGAAGTTGGGTCAAGGGCGGCTATCCATCCCCGTGGCTGAAGCCAGGGGTCTTCTGACCGCCAGATCTCGTAAAGAGCAGAACTAGGAGGGCTCCTGGGATGCCTGCCGAGCTGCGCGCAGACGGAGCAGAGCTGTCAGACCCTCTGCGATCTCGGGAGGCGAGAAGTTTCCTGCCTGCAGTTCGTCGGAGCCTTTCGTTCGCAGGCGAGCATAGAAAGCCTGTCCTTGTTCAAAGATCTCATCGCTCGCGTCCGAAGCTTCGAGGGCCTCGAACAAGACATCTTCAGCCTGGGCGTAGCGCCCAGTCTTCTCATAGTACAGCATCATGCGCGCCATGAGCGGAGCTGGTAGCTCGTAGCGCTCCAGCAAGGTCAGCAGCTCCTCGACCTCAGCGAAGAAATCAGAGCGCCGGATGTCCTTCTCCGGCAACAGTGCCTCGAGGAAGAGGAACAGCGCGCGCAGATAGCGTGGAAAACTCTCTTCATAGCGCTGCAGATCTTGATAGACATCACCCTCTGTTTTAAGCAGGAGGGCTATCCACAGGCATTTCTCGGTGTCAAGCTCGTTGATGCGTCGAACCAGTCCCAGCAGCATCTCCTCCGGTATGGCAATCAGAAAGCTTGAACTCAGACCGAGGGTCTGGCGGAAAAGATCATCGATGAAAATCAGCGCTTCCTGATGCTGATTGGCCTCGCGCAGGAACATGATGCGCGCCAGGGCACGGCTGAAGCGCTCGATGAGCCTGAGGATGTAGTCTCGATTAATCAAGGTGGCCTCCCTTCCTCGTGAGCGATCTCTGGCCAGATTCCCAGAGCGGTCCACTCTGCTCACCGGCGGCTCCTGATCGACCAGCGGTGTCTGTCGCCGCTCAGCGCAGGCAGACTATGCCAGACGAGCGATCGCCTGGGCGAGGCGCTCCAGCGTTCGCTGACGTCCCAGCACCTCCATCGTCTGGAAGAGCGGGGGCGAGACCGTGCGTCCGCTGATCGCCACACGAATAGCGCCGAAGAGCTGGCCTGTCTTCAGCCCAAGCTCCGCCGCCAGGGCGCGCAAAGGCTCCTCCAGTGCAGCATGCTCCCAGGTTTCGATGTGAGTGAGCCGATCGTGGGTCTGCTCCAGGGCGGTGCGTGTGCTGGCGGCATCCATCTGCTTCGGCACCAGCAGCGCTGTGTCGTAGTTCAGGTGATCCAGGTAGAAGAAGTCCACCAGCAGCGCTGCCTCGCCGAGCGTTTTCATCCGCTCCTGCTCAAGCTGCAGTACACGCTGCGTGTAGGCCACATCAAGCGGACGGGCGATGGTGTCCGGCAAGCCGCCCTCGGCAGCCGGCCGCTCAAGATAGGGGAGTGCGCGGCGTGTCAGTTCCTCCAGCGGCAACTGGCGCAGATAGACGCCGTTCATCCAGGTCAGCTTGTCGGGGTCGAGAATCCCGCCGGCCACTCCGATGCGGTCGAGTGTAAAGAGGCGAATGAGTTCCTCGCGCGTGAAGATCTCAGTCTTATCATCGTAGGCCCAGCCGAGCAGGGCCAGGAAGTTGAAGACCGCCTCGGGCAGGTAGCCCTGCTTCTGCAGAGTATCCCACGAGGGAGCGTTATGGCGCTTGCTGAGCTTTTTCTTATCCTTGCCCAGCACGTTGGGCAGGTGGTAGAAGAGCGGAGGCTCCCAGCCGAGAGCCTGATAGATCTGCACGTGACGCGGGGCGCTCGCGATCCACTCTTCGCCGCGCAGGACGTGTGTCACTCCCATCAGGTGGTCGTCGATGACGTTCGCCAGATGGTACGTGGGATAGCCGTCAGACTTCAAGATCACGGCGTCATCGAGATCGGCGTTTTTGAACCTGATCTCGCCGTGCAGCTCATCGTGGACGACCGTCTCGCCATCAAGTGGCATGGCGAAGCGAATCGTCCAGCTCTGGCCAGCCGCTTCCTGTGCGGCTCGCTCCTCCGCGCTCAGGTAGCGGCAACGGCGGTCGTAGCGTGGTGGAAGCTTCTGCGCCTCCTGCTCCTTGCGCATCTGTTCAAGGCGCTCAGGTGTGCAGTAGCAGCGGTAGGCGTGTCCGTCTGCGATCAACTGATGCGCGTACTGCTGATAGAGGGCCTTACGCTGTGTTTGATAGTAGGGACCATAGGGACCGCCCACAATTGGCCCTTCGTCGTAGTCCAGCCCCAACCACTTGAGGCCTTCGATCAGATAAGCAACGGCCCCCTCGACAGTACGATTGAGATCCGTATCCTCGATGCGTAGGATGAATGTGCCCGCACTGTGGCGTGCGAACAGCCAGCTGAAAAGCGCCGTGCGGTAACCGCCAATGTGCTGGAATCCAGTGGGGCTTGGCGCAAAGCGCAGGCGTGGCGTCGGTCTTCTTGAGCGTTCAGTCTGCTGCTGCAAGTCTGTATTGAGCTGTGTCATGATTGCAGAACGGTCTCCTCGTGATAGGTAAGAACAACCCTATTCTAACACAGTGAGCAATGAGCGTGGCTACCCTTCCTGTCTCCCAGGCAGAGGACCTGCCTGCGGTCAACCAGGGTCCCCTCTTTCCCATGCACAGAGAGAGGAGCAGCTGGAAGAGGCCACTCGGAGTGAGGCGAGCTGTCGCAGCGGTACCCAACAGTCTGGCAGAGCTCCTACCGAGAGCGGAGTGTGCTCTCTCTAGAGCGAAATGGGCCAGGGAGAGAGAGAGGAGGCTCCTGTGAAGGTGGCCTGAGCGATAGGGCAAGGGGGCATTGACTGTATATGGCTTCTTGCTGTATACTCATCTCTATGAGTGCAATAACGTATAAATCGAACTCAAATATCTCCTACTCGTGCAAGCATCTCTGGCATCGGATCCCGACGAACGGGACGAGAGGCTCACAGAAGATAGCGCCGCATGCTGAAAGCAGATCATCTCCCTGGTATGCCAGGGGTCTCGATCTGACATGCTGAGCGTGGCACCACTCCCTGAGGTCAGCGAGAGCGGCCCGGAGGAGGCTCATATCCATGTGCAACTCAGGTCCTTCGAGGTCTACTCCAGTGGGTAGACGCAGCGGTTCAGGCCGTTGTCCAACGTCTGAACAGGGGAGGGAAGCCCTGTCATCCTCACATTGAGGACGCCGGACATTGCGACTCCTTTCCCTAAGCCAGGCAGGTTTTGTACCAACAGTCGATGGCCCCATGGGGAGTCGTCACATGGAGTCGTCACATACGAAGGTTGATCAGACTGCGAGCAGTGGCCCTGCCAGGCATCAGACCTCAGGTGCTCACCGGTGGAGGCGAGCTGCTCGCAGGGACTGGTAGCAGCTCTCTGGAGGCCTGACCCGAGTGGTGCCGAAGGTCAGTGTGTTGCCGCGATCCGAGCGCCGTGCAGCGAAGCCGCTGTCACCTGGCAAGGGAGACAGCCTCAAAGGACATATGAACTGGAAAGAAAGTAGGATCAGGTGGCTATGCAGGAACCCTCACAGCTCCACCCGCAGTATGCTCACATACTTCCCGACACCGCCCGTCTCTCCGACGCCGGCGTGTTGCATATAGCCGGGCATCCATTACCAGCCCTGGCCCAGCGCTACGGCACACCGCTCTATCTCTACGATCGAACCACGATCATTGGCACCTGTCAGCGATATCGCAAGGCCTTCAGCGAGATCTATACGGCCTCGCCGGTGGAGATCACCTATGCTGCCAAGGCCTATCTGGCCCCGGAGCTAGCGCGCTTGCTGATGAGGCAGGGCCTGGGACTCGATGTGGTCTCGGGTGGCGAGCTGCTTGTTGCACACAGAGCCGGTTTCCCTCTGGAGCGACTCTCTTTTCATGGCAACAACAAATCCGAAGAGGAGCTACGTCTGGCGCTGGATCTAGGCGTGGGACGCGTTGTCCTGGATAACTGGAGCGAGCTTGAGCGTTTGACCCGGCTGGCGCGTGTCAGCCAGCGCCAGCCCGCTGTCCTGCTGCGTGTGGCGCCCGCTGTTGAAACAGAGACCCATCGCTATCTGCAGACCGGGCATGCAGCGGCCAAGTTTGGCTTTCCGCTGGTCACAGGAGAGGCCAAAGAGGCGGCGCTCCGCATCCTGGCGGAAGGGCAACTACGTCTGGTCGGCCTGCATGCCCATGTGGGAACCATGCTGCGAGAGACGCGCCCCTATGAGGAGACACTCGAGCGATTACTGGCACTGGCAGAGGACCTCAATCGAGAGCGAGGCTGGTGGCCAGAGGTGATCAGCCCGGGTGGTGGCTGGGGGATTGCTACTCCCGATAGTGAGGAGATGCCTGCAGTAGAGACTCTCGCCGCAGCTCTGGAGCGCACCGTCAGGCGACTCCTCAAGAGCGAGCGGCTTCCCATGCCTGCGTTGCTCATCGAGCCTGGTCGCTCGATCATCGCGCGAGCCGGCATAGCCCTCTATCGAGTCGGCGTACGCAAGAGCACAGCGGCAGGCGTAACCTACCTCTTTGTGGATGGGGGCATGGGCGATAATATCCGTCCCGCTCTCTATGGAGCCCGCTACACAGCCCTCGCCGTTGAGCAGGTCCTGGCTCCCCCCGTGGAGACCGTCTGTGTAGCGGGCCGCTATTGTGAATCCGGCGATATCCTTATCGAAGCAGTGGAGCTGCCCCGCATGCAGGAAGGGGCATTGCTAGCAGTCCCTCTGGCCGGGGCCTATTGTCTCCCTCTTGCCAGTAATTATAACCTTGTGCCGCGTCCGTCCGTATTACTGCTGAGCGCCGGGGCAGTCACTCTGATGGAGCGGAGAGAGACCTATCAGGATCTCCTCGCGCGCTATGTGGATCTATTGCAGGAGGTTCGCTAGGAGGAACTGGAAGTCAGGCCTGAGGGAGAGCATGGAGGGGAGAAGCCTCTATGCGGCCAGTAGCTCTCTCTGGACATCGAGGGCTTACAGCAGTCAGGTGGACCCCACGCCTGAAGGCGGGGGCTTGCATCTCACCCCGAAGGGTGGACACGAGAGGCCGCCTGACAGGTCGGCCCACTCAGGACAGCTATACCATCCTGAGCAAGAGAAGCCAGGTACTTCTCTCGA
>JBHOQN010000144.1:0-78019 GCA_042408965.1 Ktedonobacteraceae bacterium
TCCGGTCGAGGAGGCGCAGGCAGAGGCGCCGGCGGCGTGGCCGAGGAGGCAGCGGCCGAGGGAGGCAGGGTAGCGATCTCCGCGAGGCTGGCGAGATGGGCGCGCAGGCGCTCCTCCTCCGGCCGAGGAGGCGCAGGCAGAGGCGCCAGCGGCGTGGCCGAGGAGGCAGCGGCCGAGGGAGGCAGGGTAGCGAGCTCCGCGAGGCTGGCGAGATGGGCGCGCAGGCGCTCCTCCTCCGGCCGAGGAGGCGCCGCAGCGGTGGGAGCCCCGGCCGAAGCCCCGGCGGAGGAGGACGCCACCGCCGGCGGCCCCGCCGCGCAGGTAGCCTCATCAGCGCCAGCCTCCGGCCGCGTAGGCAGGTCAGAGATCACCAGCGTCAGGGCCGGCAGACTGCTCTGGGCCTGAAAAGCAGGCGACTCATGCTGCCAGAGCGGCGTCGTCGGCCGTCCACGACGGCCCTGCGGCGCCGCGGGCCTGGCGTCGATGGTGGCGTAGCGCGAGCGAACGCGCACCGGATGCGCCGAAGCGCGCGGCGGGATCGGCGTCGTCTCCGGGCGCGAGCGCCGGCCGGCCGGCGTGCGCTCCTGCTTCTGCATGGGCGCTGAGAAACCGCAGAAGTAGCAGATCAGTGCGCCCGGCTTCAGCGGACTGGAGCAGAGCGGACACTGACCAGGACGGGGAGCCTGCAGCAACTGACGATCTGAGTCCATAGCCTCTCTCTTTTCAGAAATCCACGGGCGTCGGGAGCAGATATCTACAGCAATAAACCCCCCGCAGCAGCGTTTTCGCGCAGGCCAGAGCCCGCGGCGCGCTGTGGAAAATTCCCCAGTGGCCGTAAAAATTTTACGTCATGCAAGCGGTATTTTGTGCAGAGGAATAGCATACAAGCAGTTTTTCTCCCTTTACTTGCATATTGGCACATATCTTGCAATGAAGAGAGATGGGGGGAAAGAGACCGAAAAAAATTCGGGTTGCCCCGGTTACCAAGATGTGGAACGTGGATATGAGAGGTAAAGGAGTCAGGAAGCCTATGGTAGCCAGTGCGAGAAGGGCACTCAGGAACGCAAAGGCTGCGGGGAGAGGGTGTCAGGAAGAGCGTGTACTGGCCTTCTATCAGGACGACGACGAGCTGTTTACAGATGACGACGACTTGCTAGCAGAAGAAGAGGAGGGTCTGGAAGAGGAGACACTGGACAATGCCATTCGCAAGTATCTAGGGGAGATCGGAAGGTATCCCCTGCTCAACGCAGAGCAAGAGATGGAGCTGGCGCGGCGTGTCGCCGAAGGGGACATCGAGGCCCAGCAGCGTCTGGTCGAGTCCAATCTGCGCCTGGTGGTAAGCATCGCCAAGCGCTACAATACACAGGGTATTTCACTGCTGGATCTGGTGCAGGAAGGCAATCTCGGCCTGATTCGCGCCGCGCAGAAGTTTGATCCCACGCGCGGCTTCCGCTTCAGCACCTATGCCACCTGGTGGATTCGCCAGGCCATCAGCCGTGCGGTGGCCGAGCACACCCGCACCATTCACATACCCGTCCATGTCGTTGAATTAATCTACAAGATCAAGCGCATCACGCGCCACCTCTATCAGGAGCTGGGGCGTGATCCTGAAGCCGAGGAGATCGCGCGCGTAGCGCACCTGACCAGGGAGCGCGTCCTCGAGCTGCAGGGCATGGCCGAGAATCCGATCTCGCTGGATGCGCCGCTGACCGACGATGAGCCGTATCATCTGGCCGACACGCTCGAGGACACGCGCGCGACCGCCCCGGCCGACGCCGTCACCCATCGAGCGCTGCGCGATCAGATCGCCAGCGCCCTGGACCTGCTCAATCAGCGCGAGCGCCAGGTGATCGAAATGCGCTATGGCCTGGCTGACGGCTACTGCCATACGCTCGAGGAGCTGAGCGCGCATTTCAAACTGACCCGCGAACGGATTCGGCAGATTGAAGTCAAGGCATTACGTACCTTACGCCAGCCGATTCAGGCCCATCTGTTGCGCGATCTTGCCTGATTGAGGGCAGCGACTTCATGACGTCTGGTGTGATGGAGCAGAGGCGCCGCTCCGGGATGTGGCCGCCGGAGCCGGCGCCTCTGCTCTGTTGCAGTCCCATGGTGCTGCATTGGCACTGCGTTTGTGGCCTATTTGCGCGGCTGGCGCAGCCCGGAGCGGCGCGCGCTGACGGGCTTAGAGGTCGCGCCACTGGAAGCGCCAGATCCCCAGCAGGGGCAGCACCACAATATAGAGCGCGATCCAGATAGCCAGGGCCGGCGAGAGGCTCTGCGCCCCGACGAGCGGGATGTCCTGGGTGCTGGCATGCAGGCGCACCAGATCCTGGAGCGAGGGCGGCAGCAGATAAGAGGCCGCCGCATGCCAGAGGGCGTCGCTCGGCATCACCAGGTCGATGGCCGTCGTGATGCGCTCGATCGTCAGGCTCTGGCCCTGCAGCACGAACTGGGCGATGCTCGCCAGCGGCGCCCCGATGAAGAGCACCACGACGACCGCCCCGTTGACCAGCGTCGGCCAGAAGGCCCCGACCAGGGTCAGCAGGGCCAGCAGCGTCAGCATATTCAGCTCCAGCATGGCGACCATGCCCGCCCACTGCTCCGGCCAGTAGCCCGTCTTCCAGTAGATGACCCCCAGAAAAGCCAGCGCCAGCAGAGCCGTGTAGCCCCCCAGCACCAGCGCGTAGGCCAGCCATTTCCCCAGCACAATCTCCGCGCGCGCCAGCGGTTTAGGGACGATGATCGCCAGCGTGCCAGCCTCGACCTCAGCCGAGAGCATCCCGGCCGTCAGCAGCACCGTCATCACGCTCGTCTGCAGATAGACAGACCAGCTCGCCAGCAGAGACATGAGCACCCCCACGCCCAGCAGAACAAACTGCGGCTCGTCAGGACGATGAGTAAGGATACTCTCGGTCACGGCGTTCAACAGGAGCGCGAAGACGCCCAGCATGAGCGCCGTCAACACAACGATCGCCAGAAAGATCCAGCGCCGCACGATCTCTTTGAGCGTGAAGCGGGTGATCGTCAGCCAACCCATGACGTGCCTTCTCCTTCCTTCCCGTGAGTCATGCTGATGGCAGCTCGCGCGAGAGGTCGATCGTGCGCAGGAAGAGCTGCTCCAGCGAGCGGCGATGTGGGGCCAGACGATAGAGGCGCGCCCCGCAGGCGTGGACCGCCGCCGCAACCTCAGCCGCCTGCTCCTCGCTGCGCAGACGCAGCACGAGGCGATTGGCGTCGTAATCGTCGCGCTCCAGCGAGAGCACCAGCGACTGCAGGCGCGCGAGCAGCTCCGCACTGACCGGCGCGACGCGCACCTCGAACAACAGCGGCTCCTCGAACAGCTCCTGCGGCGCTCCGAGCTTGAGCAGCCGCCCCAGGTTGATGATCCCCACGCGGTCGCAGATCGCCTCCACATCGGCGAGCTGATGGGAGTTGATAAAGATGCTCAGCCCCCCGGACTTCAGGTCGAGCAGCAGGCTGCGCAGATCGCGCTGCCCGACAGGATCAAGACCCGCCGACAGCTCGTCCAGGATCAGCAGCTCCGGCTGGTTCAGCAGGGCCTGCGCCAGGCCGATGCGCTGCAACATGCCTTTCGAGAAGGTGCCCAGACGCTGGCGCGCGCGGCCTGCCAGGCCCACCAGCTCCAGCACCTCGCGGCTGCGCGCACGCAGCACTGTCCCCTCCAGGCCATAGAGCCGGCCATGGAAGGCCAGAAACTCCTCCGCTGTGAGCCAGCGATGAAAGGTCGGCAGCTCCGGCAGATAGCCGATACGCCGCCGCACCTCACGGTCGCCCAGGGGACGCCCCAGCAGACGCACCCGGCCGGCCGTCGGCCGCACCAGGCCCGTGAGAATCTTGACCACCGTGCTCTTGCCCGCCCCGTTAGGCCCCAGAAAGCCGAAGGCCTCGCCCCGGTAGGTCACAAAGCTCAGATGGTCCACCGCCAGCACCTGGCGGTACCGCTTCACCAGCTCCTCTACTTCGATGACTGGCTCTTGCACTGACCGTGCTGGACTCATAGCCACGTTGCTCCTCTGTTGAGAGATCGATCTACCGGTTGGCCCCCGTGCGTGCGGCCCGTGGCAGCCGGTCGCGCCGCGGGACGAGCGAGAGCGGATCGGGCCTGCATCTCTGGCCGATCCGCTCTCATCGCTCGCTCAGACCAGGACCCGAGGGAGCCTCGAGATCGCTGATGGGGCGCCGGCCCCGGAGGCTAGCGCAGCGAGTTCGCCGTCGCCACAAGCTGCGTGGTGTCCTGCCCACTCTCGCCAACCAGGTAGATGATCCCGCCAGCCTCCCAGAGCACGGCCTGCCCAACCGGCAGATTCAGAGACGAAGCGTCCTGGCCCGTGGTCAGCAGAACCGCCGATTGTCCCTGCACGCTGACCGGCTGCGCCGACATGCCGGGCAGAATGGGCAGCGGAATCGTCCCGCTCTGGAGGTCGATGCGCTTGAGCTGCTCCACCAGGGGCGTCGGCAGACCGGGCAGCGAGAGCAAGAAGGCGCGCAGATCCTCAAGCGAGGCCTTGCCGGTCGCCTCGATCGTCGGCGAGGGCATCTCCACGATGGCCAGCAAGCGGCCACCGGAGCTGAGGTAGTGCAGCTCCATGCCCCGCGAGATGTGCACCGCGAAGGTCGCGCCGTCCAGCACGGCGGGGATGGCGATGGAGCCATGGCCGCTGCGCACCAGATAGGCGTGCGCTTTGGAGGCCCTGAAGGTGAAGATCGCGCTCCCACCATCGAGGCCGTCAAAGACCGGCTGCCGACCTGCGAAGCCAGACGGCAGCGCGGCGGGCAGCTTCAGCGGAAAGGTCACGAACTGCGCGGCCTGCGCGCGGCTCAGATTGCGCTGCATCTGCAGCGTGCCCGGCTGGAACTGGTAATCGCCCAGATCACTGGGCCGCGGCAACTGGCTCGTCTGCACCGTCCGGGGGTTCACGCTCACTGGCTGAAAATGCTGCACGCTGAAGAGCGTCAGAAACTGTGCCGCCAGGCCGGTGCCGCCGCTGAAAACGAAGAGCAGCGCCAGCACCGCCAGGACGGCCGCCACCATCCAGGGGCGCCGCCAGAGAGGCGGCCGGCTCGCGCGCCGCGCCAGCGGCACCTGCACCGGCCTGACGCTCGGTCCCTTGAAGGCCCGCCGTGTCGCTGCGGCGCCCACCTGCTGCAGCCGGGCCCGCGCCTCCTCCAGCTCGGCGGGAGTCACGTGCACCCCCTCCTCCTCGGCCCAGGCGCTATTCACCTCGAGGAGCATCCGCTCCAGGCCTGGGTCCGTCCGCGCCTCCTCCAGCAAGGCCGCGACCCTGGCGTCATCGCCCTGCTTGAGGGCTTCCAGATAGTTCTGCAGCGCCCGACTGCGACGCTGCTTTCGCAAGGTCATCTCCTCGTTCATGGTTGATCCCTTCTCTGCTCTGCTTATGATGCAATGCTCACGCGCGTGCGCCCTCAGGGCCGGCCGCCGTCTGCCTGTCCCGTGTGCGCCCTCAGGGCCGGCCGCCGTCTGCCTGTCCAAGGAAGGCCCGGCGCAGACGTTGGAGCGCCCGATGCAGCCGGACCCGCGCCGCACCCGCACTGATCCCCAGCCGACGCGCAATGGCCTCGCGCTCGAAATCCTGCACGAAGGCCAGACGCAACAGCTCGCGATCCTCACCGTCAACCAGCCCCAGCAGCGTCTCAACCTGCTCGCTCTCCTCAACCTCCTCCTCCGGTCCTGGTTCCAGGAAGCCTGCTGGCTGCAGCAGCTCGAAGATCTGCGTCTCGCTCGGCGAATCGGAGCGCGTGCCCCCGATGCTCGCGGGCGACACCTCCCGCCTGGAGCGCCGCCGTCCCTCCACCTTCCGGCGCCTGATGACGTTGACGCCAATGCCGAGGAGCCAGGCCATTGGCTGACGCTGCGGCTCGAAGCGCGCGGCGTGGGTCAGGGCCTCCAGCGCCACCTCCTGCAAAATATCCAGGGCGACCGCCCGCGCCTCCGCGCCCTGCGCCAGATTCAGCCGCAGAACGTAGAAGCGCAGCTGCTGCAGGAGTGTCTCGCTCTCGGCTTCCAGAAACGCTGCCAGGTGCTCGCGCTGCTCGTGGCCGCCGCTCAGCGCCCCGGCCTGGACATCAGGAGGGGTATGGAGCGCGCTCCGTGCTGGCTTTATCTCCATCCGTCATCCTTTCTCTTCCCGCTACGAGAGCGGTGCTGCTTGCATGAATCTCTTCACAGAAGGCCCTCCCGATGTTACACCCCAGGAGGCCAGGCCCCGACGGGCGTGCTCTGTCCGGCCTGGACTGGACCCCCTGGAGCGGCGCGCCGCCTTGCCTTCTGCAGGGCGCCATGGTATACTCTTCAGAAGAGGCTGGCGGAGCGCCAGCGCAGGATCAGCCCGGACCGATCCGCTCTCTCCTCCGTGTAGATCTACGACCGTCCGATAGCCCCATCTGAGAGCCCCGTCCATCAGGGTCGCCCGACGGGATCATCAGTGAGCCGCATTCGACAACCCCATTCGAGAGTCTCGTTCATCCGGATCATTCATCAGCCCCCGTCCATCAGGACCATCCATCATACCCTCCGTGGAGAGCAGCGTACCAATGCCGCCCCTACCTCCTGACTCATCACCGCCACCACCTGCACCCCGCTCCCCGCTGCCTGCGCCTGGCTCACCCTCGGCCATCAGCGAGTTCGCCCGCAGCGTCCTGGCGAAACCGCTCTACCCCTATCAGAGCGTCATCGCCGAAGCCATCCTCGCCTCCATTCTCGAGGGACGCGGCGAGATCTTCAGCGTCATGCTGGCGCGCCAGTCCGGCAAAAACCAGCTCTCCGCCGTACTCGAGGCCTACCTGCTGGCCACCATGCCCGCAGGGAGCATCGTCAAAGCCGCTCCCACCTTTACCCCCCAGATCGTCAATAGCCGCCTGCGCCTCCTCTCCCTGCTCGAAAGCCCTGCCCTGAGCGAGCGCGTCTGGAGCAGCCGCGGCTACATCATCGGCCTGGCGCCGCGCGCCGATCCCGCCCTGCTCAAGCGCCAGGTGGGGCCACGCATCCTCTTCTACTCCGCCGCCCCGACCAGCAACGTCGTCGGCGCCACCGCCAGCCTCCTGCTCGAGATCGACGAAGCCCAGGACGTCCAGCCCGAAAAATTCGATCGCGACTTCCGCCCGATGGCCTCCACGACCGCCGCCACCACCGTGCTCTACGGCACCGCCTGGAGCGACGACACCCTCCTCGCGCGCCAGCGCGCCATCAACCTCGAGCGCGAAGAGCGCACCGGCCAGCGCACCCACTTCGAGCACGACTGGCGCACCCTGGCCGCCATCAATCCAGCCTATCGCCGCTTTGTCGAACAGGAGATCGCTCGCCTGGGCGAGGATCACCCCGCCATTCAGACGCAGTACTTCCTCCAGTCCCTCAGCGGCGCCGGCTACCTGCTGAGTCCCCTGCAACGCACCCTGCTGCAGGGAAGACACGCCTGGCAGGACGAGCCAGAGGAGGAAGACTGCTACGTGGCCGGCATGGACGTCGGGGGCGAAGAGCGCACCCCCCCAGCCGCTGGACTGACGTCAGCTCCGCCACCCTGGCAGGCCCGCGCCCGCCGCGATAGCACCGTCGTCACCATCGCCCGCCTCGAGTACAATGAGCTTGGCCTGCCCGCCCTGCAGATCGTCCACCAGCAGTGGTGGACCGGCAGACCCTACCTGGAGCAGTACGCCGCCACCCTGGCCCTGGCGCAGCGCTGGAGCCTGCGCTCCCTGGTGATCGACGCCACCGGCCTCGGGGCCGGCCTCGCCTCCCTCCTGCGCGCCCGCCTCGGTGAAGAGCGCGTCACCGCCTTCAACTTTACCCGCCCCAGCAAATCCCGCCTGACCTACCAGCTCCTCTCCCTGCTCAACAGCGGCCGTCTCAAGCTCTATGCCCCCGCCACGGCCCCCAGCGCCATCTACGAAGAGTGCTGGCGCCAGCTCCGCCTCGCTCGCTACCGCCTCCTCGGCGCCGACCTCATGGATATGTACGTCGACCCCGCCGACGGCCACGACGACTTTCTCCTCAGCCTCGCCTTGCTGGGCGACACCCTCACCACCAGCAGTCAGCCAGCCGCTTCCACGCTCATCCGTCCCCGACGCTTCTATCAGGAGGAAGGGAGCTTCTGATTGGCTGGGCCGTGCCGTGTCGTGGGGTCAGGTGCAAGGCTCATGCGTTCCCGGAGCCGCGCTCAGGGTCAGGAGGCCAGACGAAACATGCTATTATGAAAGGGTGCGAAGCTCATGCGTCCCCGGAACCGCGCTCAGGAGGAAGGACGCTGCTGATTGACTGTGCTGTGCCGTGCTTTCTGGAGACGCACGTTGCAACAGGTCCCGCAGCTATCGACGTGACGCGGACAACGTGATACAATCCTGGTGAAGATGGCATCGATAGCCTGGCCGGCCTAACGCCGCAGCGTTCTGCAGCCAGCCGCTGAGCCGTGGATCTCTAATCAGTGATCGTACCGTCCTCACGCGGGGAGAGCGCCAGAGAGCCTCTCCCCTGCAGCGTGCCCACCCTGGAGGAGTGGAGATATTCAGGGAACAGTCAGTCTAGAGAAGAGGTAGAGGTATGCCAAAAGGACGCAAAGGGTCGCCACCCATCAGTATCGATGCGGTGCTCGAAGCGCTCAGCCATCGTGAAACACTCGATCCCCAGACGCTGGACGCCTACTTTGAACGCCTCGATGAAGAATGGACCACCAGCGCCCGCGACAAGGTGCTGGCACTCCTACGGAGCCGTGATCCGGGCGCTCATGCGACCGCAGTGCATATCCTCTCTGAGCTGGCGACCGAGGACGATCGCGAGGCGCTCGAGGACTTCGTGACCGATCCCACAGTGAGCGATCTGGCGAAGCTGACGCTGGCCCCGGTCCTCAAAGAGCTGCATTCCGAAATGGCCGAGGAGGGCATCATCGAGTATCTCAACGATCCCGAAGCCGCCATGCTGCAGATGCAGACCCGCCTGCTGGAGCTGGTGGGGCGCAGCGAACTGGGCGTAGAGGCCGTGCTCGAAGACGTCCTGACGATGCCCCTGGAGCGCCGCCTGGGCTTCGTCGACTGGCTGGGACGTAGCCACGATCCGCGCGCCGCCCATCTGCTCGTCCCCCTCCTCGAAAATCAGTCCACGCGGGTCGTCATGGCCACCATCGACGCCCTCGAACAACTGGGCACCGTCGCCGCCTATCAGTCGATTCCCGCCCTCAACCATCTGCTGGCGACCAGCTCCAACCGCGCCCTCAAGCAGCACGCACGCTCGGCCCTGGGCCGCCTGACGATGCACGCCGCTCCCGGCACGGAAGCCCAGGCCATGGCCGTCGCCGCGCAGCCCGCCTTCCCCCTCTACGAGACGCGCGTCAGCTTTATCGACGGCAGCGGCTCCCAGATCATCATGCTCGCCTGGAAGCGCTCCGAGGGCCTGCTCAAAGGCATCAATATTCTCTACCAGGATCAGTGGGGCCTGAAGGATTGCTACGGCACCGACGAGATGGCCGTCGAGCGCTGGGAGGCCCTGGTGAAGGAGATGAGCGAGCAGGGCTTCACGAATTTTGTGGTCCCGCCTGAGTTCTGCCTGGCCCTGATCGCTGAGGCCAGCGCCCTCAACAAACGTGGACGCCGCAAGCTCCCCATCGCCTACTCGATCTGGCGACCACTGATCTCTGCCGAGGCCCAGCAGCGCCAGGGAACGCCCGTCAGAACAGCCCTGGAGCCGCTGCCCTACACGCCCGACCTGCTGCCACTCGTGCAACAGGGCGTCGAGCTGTTCCAGTTGCCCGAGTTCTCTTCGTGGCTCTATGAGCCGCTGGATGCGATCCAGCCGTTTATGACCCGCTACTGGAGCAGCCTGGAGGGGCCACAACCGCCCACGGCCGGCCGCTCACGAACGCGCCGGGCCCAGCCCCGAACGCAGCCGGCCAGCCTGGACGCCGTCGTCGATGACGCCCTGGCGGCCCTGATCGACGAGCGCTGGCGGCTGCTCTACGAGGCCCGTCTGCGCCGCCAGGGCCAGCTCTTCGAGTTTGGCGCGCGCCAGAAGACGGCGGCCCTCATTCGCGCCGTCGCCGCCGCGCTGCATCCCTCCTCCGGCCTCACCCCGCGCGAGCAGCCCTTCGTACGTACCCTCCTCAGCCTCACCATTCGCCAGGGGCCATTCCGCCTGCTGCTGGATGCCCTCGACTCCGATGACTTCGGCGCCCTGCCTGGCGACCTCTTCCCCTCTACCTAGGTTCGCCCGGGTAGACCCGACCGGGTAGGCCCGACCGTCAGGCTCATAGGTTCGACCGGATAGGCTCAACCGGGTAGACCCGACCGGGTAGGTTCGCCCGTCAGACTCGACCGGGCAGGCGGTCAGCGCCGGTAGAGGTCCCCACGCAGGTGCTGCAGCGAGGGAAGCCGGTGACGCGCCTGCTCGAGCCGCTGCAGATCCAGTTCGCCGTAGACGATCTGCTCGCCCTCGTGCCCCTCAGCCAGCACCACGCCGAGCGGGTCGACGTGCAGCGAGCGTCCCAGAAACTGGTGGCCCGCCTGATCACAGGTGAAGACGTAAGCCGTGTTCTCGATAGCCCGCGCCACGATCAGATGACGCCAGTGCAGCTCCTTCAGATGGCCGCTGACCCAGCCCGAAGGCATGATGAAGAAATCCACGCCCTGCGCCGCCTGGTAGCGCGCCACCTCCGGGAAGCGCAGCTCGTAGCAGACAAAGAGACCCATACGCCCGAACGGCGTCGCCAGCGGCTCAAAGATGCGATCACCGCTGGCAAAGACGTCCGATTCGCGATAGCCAAAGGCGTCAAACATATACGTTTTGTGATAGGCGCGCAGCAGCTCCCCGCGATCGTCGATCACGACCGTCGTGTTGTAGGTCTTCTCAGCCGTCTCCGCCGCCGTCTCGATCATCCCGCCGACAACCCAGACCCGCGCCGCCCGGGCCGCCTCACGCAGTCCCTCGACAAAGGGACCGTCCAGCGGCTGCGAGACCTGGCGCGCCTGCTGCGCCCTGAACTCCTCAGGGGCCAGCCAGGCCATGAAGATCTCCGGCAGGATCACCAGGCGCGCCCCGCGTTGCGCGGCGACCTCGATCGCTCCCCTGGCTCGCGCCAGATTCTCAGCGGGTGATGGACTCGACTCCAGTTGCGCAGCTGCAATCAGCGTGCTCATCGTTGCTCCTCCTGCACTGCATATACGTTGTGTGCGTGTGACCTCGTGGACGCCTGGGACGTGTGACCTCCTACAGAGAGGCCAGAGGGGCGCAGAGAGACGTCAGAAGACAGACGAACGAGCCGGCCGCCCGCGCTCCGACGCCCTCGCTCCCTCGTCTCCCTCATCTGCTCACCAGCCTGCTCCCTACCAGAGCGGATTGATGACCAGCCCACTGGCAAGCTTGGGATAGAGATAGGTCGATTTCTGGGGCATGCGCTCATCGGCGCGGGCGACAGCGCAGGTCTGACGCACCGGCGTGGCGTTGAGCAGGATCACCGCCTGCGCCTCGCCGCGCGGCAGGGCCTGCAGCGCCTCCTGTGGCTCGTGCGTATAGCGCAGGTAGCCACCGCCGCGAATATCCTCGGCGCTCAGCCCCAGCAGCTCCTCCAGGATCAGACGCTGCGCGACCGCCACATCGAGGGCGTTCCACTCCTCGGCGTGGCCGCTCTCCTGCATACGCGCCCGACCCACCTCGTTGAGCGTCAACAGCCAGGCCTGCTCACCAACGAGCAGCCCGAAGGCCGGCCCCTGCTGGCCAGCCTCCGCCAGCCGCGCAAAGAGCGTCCCCCCCTCTCGCTCCGTGGTCGCCAGGGCCTGCAGCGCGAAGAAACGCCCCAGGTGCGGCTCCGAAAGCCGCTGCATCTGCTCCGCAGAGAGGTTGCGCAGCAGACGATGCGTCGGCAGCACCAGCAGACCCGGATCGTCCACATCGATCAGCACCATCATCACAAAGTTGGCGCCATCCTCAGGGTCCAGCCCGCGATGCAGCTCGCGGATCTCCTCACGGTAGGCCAGCGCCGTCTCGTAGCGATGGTGACCATCAGCAATGTAGAGCTGACGCTCGCTGAAAAAGTCAGCGATGAGAGCGATCTGCGCAGGATCGCTGATGGGATGCAGACGATGCTCCTCATGGACCTCGTCGCGCGTCTGCACCAGCGCCCCCTCAGCATAGGAGGAGAGCAGGCGCCGCATGCGCGCCTGGGGATCATCGTACCAGGCCATGATCGGACTGAAATTCGCCGCACAGGCGCGCATCAGGTGCAGGCGGTCATCCTTGGGTTTACTGAGCGTCAGTTCATGAGGTAGCACCACCCGCGCGCTCCACGGCTCCAGGCGCACACGCGCCAGCAGACCCGTGCGCGTGTAGCTCTGGCCCCCATAGGTGAAACGCTGTTGATAGAGATAATAGCAGGGAGCCGCCTCCTGCTGAAGGACACCCGCCTTGCGCCATTCCGCAAAGGTCCGGGCCGCGCGCGTGTAACGGTTGTTGAGCGTCGTATCGTCCGCGTACTCCTGTCCGAGCTCCAGACGAATCATATTGTAGGGATGACGCTCATAGTAGCGCGCCTGGGCCTCCGGCGAGATCACGTCAAACGGAGGACAGATCACCTGCCCCAGATCAGCAATCACCTGGGAGGCGTAGCGTATTCCTCGTAATGGTCGGACATCTGCCATAACGTACAGACCACTTCACTTTCTCTCGAATTCAACACTCCCTCACTGTTCTGTAGAGAGACGACGGGAGCAGCAGCTATTTCTCCGCCCATTGTACCATCTCTGGCGAGTGCGCGGCAGTCTCTCCGCGAGAATCAGGCCACGCCGGCCCACCCAACCAGCGGCAGCCAGACGCGCACCGCCGCTCCCCCCACCTCGAAGAAGTCCAATCGCTCGCTTGACATCGGCCAGCAATCGTGGTATCATAGGCAGTGTAGAACAGACGTTCAGATGTCGTCATTGCCCCCGGACATCTGGTCTGGTACGGGTGTGAACGGGCCG
This sequence comes from Ktedonobacteraceae bacterium, assembly GCA_042408965.1. Lineage (GTDB taxonomy): Bacteria > Chloroflexota > Ktedonobacteria > Ktedonobacterales > Ktedonobacteraceae > Thermogemmatispora. The sequence goes on from JBHOQN010000144.1 coordinate 12,979, forward strand.
GTGATCAGGCCTGCTCCCATACTCCCACACCCATTGACCCGCTCTCACAGGGCGGCCGGTTTCCCCCGCTCCCCCCGGCCGCCCGCGGGGGTCCCTGATCAGACGCGGCCCTGCGCGCGCCCTGCTCCCCTCGCTCCTCTGGAGCCAGTCCCTTAAAGGTGATGATTGTTCTGCAAGTATAACCCACAAGTCCTACATTAAGCGTAACAGATTGACTCGCTCTGATATACTCTGTAATCTCATTACTCGGGACAGTGGGCGGGCGGCTGGGTAGAGCCAGGGCCAAGCACCTGGAACACCGTCGTGAGCTTCAAGCGCGAGGCCGGCAACGCCTCGCCTGGGGGAGATAGCATGTACGAGACGCAACACGAAGATCTGCTGGTCGGGCGCATGGTGGGGAGCTACCGCGTAGAACAACTGCTCAGTAAAGGACGGGTCAGCGCCGTCTATCTCGGTAGGCAGCCTGTCAAGAACCTGCCAGTGGCGATCACGGCGATTCTAATCCCGGAGGACTTCTCTGTGCGGGCGCGCAATCGCTTCATTACGCGCTTCACGCAGATTGCGACCGCCCTGCTTGAGCTAGACCACCCGTCGATCCTCTCGATCTATGATTTTGGCGAGCAACTGGGCTACCCCTATCTGGTAACACCCTACGTGACCGATGGCTCACTGGCTCACGTCCTCAAGCGTCAGGGACGTTGCGCGCCCTCCTATGCGCTGACCGTCCTGGAGCAGGTTGCCGAGGGACTGGATTACGCCCACAGCCGCGGCGTGGTACACCGCGCCCTCAAGCCAGCCAATATCGTGCTGCAGGGCGACGAGCAGCACGTCGCCGTCGCCGGCTTCGGGCTGGTCGAGATGCTCCAGATGCGCGGCGTTCGACGGGTGGAGCATCCCTATCTTCACCTGTTAAGCCTGGCGGGCACCTTTCTGGGAGCACCCGAGTACCTTGCCCCCGAGGTCGTGCTCGGGCAGCAACAGGTGGACGCGCGCGCCGATATTTACGCCCTGGGGATCGTGCTCTACGAACTACTCAGCGGCCGGCCACCCTTCACGGGGAGCGACTCGCTGGAGATTGCCCTGCAGCATGTCAGAATGCCCGTGCCCGCGCTGCGCAGCCTCTATCCGGCCACCCCGCCGGAGATCGACGAAGTGCTCTCACATGCCCTGGCGCGCGACCCCGCTCGGCGCTTCCAGTCCGCCGGAGCCTTCGTCGAGGCCTACGGCCGGGCCATCCAGCGAGGCCGCAGCCTCTACGCCCTGCCGACCGTCACAGCGCGACCGGCCAGCGCCTCCGCCAGCGACCAGGCTGGCAGCGCTCAGGGCGGGTCATGGCAGCTGCGTCCACCGATTGTGACCGGCCATCTACCCAGTGTCGACCCCACCAGGGGCGAGCGTTCGGCCCCGGTCCGGCGCGCCACCCCCCCCGCGGCAGCCTGGCAGGATCAGCCGCTCTCCGCCGGAGCAGCCCCAACCGCATCCGCCTCACGCCGGGGCGAGGTCCTGGCCTCCCTGCCTGGCACCGTGCCGCTCTCCGTGCCTGCCATGCCGCCAGCACCACCCATGCCCGTACCGACCGGAAACACCGCCGATCTGGACTCCTTCGCCTGGTGGTCTGGTACCCCGCCGGAGTCTCTGCAGGAGCAATCCGCCGCACCCGCTGGCCCCGCCCGCAGCGCTAGCAGCGTTCAGGCCGCCCTGCGCTCCGAGCCGCTGGTGCTGCCAGGCCTGAGCTACCAGTCCGAGCCAGCGCCCCGCAGGCTCGCCGCGGCCGCCATAGAGCCGCCGCTCCCCATGGTCAGCCGGCGCCGCAGCCGCAAGAATCGCCGCCAGGTAGTGGCGCTGCTCGTCGGCGGCGGCGTGGTCGCTGCCGGCGCCGCCCTCTATCTTGGGGCTCCCCATGTGGAGGCCATACTGGGCGCCCTCCTCCATCAGGGTAGCACCACCGCGACGACCGGCACCACAAACGGCACCACCAGCATGCAGCAGCAGACGACCACCGGCAACGGCACGACCACGCAGCAGCAGACGACGTCCACTGCGACCAGCCACCATAACGGCAAAGTCATCGGCGCCACCACGCTGGCGGTCAACTCCGCCCAGGCCTTCACCAATCCCGCCAACGGCCAGCAGGCCCTGCTCATCCATCTGCCAGGCGGGAGCTTTGCCGCCTACTCCCGCAGTTGCACGCACGAGGGAGTCGCCGTCAACTATGATCCCGCCTCCCACCTGCTGGTCTGCCCGGCCCACGGTGCCATCTTCGATCCCGCCAGGAAAGGCAGCGTGGTGCAGGGACCGGCCATGACCCCCCTGCCGCAGGTGGCCATTCGCGTCAACGCCGATGGGACCATTACCACCGTCTGATCGTCAGGCAGCACGTGCGTGCCGCCCCAGGCAACGGAGAAGCGAGCCAGCGCCTGGGACGGCCCCCACGCCCACACTTGCTTGACGCCGCTTTTCGCCCCTGAGTAGAATAGGATGGCGTCCCTTGCTCCCCAGGGGTGGGGAAGAACTTGAAAGAAGCAAGAAGGAGGCGGCGCTTCCCCAGCTCCTCACTGCCGCTCTGGAGGTGCCGCAAGCGCTGATGAATGAAACGGTTCTGGGTTATATCGGGTTCGTAGTGGCCGCCCTCATTCTGGCCTGGGCTGCGCTGGTCGTGGGCAAACGGATTGGCTCGTACAGACGAACCCCTATGGAGATGAGCGATCGCTGGATCAGGATGGACCCCACACAGTTGAGCGCACTGGAGGACATTCCCTCTTCCGAAGAGCTGGAGGAAGAGCTGCAGGAGAATCCCGATGCGCGCGCTCAGCAGAACGGCCACTATTCCAACAAGAGCAAGCGCATGTTTTGAGCGCCGCTGCTATCACAGGCGGCGCACGGCTCCTCCCTCGTCAGATCACGCCCTGTCACGCCGCATCAGATCAGCTCTGGTCTCTGCCTTCCTGAAGCATGCGTGTGATTTCCGCCAGCACATCGTCGGCGTTGAGAGGCGGCAGCGCCTCCGCGCCCTCGAATGGCTCAGCGAGGCCAGCATCCTGGGCAGCAGTATCCTGGACGGCTAGCGTCTCTGAGGAGGCCTTCCCGACCGGACCCGGCGCGGCCGCCGCGCTCGCCGGGAGCGTCTGCTCATGGTCCTCGATAAACTCCTGCTCGCAGGCCGCCAGCGCGGCGCGCGCAGAGAGATTGCCATAGAGGATGCGCGGAATCAGGCTGCGATAGATAGTCATCGTCTGCATCAACGCCCCGAACAGGCGGCGGAAGGCCTCCAGCCCCAGGCCCTGCTCACCGAGCAGCACCATCTCCGTCAGACGAATCTCCCCATCGTCGGGATCAAGGCCAAATTTCCCCACCGTCAGAGTGTAATTCAGGCTCATCAACGCCTCAAGGCAGGCCTGGCGCTGCCTGCGACTCAGCATACCCATATGAGGGACCACAAACACCAGTTGGCGCCCCGGCAGCCCTGATTGGAGCGCAATCATCATGCGCCACTGCCCCAGGGTGTCGTGAAAGGCCAGCTCCACCATCTCCTGGCGCTCGTCGATGCTGGCAACGCGCAGTCCCAGAGCATTCAGATAGGCTACCACCTGAGCAATGCCGAAGCTCTCTGTCATTGCTGGCTCCTTTTCCGCTCGCTCCAGGCTCCCTGGCCTGGATAGAGTACCTGCATCCAGCACGGGCAGGATCAAGCAGACTGTGTGTCTCTCTTTCGAGTATAGCACGCAGACGCAGCGATCCGCTTCGCCCCGCTGCCGAACTGGCAAGCCGCACCGCTCACACCAGATGCCAGCGTTTCCCATGGGCGTTACCGGCTCTCAGGCAGCGCGTCTATCCATGAGGATGGCCTTGAACAGCGCGCCGCGCGTCCGCCGATCCAGGGTCCGATCCAGCATCCTTGATCAACCTTGCAATCAGGCCATTGAGCGTTCATAATGCTCAATGGAGGATCACATTACCCATCACGGAGCAGAGAGATGAGTAACCAGAGCAGCATCAGCATCGAGCGCCAGGACGACGCTGCCACCTTTGAGCAGCGCGTCCAGCAAGGGGCTGTCAACGCCGTCAGGTGCATGGGAGTGACGGCCAGCGATCGGCTCTTTATTATGACTGACTACGAGTGCGGCCCGATTGCGCGCCGCGTCGCCACGGCCGCCCTGGATCTGCACGCCGACGTCAGCGTACATTTTCTCGAACATTACGGACGGCGACCGCTGACCAGCTTCCCCGAAGAGCTGCGCAATGACCTCCGCCAATTTCAGCCCAGCGTATCGTTCTATATAGCGACGGCACAGCCCGGCGAGATCGGCTTCCGCATCCCGCTGCTGCCGTTTCTGACACAAGAGCTGCACGTCAGGCACGGCCATATGCCCGGCATCGATGAGCGGCTGATGGCCGAGGGCATGTGCGCCGATTACGATGAGGTCTACGCGGTGACGACGAAGGTCTATGAGATCGTGCGCCAGGCGCAGCGCATCCATGTGACCTCTGCAAAGGGCAGCGATGTGACCGCCACCTTCAATCCCGCCTGGAACTGGATTCCCTGCCATGGACGCTACCACCAGCAGGGGCAGTGGGGCAACCTGCCTGAAGGCGAGGTCTTTACCGCCCCCGCCGACGTCAATGGCGTCCTGGTCGGCGATGTGCTCGGCGACTACTTCTCCGCCAGGTATGGCGTGCTGAAACATCCCGTGCACATCACCATCAGACATGGCTATGCGACCGAGGTGAGCAGTGAGGACGCCGCGGTCGCTCGCGAGCTGCGCGACTACATGTTCTCGACGCCCAACGGCAACCGCGTCGGCGAGTTCGCCATCGGCACGCTCACCAGCCTGAAACAGCCAGTCGGTAATCTGCTGCAGGACGAAAAGATCCCTGGACTGCATATCGCCTTCGGGAACCCGTACCCGGAGTACACCGGCGCCGACTGGCATGCCAGCATTCATGTGGACGTGGTGCCTACGACCTGCACGATCGAGGTCGACGGACGCACGATCATGCGCGCCGGCGAGTTCTGTCTCCAGGCCGACTGGTAAGCAGGCTCAGCACCCTCCTGGATCACGACCTGGTGATGATGAGGAGAGCAGCTCCGCGCAGCCCGGCTTGCTCGTATCACATCATCGCCCTGCTAGCAGATATCTGTCTATGATCAGCGATCGCGATGCCCACAGCAGCGGCATCAGCGGAGCGGGGAGGAGCCGTAGCGTGTCGCACGTCAGGGGTCAACAGCTTATCGGCAGAGTCGTGGGTGGCTGTGTGCTGGAGAGGCTGCTCGGTTACGGTGGGTCCAGCGCTGTCTTTCTGGCACACCAGCAGGCGCCCGAGCGCCAGGTGGCCGTCAAGATCTTCCTGCCGCGGACCACCCTCGATCGCGCCATGCATGAGGAGTTCCGGCAGCGCTTCCTGCGGGAGGCGCGGGCGGCCAGCAAGCTGACACATCCCCATATTCTGCCGATCTACGCCTATGGGGAGGAAGATGGCCTGGCCTATATCGTCATGCCCTACATGCGTGGCGGCACCCTGGCCGACCACGTGCGCCGCCATGGCCCACTCTCGCTGCAGGAGGCCGCAACCTACCTGCGGCAGATCGCCGCCGCCCTCGACTACGCCCATGAGCGCGGCTGCATCCATTGCGATGTCAAGCCGGCCAATATCCTGCTCGATGGGGCCGGCCAGGCCCTGCTCGCCGACTTTGGCATCGCGCGCCTGGTGCGCGAGGAGCTGGCGGAGGCCGGCGCCAACGGTGCCCGGCCGCTGACCTCGCTGGTCGGAACGCCAGACTATATCTCCCCCGAGCAGGCCCTCAACCAGTATGTCGACCAGCGCTCCGATGTCTACTCGCTGGGCGCGACGCTCTTTTTCATGCTGGCCGGCCGCCCCCCGTTTCTCGCTGACTCGGCCATCGCCCTGGCCCTGCTGCACGTTCATGAGCCGCCTCCCGCCCTCTGCGAGCTTGATGAGCGCGTGCCCCCCCAGATCGACTATGTGCTGCACAAAGCCCTGGCGAAGTTCCCTGAGGAGCGCTTTCCCTCAGCCGGGCGCCTGAGCGCCGCCTTTCAGGAGAGCCTGCAGCGCACCGGCACCTCGCCGCGCGTGCGCCTGCGCGTTCAGAGTCTCACGCTGCCTCGCTGGCTGCCAGCGGTCCTCTCCCTGAAGCTGGAGGCGATCAGACTGCCTCAGCGGCCGGTGCGGCGTGTCGCCCTGGCCGCCTTTGTCCTGCTGGTCGTCGTCTGCTCGCTCACGCTGACCAGCAACCTGGCCACCTCTCATATCACCCAGGTGGCAGCCAACAGAGTGGCCTCGCCCACCAGCCAGATTCGCCGCGTCGTCGGCGTGCCCTCCGACCGCCTCACCGATAATCCCGGTGCCTGGCCCTCAGGCAGCACCTTCTACTTCGCCAACGGCGAGTACCACATCCTCAACCAGTCGCCGCGCACCAGCGCTGTGGCCCTCTACGCCGACCACAGCTTTCGCGATTTTCACCTCTCGCTCGATATGCGTGAGATCCGTGGTAGCCACGACAGCGCCGACTACTACGGCGTGATCTTCCGTGCCGCCAGCGATCAGAGTCACTACTACGTCTTTGAGGTCGTCAGTTGGGGTGGCGGCGCCTATCAGTTCCTGCGCTACAACGGCGCCTGGAAGGTCCTCGCCGATGGGGCCCTCCCCTCGCTGCTGATCGCAGAAGGCGAGACGAACACCATCGAGGTCGATGCCCACGGCTCCACCTTCCGCTTCTTCGTCAACGGCCACCCTGTGGCGCCAGCGCTCTCCGACACCTCCCGCCACGCCCTCAAAGTGGGCAGCATCGGCCTCTGCGTCGCAGAGCAAGGGAGCGAGATAGCCTTCTCCCACCTGCGCATTGGCCCGCCCCTCTTCTAGCGGCCTGCCCGGCGTCAGCAGGCCGCGTGACCCAGGCCCACCCCGCCTGCTCCTGTCGCGGTCCGTCTGCTCCTCAAGGTCCCAGGCCCCATCACAGTGATATGTTATAATTCAAGCAGTCCAGAGATGTTATATCTGATGGAGAGGACGACGCATTTACCGGCCCTGTCTCTTGAAGGAGCAAAGGATCACGCATGAAACATCGGTCGTCTTTTTATCCCCCGTCCCTTGGTATCGAAGAAGAGTTCCAGCTCGTCGATCGCCGCACAGGTCAGCTCAGTTGCGCCATCGAGCGTGTTCTTGAAAAAGGTCAGCCTGCCCTGGGCGAGAAAATAAAGCCCGAAATGCACGCCTCCACCGTCGAGATCATCAGCGATGTCTGTCCAGATATCGCAACGGCGCGCCAGGAGCTGACCGGCCTGCGGCGCCAGCTGCTGCAGATTCTGAGCACCGAGGACCTGGTGCCGATCAGCGCCGGCACGCATCCCACAGCCCGCTGGCAGGATCAGGAGCGAACCGAGCGAGAGCGCTACTCAGAGCTGGAGGCCGAGGAGCAGGACGTTGGCCGCTCGCTCCTGATCTTCGGCCTGCACATTCACGTCGGTATCCAGGACAGAGAGCAGGCCGTCGCCGTCATGAACCAGGTGCGCACCTGGCTGCCCCATCTGCTGGCCCTCTCCTCGAACTCGCCCTTCTGGGCAGGACGGCTCACCGGCATCAAATCCTACCGCTCCGTGGTCTGGAAGCGCTGCAATCGCAGCGGCCTGCCCGAGCTGCTGCCCGATCACGCCCATTTCGAGCGCTACATCACCGACCTGGTGGAGGCGGGCCTCATCGATAACGGTAAGCGCATCTGGTGGGACGTACGCCTCCATCCCTTCTTCGACACACTCGAATTTCGCATCTGCGACATGCCAGCCACCCTGGAAGATACCATCGCCCTGGCCGCCCTCTGCCAGGCCCTGGTGGCCAGATTGAGCTGGCTCTACCGGACCGGCCTGAACACCATCGCCCTGCCACGCCTCTATATTGATGAAAATAAATGGCTGGCCATGCGCGACGGCCTCGATGCCACCTATATTGACTTCGTCAATCGCCGTCGCCTCACCATGCGCGACGCCATTCACGAACTGCTCGACTTTGTCGACGAGGTCGTCGACGATCTCGGCAGCCGGCGCGAGATGACCTATCTGCGCCAGCTCCTCAGCGACGAGCGCGGGACCGGCGCCGATCGCCAGATCGCCGCCTACCGGCGCACCGGCGAGATCCAGGCCGTCATCGAGCTGCTCATCGAGCAGACCGTCCAGGGACTCGTCCCCGAGGCCGCCTGAGGCGGGGGGACGCCAGGAGAGCGAGCAGCCCTGACTGAGCGCCAGAGGCCGCTCGCGCCCCCTGCAGGTATGGTCCAGCGCTCCCCCGCAGGTCTAGCCCAGCGGCACCACCCACGAGGGACGTTTCGGAAAGAGCGCCTGCAGGAGCAGCTCCGTGCGCTTCGTCACAAAGACATCCGGGAAGGCCTGGCGCAGCTCATCCAGGCTGCGATAGCCGAAGAGGAGCTGCAGAAAGACCCCAGGAGGAAACCAGCCGTCCGCGCTATCCCGCCAGAACGGCTGCTGCCAGGACTCCGCCACGCTCAGCTCTCCCTCCGTGAAGACCAGATGCAGGCCCCCACGGAAGAAGCTGAGATGGAACTCGCCACTGTAGCTTGCCAGCGCCGAAGCCGCCAGGCGGCGCTCAAGCAGCGGCGCCAGCCGGCGCAGCAGACGCGGCAGATCGGGGACACGCACATACCAGGCGTAGGGTGGGCTGATCCTCGGCACAACAGGGGTTTCAGGCCCGAGCTGTAAGGACTGCAGCACATCATAGACAGCGTGTCGCCCCCCGAGGGCGAACAGGATCTGGTCGATCGCCGCCGGATCGCGCCGTACCGCCATCTGCTGACCTCGCGCCAGGAGGGCGCGCAGCAGGGCCGGCATCGCAGCGTACAGGTTGAGGCTGGCCTCCGTCTCAAAGAGGTACAGCACAGGGACCAGCGACGTCCAGCGCATGGTGGGCATCATGAGGAAGCCCAGAAAGCGCTGCGCCTGGTCCGTGATGACCTGGAGGTCCCAGTGCTCACCCGTCCGCGACGAGGGTGCCTGCTCCAGATGGTAGCGCCACCAGCGCTCAGGAATCACCGTGGAGATCGGCTGCTCGCGGCGACGCCGGTCATAGAGCGCGCGCATGGCCGGCAGATCCTCCAGGCTGGCGGCGCGCAGCAGCACCGGCTCCTCGCTCCCCTCCTGACGCAGCGGAATCAAGGCCACAGGAAAACTGAGGGCGCCATCGAGCTCCAGCGCGTACTCGTAGCCGAACTGGCGATAGAAGTAGGGAATGCCAGTGATGGCCTGCAGCAGATCGCCCTCGGCCTCGCTGCGCGCGTGGAGCAATGCAAAGATGGCGCGGATCAGGCCCTGGTTGCGGTAATCGGGATCACTGACCACCAGTTCCGGGCGCCCCACAGGGAGCAGCAGCCCCTCATACTCCAGCTGCTGACGGAAGAGCGAGGCCGCCGCCACCACCCGCCGCTCGCGGCGCCGCGTATCCTCCACCAGGGCGAAGCCATCGCTGCCCATCAGCGGGTGAGTACCGCTCATCAGCTCTCTCACGTGGTAAGCCAGCGGCTGCTGCAGGGGATCAGCAGGCTGATTCAAAAACACCATGCACTCAAGGTAGGCGAGGTCCTCCGCGTCCTCGGCACGTGACCAGCGCAGGAGCAGGCCGTTACCCAGGTCACGAGGCTGCAGATACGATGCAGGTGAGGATGACATGACCATAGAGATTCTCTCCTTAAGCAGGAACAGAGGTCAACAGACAGGCAGACAGCTTGACCACCCGAGGGCGGCAGAGCTGCGCCTGAGCAGGGCACGACCGCGCGAGAGCGCGTGCCCGTAGCGGCGGCCTGTATTCAGGAGGAGCGCGGGCGTGGAGCGCAGAAGGAGATCGCTCGCGTCAATGGAGACGCATGCGCGAGGCCAGCCAGTCGAAGAAGAAGTCGGCCGGAAGGAGAGCAGAGACCCTGTGCTGCATCACCCGACAGGTGCAGACCTGCGCCCCGGCTGATCCGGGGCCACCACCTGTCATGACAGATGGGGGTCTGGTGATGGTGATGGCGGTTGTCTCCACAGGTAGCGCCTTTCACTGAGAAGCGCTGCGAACGTTGCAGCCAAAAACGAACCATCACAAGTATAGCTGACGGACGGCCGGGCTGTCAAGGCAGCGCCCGTGCGCACAGGCTGGCGGACGGCCGGGCGGCGATCAGGAGCTGAAGCTGCTCCAGCGCGCGAAGATCGCCGTGGAGAGCCGGCGCCCGGCGCTCTCCTCTACCAGCACCATCTCGCCCGCCGTCAGGCTGCCGCGGTAGTCCCGCAGCATCTCCTGCAGCGGATAGTAGAGACTCAGGGCCGAGGCGCGGATCGCATAGGCCGTCAGAACCACAAAGAGGGGCTGCTCGCTCAGGAGGGCGCGGCAACTTTGCAGCAGCGCGGGAAGAGCCTCGTGCAGCTTCCAGACCTCGCCGCGCGGACCACGGCCGAATTTGGGCGGATCGATAATCAGGCCATCGTAGCGCACACCGCGGCGCACCTCGCGCTGCACGAACTTCAGCGCATCGTCGACAATCCAGCGGATCGGCCGCTGCGACAGACCAGAGAGCGCCTGGTTCTCCCGTGCCCACTCGATGCTTTTCTTTGAGGCATCGACGTGAGTCACCGCAGCGCCAGCGCTGGCCGCCGCCAGCGAGGCCAGGCCCGTATAGGCGAAGAGGTTGAGCACCTTCACCGGCCGACCGCTCTCAGCGATCAGCCTGCTCAGCCAGTCCCAGTGGCAGGCCTGCTCCGGAAAGACGCCCAGATGGCGGAAAGGCGTTGGCGCCGCCCAGAAGCGCAGGTGCTTGTAGCGCACCATCCAGCGCGGCTCCAGAGGACGACGAAAGCGCCAGTGCCCCCCCTCATACTCCTCCGCACCACCCAGGCTGCCCTGGAAGACCGCATCGGCCTGCTCCCAGGCCGCACGTGGCAGGGCCGGTTGCCAGAGCGCCTGCGGCTCCGGGCGCACAAAGCAATAGGGTCCCAGCCGCTCCAGCCTGGCTCCAGCGCCACTGTCCAGCAAGGCATAGTCCTGCCAGTCTGGTGAGGTCAGCAAAGTCAGCGCCGCCGTCTGTTGAGGGCCAGGGCCGCCGATGTTCACTGCAGGCCGTTGTTCAGCTCGACTCATGCCCACTACTGTAAGCCATCGCCGCCGTTTTTGCAAGAGGCCGCCAGCCATGAGCCCAGGCAGTCCAGTACGAACCGGCACCCCCTGCGCACGCGCTCCCCTGGGGAACGCCAGGATCTGGAATTGACATTGTGTTGTCAACCTTCTATACTGAACTAGGCGCTCGTAAGAGCCACTCCACCGTGGCACTCCCTCAGGGAAGCGGTGGACTGCAAACCAGCAGGCGAGGGCGGGCGAGAGCAGACAAGGGGAGGGAGGGACCTGCAGCGTTGCCCTGGCGCGCCATCCCAGACCAGCCGGAGTCCTGCTTGAGCGAGCCTGTATGCTGAGACCAGATCATACTTTGAGGAAAAGGAGGCGGCGCTGTTCTCCCCGGCACTGAGTGGGGATCTGATGCGCCGGATTGTTGGATGACCTACGTAATTACCCAGCCGTGCATTGGCGTGAAGGATGCCTCCTGCGTCGACGTCTGTCCGGTGGACTGCATTCATCCTACACCGAACGAGGAAGGGTTTGAGGAGAGCGAGCAGCTCTACATCAACCCCGATGAGTGCATTGACTGCGGTGCCTGCGAACCGGCGTGCCCGGTGACTGCCATCTTTGAGGAGTCGGCGGTGCCTGAGGAATGGAGGCACTTCATCAAGATCAACGCTGAGTTCTTTAAGTAAAAGAGAGGGCCATGCAGGCCCAGGCCGGTTGGCATGGCAGGCAGTCGGGCGGGCTGGAAGCCTCATCAACGATGCTGGGCTGACTCGCCCAACCGGCTTTTTTTACGCTAGAACTCCTCGCCAGGCTGTGATATAATGCAGACGCATACATCGAACGCCAAAGAACTTCTACTAAGGGAGCTGCCCCTATGCCGATAACAAGACGCAGACGCGCGAATCCACCAGACCAACCTGAGAACAACAATCATAACCATGTTGCGGAGCAAGCCGAGGAAGTTGCAGAACCGTTACCCACGGAGCAAGCTCCCATAGTGCCGCTGGATGGCGAACAGCTAGCCGCCCGACAGCCGGGCCCGGCGCAGAGCGAGGCCGCCCCCCTGCCGTTTCCCGCCGCCGACTCCCTTCCCGGCCAGGCAGGAGCAGGGGCCACTCCCGTTGCTAATGGCGAACGCGCCGAGCGGCCAGGCGCGGAGTACCCACCCCTGAGCGAGGGAGGACGGCGCTCGGCACGCGACTACTTCCGGCGTCCCGCCCAGGCCGCCACCGCTGGCGCAGCAGGGCCGGTGGCGACCTTTCAGCAGACAGCGCCGCCACCGCCGACGCATGAGATTGCCCTGCCGCTGGGTAATCTGCTCCACCTGGCCTACAATCCAAGCTATACCGGCGCCGAGGAGGCACGAAGCCAGCTCTTGCGCCGCCTGGAGAGCGAGAGCAAGGCCGGCGGGCGAGCCCGCTGCTGGAACTGTGGCTCCCTGGCGGTGGTCTACGATCGCTGGGAGACCCGCAGCAAGGCCTTTGGGGAAGTGGGGATTGCCTATTGCGAGATCTGTGGCGTCTGGAGTGTCTTGTAGGGACGCGAGTTCGTCGTGCGTACGTGTCGTTGAGGACGTCTGCTCGCTTGCGTCTGTCGCAACGTGCTCTACCGTTCTTAAGGAGACTGTGCTATGACGATGGGTCTGGAGACGGAGACGCCTCGTCGCTGTCCACGCTGCGGAGGCCGTCTCTATAAGCCCCTGGGAAGCTCATTCTACTGGCACGCTGATAGCAATCATCCGCCCTGTGATATCACCAATATCGCCGAGTCATCGTTCAAGACCCAGACCGCAGAAGACGCGCCGGCAGAGAAGCGCGAGCAGAAATAGCTCTTTCTGCCGGCCGGCAGACCCCCTTCGGACTACAACTTCTTGTACGCAGCTCCGTAATAGGATAGGAATGAAGAGAGAGCGAGTACGCTCTGCCAGTTCGCCGGAAGCTGTAAGCTGTCTCTTTCCCTGAGTGATGAGGTGAAGCAATGTTTAATCCGCGCTATAATTCACCCTATGGTATGGGGCGCAGAGGAGGCTTCGCCGCCGCCTACCCCTATCAGACGGTGCCATATATCAATGAGGAGGCCGGCAGCCTGGTCAGCAAAGTCATGCTGCTGCTGGCGGTGTCCTTCCTGGTAGCCTGCGTCGGCACCTTTATCGGCATCTCCTTCTTCTCACAAGTTGCAGGCATTGGGGCCTACCTGCTGGTGGCTCTGGGTGGCCTGGTGGTCCTGCTCATTCTGCACCTGGCCATCAATGTGCAGGGATTGAATATCTTCCTGCTCTACCTGTTTACGTTTCTGGAGGGCATGTCGCTGGCGCCCCTGGTCACGGCCTACACAGGGGCTGGCATGGGCAATATCCTGGGCGAGGCCTTTCTGATGACCGCGGCCACCTCATTGGGCCTGGCCATCTATGCCTGGACAACGCGCCGCAACTTCACCGGTCTGGGCAGATACCTCTTCTTTGGCTTGATTCTCCTGCTCGTCGCGGGGATCGTGGGCATCTTTCTGCCGGGCCTCTTCGGTACCGGCATTGGGGGATTGCTGATCTCAGTGGTCGGGATCGCCATTTTTGGTGGCTACGTGCTCTACTACGTGCAGCAGGCGAAGTACCTGGCCGATACGCTGCCCAACGCCATCATGCTCACGGTCTCGATCTTCATCACCGTGCTCAACCTCTTCATCTACATTTTGCGCCTGCTCACAATCCTGCAGGGCGGCAATCGCAGCAGCCGCTAAGCAGCCAGAGCATCTTGCGTCGGCCAGCATCTGCGCCCCAGAGCCCAGCGCGAGCGAGCAAGTGAGTGAGCGAGGAGAGGAGCTGACACCAGAGGCAGGCTCCTCTCCTCCTCGCACGTCTGCACTGTGTGACAGCAGCCAGGCGGCACCAGTAGCCGCGCGTACATCCATCAGAGGGAGCCTGTCATCCATAGCGGCCAGGCGATGCGGCGCATGCAGAGCAGGACTCCAGGGCTGTGCCTGTTGCCGAGCAGGCCTGATCGGGGGTATAATCTGGCAGTGGGGCTGGCGTCTGGAGGAATAAGTGCAGGGCCTGATTTGTTTTCCTAACTGAAAGTACTTCACGGTACCCGATTGTGCTGGATAAGCATAAAACTGACAGACTTCCTGGGAAAGAGAGTCGTTTGAATGGCTGAGCATTCCAATCTGTTTCATATTAGCGACCAGGATTTTGAGACGCGCGTCTTGAAGTCCTCAACGCCGGTGATAGTTGACTTCTGGGCCACCTGGTGCCCCCCCTGTCGTGCGCTTGCTCCGACCTACGAACAGCTGAGCAAGGAGTACCAGGGCAAGCTGGCGTTTGCTAAGATGGACATCGACGAGAATCAGGTCACGCCGATGCGCCTGCATATCCAGGCCGTCCCCACGCTGATCGTCTTTAAAGATGGTCGAGAGGTTGCGCGCCTGGTCGGTCCCCATCCGCTGCGGCTGAAGAGCGAGATCGACCGCATCCTGGCGCAGAGCACGGTCGTCTGACCTGAGTGGCGTGGCGAGTGCGCTGTGCTGAAGTGAGGGAGGAGTGCGATGCGAGAGTGGAGGCTGGATCTGCCAGCGTCCAGGGGGCTCGCACTTCTCTGTATATTTTCCCCTCTCGACGCTTTTCGGCTTTTATGATATATTCTTCTCACCATCTTTAATCTCGGAGATGTAGAATCCTGTTGTCTGGACATAGGGGGGACTGTATATTATGCCAATGTTGGAACGCTCAAACCCTCTGCCGCTGTACTATCAGCTCAAAGAAGTGCTGAAGCAGCAGATTCGCGCAGGGCATCTGGCCCCGCATACCGCCATTCCATCCGAGCCCGAGCTGGTGGCGCGCTACCGTGTGAGTCGCGCTACCGTACGGCAGGCCTTGACCGAGCTGGTCCATGAGGGCCTGTTGTATCGTCAACATGGCAAAGGCACATTTGTCTGCGAGCCACGTGTGCAGCAGACGCTCAGCGAGCTGACGAGTCTGAGCGAAGAGATCCGGCGACGTGGCAAGCGGCCAGGAGGGCTCCTGCTCGTCAGCGAGCTGGTACGTGGCTCCGAGGCAGTTCGTGAGCGCCTGCGCCTGCTGGATGAGGAGCAGGCCGTGCGTCTGGTACGGCTACGCACCGCTGATGAAGTGCCCGTCGCCCATGAGGTCGATTACCTGCCCTATCCCCGAGCGACCGGGGTGTATCAGCGCGCCAGAGAATTAGGAGAGGGGTCGCTCTACAGCATGATGGCCTCTGAGGGCCTGAGCCCTTATATCGCCGAGCAGAGCGTCACGGCGGCCCTGCCCACCGCGCGCGAGGCCGAGCTGCTGCATATTCCGCCCGACGAGCCGGGCCTGCGTGTCATCTGTACCACTTTTGATCAGACTGGCTCGCCCATTGCCTATAGTGAAGTCTTTCATCCTGGATCGCGCTATACGTATGAAGTAACGCTGCGGGTGGCAAGGTAGTAAGCGAATCACACTCCATGAGCAGCAGGTCGGTTGAACTGGCGATGCCTGCCCTGCCCGGTTGCAGGCCGTCTGCTCTGCCGACCTTTTCTGCTGCTAGAGAGGGAGAGACACCCCATCGATTCTGCCCGCAGGCCGGGGGGAAGGGTATGATTGTCCGTCGTAGTGAACAGACTAGAAGAGCCACGATCGGCGTGCTATACTAGGCCATGACTGATGCAATGTGCTACCCTCGTTGACGAGACTCGATAGAGGAAGGAAACAGCCCTAATGGAAGAGATGTCGGATATGCCAAAGCACGAGGTGTCTGCCGGACAGAACGGCGTGGGATCGGCTATGAATCGTGAGGAAAAAGAATGGACGGATCGTGGGAAGGCTGCGGCTGCCGAAGAAGATTACGAGCGTGCCGCGGAGGCCTTTGAGCGCGCGGTGGCCGCTAATCCAGGCAGTGGGCGGGCGCGCTACAATCTGGCGCTGGCGCAGCAGTATCTGGGCGATAAGGAGCTGGCGATCGCCGGCTACCGGCGCGCCATCGACCTCGATCCCGGGCTGATCGAGGCCTATATCAATCTGGGGAACCAGTATGTAGAGCTTGGCCTCTATGATGAGGCTGTCGAGACCTTTCAGCAGGCCCTGGAGATTCAGCCAGAGCATGACGATCTCTATGTCAGCCTGGGCGATGCCTACCGTCTGCAGAATCTCTACCAGGACGCTGTGCAGGCCTACCGCCAGGCCCTGCTACTCAATCCCCAGAATACCCAGGCCAGCGAGAATCTGCACAATGTGCGTGAGCGGCTCAACGGCCAGCTCCGCCGAGTGATGGCCCAGGAGGCAGAGATCGATCGCAACCCCAGCGATCCAGCGCGCTACGCGGAGCTGGCGGCCCTCTACCTGGATATGCGGCGCTATGATGAGGCCCTGTCCATGGCCAATCAGATGCTGGTGCTCGATCCTGAGAACCGGGCGGCCTACGATGTCCTGGCCTCAGTCTATGAGCAGATGGGCGAGCGCGATCAGGCCGCGCAGGTCTACGAGCGCATTGTCGAGCTCGAGCCGGCCGATCCCAGCGCCTGGGAGCGGCTGGCCTACTGGCGTTCGCTGCAGGGTGATACAGAAGGGGCGCTCGAGGCCTATCGGCGAGCGCTGGAGCTGGAGCCACACCGCCATAGCGCGCGTTTTGGTCTGGCTGAGACCTCCCTCGAGAGCGAGCGTTACCAGGAGGCGGCCCAGGCCTATCAGGAACTCATCGCCGCAGGCGAGGAGCTGCAGGACGATGACCTTGCCGCCGCTTATGCCGGGCTGGCCGATGCCTACAATGCCCTGGAGCGCTACGATGAGGCGATCAGCGTCGCCAGGAAGCTGCTGGAGCGCTACGAGGATGATGCCGAGGGCTATTACCAGCTCGCCACGGCCTACGACGGGCTGGGGCGCTATGACGAGGCGATCGAGAACTACGAGAACGCCATCGAGTCCGATCCGCTGAACCCCGATTTCTACAACGATCTAGCCGACACCTATCGCAAGGTCAGGCGCTATAACGAGGCTGTAGAAATGGCTCAGCAGGCCATCGCCATGGACCCCTCGCAGGTGCTGGCCTACGAGACCCTCGCTCAAATCTATCAGGAGATGGGGCGGACCGACGAGGCGCGCGAGATCCTGGCCCAGGCCAGCGAGCTGCGCCAGGCCGATGGCAAGTAGCGTGCGGCGGCGCGTTGAGGCTACTGCTCCAGGCGCCCCCTGATCGTCTCGGCGAAGCTCTCCAGATCAGCGAGACGCTGCTGGAGATGTTCATAGAGGAGGTCGCGCTGCAGCGCTCCCGGATCACGAATCAGCGTATCGCGCAGGTCGGTGAGGACCTCCAGGCGATAGGCCAGGTTCCGCGGAATAATCTGCTGTGCGGCCACAATGCTGAGGAGTTCATGATAGTCTTCGGGACGGCGCAGGCCCAGGGCAGCGACCAGGATGCTGCAGATCTGCAGACAGGCCTCAATAGCGAGCTGCAGGTAGCGCTCTGCCAGCCCATAGATGCGATAGTCGCTCGTGAACTCCTCGCGCCGGGTCTCTCGCAGGCCGCGCAGGATACCGGTGGCCTCGCTGAGCTGCTGCAGATGGCGCTGTACCAGATCCTTGTCGACTGGCAGAATCTGGCGCTGCAGGCGGCGGCTGAGCGCCTGGTTCTGAATCTCATCGAAGCGCTTGAAGTCCAGATAGTCCATGATGGCCCGAGTCTCAAACATGACGCGCCGCTTCTCATCGCGGCTGTAGAGAATCTGGCCATATTTGATGACCTGGAGCTTGAGCAGCAGGGAGGCCTGATTGAGAATCATCACGTCGATGTTCTCCGTCTCCAGACGCTTGGCCAGCTCACTGAAAAAATAGAGCTGGTAGTCCAGGAACTGATCCGACTTAATCTGATCCATCAGGAGAATAGCGATGTCAATATCGCTCAGTTCCCCGAAGGGGGTACGACGTTTCAAGGCCCCGGTGAGGTAGGCAGCATTCACGGGATTCTGGGCGAAGAGTTGATTGAGCTGTGCCTGCTTCTCGAAGAGATTCATCAGCATCCTCCGATACAGACCCTTGAAGACTGTCGTTGACAGCGGCAGGGTTCCAGGAGTGACCCCCGCCTGTTAAGAGGCTGAAGGGACTTCCAGTGTATAGCCAGGACGATCAGGTAGACTCTATCTCTATTCTACCATAGAAGTGGCCTCTGCTGGCCTCTAGCCGACGTTGCCAGCTCCGGGAGATGGTCAGCCTTCGACCCATGCTTCTCCGTCGATCGAGACCTCTTTTTTCCAGATAGGCACGGTGGTTTTCAGGGTATCGATGATGTAGCGGCAGGCGGCGAAGGCCTCCGCACGGTGCGGTGTGGCGACGACGATGATCACGCTGGCCTCGCCGATCTCCAGCCGCCCGAGGCGGTGGGCGACGGCGACGCGCTCTGCTCCCCAGCGCCGCCGCGCCTCATCGATGATGCCGCGAATCTGCTGCTCAGCCATCTCGGGGTAGGCGTCGTACTCAAGATAGCGAATCTCCTTGCCGCGCGCGTGGTTGCGCACGACTCCCTCGAACACCACAATCGCTCCCGCTTCCGGTGCGGCCACAGCCGCCACCAGCGCCTCACGGTCAAGTGGCTCGCGGGTGATCTGGATCACTGGCTCCATAGGCACGCTCTGCTTTGCTCTCCTCCTCCCAGAGGAGGGATAAAAACAAGCTCATCCTCTTCGTTGAGCGCCCGCTCGGCCGGCACGTACGTGCGATTCACGGCGCAGAGCGAACGCTCCAGGATAGATTGCAGCCCGGGGTAGCGGGCTAGCAGAGAGTCCCGCACCTCGGCTACAGTGGTGCCTGCAGGCACCGTCAGCGTCTCCTCATGCGCGCCAACGATTTCACGCAGTGCCGCGAAGTAGCGAATGCGTATCTTCATAGCACACAGTATAGCACGCAGGCGCTTGTACTGTACAGCCAGCCGCGGTCCGGAAGCTAGCCGGCGGCGCCGCGACGCAGCACAAATGCGGCCAGGGTACGCACAGCGATCCCTGTGGCCCCTTTCTCCTGATACGGCTTCGGGCTGTCGCTGAAGCTAGTTCCGGCGATGTCCAGGTGGGCCCAGGAGGCCGCGCCGGCGAAGTGTTCCAGAATCTTGGCGGCCGTGATCGCTGAGGCTGGCCGCCCGCCAGTCTGCTTGATGTCGGCGATCTCGCTTCTGATCTGCTCGCTGTACTCCTCATCCAGCGGCATCTCCCAGAGCTTCTCCCCTACCGTCTGCCCCGCGGCGATCAATTCCTGGCTCAGTGTGTGGTCGTTGCTGAACAGTCCCGTGTAGACTGTGCCGAGCGCGACATGGATCCCTCCCGTGAGCGTGGCCACGTCGATGATCGGTGAGAGGCCCTCGCGAGCGGCATAGGACATGGCGTCGGCCAGAATCAGGCGTCCCTCGGCGTCCGTATTGACAATCTCGATCGTTTTACCATTCATGAGACGCAGGATATCGCCTGGCCGATAGGCGCGGCTGCCGGTCATGTTTTCAGTGGTTGGCACGAGCGCCGTGACATTGACTGCAGGTTTGAGGCGGGCGATGATCTGCATGGCTCCCAGCACGGCGGCGGCCCCGGCCATATCGCCCTTCATCGTAACCATGCCCTCCTGCGTTTTCAGCGAGAGGCCGCCGCTGTCGAAGGTAATGCCCTTGCCCACGAGGGCGATACCTCTCGTGTGGTCTGTAGGTGCTCCGCGATAGCGCAGAATCACCAGGTATGGTGGCTCGCCGCTACCGCTGGAGACCGCCAGCAGTCCGCCCATGCCCAGCGCCTCCATCTGAGGGCGCTCCAACACCTCGTACTCCAGATTCCAGGTCTCGGCCAGGTGATGGGCACGACGCGCCAGCTCCGCAGGGGTCAGCACATTGGGTGGCTCATTCACCAGATCGCGTGCAAAGTTTGTGCCCTCGGCCATGATGCGGCCGCGCTCGAGCGCCGCTGTGAGTTCCTCTGACGGCCCCTCCTGACTCACAATCATAATCGCAGAGATGTCGCTCGGCTTGCCACGCTGACCCGTTTTGTACTGCTGGAAGCGATAGAGTCCGAGCAGGCAGCCCTCGATCTGGGCCTGGACAGCGGCGGCGGCCGAGAGGCTGCTGTCGCTGAAGGCATCGGTAAGGGCCAGTGCCAGGCGGCTGACTCCCGTCTCCTGCAGGGCCCGTGCCACACAGGCGCAGGTGCGCCGCAGGGTGCGAGCCTCCTGCCCGTTGAGTGCACCCAGACCGAGCACGACGACCCGCTCGGCCGGCAGCCTCCCCAGGGTATAGAAAGTGGTGATCTGGCCCGCCTCTCCCCTGATGATACCGCGTGCGCAGCTCTGGCTGATCACACCACCCAGGGCGGCGTCCACGGCCTGCGCCGACGGAGTCAGGCGAGCTTCCTGCTCCGACGGTGTTGTGAGGACGCCGACCACCAGAGCGCTGCACTCTATCTCGCTGACTGTCTGTGTTGTCAGTTGCATCTCCATACGATCCACTCGCTCCTTCATGTTGCTATGATTCCTGTGCAGGTGGCTGCATCAGAAAGCGGTCGACCAGCTCAAGAAGCTGGCGGGGTTTGAACGGTTTCAGCAGATAATCGCTGTATTCGGCTGCAGCGGCAGCCTCGAACGCCTCGCTGAGCGTGTAGGCCGTCACTGCGACGATGGGTACAGTTTGCAGAGCTGGGTGCGTGCGAATCAAGCGCATCGTACCGTAGCCATCCAGAACGGGCATAGACAGGTCTGTCAGAATCAGGTCCACTCGTGGGTCTTGTTCCAGCAGATCAAGGGCCTCACGTCCATTCGCTGCGGAGAGACAGCGGTAGCCGCGTGTGGAGAGGACGCGCTCCATCAGGATGCGGTCAGAGGCCTCGTTTTCAATGATGAGGATCGTCCTCTGGTGGCTGGTCGCAGCAGATGTCTCCATCATCTCATGTTCCACTCAGATATGGGATAGTGTCAGGGGCGTCCCTTTGGCGTGGGAGCGGTGGGCAGGACAAAAGAAAAGATCGAGCCCTGGCCTGGCATACTTTCGACGAAGACCTCTCCTCCCTGGAGTTCCACCAGTTTACGTGCGATGGTCAGGCCCAGGCCGGTACCCCCAAACTTGCGAGCTGTGCCGCTATCGGCCTGGCGGAAAGCCTCGAAGATGTACTCCAGGGCCGCCGGTGAGATGCCGATGCCACTATCGTGTACAGCAATACGCAGCATATCATAGCGTTCCATAGGAGTGCAACGGATAGTAATACCACCGTGCTCCGTGAACTTAATGGCGTTGGAGACCATATTCACGAGGACCTGGCGGAGGCGATAGCTATCGGCCAGCACCTGCGGGAGGCCATCAGCGATTTCAAGGTGCAGGGAGAGATCTCTGGCCTGGGCCAGCGGCTTCAACTGGTCCACTACTTCGCGCAGACAGCCCTCAACGGCCAGCGGCTCGATGCGCACCTCCAGGCGATCAGCCTCAATCTTCGAGAGATCGAGCATATCGTTGACGAGGTGCGAGAGGTCCTCGGCGCGGCGAATCATGAAGCGGATGTGTTCCTCCTGCTCGGTGCTCAGATTCCCCTCCACGAAGCCATCGACCAGCAGCGAGCCATAGCTGATGATACTATGGAGGGGAGCGCGCAGCTCGTGGGTTACAGTGGCCAGGAACTGCGACTTCAGCTGATTGGCGCGCTCGAGCGCCACGTTTTTCTCTTTGACCTCAGCGAAGAGCAGGGCATCCTGGATCGCCATGGCAGCCTGAATGGCGGCAGTGCTCAGGAGGAACGTATCGCGCTGGGTCATCTGGTAGGGCTGCTCCGAGTAGAGCAGAATAGCGCCGATGGTCTCGTCCTGCAGCAGCAGAGGAGTGGCAATCACCGCCCCGTAGCCAGCCTCCAGGGCGAGGCGCGCCCAACGCTCCTGACGCTCCTGGTAGATAGCCTGTACATGCTCGCCATAGACGATTTTCTGCTTCTGCATGGCCATGCGAGCCAGCAGGAGATCCAGTTCTCGCAGGGCTTCCTGAGGGATGCGTGGCTGAGGCGGCTCGAGGCGGCTCGAGGCAGCCTGAAGGCGCGGTGGGCGGATCACCCGACGGCGGGAGAGCGTGGGATTGCTGCGGGGAAGGGCGGCCATCTTAGTGGTAGCCGCTAGCGTAATATCGGCCTGAGGATCGGTGTAAACGCGCACATTCCCACGCTGCGAGGAGTCGCCAGTGAGAATCGCCGTACGCTGCGGGTGACTGGTCCAGAGAGCCACGGCCCAGGGAGCAAGGTGATCACGTCCGTAGAGGAGCAGCGTGACCTGTTTGACATGCATAATCATCCCGAGGCGAGCGACGATCTCCGCCAGCAAGTGCTCCAGGTTCAGTGTAGAGATAAGGGCATCGCTCATACTCAACAGGTCGCTGAGTTGCCTGGTCAGGAGACGGCTCTCGGCGTCCTGGAGAGAGAGCGCGCTGCTGAGGCGCTGAAAGGTTGCGGCGAGCGCTTCCAGCTCATATGCGCTTTGCTGCTCGCTCGCCATTGCTGGCTCAGGTGAAGTGGGCAAAGGGAGGCGAGCAGCGTCAGCCAGCAGCGCTCTCAGCGGACGTGTCATCAGCAGGCGAACAGAGAGCGCGTAGAGAGTGAAGCAGAGCGTAAAGGAGAAGACAGCCAGTGTAGCCAGCGCCAGCCAGATGCGGGCGGGGGTAGCGCGGTGCAGAGCTGCGGTGTTGAGGAGAAGCCAGGAGCAGCCCAGAAAGAGAGCCAGACAGAGCAGCAACGCCAGCCCTGCCACCAGTAGTAACCTGCCTGTCGATGATCGCACAATCAGACGCATGCCAGCCCTTTGCCTCATTGAAAAGTAAGGGGAGGACGGGGTGCCAGCTCGTCCTCCCCCTACCGCGCGATGCACTGTCGCAGCGCATCGCGAGGCTCTGAGAGGCGCGCGTGCAAACCCCATGGGGAAAAGGTTGCACGAATATTAGATGAACGCTACAAGCTGCTCGTCGAGGTGGATCTGCTTGCTCACGGACATCCCGCCGTCCATCCCAGGCCTATCTATTATAACGTATAAGGGGGCCGTTTAGTTATCACTTTCCTGTGCGAATTTCCCCTTCTCTGGAAAATAATGACTGCGCTGTATGTTGCCTGCCCTGTCCTACCGTGCAGGCTCTGTGGTCACTTCCTCTATGTGTTCAACGTACCCGCTTCTCAGGAGGCGCGCGACAGTGCAGGCGATCTCCTGCTCATCGCGGTGAACCAGGCGGGCGATATCGCCCAGGCTACGTCTGCCGTCCAGGAGCAGGAAGACCAGGCGTTCACGACGGTCGAGTTGATAAATAATTTCGGGCCTGGTCGCTCCCGGAGCGGCGCGGAAATACACATCGTACCTCACAGTGCTCTCCGGCCCGGCGGTGGCCGAAGCGCGCTCCCTGGCTGAATCGGGAGGAGGTAGCGCTGTGGAGGTCAATAGGACAGGCGCATCGCGCGTTGACGTGTGCTTCAAATATTTGCTGAAACCCCATGCTCGTGTCATCACATCCCTCCTAACCTGTTCAACTGTCATAGCTCCACCCCTGTTTTCTTGAGAGAGGCCTCAAGACCCACCACTACTACATTATACTCGTCCGGTATAGCTATGCCGAGAAGCCTTCCCATTCGGGCGAGGCGTCTCTCCTGCGTGGGAGCTGTGCAGGTGGTGTGCTGAGAGCGGCGAGGCATGGAGGTCAGAAGAGATCCTGCCGGAGCCGGGCTGAGCAAGGCCAGGCGAGACGGAAGGCGAGCGCCCGGCAGATGGCGCATGCTGCGAGGACTGGCCCATGAGGGGGACTGGTCCATGATCAAGAGGATGACAGACCTGGGAGGCATGCGCGGCTGACCTTCTGGAGCGCGGGACAGGCGCATGCAACCCCAGGGGCGACAGGCCAGACCTATTTGGAGCCAGCGCCCCGTTCCAGGGCCTTGTAGTGCTCACGGAAGGACTGGCGGGCGCGGGAGAGGTACATCTTCACGCCACTCTCAGCGATGTTCAGAGCCTGAGCGATCTCGCTATAAGAGAAGCCTTCCTGCGTATAGAGGAGGAGCGCGGCCCGATACTGCTGGGGCATCCGACGCAGAGCCGCGCGGACCAGCTCCGTCGTCGTATAGACCTCCTGGGGGTCAGCGCTCTCCACATCCGCCGGCTCATGGTCCAGATCCTGCCACGGCAGCCAGGCAATCAGCTTACGCCGCCGTAACGCATCATAGGCGGTGTTAGTAGCGATACGATAGAGCCAGGCCGACACCTTGAGGTTGCCGTCCATCTTGGGAAGGGCACGAAAAGCCTTCAGGAAGGTATCCTGCGTCAGATCATCTGCCTGCTCGCGGTCTCCTACCAGATGATATACATAGTTATAAATAGGCGTTTTATACTCGTCGTAGATCTGATCGAATGACCAGGTACTTTCTTTAGTTTCCGCCCTAGCCATGCGCTACGTCCCTTCGATGACTATAGCTATAACCTGTCCGTTCCCTCAGGTAATAACTACACATCGCCGGGCCAGGCGCGCATCCTGCAGGCGATTGCAGAAGGTAGAGACTGCTTCTGTGTAGTGGAACGGACGACGTGCACCTTTGTAACATGGCGCTGTTCACAACGCTGCTCTCGTGTGCTGCTTACCATGTTAGCATATTTAGCGGGTTCGTTGAAAACGGTTCTGTTTGTGTTAGTACTATTTGGGGGGCCGCGTCTTTGCCGAAAGAGGGGCAATTATGATACCATACACAGCGGGAATCATCATTCCAAATCTTTCGGAAGCGTCACAAGGAGAGCGCCTGTATGGTTGATGGGGGGCAAGAGCAGCGCGTGCGACCCGTCTGGTGGGAAGAGAACGAGCAGGAGTGCGCTGTTTGCCTGCTCGATCAGACGCTGCTGCCGCAGCAGGTGGTCTATGTACGTCTGAGAGAGGAGCGGCAAGTTGCAGAGGCGATCCGCAGCTTGAAGGTGCGCGGAGCGCCAGCGATCGGCATCACGGCGGCTTTTGGCCTGGTGCTGTCGCTGAAGCGTCGCTTGAAGCTGGGAGGGTCGGGCCTGACGCTGGAGGAGGCCCTGGAGCAGCTAGAGGAGGCGGGGGCACTGCTGAGCGCCACCCGTCCGACGGCCGTTAATCTCTCCTGGGCGATCCGGCGCATGCGAGAACGGGCCGCTCTGGTAGCCTCCCGAGGAGGAGCTGTCGACGAGCTGGCGCAGCGCCTGCTGGAGGAGGCGCTGGCCATCGCTGAGGAGGATCGCCTGGCCTGTCTACGCATGGGGATGTACGGGGCGGAGCTGATCGCCGACGGCGATCGACTGCTGACCCATTGCAACACGGGAGTGCTGGCGACCGCCGGTTGGGGGACCGCGCTGGCGCCGATGTACCTGGCGCATCGTTCCGGCAAACGCATTCACGTCTTTGTCGACGAGACGCGCCCGGTGCTGCAGGGGGCTCGCCTCACCGCCTGGGAGCTGCAGCAGGAGGGGGTTCCCCTGACCTTAATTACCGACAATATGGCGGGGCACTTTATGCGTCATGGGGGGATCAAGGCCGTGTTTGTCGGAGCCGATCGCATCGCTGCCAATGGCGATGTTGCCAACAAGATCGGGACCTATAGTCTCGCCGTGCTGGCCCATGCTCATGCGATTCCGTTCTATGTTGTGGCCCCCTGCTCGACCATCGATCTCTCGCTGCCCTCCGGCGAGGACATTCCGATTGAGCAGCGCGATCCTCGCGAGGTGACCTCTCTGCGCGGTATCGCCATCGCTCCTGAGGCTGTCCCTGTGGCCAATCCTGCCTTTGATGTCACTCCTCATGAGTACATCAGCGCTATCATTACCGAGAGAGGCGTTGCGCGCGCTCCCTACAGCGCGGCCCTGCGCGGCCTCTGTGCAGATGATCATCCTAGCGGGAAGCAGGCAGAGAGGTAATGGAAACAGAAGTTGTGCAGGCTGTTGCTCAGCACGCTGAAGAGACGCTGGGCAAGGAAGGTTTTCGTTACGTCAGCGCCGTGGTTGCCAACTGTAAAATGCTGGCGCTGGATCTGGAGGCTCGCGGTGATGAGGAGGCCGCTCAGCTCGACATGGAAGCGCTGACGATCGCTGCATATCTGCATGATATCTCGACGGCCACCTACGGCTTTCAGGACCATCACGTCAAATCTGCCGAGCTGGCCGTCGATTTCTTGCGCGAGCTGGATGTGCCGCCGGAGCGCATCCGCAGGGTGGAACAGATTATCCTGGCTCATACGACTGTCGTGCCGGCCGAGAGGCGCAAAAAGGTGCCGCTGGAAGGGCGCATCCTCTACGACGCGGATAAGCTGGGACGGCTGAGCGGGCTGGCCGTGGTGACCTCGCTGATTGAGTTCGGCGCTCGCTATCCCAATCGCGCGGTGACTGGGGAGGTGCTGGCGGCGATTCTGCGCCACATCGAGGAGCGTTTTGTGGAACTCTACCAGTCGCTCAATACTGCCCCGGCGCGCGAACTGGCGCGCGATAAATTTGGCAAGACGCTGGCTTTTCTCGATGGGGTCATCGAACATCTCAGCGATGCCACTCCCGTCTGAGGCCGGTGTTCCGGCGGGGCCTCTGCTGGAGGCTGATTCTATCTCTGCTATGGAGGTCGTGAGGACGTGTCCATTCTGGTCGTTGGTTCTGTCGCTCTGGACACCATCGAAACACCCTTTGCCAGGGTCGATGAGGTGCTTGGCGGAGCGGCGTCCTATTTCTGTGCGGCTGCATCACTCTACAGCCAGGTGAATCTCGTCGCTGTAGTGGGAACGGATTTCCCGGAGGAGCATCTGCAATTTTTCCGCAGCCGTGCTGTGAATCTGGCAGGCCTCGAGGTGCGTGAGGGCCGCACCTTCCGCTGGTCCGGGCGCTATCATCTGGATATGAATATGCGTGATACCCTCGATACTCAGCTGGGCGTCTATGCTGATTTTCATGCGATGATCCCGCAGGCCTATCGCGCCAGCGAGCTGCTCTTTCTGGCCAACATCAAGCCGGATCTGCAGCGCGAGGTCCTGGAGAGCGTGCCCCAGGTGCGCCTCAAAGTGCTCGACTCAATGGAACTCTGGATTACAACCGCCCGCGCTGAGCTGACCGAGGTCATCCGGCGCGTTGATATCCTGCTGATGAGCGAGGAGGAGGTCCGCCTCTACACCGGCCTCTCCAGCGTTGTGGCCGGCGTACGCCAGTTGTTTGAACTGGGCCTGCGCTATGTGATCGTTAAGCAGGGCAGTTACGGAGCGCTCCTCTTCGGACGCGATGGGACCTATTTCAGTGCTCCTGCCTATCCGCTGGAGGAGGTCGTCGATCCCACGGGAGCTGGCGATGCCTTCGCAGGTGGCCTTCTCGGCTACCTGGCGACCGTTGATCCGCAGGCCGATGGCTGCTACAGTCTGGAGGATCTCAAGCGCGGGGTGATTCACGGAAATATCCTTGGCTCCTTCGCCTGCGAGGGGTTTGGTCTCCAGCGTCTGTATACGCTCTCGCTGGATGATATCGCCGCCCGCTATCAGGTGCTGGTGGCCTGTTCTCGTTTTGACCCTGACTGGTATCCTCGGCACGGCCAGCGCGCCCGTCTCTGAAAAACTGGGGGCAGCGACTGCAGTGACTCAACAGTGCCGATCTTTATCTCTGTAGAAGGGAACGACAGGTTTATGACAACTTCGACTCAGGGGGATGTAAAGGATCTCTCGCTGGCGGCCCGTGGCAAGAATCGTATCGAATGGGCTGCCAGGGACATGCCTGTGTTGCGCCTTATTCGCGAGCGCTTCAGCCGTGAGCAACCGCTCAAGGGGGTGCGCATGGCTGGCTGTCTGCATATTACCACTGAGACCGCTAATCTGGCGATCACGCTCAAGGCTGGTGGGGCCGATCTGGTGCTCTGTGCCTCGAACCCGCTCTCGACGCAGGATGATGTCGCTGCGGCTCTCGTTAGCGAGTATGGTATTCCCACCTTCGCCATCAAGGGCGAGGATGAGGAGACCTACTACCGTCATATCAATGCTGCGCTGGACCATCGTCCCAACCTGACGATGGATGATGGCTGCGATCTCGTCTCTACGCTGCACACGGCGCGCCATGAGCTGCTGGACAATGTGCTTGGTGGCATGGAGGAGACCACCACGGGAGTGATTCGTCTGCGCAGTATGGAGAAGCAGGGGGTGCTCAAGTATCCGGTCCTGGCCGTCAACGAATCCGACACCAAGCATCTCTTTGATAACCGCTACGGCACCGGCCAGAGCACGCTGGATGGCATTGTGCGCGCCACTAACCTCCTGCTGGCCGGGCGCACTGTCGTCGTCCTTGGCTATGGCTGGTGTGGGCGCGGCGTGGCCTCGCGTGCGCGTGGTATGGGCGCCAGTGTGATCGTCACCGAAGTGGACCCCGTGCGGGCGCTGGAGGCTGTGATGGATGGCTTCCGCGTCATGCCAGCCCTTGAGGCGGCTGCCCTGGGGGATATCCTGATCACCGTCACCGGGAATCTCAACGTCATTGATCGCGCCCATCTGGAGCGTCTCAAGGATGGAGCGGTGCTGGCCAATTCTGGTCACTTCAATGACGAGATCAATATTCCCGTCCTGGAGCAGCTTGCTGTGCAGAAGCGCCGCGTGCGCGACTTTGTGGATGAGTATACCTATGCCGATGGACGCCAGGTTTATCTGCTGGGTGAGGGACGGCTCATCAACCTTGCGGCTGCCGAAGGCCATCCTGCCAGCGTGATGGATATGAGCTTCGCCAATCAGGCCCTGGGCTCAGAGTATATGCTCAAACATGCCAGTGAGCTGCGGCCCCGCGTCTATACACTGCCAGCGGAGATCGATCGTGATATTGCTCGTCTCAAGCTGAAGGCGATGGGGGTGGCTATCGATAGCCTGACGCAGGAGCAGGATACCTATCTCAATTCCTGGGAGGCTGGCACCTAGCATGAGAGGCGCCGGGAGCCCGGCCCTTGTATACGGGAGGCTGGCACCTGGCATGAGGCGTGCCGGGCGCCCGGCATCCCGCTCTCGCCGCGCGTTGCGTCGTGTCTGCTCTCTTGACAGGTAGTGTGCTTCTTCGATATACTTAGACAAACCCGACCTGAAGCACACGCACAACTGAATAGCGTCGATTGAGATCTGCTCTCATCCAGAGAGGTGGAGGGAAACGGCCCGATGAAGCCCGGCAACCCGCCTGTGCCGCGCTGCTTGCAGCCCGCGGCAGGAAGGGTGCCAATTCCGGCGGAGCGTTCCGCAAGATGAGGGGGATAAGCAAGTTGATTTTGCTAGACCCCTGCTTGCCAGGGGTCTTTTTGTGCCTGATGCACCAGATCCCCGGCACCTGTCGCCTGCCAGGTCAGCAGAGCAGGAGGACATGGACAGATACGACCAAGTTTTTCTCGTCAGGAGGAGTTTTGTTCGGTGAGTAGTTTTATGAGCAGCCCGAAGTTGTACTTTACCAGCGAATCCGTGACCGAGGGCCACCCTGATAAGCTCTGTGATCAGATCTCTGATGCTATCCTTGATGCCATTCTGGCCCAGGACCCGCTGGCGCGTGTGGCCTGTGAGACGGCCACAACCACTGGCCTGGTGCTGGTTGCTGGTGAGATCACAACCACCGCCTGGATCGACATGCCGGCCGTGGTGCGCAAGACGATTGAGCAGGTCGGGTATATTAATGCAGACTATGGTTTTGATTATCGCACCTGTGGGATTGTGACGTCGATCGGTAAGCAGTCGCCAGATATTGATCTAGGGGTCAGCCGTTCAGCCGAGGCGAAGAGTGGCGCCGTACTGACCGATGATGAACTGGAGCAGATTGGCGCCGGCGACCAGGGGATGATGATTGGCTTCGCCTGCAACGAGACCCCCGAACTCATGCCCTTGCCCATCAGTCTCGCTCACAGACTGGTCTATCAGCTCTCTCAGGTGCGGCGTCGTTCATGGGCCGGTGATGGTCCGATGGCCTATTTGCGTCCCGATGGCAAGAGTCAGGTGACGGTGCAGTATGAATATGGCCGCCCGGTGCGCGTTGATACACTGGTTGTCTCCACGCAGCATGCGGAGTATGTTGACCAGGAGCAGATTCGCCAGGATGTCATCGAGCACGTGATCAAGCCAGTCGTGCCTGAGCATCTGCTGGATGCCCGCACACGCATTCTGGTCAATCCGACGGGACGTTTTGTGATCGGAGGCCCGATGGGCGATGCTGGTCTGACCGGGCGTAAGATTATCGTTGATACCTATGGTGGCATGGCGCGCCACGGAGGTGGGGCATTCAGCGGCAAGGACCCCACCAAGGTTGATCGCTCTGGGGCCTACATGGCGCGCTATATCGCGAAGAATCTGGTGGCGGCTGGCCTGGCTGATCGTCTGGAGCTGCAGGTTTCCTACGCAATCGGGGTGGCCCGCCCGCTCTCCCTCTTTGTTGATACCGCGGGCACAGGGCGCGTCTCCGATGAGGAGATCGTGCGCCTGATTCAGGAGCATTTCGATCTACGGCCCGCGGCCATTATCCAGAAGCTGAATCTGCGTCGCCCGCTCTATCGCCCCACAGCCGCCTACGGCCATTTCGGGCGCACCGACATCGATGCCCCCTGGGAGGCGCTGGATAAGGTGGAGGCCCTGCGCACCAGCGTCGGCATCCGTGGCGATGGCGCAACGCCGCAGACGCTGAGCGGTGAGACCGCCGACATCAACTGAACTGAGGAGCGCACACAGGCGGAGAGCGACGCACCAGCAGGAGCATCTCTCTACGCCTGGTGCTGCTCTCCTTCCCCGCCTGTTCCCCTGTGCTTCGCTGTCCTGTCCCAGGCCATCCATCGCTATGGTGGTGCTCCCTGTTCTCTCTTTTCTGGGTATGCTATGATTAGCTCGCACAGATAACGATCATACAAGGCACCCGTGACGCTGGCGCCGCCAGCCGGCAAACAGGGTCCAGAAAAAGGGACCCCATCGGCGTCTAATCAACAGCGAGTCCTCCGGGGCGGCGCTCTATCGCGGGCGAGCACTACGTGCCAGAAAGGGAATCGCTACATGGACTTTTCGCTCAACGAGGAGCAGCTAGCTATTCGCACCACCTGCCGTGAGTTTGCCGAGCAGGAGATCAAACCCCGTGCGGAAGAGATGGATCGCACCGCTGCCTTCCCCTATGATCTGGTGCGCAAGATGGGGGAGCTGGGATTGCTTGGCCTGCCTTTCCCTGAAGAGTATGGAGGCGCAGGGGCTGATTTCCTCTCCTACTGCATTGCGATTGAGGAGATCTCTCGCGGCGACGTCTCGGTCGGCATCACGATGGAGGCGCATACCTCGCTGGGGGCGATGCCGTTCTACCTCTTTGGCTCGCAGGAGCAGAAAGAGCGCTATCTACCACCACTGGCAAGCGGTCAGCAGCTCTGGGCCTTTGGCATGACTGAGCCGGAGGCTGGCTCGGACGCCGGCAGTCCGCGCACACGCGCGGTGCTACGCGATGGCTTCTGGCATATCAATGGCTCGAAGGCCTTTATCACCAATGCTGGCACCGATATCAGCGCCGGGGTGACCATCACGGCCGTGACGGGAACCCGTCCCGATGGACACAGCGAGATTACCAATCTGATTGTGCCGCGGGGCACGCCCGGCTACAGCATCGGCAGTCCCTATCGCAAGATGGGATGGAAGGCTTCGGATACCCGGCCGCTCACCTTTGAGGATTGTGTGGTCCCTGAGGAGAATGTCCTGGGACAGCGCGGCGAGGGCTTCAAACAGTTCATGCAGATCCTCGACGGCGGACGTGTGGCCATCGCAGCGCTGGCGGTCGGTCTGGCCCAGGCCTGCCTCGATGAGGCGCTGAGCTACGCGAAGCAGCGCCGCCAGTTTGGACAGCCCATCAGCAAATTCCAGGCTATTCAGATGAAGCTGGCTGACATGGCGACCGAGATCGAACTGGCGCGTCTGATGTACTACAAAGCTGCCTGGCTGCATATGCAGGGCCGGCCGTTCAGTGCTGAGGCCTCGATGGCCAAGCTCTTTGCCTCGGAGACAGCCAAGCGGGCTGCAGATCAGGCCGTACAGATCCACGGTGGCTATGGTTTCATGGATGAGTACCCGGTGTCGCGCTACTGGCGCAGCGTCAAAATCAATGAGATCGGCGAAGGAACCAGCGAGGTGCAGCGCCTGATTATTGCCAAGCATCTCGGGTGCTGATCACGTGTTGATCGGAGGCTGAACAGCCATCCCGGTTCCTGCCGCAACGAAAGGAGAGACAGAACGATGGAGATCACATCGAATGGGGAAGTCCCTACCAGGACAACCGATCGTACGGACGTTGTGACAGCCCTTCGGCCCCCCGAGCGTCTGAAGCACCTGCGCTTTCCCACCTTTGTGCATGACCATCCTAAGGTCGTGAATGTCAACCAGCTTGCGGATGATCAGCTCACGCTGGGGCAGAAAGTGGCCGATGCCGTGGCCGGTTTTGTGGGAAGCTGGCCCTTTATTATCGGGCAGAGCTGTGTGCTGGCCTTGTGGCTGATTTTGAATAGCGTGGCGTGGATCAATCACTGGGACCCGTATCCCTTCATCCTCCTGAACCTCATGCTCAGTTTTCAAGCGGCCTACGCAGCACCTTTTGTCATGATGTCCCAGAATCGCCAGGCCGAAAAGGACCGTCTGACCGCGCAGAACGACTATCTGACCGACTGTAAGGGAGAGGAAGAGATTCGCCACATGATGGAGCACCTGGATCACCAGGATGCCTTGATCCTGCAGGTAGTTCAGCGTCTGGAAGAGCAGGGTGAACGTCTGGCGCATCAAGAGAAGCTGACCCTCGACATTGTGCAGCATCTTGAGAAGCAGAATGAGCATCTCAGGGCACAGCATCAAGAGATGCTCGCCCTTCTGCGCGAGGTTAATCCTCAACAGGCCCGGCTGTTGGAGCAGATGACTGGTGAAGAATCAGATCAGGGGCAGTGAGGTCGGCGGCGCAGCTTGTCGATAACCTGTCCTGTGGAAGGGTAAGAGCGGTAAAGCGTGACAAGAGGAAGAAGGGGGAGACGCTCCGCTAGCCGCAACCAGCGCACGCGGAGCATCTCCCCCTGAGTGTCTGCCTCCTGCCTCACTGCGCCCTCATCGCCAACAGCTCAGGAGCTGGTCCCTCATGGATGAGCATTGCTCGTGACGGGCGGCCAGTTGAACATGCCGAGCGTTGCGAAGGGTGTGCTGGTGGCTGGGGCAGGGGTGCTGGTGCTGGATGTGCTGATGCTGGAATTGCTCCAAACCGCGCTATTGCCGTTCACGGAGACGAACTGTGCGCCATTGAGGACCGAGCCGACCTGGACGAACGACTTCGACTCCACATCGAACATCCCATAGGTCCCATTATCCTCCTGCCAGAGGACGAAGTTCGAGCCGCCCTGTAGCGCGGAGACATGGGAGACCGTGTTGAGCTGGCTAAAGGTATGATCGCTAGAGGAATCAAGCGAGAGCATATAGAGCGAGCCGCTGATCGAGAAGTCGAGTGCAGATTGGTAGATGCTCGGATCGGCCCAGGGAGTCACGCCAGGATTGAGCGGCGTCTGGGTGGGCGTCACCGGCTGAGTACTGCTACTGGGAGTAGCGATCGGCGTAGGGGTGGGCGTGGCCAGAGCCGAAGTCCCATCCAATCCATCGTTTGTATTGAGCATAAAGAAGGTCTGATCGACCACCAGCGGCCGGAAGGAGGTGCCATCCGCCCGGAACAGCCAGATTTGCGGGGCTGTATGCGGGAGCCAGAGACCTCGTCCTGGGGAAGGGACCGGGATAGGCTGCTCTGTCCAGATATTGCTCTGAATGCTGCCATCAGCGGTGAGCCATTCATCGGCCCAGAAGATATGGGCGCCGTCGCTCGTCGCTGTCGGCGAGGTATAGACATGGCCTGCAGACGCTCTGGCGATCTCACTGCGTGTAAAGTGAGCGCCATTGGAGTCGCTCTCCAGGTCATAGCGCCAGAGGTGAGAGATACCGTTCTGGTCGATGGCGGCGATGAGCAGCTCGTTGTTCGAGAACCAGATTCCTGGGACAGGCGTGTGGACCACATCCGGCGTGAGCGCCGGATTGTACGTGCCGTTCAACAGCAGGCGAGCGCTACTGGCCGTGCTCTGGCCATCCAGGGCCAGGTAATGCAGGCTCCAGGTGCGAGCGCCCTCAGTCGTTGTGTCGCGCTCGCTGCGATTCCCGCGGTGCGCTGTTGCCGCGGGCGCATCGAATTGCAGCCAGACCAGGCGGTTATGTGAGCTGCCCAGGACGATCAGCGGACTCTCAACCGGGCTGGCGAGGAGGGGCTCGCTCTGGCGCGTCTGTCTATCCATGCGCAGCAGCATCCAGGTCGTGGGAGTGGCGTTATTGAAGGCCGTATAGTAGATGAGATTGCCATCCGCCACAGCACTGACCACATTGGTGTAGGAGGTTTGCGTGATGTAGCGCAGCATCACTACGTTCGTAGGATGGTTGATCGCAGCCGGTGGGGCGATGGGACCGGGCGTGTTCTGGGCCAGCAGAAGCAGGGAGGTCAGGCCTCCCGTGAGCAGAGCCAGCAAGAAGGTGGCGGCCACGGCCAGAGCAGCCAGATGGGGCATCTGCGTGCGACGTCCTGGCCGGTGAGGCATCTGGATCACGGGCAGCGGGCCGGTTTCGGCTGTGGAGAAGGTTGCCAGCGGATCACGCTCAGCCACCTGCTCAATGTGCTCCTGAAGATAGGGCTTCAGGAAAGCCGGAGGTGGCGGGGTCCCCGGCACGGCGTGTTGCAGAAAGCGGCTGTGCTCAACAGCCAGCGCGCGCATCAGCTTCTCACGCATCTCCGGTGGCGGCTCGATGGCGGGAAGCTGTTGCAGCCGAGCGCTTACCAGTTCAAACTCGGCCAGCGCCTGCCGACACTCGGCGCACCGTTCCAGATGCTCATCCAGCTCGCCGATGTCGGGTAGATCCTCTTGTAATTCACGATAGACCGCGAGTAGTGCCCGCGCCTGTGTGCAGTTCACTCTTCCCCCACCTCTTGTCGATACAGACTGATGAAACGTTCTCGTGCGCGCATAAGACGCATCTTCACGGCTGAAGCGCTGATATTCAGCATCTGAGCGATCTCCGCACAGGAGAACCCGTTCTGCTCATAGAGCCAGAGGCAGATGGCGTATTTAGGCGGTAGCTGTTTCATCACCCGCTCAACGATCTCGCGGTCAGCTACCCGGTTCTCGAAGCGTCCGCCGTCGTAGCTACCACGCTCGTACAGGCCGCTAGCGGCGCTTGCTCTTCCTTCTCCGCCCTCATCCCCGTTGCCAGGGAAGCCGTCACTGGAGGGGCTACCCGTTTCTGAGAGCACGCCCGCCCCGATGCCGCGGTCGTCATTAAACATTGACAGCGGCAGCCAGGAGATCAGGCGGCGGCGGCGCAAGGCGTCTTTGGTCGTGTTCGTCGCAATGCAATAGAGCCAGGCTGACAGCGCGCCAGGCTGTACAACCGTTCCTGATAAGAGTGCCCGATAGGCTTTGACGAAAACGTCCTGTGCAAGATCATACGCCTGTTCACGATTTCCAATCATGTGATAGATGAAGTTGGTGATAGGCGTCTGGTAGCGAAGGAAGATCGCCTCAAAGTCCGCCACATCTACGCCATGGACCTCCCTTTGCGAAGCGGTGGCTGTTGGCAAAGAGAGGGCCTCTGTCTCAGCAGCGACCTCATTCCCGGAGCCTGCCGCCTGACCATCCTTCTCTTCGGACAGAGGCATATCTGGATGTTCCGAGCGGGTAGCATCCAGGAGAGAGGGCCAGCTACCATTCGTAGTGTAGAGACGGATGGAGGTATCCATTGGTTACATCAACCTTATATCTTCAGTGCGTCGTGCCTCATGAACACAATTGACCTTTTAAAGCATAGCATATGCATGCCACCGGCGCTGTGAGGCAGCAGACAGAGTATATACGGATTTTCCCACGTCCTCTACCTCTCGTGGAGCGGCGCCGATGGCAGGTATTCTCGATCTGACTGGCTGACTGGCTGACTGACAGCCGGCTGCTGGTGATCCTGCAGACCCGCAGACAGATACAGTATAGCATATGCAGCGACCCTGACGCAGGGTGCCCACAGGAGGAAGCTCCTCAGCCGTGGCAGGGCGCTCTATCTTGTCTTCGTGTGCTCTTTCTGGTACGATAAGGGCATGACCGCTACAGCTCTTCAGGAAGCCGCCCAGGGGTGGGGCATCATCGGCCATGAGCATGCGCTTGAGCGTCTGCGGCGCACGCTGCTGTCGCAGCAGGTGCGACATGCGTACCTCTTCACCGGGCCGGATCATACGGGCAAGTCCTTGCTGGCCCTGCGTTTTGCCCAGGCGCTGCTCTGCACTGGCGGGCCTGATCCGCGCGTGGCGCCGGCCAATCCCTGCAATGCCTGTCTCTCCTGTCGCAAGGTGATGCATGGCAACCACCCGGATATTCACTGCATCAGCCGCTTGCCCGACAAGCAGTTTATTCTGATTGAGCAGATTCGCGCCTTGCAGGGTGAATCCGCGCGACGCACCCTCGAAGGGAGGTACAACGTCTTCATCATTCAAGGGGCGCACGAGATGAATGCTCAGGCGGCAAACTGTCTGTTGAAGACTCTTGAAGAGCCGGAGCCGAAGGTGATCTTGCTGCTGACGGCGCCAGAGCGGGGCCTGCTCTTGCCGACGATTCTCTCGCGGGTGCAGCACATTGCCCTGCATCTGCTCAGCAGCGTGCAGATCAGGGCCGCACTGGAGACGTACTGGGAGGTGGAGGCAGAAGAGGCGGCCCTGGTGGCCGCGCTAGCCGCCGGGAGGATGGGCTGGGCCATTCGAGCGATTGACGATGAGAGCCTGCTAGGGGAGCGGCGCGAGCAGCTGGAAGTGCTGACCCGCCTGCCGGCGGCCAGCCGGGTGGAGCGTTTCGCACTGGTTCAGCGTCTGGGCACTGATGCCGAGAAGCTGCGGGCCCTCCTGGAACTCTGGCTGCTCTGGTGGCGCGATCTCTTGCTGGCGGCCCACAACAGTCTTGATCTGACCGTCAATGTCGACCTGCGTCAACTCGTGCAGAAGGAGGCAGCGGCCCTCGGTCCCGATGTGGCTCGGCGCATGATCTCCGCGATTCTGCGGACGCTCGAGGCGCTGGATCAGAATGTCAACGCTCGCGCCGCCCTGGAGGTGCTGATGCTGGACCTCCCTGGCGGGGTCTGAGTCGTTGCCTTCCTTGCCCGCTATCCTGCTGGAGCACTCCCGGCCTGGCTGGTCGTGGCGTGTCTGTTTTCCGCGTGGAAGGAGTCAATACACCATGCAGAGTGATTTCCAACACCTCTTAGTCGACCAGGAAGAAGGCGTCCTGACGATCACGATGAATCGCCCCGAAGTGCTGAACGCCTTCAATGACCGGATGCTCGAAGAACTCTATGAGGCGCTGGAGGCAGCCGCTGCGGATGAGTCGGTGCGCTGTGTGGTTCTGACCGGTGCCGGCCGGGCCTTTGGCTCAGGACAGGACTTGCGCAGTTTTGAGGCGCGTGCGACCAGCGAAGAACCGGTCAGGGTCAGTGAACACTTGAAGAAATATCATCGCGTGATCCACACGATTCGGGGAATGGCGAAGCCGGTCATCGCAGCCGTACGGGGCGTGGCAGCGGGTGCCTCCTGTAACGTGGCCCTCTGCTGTGACCTGCGCATCGCCTCCGACAACGCACGCTTCATCCAGGCCTTTGCCAGAATCGGCCTGGTCCCCGATGCTGGTGGCGGCTTCTTCCTGCCGCGCCTCGTTGGCCTGGGCAAGGCGCTGGAGCTGGCGATGCTCGCTGATGAGGTCAGCGGACCCGAGGCCGAGCGCATTGGCCTCGTCAATAAGTGCGTGCCCGAGGCTGAGTTTGAGGAGGCGACCAGGACACTGGCGCGGCGTCTGGCCCAGGGTCCCACGCGAGCCTATGCACTGATCAAAGAGCTGCTGAATAAGTCCGTCGAATCCGATCTGCACAGCAGCTTGCAGCTCGAGGGTGAGCTGCAGGAGATTGCCATTGAGACCGCCGATCATCGCGAGGGGGTGGCCGCTCTGCGAGCGCGACGGACTCCCCACTACACGGGCCACTGACGGTGCGCATCGAGTCGCTCCCCTATCAGAACACACAGACCCAAGGGCCGGTGCGGCGGGCCTGGCTGCAGCAGCATGCCCCGGAGCATCTGGAGCACTGCCGTGCGCTGATGCTCGAGGCCGTGCGGCGGCGCCAGCCTGCTCTCTCACGAGCTATCGCGGTGCTGGGAGCGGGAGCCTGCACGGAGGTGCCCCTGGAGTCCCTGGCGCGCGCCGCCGACGAACTGCTGCTGGCCGATATTGACCTCGCCGCGCTGCAGCAGGCGCGCGCCTCCGTCCCGGCCCTCAGTCTGCGGCGACGCCTGCGTCTGCTGGCCTGCGATCTCAGCGGCGGCGTC
Source organism: Ktedonobacteraceae bacterium (assembly GCA_042408965.1). Lineage (GTDB taxonomy): Bacteria > Chloroflexota > Ktedonobacteria > Ktedonobacterales > Ktedonobacteraceae > Thermogemmatispora. The sequence continues at coordinate 51,449 of JBHOQN010000144.1, forward strand.
AGTCTGGCCCTGAACGAGCGCCTACGCCGGCTCCCCTGGGAGGATCTGCAGGCCGGAGGAGCGTCGGCCATGTTCGGGGCGCTTGCTGCTCTGCTGGAGGACTGCCCTGTGCCTGATCCGCCGCAGATCGTCGGCCTGGAACCTGCGGCCTGTGGTGTGGTCATCAGCTCACTGCTTCTTTCACAGCTCTTCAGCTATCCGCTGCTCGATGTGCTCGATCAGGTGCAGCGCTATGCTCCCCGGTATCTCCTCGAAGAAGAGCGCCAGGGCCGCTACCAGCAGGCCGCCCAGGACTTTCGCCTGCGCGTGATTCGCGCTCATCTCAATCTCCTGCGTCTGCTGGTTGAGCCAGGGGGCCTGGTGGTGCTGATCAGCGATGTGCGTGGTTTCCTCTTCAAGGATTCAGAGGACCGTACGGTGCCGCACCTGCGCCGTGATCTGCCGCTGGTGCCTTACACCTTCTTCGCGCTGGTACGTCAGCGCTTCAACATTCTTGTGGAGCGACACTGGGAGTGGTTGAGCGATCTCCCTACAGGCGAACGAGCAGGACGCGGCTACGAGGTTGTTGGCTATCTTGCGGCGACGCTCTGAGGGGGGCACCCTGACGCCGGCCAGGATGACCATCGTTCTTCCCCTCACCGAGAGCGGCGGCTGTAACGCTCGCTGGCTCCCCTCGGGGCGGATGAGCGGGTGGGCCCTTGATCCTGGCTGCGGTGGGCCGCATCACGATGCCGCGAGCCTGGCGCCAAGCGAAGAACAACCTGAGACAGGTTTCCTGGAACGCTCTCGCCCTGCAGTATGCACCCGGGAGATGGTCCGGCGAGCGTCTGGCTCTGCCTGCCGGAGCGCTCATGCGAACGACGAGCGCTCCGAGAGCAGAGCCCGAGCGAACGTGCTCAGCGCGGCCCCGCCGACGGCCGCGCTGCCACGTCTTCAAGAGCGCGCTCCAGGCGTTGGGCAGCCTCGTCGATATCGGCTCTGCTCACGATCAGTGGCGGAATGACGCGCAATGTGGCGTTCCCCAGGTTGTTGATCAGCAGCCCATGTTTGAGCGCCTGCTCAACGATCGCTGGAGCCAGATCGTGTTTCACCTGCACGGCGCGCATCAGACCGATCCCGCGTGGACTCTCGATAAAGTCATATTTCTGACAGAAGTGCTCGATCTTGCTGTGCCAGTACTCGCCCATGCGCTCTGCATTCTCGATCAGCCGCTCCTCCTGAATCGTCTTCAGCGTCGCCAGGGCTGCGGCACAGGCCAGCGGATTACCGCCAAAGGTTGTGCCGTGATCGCCGGGCCCAAAGAGATCGGTGCGTCGACCAGTGAGCATGGCCCCGATGGGAACGCCGCCGGCCAGACCCTTGGCCAGGGTGATGATATCGGGCATCACCCCATAGTGCTCAAAGCCGAAGAACTTGCCGGTGCGGCCCATACCGGCCTGCACCTCGTCGCAGATCATGACCAGATTCTGCTCATCGCACCAGCGGCGCACCCCCTGCATGAATTCGCGCGTCGCCGGCCAGATGCCGCCCTCGCCCTGCACGGACTCCAGGAGCACTCCGACCGTCTTTTCACTGGTGGCCGCCTTCAGCGCCTCCAGATCGTTGAACGGCACCTGCTTGAAGCCGTCCGGCAGTGGTTTCCAGGTCTCCTGATAGTGATGCTGACCAGTGGCTGCCGTTGTAGCCAGGGTGCGCCCGTGGAAGCTGCGCTCCATGCTGATGATCTCGTAAGCACCGTTGCGGTGCAGGCGCCCGTACTTACGGGCCAGCTTGATAGCGCCCTCGTTGGCCTCGGCTCCGCTGTTGCTGAAGAAGGAGCGCATACCGCCGCTCAGCAGGGCTAGTTGCTCTGCCAGTTCGATCTGGCGGGTATTATAGTAGAGGTTAGAAACGTGAATGAGTTGCTCCACCTGCTCCTGAACGGCCCGCACCACGGCAGGATGGCAGTGCCCCAGCACGTTCACGGCGATGCCGGCCACGAAATCGAGATAGTCACGTCCCTCAGCATCCCACACGCGCACGCCCTGGCCACGCACGAAAGTGGAAGGCTGGCGTCTGAAGGCAGCTTGATAGTACTTCTGTTCCAGTTCGATCCAATCGCGTTTCAGCATATGCGCCGTCATTGCTCATGCTCCTTCTCATTGAATCTAGCGCGTATACAGCGTGTTTTCATCGATATAGCCATGGGTGAGGTCGCACCCCCAGGCAGTTGCCTCGCCATCTCCCAGGTGCAGGTGGATGGTGATGGTCACCTCGTGGCCAGCCATTGCCGCACGCGCCGCTTGTTCGTCGTAGTCGATGCCCTCACCGCGGTTAACGAGCTGGACCTCGCCAATAGAGATCTCAAAGCGATCCTGAGCCAGCGCACAGCCGCAGGCTCCCAGGGCAGCCACGATGCGTCCCCAGTTGGGATCGCCGCCAGCGAGTGCGCACTGCCAGAGGGGCGAGAGCGTCACAGCACGTGCGGCCTTGATAGCATCAGCCCGGTCGCGTGCGCCGTGCACGTGGACGGTCATCAGTTTGGTGGCACCCTCTCCATCGCGAGCGATCTCGCGGGCCAGATAGGTGGTGACCCGTCGCAGCGCCTCGCGGAAGCGTGCCGCCTGTGGATGGTCGGCGTTAAGCGGAGTGTTGCCGGCGAGGCCATTGGCGAAGAGCAGGCACGTATCGTTGGTGGACATATCGCCATCCACAGCGATCATATTGAAGGACTCATCGACGGCAGCCCGCAGCTCACTCTGTAGCCAGGCCTGGTCAACAGCGGCATCGGTCGTCAGGTAACAGAGCATGGTCGCCATATTGGGATAGATCATACCAGCACCCTTAGTCACTCCACCCAGACGGACCGTGCGCCCATCGATCTCAAACTCCAGGGCCAGGCGCTTGGGACGGGTGTCGGTGGTGAGGATCGCTTCAGCGAAGGCATTGCCACCCTCGCGGCTCAGTTCGAGAGCAGCCACGCCACGCTCGATCTTCTCCATCGGTAACTGACGGCCGATAATGCCAGTCGAGGAGCAGAGCACCAGGTCCTGGGCAATGCCCAGCCTGGCGGCAGCCAGCTCAGACATACGATAGGCGTTGCGCAGACCCTGCTCGCCTGTGGAGCAGTTGGCGTTGCCACTGTTGACGATGACGGCTTGAGCCGTGCCTTTGCGTAGATACTCCCGGCAGACCAGCACCGGTGCGGCGCAGGTGCTGCTGGGAGTAAAGGTACCTGCAGCCACACAAGGAACATCAGCGGCCAGGATAGCGAGATCTTTGATGGCGGCGTCCGATTTGATGCCGCAGGCCGTGGCGCCTGCGCGGAAGCCGCGTGGAGCAGTCACACACTGATCGACTTCACGAAATACTTCGGACAATGACAATCCCTCCTGTACAACTAGCAAACTGGTCCCAGGAACCTGTGCCTGAGTACCGACCAGTCTATCATAGGGGACACCTCTCCTACCACGGCGGCGATCCGCCCGCATATGCCTTCAATCGTAACAGGTTGCGTGACTGTCTTCAAGGGCCACTCATGAGCATGGCGATCAGACCAGTTGCCTCGCCATGGCCATTTCAGCCAGAGAGGACCGCGCAACAGATAGCCAGGAGAGGCAACCGGGGCTCACTCACCAGGGCGTGCAGCCCGGCTGACAATGCTTCACACGAACTGCTACTATTATGCTCCTCAGAACGAAGGGACAGTATTGTCTGTGTTGGTGGATGTTTTCCCTTAACTCTGACGCACTCTTCAGCGTATAATTGAGAACGTAGGAGATTCTCACTGGAAGGATAGCCGTGCAAAACCTGGAATTGAAAGTACGCTGCCTCAACGGAGCCAGCCTCGAGCGAATTGCGGCCCTGGCCAGCGAAGCTGGAGCCGTCTATATGCGCACCCTCAAGCAGCGTGACACGTATTTCCCTGCGCCGCATGCCCGCCTGAAGCTGCGCGAGTGGTGGCATGAGACCACTCTGGAGGGGGCTGGCGGCTCTGAAAGCGCGCGGCGCCCTGATCGCGGTCACTCCTATGAGCAGGAGCCAACGGGAGCGGTGCTTATTTCCTATGTGCGCCCCGATCACGCGGGGTCGCGCATGAGCGATTATCTGATCTGCCCGGTCAGTGAGCCACTGATGCTCAGAACGCTGCTCTCACAGACGCTGGGTGTACAGGCGGTAATTGAGAAGCGGCGCCAGCTCTACATCTATGGGCATACGCGCATCCATCTTGATGAGGTCAGGGGACTTGGCTCCTTTGTGGAACTGGAGACTGTGATCGATGAAGGGATCACGCTGGAAGAAGCCAGCGCGGAGCATTCGGCCGTGATCTCTCTCCTGGAACTGGACAGGCTGCCAGTGATACCCTACTCCTACAGTGATCTGCTGGACAGCGGACCTGACTGAGAGGGAGCCGAGCGGCCAGAGAGAGAAGCGTCCGGGGTGGGTCTCTCTCTTCTGCCGCCCCGGACGGGGGGATTCTCTGCTGGCTGGTGTGGCCAGGGATCACTGGCTCTGGCCCGGTCCGCCCTGGTAGGGAGGCTGCAGAGCGGAGGGTAGCGAGGGGTAGATAGTATCTGGCAGCCGTGTGGAGACGCCCTGCGAACCGTTCCCTCTGCTGTAGAGATCAGCCATGCCGGCGAGAATCGAGGGAGAGTCGTATTCGTCCTCCTGGATGGGCTGGTTGAAAAGCGCCTCAAAGGTAGGTCCTTCCAGCGTCTCCTCTTTGATCAAGCGCTCGCTGATCATAATCAGGCGCTTCTTATTCTGCGAGAGCACCTGGAAGGCTCGGTTGAAAGCCTCCTGGACGATGTGCCGCACCTCCATATCGATTTCGCGGGCCGTTTGCTCGCTGTAGTTACGCTGCTCGTTGAAATCGCGCCCCAGGAAGACCAGTTCCTCTTTATGGCCGAGAGCGACGGGGCCGATCACCTGACTCATACCGTACTCAGTGACCATCGAGCGGGCGATCTTCGTGACGCGCTCGATGTCGTTGGAAGCGCCAGTAGTCACCTCGCCGAAGATGATCAGTTCGGCCACGTGGCCGCCGAGGGCGTAGGCCAGCATATCCTCGAACTGCGCCTTGCTCCAGAGATAGCGGTCCTCGGTAGGGAGCAGCATCGTGAAGCCACCGGCCTGACCACGGGCCACGATAGAGACCTTATGCACGGGATCCGTGTTGGGCAGCATACGGGCGACGAGGGCGTGTCCGACCTCGTGGTAGGCAGTGATGGCCTTCTCGCGCTCGCTGATGATGCGGCTTTTGCGGGCCGGGCCGGCCACCACGCGATCGATGGCCTCCTCAAGCTCACTCATGCCGATAATGCGCTTATTACGACGGGCAGCCAGGATAGCCGCCTCATTGAGGAGGTTGGCCAGATCGGCGCCCGAGAATCCCGGCGTCTGTTTGGCGATCGTTTCCAGGGAGATCAGCTTATCCAGCGGCTTGCCGCGGGCATGGACCTGCAAGATGGCCATGCGCCCCCGGATATCGGGTCGGTCAAGCACCACTTGGCGGTCGAAGCGCCCCGGGCGCAGCAGCGCGGGGTCGAGGACGTCTGGTCGATTGGTCGCGGCGATGACAATCACATTGGTGCTTGAGTCGAACCCATCCATTTCCACCAGAATCTGGTTGAGGGTCTGCTCGCGTTCGTCGTGCGAGCCGCCCAGGCCGGCCCCACGCTGGCGGCCGACAGCATCGATCTCGTCGACGAAGACGATGCAGGGACTGTTACGTTTGGCCTGCTCAAAGAGATCGCGCACGCGGCTGGTGCCAACGCCGACAAACATTTCGACGAACTCAGAGCCGCTGATACTGAAGAAGGGGACCCCAGCCTCGCCGGCGACAGCGCGGGCGATCAGGGTCTTGCCGGTGCCCGGAGGGCCGACCAGCAGGAGGCCTTTGGGGATACGCGCCCCCAGGGCAGCGAACTTATCAGGGTACTTGAGAAACTCGACGATCTCCTGGAGCTCCTGCTTAGCCTCTTCGACGCCGGCAACGTCAGCAAAGGTGACAGTCGGTTTATTACCCAGGAACATGCGTGCGCGGCTCTTGCCGAAGGAGAGCGCCTGATTATTGCTACCCTGAGCCTGGCGCAGCATGAAGATCAAGATGCCGGCGATGAGCAGGAAGGGGATGAGGCCCCCCAGGATGTTGAGCCAGTTGCCCAGCGCGCTCGGCGTATCGTACTGCAGGATCAGCAGGCGGTTATTCGTATAGTCTATATTGTTGTCTCGTAAGACGCGGGTGATATCGAAAGAATCGTTGATGGTGGCCACCTCGCGTGGGGCGTTGGCGGCGGTACCCCGCGTCAGGGTCAGCGTATTGCTGCCGACGTTGAGCGTGTCCTGAACTCCAGCGCCCATGTCCGCCTTCACGTCACTCAGGATGGTTGAAACATTGACCGTCCTGGTACTACTCTGGGGACGGAAGACGATAATCAGGATCAGGACGATAGCAATTGCCACCAGCAGCCATAGCAGGCTGTTTCTGAGCCATTTCCCGGTACTTGGCATCAAGGCTCCTCTCTCTATCTCAAGACAGGCAATGTCGTATGAAGGCACAGGTAACAGGCAGTACGCATTACTCTGTTTCAATGAAGGACTCATTCGAGGGCTATTATAGCATAGTGGACCTCAATTCTCTACGGAATTCTGCTGTATTGCTGAGGTCACTCTCAAGCGTGCTGCATCGCCTGGGAGGCTGTCCTGCTCAGGGTGGGCCGGGGCGATGGGATGGTCGAGGGGATGGTCTACAATCTCTGGCTACGTGTATGCTTTGTAGTGCTTGTCTGGGTAGCTGGAAAACCATAGCTCTTGCTCCAGGAGGGGGGGTAGGTCGATAAGGCGCCTCCCTCCCCGACAGGCCAGCGGATGGACAGATATTCAGTGGGAGCCGGGAGGCTCGCTGGCGGCCGCGTGTAGCCAGGCCGGAAGCTCGACAGCCTCGCGCGTAGCGCGTCTGGTATAGACGTGAGTGCTCTCAGCGTGTACCAGGAGAGTGAGCGTTCCATCGGCCTCGACCCGTGCGAAGTCATAGCTAACAGTGAGGTTGCTCCGGCCCAGGCGTGTGATGGCCGTTGTCAGATGCAGATGGTCGTCAAGTTCGGCCGGCTGCCGAAAGTCAAGCTGACAATGGACCATAGGAAAGCCGTAGCCTGCGGCAATGATAGTATGCAGTGGGTGGCCCAGCGTTCTGAAGAGCTGCATGAAGCCGCGATCCATCCAGTTGGTATAGGTCGTGTAGTGGATGAAGAACGGGTCCATATCGATCAGCGAGACATCGAACTCCAGAACCGACCGCAGTGGCGCGGCGCTCGTGCTACGCTCCAAGGCTTGCTCCTCCCTCTCGTTTCATCCGGCTGCCAACCCGGCACCATCATGCCTGAGTGCGCTGGCACGCGATGTCCCAAGCAATGCCCCATGCTGTGCCTTATACTACGCCGGATAGCAGCCCGACGACGTAATGCTATACAACACCTTGCTCCTATGATAGCATTTCGGAGGTATCTGCAGCCAGTCAGGGGCAGGCTCTCCTATGAGAACGTTATCGGTATAGAGCAGCTGATAACCAGCAGATTTCTCCGAAAATTTTCACCGCTAATTGGCTGAAGTTTCCCTTGACAGGGAGTTATCATTCGGGTAAGATTCGTCTATCAGATTCCGATAAGGTTACCGGTAATGAATACGAAGTCGAGGCAGGATATCCAGCGGCAGCGCAGCACCATCGCTGGGATCGCAGCCAGAGCCGGGGTCTCGATCCCCACAGTATCGCGTGTCCTCAATAACCGACCAGACGTGGCCCCGGCAACACGGGCGCGTGTGGAGCGGGTGATCAAGGAATCGGGGTATGTACGTAGCCGGATGGCGAATGCGCTCAGACGGGGAAGCAGCGGGATCATCGACCTGGTGGTACCTGATCTGGACAGTCCGTACTATTTTGAGATCATCCGTGGCGTAGAGGAGGTGCTGGAGCGCACTGAGCTGCGCCTGGCGCTCTCTACGACCCATGATGAATCACGTCGCGAGCGCCAGTGGCTGCGGCAAGTGATCGAAGGGGCGACGGATGGCGCGATTCTGGTGCTGGCCCAGGGGCAGTCGGAGCGCCTCGATGAGCTACGGCGGCGGCGTATTCCCTTTGTAGTGGTCGATCACCGAGGCGAGCTGGGACCCGATGTACCATCGGTCGGGGCGACGAACTGGGCTGGTGGACGAGCCGCCACTGAGTATCTGCTCTCGCTGGGGCATCGACGCATCGCTATGATTGCTGGCTGGGCGGCTCTGCGCTGCAGCCAGGACCGCATTGCGGGCTACCGCGCAGCCCTTGAGGGGGCCGGTCTGGCGATTGATCCGCAGTTGATTCGTCCCGGTGAGTTTCGCCAGCAAACGGGCTATGAGCAGACCTGTGCCTTGCTGGATCTCCCTGACCCGCCTGGTGCGATTTTCGCCGGCAGCGATCTCCAGGCAATGGGCGTTTACGGGGCGCTGCGCGCTCATGGTCTGCGTGTCCCCGACGATGTGAGCGTTGTGGGCTTTGATGATGTCCCTATCGCGACAATGGTGACGCCCGCCCTGACGACGGTCCGTCAGCCGCTGGCCGAGATGGGACGTGTCGCCACAACGATGTTGCTGCGCCTGATCGCCGGGGAGCAACTCGATAGCATGCGCGTCGAGCTGGCGACCTCGCTGATTGTGCGTGAGTCCTGTGCTCCGCCGGCCTCGGCCTGACGCGGCTGCGGCGTAGCCAGGACAGCATAGAAGACAGCAGAACAGGAAAGGAGTAGATCAATGGCTCGTTGTTGAGATCTCCACTCCGGGGCAGGTCTGTGTGGTTGCGGGCAGAACAGGGAGGTTATCTTTCTCCACAGGAAGGTGCTGTTGCTTCGCGCAGAAGCACAGCCGAGCATGCAAAGATGCCAGAGGAGATGGAACCATGCAATCGACAATGTCGCGCCGGGGCTTTCTACAGGCAGCCGGTGCCCTCTCGCTCACGACGCTGCTCTCCGGCTGCTTCGGCATCGGAAGCCAGAGCTCCGGTCATCCCTCTATCCATGCGACCGTTCAGTTCTTTCAGAACGATCCATACAAGCAGAAGCTCCAGGCCGCGATGGGAGAGCACAAGCCGCCCGATATTTTCTTCGGCTGGGGAGGCGGCATCCTCAAGTCTTATATCGACGCTGGTGATGTCTATGATCTGACATCAGACCTCAACGCCGCGCCAGCCTGGCGAGAGCGCTTCCTTCCCTCAGTGATGGGCAGCGTCACTTTCAATGGCCGTATCTACGGGGTGCCCAATAATGGGGTGCAGCCCGTCGTCTTTCTCTACAACAAAGATGTCTTCGGCAAGTATGGGCTGGCGGTTCCCCAGACCTGGAATGACCTCTTAAGCCTGGTGAACACCTTAAAGCGCAACAACGTGCAGCCCATCGCCCTGGGAGGTGCCAGCAAGTGGCCCTATCTGATGTATGAAGAATATCTGGTTGACCGCATCGGCGGTCCTCAGGTCTTCGATGCAGTGGTCGCCAACCAGTCCGGGGCCTGGTCGCATCCCGCCTTCCTCAAGGCGAATACACTGATTCAGGAGCTGGTGAGCGCCGGAGCCTTTGGCGCGGGCTTTGCCTCAGTCAGTTATGATACAGGCCAGGCCAGCGCTCTCCTCTATACCGGTAAAGCGGCCATGCATCTGATGGGGGTCTGGGATTTCAATACCATCGCCTCCGATGATCCGGCCTTTATCCAGGCAGGAAAGCTTGGCTAGTTCCCCTTCCCGGCTGTCGAGGGGGGATCGGTAATCCCTCCAATATCGCGGGGAACCCCTGTAATTTCTATTCGATCGCCAGCGCGTCGCAGGCCACTCAGGCCTGTGTGACCTACCTCAAGGATGCCGTGCTCAACGATCAGGCCGTGGATCAACGCATCGCCCTGGGCGAGGTGCCCCCAGTCAAAAATATCGAGAGCAAGTTGAGCAGTGCTCCCCACAGTGACTGGCTCTTGTTCATCTATCGTCTGGTCCAGCAGGCTCCTCACTATCAGCTCTCCTGGGATCAGGCGCTGGCGCCACAGCCCGCGCAGGCCCTCCTGACCAATCTGGAGCAGCTCTTTCTGAGGCAGATCTCGCCACAGCAGTTCGCCACCAACATGAATCAGACCATTAGCTCCTGATGCAGCGGTATGGGCCGGGACAGGGCTGCCATCTCGCCAGGTGGAGAGGCCCTGTCCCGGTTCCCTCCTGACGCATGCAGGGAAGCCAGACTGCTCTGAAGAAAGAGGGAAGACGATGAAGGGCATATCCAGCGTCTCCAGAACCGTGGGGGCCAGAGGACACACCTCCTGGCAGGCGTTCCTATGGACCGCACCTGCCCTGCTCTTTTATGTGCTGCTGGTCCTGGTGCCGCTGCTGGATGCGGTCTATCTGAGTTTCACCAACTGGAATGGCATTGCCCAGGCGGCCTGGGTTGGCCCGCGCAACTGGCTGCACTTCTTCGCCGATCCGGTGACGCTCCATTCTATGCTGCTGACTCTAGAAATCATGGCCTTGAGCTGGCTCTTGCAGACGCCCGTCAGCCTGCTGCTGGGGGTATTCATGGCAGGCAGCCAGCGCTATCGGGCAGTGCTGAGTGTCTTTTATGTGTTGCCGTTGCTCTTCTCGACGGTGGCCATCGGGATCACCTGGGTCTCGCTACTCGATCCCAATTTCGGCCTGCTGGATCTGAGTTTGCGGGCACTGGGTCTGGGGTCCCTGGCCAGGGCATGGTTGGGAGACCCAGCGCTGGCTTTCTACGTGGTCACAGTGGTGATCGCCTGGCAGTTTATTCCGTTTCATTCCCTGCTCTATCTGGCGGGGGCACGCCAGATTCCGCGTGAACTCTACGAGGTGGCTGAGATCGATGGCGCCGGCAGGCTGAGAAAGTTCTTCGCGATTACGCTGCCTCAACTGCGCTATACACTGATCACCTCGACACTGCTGATCCTGACTGGCTCTCTCACCTACTTTGATCTGATCTGGGTCATGACTGGCGGTGGACCAGGCTACGCCACGCGCGTGCTCCCGCTGCACATGTATATCACGGCCTTCCTGAACGAGAACGTTGGCTACGGCAGCGCCATCGCTCTTCTGCTGGCCATCAGTGGTGTCCTGCTCTCACTGCTTCTGCTGCGCGTGACTGGCTTCATGAAGATGTCCAGCCAGCTAGCAGGGTTGTGATCCAGGAAGATGCTTGCTCGCTGGATGGGAAGGTACTGCATGCGTATTGACGTCACGCTGAAGACACTGGCCCGCTCGCCCTCCACGAGGCGGGTCTGGCGGCCAGGCTCGCTGGCTGAGTGCATCCCGGCCCTGCTAGGACTGCTCTGGCTGTGCATCGCCTGCTGTCCGCTGCTCTACATGTTCATCACCAGTCTGCGCTCCGAAGCTGGCTTCTTTCTAGAGAGTCCCTGGCTGCCGCCAGCCCAGCCGACGCTGGAGAATTACCTCAGTGTCTGGGAAAACGGCTTTGCCCTCTATCTGCTCAACAGCCTCTTTCTGCTGGTGATCAGTGTGCTTTTGATACTGGGGGTCTCTCTGCCGGCGGCTTACGCCATTGCCAGGATACGCAGCCGCCTGAGCCTGCTGGTCTTCAACCTCCTGCTGCTCGGCCTGGCCATTCCGCTGCAGTCGGTGATCATTCCAATCTACGCCCTGATTGTCGATGTCGGTCTCTATGATACGCTTTTTGCCCTTATCCTGCCGTACGTGGCCTTCGGCATCCCGCTCTCGGTGCTGGTACTGGTCACCTTCATCCGAGACATTCCTGCCGAGCTGCATGAGGCCATGCGTCTGGACGGGGCCAGTCACGCCCAGATTCTCTGGCGTCTGGTGCTGCCGCTCTCGCGGCCGGCGCTCACCACTGTCGCCATCTATGAGGCGATTCAGGTCTGGAACGGGTTTCTCTTCCCGCTGGTGCTGACGCAGAGTCCAGAGGTTCGTGTACTGCCCCTGGCGCTCTGGACCTTCCAGGGGCAGTACGCCGCCGACGTACCAGCCATCATGGCAGCCGTCTTTCTCTCGGCGCTTCCCATGCTGCTGCTCTATATCGTGGGCCGGCGTCAGATGCTGGCCGGGCTGCTGGCTGGCTTCGGTCGCTAGAAGCCTATCCGTAGTACTGGCAACCGCGTAGCAGGGCGGGACGCCTGAGGAACGCTCCCATGCCAGCAAGGCAAGGCAGCTACGATAAGATAAGAAAGGAACGCATGACAGCATCTATGCTCACAACGCAGGGACCACAGATCGTTACGAGCGAAGGCCAGCCGCTGATCTTACGCGGTGTTGGCCTTGGTGGCTGGATGAATATGGAGAACTTCGTGACTGGCTATCCTGCCACCGAAGAGGCGCAGCGTGAGGCGCTGCGCGGCGTGCTTGGTCAGCAGAAGTATGAGTTCTTCTTCGAGCGTTTTCTGGACTACTTCTTTGGTCCCGCTGATGCGCGCTTCATCGCCTCGCTCGGTCTGAATCTCGTGCGTATTCCCATCAACTATCGACACTTTGAGGAGGACACGGAGCCGTTCATCATCAAAGAGGAGGGGTTCAAGCATCTCGATCGGGTGATCAATCTCTGCGCCGAGCAGCAGATCTACACCATCATTGATCTGCATGCCCTGCCGGGCTATCAAAACCAGGACTGGCATAGCGATAATCCGACTCACAGGGCCTTCTTCTGGCAGCATCGTCACTTTCAGGACCGCGTTGTCCATCTATGGGAAGCCCTGGCCGCTCACTATCGTGATCACCCCTGGGTGGCTGGCTATAATCCGATGAATGAGCCAGGTGATCCCGGAGGTCAGTGTATCGAGCCATTCTATCGCCGCCTCTACGCGGCTATTCGCGCAGTTGATCCCGATCACATCATCTTTTTTGACGGCAATCGCTATTCGCAGGACTTTCAGATGTTCCATGAGGTCTGGCCCAACGTTGTCTTTACCGCGCATGACTACGCCGAGCCAGGTTTCATCAGCGGCGGCCCCTATCCAGGCCACACGAATGGGCGCTATTTTGACGCCCAGGTTCTGGAGGAGATCTTTCTCCAGCGAACAGCCTTTATGCGCCAGAGCGCCACGCCGATCTGGATCGGCGAGTTTGGACCGGTCTACAGAGGCGATCCCGCACTCGATGCCATGCGCTACCAGCTCTTACGGGACCAGTTGCAGCTCTATCAGCGCTATCAGGCGAGCTGGGCGCTCTGGACTTACAAGGATATTGGCCTGCAGGGACTGGTCTATGTCGCTCCCGATTCGCCCTGGGTCGAGCTGCTCAGGCCGCTGCTCGCCAAGAAGGCCCGTCTGGGCGTCGATAGCTGGGGGACGCTCGACTCGCAGATTCGCCACGTCATGCAGCCTCTTGAGGAGCTATTTGCCCAGGAGTTCCCTAACTACCAACCCTTTCCGTTCGGAGCGCAGTGGCTGATTCGCCGCCTGGTGCGCCACATCCTGCTGGCCGAGCCATTGCTAGAGGAGTTCGCAGCCCTGTTTGTGGGACTGAGCGAGGGGGATCTGGATCTGCTTCTCCAGTCCTTCCAGTTTCAGAACTGCCTGCAGCGCAGCGCGCTCTGCGAGATTCTCTCTGAGTACGCTCGTCAGTAACAGGATGGGCAGAGCATACGAGCTTCCCTGCTCTTGATTGAGGGCTGCCCTTCCCGACGACGGCACCTCCTTCCCGCCGCACCCCGGGAGGAACCGGTGCCAGAGACGGCTGCGATCCGCATCCAACGCAGGGTCGTAGCCGTCTCTTCTCGCTAGCGAGCCGACTGGCCACCTGGCTGGCCGTTGCCTCTTGACCCTGGGGAGAGCAACGAGCAGCCAGCCTTAGCGAGCGGCGGCAGCTCTGGAGGCATCCAGGTCCGCAGATAGAGTCAGCGGTACGATTTCGACGATGGCGTTGTAATCGGGAACGCCGGCGGCCCTATCGCAGACACGGCGGCGCACCAGGACGTTACACTCCGGCCAGAAGGCCTGCACATTGCGTGGTTTGATCTGATCGATATAGATCTGGCAAGCCATGCTCTGACCGTTATCGCTCTTCACCAGCACACGCTCGCCGTTGCGCAGCCCCAGCGCAGCGGCGTCCTCAGCGCAGATGAAGAGGCTGTCGCGCGGCGCACCGCTCATCGTGTCTTTCTTACCGTAGATCAGACTGTTAAATTGTTTGCCGCGCCGCGTGGAGAGAATGAAGCGCCCTTCCGGCAGGCTTACCTCCGGCGGCTGGAGCACCGAGAAGTGGGCCTTGCCATCGCGCGTTTTGAAGCGCCCACCCTCGTAGAGGAAGCGGCCACCGTACTGCACCTGGTCGCCGGGCTTGCGCAATCGCTCGATGCCAGCGTAGAGCGGCATGACACGCGCAATCTCCTCGCGGATAGCCTGAGCGTTCGCAAAGGTGATCTGCGCTCGCCGCTCCGGGTAGACCCGCGCGGCCACCTCCTGGAAGATCTCCCACTCGCAGCGGGCCTCGCCCACGCGTGGCCCCGGTATCTCCGGCGTGAAGATAATGCGCCGCTCCGTGCTTGTCTCCGTTCCACCGCCGCCCTGCTCGTAGCGGGTCTGGACCGGCAGCAAGACCACCGTATCCGCCGGGTCAACCAGCATCTGCGTGGTCACGAAGATATCCTGGTGCACGCGCAGAGGCACCTTCGCCAGCGCCTCGCGCACGTAGTCCGGCTCTGGCAAGACCTCGATGAAGTTCCCGCCACTGCAATAGAGGATGTCCAGGTTGCCATCGTAGGCCGCATCGATCATGCTGACAGCGCGCAGACCGGCCCCTTCGGGGACCTCGAAGCCCCAGAGCTGACTGAAGCGCTCGACGTCCTCGGGACTGGTGACCGAGGCTCCGCCCGGCAGCGCATCAGGAACGGCCCCGACCTCGGCGCCTCCCTGAACGCCGCTATGTCCACGGATCGGCACCACACCACAGTGGGGCTTCCCCAGCCAGCCCTGCGAGATGGCGATATTGACCACGGCTTTGACGTTCTGGACGCCGAAGGTATGCTGGGTGAGGCCCATGCTCCAGATGAGAATGCCGCTGCGAGCCTGGTGAATCAGCTCAGCGAAACGCCGCATATCGTCGCGTGTCAGGCCACTGTAGCGCTCCAGCATGGCCCAGTCCTGTCTGGCCAGTTCGGCACGCAGCTCCTCCCAACCAGTGGTGTGCTGCTCAATGAAGTCCTGATCAACCCAGTTCTGCTCGATCAGGCACTTCAAGGTACCATTCAGGAAGGCAATGTCACCTCCGGTAGACACCTGAAAGAAGTCATCCATCAGGCGGGTGCCCATGAGAGCGCTTTCAGGAACGGAGGGAACCCAGTAGCGTGTCAGACCTGGCTCTCGGTAGGGATTGATCACCACAATGCGCGTCCCTGCCTTCTTGGCGTAGTACAGGTACTTGGTGGTCACTGGCTGGTTGTTGGCGATATCGCTGCCGAGGAGCACAAGCAGGTCGGTGCCGATCCAGTCCTTGTAGGAGACTGAGGAGGCGCCCACCCCCAGCGTCTGTTTGAGAGCTACGGAGCTGGGAGAGTGGCAGATGCGGGCGGCGTTATCGATGTTGTTGGTACCCAGGAAGCGGGCCACCTTCTGCGCTACGTAGTAGACCTCGTTGGTGATGCCACGCGAGGTCAGATAGAAGGCCAGGCGATCCGGGCGAGTTGCACGGATGCGTTCGGCGATCAGGTTGAGAGCTTCGTCCCAGGAGACGCGCCGAAAGCCACGCTCGCTGCGCCGGCGTACCATCGGATAGGCCAGGCGCCCCAACTGGCGCAGTTGAGCGCTGGAGAGCTGTTGGAGCTGCTCGAGGTCCTGTTCCAGCCGCTGCCAGGGCATGGCACCCATCGTGTTGAGCTGGAGAAGATTCAGGCGGATCGTACAGAGGTGGATGCCCTCCATCGTCCAGTCATGGATGCCGTAGGTGCCCAGCGAGCATCCGTCGCAGCAGCCTCGGTTGAGGATACGCCAGGCGTAGAGCGGGTGGCGACGATTCTGCCAGACCGTTCTGGCGATCTCCCAGAAGTGATGCGGCTTTTTTTCTCCAATTCCAAAGGGCTTCCAGTCAGCCCAGAGCCGGGGAGAGATGAGCTTGTCTGCCATAGCTTTTCTACCTCGCAATGACGATCGCCCGGTCGCGACCAGGCCGGGCTGCGTGTGAGAACAGGGTATCGTCCGCCAGCGCAGCCTCGACGCGCTCGTATGCGCCCTGCTACTCGGATGATGGAATGCGCCACTCCTCAGACGGCGGCCGGCTCGCCAATCGTCGCGATCCTTGGTGGGCGGGTGACCAGGGGAAGCAAGAAGCTCAGCGCCATGATGACCGCCAGAGCAATCAGGGCCACCAGATAGCCGCCCGTGCGATCCTTCACCTGAGCGATCAAGATCGGGCCGAGCACTCCACCGGCACTCCAGGCGGTCAGCATCAGGCCATAGATCGAGCCAGCGTTGCGGGGACCGAAATAGTCGGCGGTGAAGGCTGGCATCGTGCCGAAGCCACCTCCGTAGCAGAGTGCGACGATCAGGGCCGGAACGACCAGGAGGGCGAAGGATTGAACGAAGATGGCCATGAGGATAAAGAGGACCAGTTGCAAGGCAAACATCGCCATAAAGACCAGGCGCCGCCCGATCAGGTCTGAGAACCAGGCCCACAGAAAGCGCCCGGCAGCGTTGAAGATGGCGATCAGGCTGACGAAGAGCGTGGCGACTGCGTCGGCCGCACCGGCGCTGAGGGCGAGTGGCTTGGCCTGGGAGATAATCGCGATCCCGGCTGTCACGTTGAGGGCCAGGATGCCCCAGAGAGCGTACCACTGCCAGCACGTCAGGGCCTCCGCAGGACTCAGATCGCGCGCTGCCCGCTGCGCACTCAGTCGCTCGCCAGGCTGCCATCCAGCGGGCTGGTAGCCTTCAGGAGGATTAGCGTAGAACTGGGAGGCGATGCCGACCATGATCAAGTAGGCGATGCCCAGAATGGCAAAGGTTGCCCCCACTCCCAGCGCATGAATCAGGGCTGTGGCCACCGGCGCTGCCAGGACGGCGCCACCACCAAACCCGCAGACGGCCAGGCCGGTGACCATGCCACGCCTGTCGGGAAACCATTTCACCAACGTCGCCACTGGAACAATGTAGCCCAGACCCATCCCCAGGCCGCCGATCACGCCATACGTCAGGTAGAGCAGCCAGAGCTGGTCGCCGGTGAACCCCGCCAGAAAGACCCCCAGCCCATAGCAGAATGCCGCCGTTGTGCCGACGATGCGCGGACCCACACGATCCATCCAGAAGCCGCCGATAGCGGCACCGATGCCCAGGACCGCGATGGCGATGGTAAAAGTGAGGGTGACCTCGGTGTTACTCCAGTGGTGCAGGCTCTGGAGCGGGGGAACAAAGACGCTCCAGGCATAGACTGATCCCAGGGCCAGTTGCATGACAATGGCTGCAATGACGATGATCCAGCGATTGCGTACCTGTACCGTCCTGCTTTCTGTCGCCATAAACTCGTCCTTTCTGTCTGCTTGCCTTGCGCTTTCGGCCCGTCATGTCGGCGCCGGAGAGAAACATTGTACGAGACAAGACGCCAGATAGATGAAACGTGCTCAGCCGCTCTGGCTCAGGAAGGACGATAGAGCGCCGCTCAATGAGCTTGCCTGTGTGGCGGGGGCGTAGGATGGGCGGCGGCTACCTTGCCTCCTGGACCCGAGGGCCGGCGGGTTCCCTGCCACGCACAGGGAGCTGACCCCGCGCCATGCCATATGCAGTTGTACGAGCACATGCGCGGTCCGTTTGCCCATCTCCCTCCGCCAGCGAGCGATCGCTCACCGCAGAGAGCAGAGACGCCATGAGGCTGACGTCCGCGCTAGATCCGTAGGGCGACGCTGCAGCCGTTCCGCCCGTCATGGTCGGAAGAAGAGCGTCGCATGGGCAACCGGGGCAGCTCAGCGTATAGCCTCGGTGGCCCGATCCGTGGCTACACCTGCCCGGTACCTGTACTGGATAGCGAGCTGCTCTGACGAGCTAGTATCTTGAACAAGTATACCCAACCCACAGAAGTGAATCAAGATATGCTCATGGTTGGCGATGCACTTGTCCTCATGGAGGCGATTCTGGAGGGAGTCAGGCCGCTGGAGCCTGACTGAACTGCCAGCGCAGGCTCCATTGACAGGCCGGGAGTCCAACAGTATCATACAGGCAGATCCAGCTATCATAAAGGGAGCGACCAGCGCATGCCAGAGAGCGATGAGCAGGTGCCATCTGGAGAGTCAGAGCGCGCGCGGCTCCGTCAGAGGCGGGCCTATGCCGTGACCGCCGATCATTTCCGCGTGATAGCCCAGCCAGGACCCCTCTTTGCACGTACCAGAGCTGCGCTGAGGCGGCAGGGCTGGTCAGTGAAAGAGACGCCGCATTTTCTCCTGGCACAGGCCACACCTGGAGCGTCCTTCTTACTGGTGCATCGTTTCTCCGCCGAGGAGATCGATAATAATGTCGTAGACTACCTGCTGCAGGAGCTGGCTGTGGAGGGTCCGCTCTCCTCCGAGCGGGATTTCCAGGCCGCGTTTGAGGGGCTGGTTGTCTCTCTCTTTCCCATTGATCCGCTGGCGGCCTGGGGACGTTTCGCTTTCAATACCTTCGTGGGGCTGAGAGAGCGCCTGGAGGTACTGGAAAGTACGGAGACAGGTCATCCGGGAGTGGCGGCCGATACCATGACCACCTTTGCCACCATCTATCAGCGGCTGTTTGCGCTGATTGCCGGCACGAGCTTGCTGGATGTCGGCTGTGCCTGCGCCTTCTGGCCGCTCTTCGTCGCAGAACGCAGGCTCTGCCCGGCCGGACAGATTGTGGCCAGCGATCAGCGTGCCGACGCCCTGCAGCTCTCAGCGCTACTGGCATCGCTGGTCGGAATTGAGGGACTGCGCTTTCGGCAGGCCGATGTGCTGCAGCCTGCCTTTGCAGACCTGGGCAGCTTTGGCACCGTGAGCGCGATTCATGTGCTGGAGCATCTGGAGGAGGAGCAACTGCCCCTCGCCCTGAGGCATTTACTGCAGGTAACGCAGCAGCGTCTGCTGATTGTCGTTCCCTTTGAGCGCGAGGCGCAGGCCTTTTATGGGCATCGTCAGACCTTCTCAGCCGAGAAGCTGTGCTACTGGGGAGCGTGGTGTGTGGAGCAACTGGGAGGGGCTGCAGACTACTGGTATGAGGACCTCCTGGGAGGACTGCTGGTCGTCGAGCGGCACCCCAAGGGGATCTGATCGAGGTCCAGCGAGTATGCAGTGCTGAACCTCAAGGGGAGCAGGTTCTCTAAGAACCTGCTCCCCTCACGGTGAGACTGTCAGCAGGCAGTCTCTGTGCTATAGCCAGGATGCCTAGACGATCTTGCAGACCGTGCCGTTCAGAGTAAAGGCCGTGGGAGTGGGGTTGCTGCCGCTCCATGTGCCGTTGAAGCCCGGATAGACCGAGGCGCCCGGCGCGATCGAGCCATTATAGCTGGCGTTGGTGATCGTGACCTGACTTCCCTGCTGCGTGAAGACGCCGTTCCAGCCCTGGGAGACCGTCTGATTGCCGGGGAAGGTAAAGGTCAGCGTCCAGCCATTGATTGTCGCTGAGCCGGTATTCGTGATCGTCAGATTCGCCGTAAAGCCGCCCGGCCACTGATTGACCGCGTAGTGCACGCTACAGCTCAAGCCAGCGCCTGGTGTGGGGCTGGGAGTAGCCGTTGGCGTAGTTGTTGGCCGCGGTGTCGGGCTGGGTGTGGGGCTGGGAGTAGCCGTTGGCGTAGTTGTCGGCCGCGGTGTCGGAGTTGGCGTCGGCGTCGAGGTCGCTGTAGCCGTTGACGTTGCTGTTGGCGTCGGCGTCGTGCTGGAGCTGGCGATGTCGCCATAGACGATGCCAAAGCCATTGGTGCCCACGTAGACCCGCCCGTAGATGCGCGGATCACCCGTGATCGTTGTGACGATCGCATACTGATGCTGACTATCATTGATCAGCACCCAGGTGTTCCCCCCATCGTCGGAGCGGAAGATGCCGCGCACACCGCCGACGATCCCGCTGATGTAGATCGCTGGATAGCTCCGACCAGGGGCGGCCATGCCGAAGCCGATCTTATCGGCACCGGTCAGGCTGGTCAGCTTCGTGAAGGTGTTGCCACCGTCCGTCGAGTGCCAGAGTCCATAGTCGCTCGTACCGGTATTGCCACCGGCCACCCAGACGTCGCCCTCGTGGCCGGGCACAGCTTTGACCACCACCGAGTCGCCGGCCTGTGGCAGACCCGTTGCCGTCGAGGCAGTGAAGGTCGCGCCACCGTCCGTGCTGAGCCAGAATTTCCCCTGACCATAGGCGTAGAACTTCTTAGGGTTCACGCGATCAGAGGCGACCACCGCGTTCTGGGGCACATTCGCCGAGGCGATCCAGGTGTTGCCGTTGTCGGTCGAGTAAGAGACCGGAGCATTGGACGGTGCCCAGAGCACGCGACTGGCATCAGCGGCCGCGGCGACTGTGCCACCATTCTGCGAGACGCCAGGGATATCCTTGTTCCCCGCGAACCAGGTTGCGCCGCCGTCGTAGCTGAAGGCCGTACTGGTGACTGGCGGACTGGCGCCGGGATTGCCGTAGCCAACACGCACCATAAAGTTCGGGTTCAGTTCAGCATAGTCGATAGCCGCGTACGAGCCAGCGTAGGGAATGTAGTACATCTCAGCGGGTGACTGGGTCAGGCTATCGTGGCGGAAGCCACTGATGTCGCCCAGCGTGCTGTAGAGATGGGCATTAGCAGGCGGGCTGACCAGATCAGTGACGGCCGTCTCCTCGATGCCCGGCGCCATGCTCTTGAGGTTCACGACCCCGCCGCTGGCGTACTTATCCCAGGCGGTGAGGTTGTTGGTTGCGTAGAGCGTGGCACCGGTGCCATACATCATACGGTCCGAGTTAAAGGGATCGATGTTCATGCCCTCGATCATCCAGCCCAGCTTGACCGCTGGCACCGGCGCCACCGGGTTTTTATTCCCGAAGTCGAGCCAGGGAGCGTTGGAGACATCGATCGTGTAGTAGAGATTACGGTTAGGGTAGCTGGCCCAGCTCCAGATCGGCTCCCAGCTTGCTCCACCATTGGTCGTGCGGAAGAGTTGAGCGTCAGGCCACCAGGAGTTCACACTAGCCACCACGATGGTGCCTGGATGCTGCAGATCGACCGCCAGCCCGCCGTAGCCGAAGTAGTCGTTAGAGCTGTCGGAGCCAGGAACAGGGCTGATCTTCGTCCAGGTGCCCGTGCTGGGAACGAATTTCCAGACATCGCCGCGGCTGCCGTTGTAGGGTCCCTCCCAGTCGCTGTAGGTCACATAGAGCGTGCCCTGGGAGTCGAGCTTGCCCTGATGCGGCAGGTAGCCGGTTGAGGCATCACTGGTGGTGCTCCAGGTTGCCCCGCCAGTGCAGGTGACCGTAGTGCCGCTCACGCTGCAGGTTGGCTCGCCAGGGATGGGAGCCCAGGTGGCCCCTCCATCGGTGCTGCGGTAGATATTATTGGCTCCGCTGCGATTGTCAGCGACACCCACATAGATGGTCTGCGTCGGGCTGCCCGGCTTGCCTGTTGAGGGATCGAAGGTGACCCAGACGATCCCCACAGGGTCGCTGAGATAACCGCTACTGTCATTGGGGTTTTCTGCGAAGGGACCAGTGTCGGGGAAGTTAGTCACTTTGCTCCAGGTCACGCCGTAATCCGTGCTTTTCCAGAGGCCATTGCCGCTGCGCGCGCCAAGGTAGAGAATGGCGTCGTCGTTGGGATCAACAGCCAGGCGCTCACTCATGCCGCGTCCAGGCATATTACCGCCCATCTTGAACGGCATGGGCGTGATCTGGAAGGTGTTACCGTAATCGGTCGAGCGCAGAATCGCCCCATTCTGGCTCGTCCAGGAGTTGGTGTAGAGGCCAGCCGCGATGTAGAGGCGATTGGGCTGGACAGGATCACTGGCCAGGCTTTCGACACCGGCCATGTTCCAGTTGTCGGGGGTCACCCAGGCCATCAGCTGCGTCCAGGTGCTGGTGCTGGGATTCCAGCGATAGGCTCCGCCAATATCGGTCCGCGCGTAGATCAGGTCCTTCTGTTTGGGGTTGAAGATCACGTCCGTGATGAAACCACCACCACCACCGGTGACAACGTTGTTCCAGGTGTAGGCCTGGGTAGCGGCCGTCGCGGCTCCTGCCGCGTGCGAGGCCATGATACCGTTCACGGCCAGGGCAGGAAGAAGGCTGAGGAGCATGCCCATGAGAGGCATGATCACCAGGAGCCACCTGCGCCTGCGTGGAGGGGATACGTCTTCTGTCATCGAGAGCACTCCTTTGCAGCGGTAATCCAGGAGAACGGGCGCGGTTGCTGGCGGGCCTTTCTCTGGCCTCTGTCCTTGATGATAGCGCTCCCAGAAGGGGAAAAGGAATGGCATCTCCTGGGCAGGTAATAGGCAGATATGCGGCAGGCCAGCCTGGCTCTCTGCAAGAAGAAGCGCTGCAGAGTAGAGATAGCGAATACGAATGAATATGGAGTATAGATGTATGAATTTATAATTGGTGTACGCAGGCCTGGAGGGAGGTTGCTACCGGCCGCAGGTAATGCTACAATAGCAATCGTAAACGGTTCCGTAATCGGTTACGTGACAGATGAAGGTGCTGAAAGCCGCA
This sequence comes from Ktedonobacteraceae bacterium, assembly GCA_042408965.1. GTDB lineage: Bacteria > Chloroflexota > Ktedonobacteria > Ktedonobacterales > Ktedonobacteraceae > Thermogemmatispora. The sequence goes on from JBHOQN010000144.1 coordinate 74,087, forward strand.
TCGTAGGAAGCATCTCTCATTGTGCGACGCTCTGAGGAGTGGAAGGTGTACAATCGAAAGAGCACGATGCGGAGAGACGCTGTGAGGTTGCGATCAGCAACGGCCGTCACAGGACTGGTGAGCAGGATGCTCTCAGATCAGCCATTGCTGCGAGGTCTTTGGAGGAGACACGCATGCCGACCCCAAATCGTCGCCTTAGGCAGGCACGCGAACTACGAGGTTGGTCCCAGGCCAAAGTTGCAGAGCAGATCGGTACTGATGCCACAACCGTCAGTCGCTGGGAGCGGGGCTTATTTTCTCCGACCCCCTACTTTCGCGAGAGACTCTGCGAGCTTTTCGGCAAGAATGCCGAGGAACTGGGGCTTCTAGACAATGGACGGCAGCAGCCCGAGCAGAGCGGAAACGGGACGTTCGCGCCGGCGTCGGCGATGCCACCAGCGTTCTCAGAAGCTCAGATCGACTATCCAGGTTCTGGTGAGACGTGTTATCCCTGGGGAACCATTCCCCTACAGGCGCCATCCTGGCAGGAGCGCACCGACACCTTCGCGTATATTTTGCAGAGTGCCGCGCATGATGTGCAGGCGCATCTGCTCTGGGAAGACGCATACGTGCGGGTGTTGCAGGGCCAGCGTGCTCAAGCGCGTCAGTTTGGCGAGGCCAGCCTGAATGCCTTCGAGCAGGTAGGTCATATGAATGCTGCCGCATTGCGGGAGTGGCTCAATCAGCACGGGTTAGCCACGCCGCCGCCGGCGGCCTCGACATCGGTCGCCAATCCGCCATCCAGTCCCGCACCGCCTCTAGCTGAGAGGCCAGTGGGGGCCATTCGACGTTTCGGCTACGGCAGGAGTCTAGGATTTCTCCTGGTGTTATTGATGGTTGCCACCGTCGTTCTCTGTGGACTATCGTTCAGCCAGTTTCAGCCGATGGTACTCTCATCGCCCCGTGTCTCCCCTGTCAGGCAGGATGCCTCTAGTGCCTCGACGTCTTTCGTCAGTCCAACAGCGGCTGCAGGTAGAACTGAGGCCCCGCTTCCCACGGCTAGCGCGCTTCCGCAACCAGTTGCCACAGCGACCGCTGTCTCGGTCGTGCCATCGCTCTCCATCACCCTCAGGCCACAGAAGCTGACGCCACGCGACTGTCCTTCCGAGCCGCTTGGCTATCGCTGTACGGTCTCGTTCTGGCTGCTGTTCGATGGTGGCGTGAAGGTGAGCTGGCGGGCTAAGAGCAGCGGTCTGGGGGCATTCTTCAATCCGCAGCAGGGGACCTGTGCCTCAGGGCAATGGGTACAGGTCATCATTTACATTCCCAGTGAACCAGGTCAGCGAGGTCAGCTCCTCTTCTTGTTTACCCTCCCTGCTTCTGGCAAGACCTATATCAGTACAGTAGACTGGGAGAGCTAAGTGGAAGGAGTGGTACGATGCTGATGGAGCCGACGTGCAGCCCCTGGTTCTCCCATGTGCTGCGCTGCCAGATGGATGCCTAGCAACTGTCTAGCAGGTGTTCTTGTTCAGGGCCAGGCGGATCAGGTACAGTATCTTCCCACCGAAGATCTTCCGAACGAAAGGAGGTGGCGAAGACAGGCGGCCTGATCCGTCCTGTTTTTCCGATCGACGCCGCCGGGCTGAGCTGGCCTGAACGCCCTTGCAGAGTGGGCTGGTCGTTTCCCTCCCGGCGCAGCAGGATACACAGGCAAAGTCTCTCGAAAGGAACATCAGCCTATGAAAGCGCGCAGCGGGGTATCCAGCACAGGCACGATTACGCTGTCATCGGCGGTGATGGCGGCTCTGGGTATACTGCTCCTGATGGCTGTCTACCTGGTCGGGCCATGGCATCAACCGACTTCTGTGCGTGCTGCTCCAGCCTTCAACTATGGAGAAGCGCTACAGAAAGCGATCTACTTTTATGAGGAGCAATCGTCGGGTCCCAAGCCCTCCTGGAATCGCGTTCCCTGGATTGGGAATTCAGCCACCACGGATGGCGCTGATGTCGGCCTCGACCTGACCGGGGGGTGGTACGATGCCGGCGATCACGTCAAGTTCGGTCTTCCGATGGCCTATACGGTCACCATGCTCTCCTGGGGCGTTATTCAATACCGCAACGCCTTCGTCCAGGACGGCCAGTTGACCTATATCCTGAATAACATCAAGTGGGCCACCGACTACTTTATCAAGGCGAACCCCTCGCCCAATGTGCTCTATGGGCAGGTAGGCGATCCCAACACCGATCATGCCTTCTGGGGGCCGGCTGAGGTCATGCAGATGGCGCGTCCCTCCTACAAAATCGACGCTAGCTGTCCCGGCTCAGATCTGGCCGGTGAAACGGCTGCCGCGATGGCTGCCGCCTCGATCGTCTTCCAGCCGACCGATCCCACCTACTCCAGCACACTCCTGACCCATGCCAAGCAGCTCTACACCTTTGCCGATACCTATCGCGGTAAGTATGATGCCTGTATTACGGCTGCCAGTGGGTTCTACACCTCCTACAGCGGCTACAATGATGAGCTGGTATGGGGAGCGATCTGGCTCTATCTTGCCACGAACGACAGCAGCTATCTCACCAAGGCCGAGAACTACTACAACAATCTCAGCTATCAGTCACAGACCACTGTGCACTCCTATCAGTGGACGATCAGCTGGGATGACGTCTCCTATGGCTGCTACATCCTGCTGGCCGAGATCACCGGTCAACAGCAGTACAAGGATGACGCACAGCGCTTTCTCGATTGGTGGACGGTCGGAGTCAACGGCTCAAAGGTGACCTATTCTCCTGGAGGTGAGGCCTTCCTGAGCGCCTGGGGATCGCTGCGCTATGCTGCCAACACCGCTTTCCTTGCCCTGGTCTATGCTGACTATCTGGGCACGAGCAACACGCTCTACTCGCGCTATCACGATTTCGCGGTGCAGCAGATCAACTACATCCTGGGGGCCAACCCGCGCAACTGTAGCTACATGGTCGGCTTTGGCTCTTGCTATCCCCAGACTCCTCACCATCGTGAGGCGCATGATTCCTGGACCAACGATATCACCAATCCCACGTACGAGCGGCATATTCTCTATGGAGCGATGGTCGGTGGTCCCAGCTCGGCGAATGATCAGTTCACCGACAACCGCCAGGACTATCAGACGAATGAGCCGGCCGACGACTACAACGCGGCTCTCGTGGGCGCCCTGGCGCGCCTCTATCAGGAATATGGTGGCAGTCCTGTCTCGTCGCTGCCTGATAAGCCCAAAGATGATGATGAGTTCTACATCACGGCGGCGGTCAACGCTTCGGGCACAAACTTCACCGAGATTAAAGCCATCTTCATCAATAAGAGTGGCTGGCCGGCGCGTCTGACCAGCAACCTCTCGCTGCGTTACTACTTCACGCTGGAGCCAGGCGTCACGCCGAGCATGCTGACTCTCACCATGAACTACACCGAGTGTGGCAAACAGATCTCGGGACCAACGCAGTACTCGGGCAACATCTACTACGTGACGGTCAGCTGTGCTGGCGTTCCGATCTATCCTGGTGGGCAGAGCAACTACCAGAAGCAGGTGCAGTTCCGCATCACCAGCTCTGGAGCCTGGGATCCCACTAATGACTGGTCCTATCAGGGGGTGGCCGCTCCTGCAGGAGCCACGCCAGTCAAGGTTACCAATATCGTGATGTTTGATGGCACGAACCAGATCTGGGGAACGACGCCCAGCGGTACCACGCCGACGGTGACGCCAACAGCGACGCCGAGTCCGACACCGCGGCCGACGGTGACGCCAACAGCGATGCCGAGTCCGACACCGCGGCCGACGGTGACGCCAACAGCGACGCCGAGTCCGACGCCCAGCCCGACGCCGGTGAGTGGAGCGAGCTGCCGGGTGCAGTACGTGATCACGGGCCAGTGGTCTGGCGGCTTTGGTGCGACGATCAACATCACGAACACGGGGTCGATCACGA
>JBHOQN010000147.1:0-1619 GCA_042408965.1 Ktedonobacteraceae bacterium
TCGTCGTCAACACCGAGCGCTACGTCAACGAGCTGGGCCAGCGTAAAGTGAGCGAACTGTACGAGATGTGGAGCGTTTTTACGATCACCCACCTGGCTGTCGAGCTGCTGGAAGAGCGTGGCTATCGCCTGGTCTCGAATAGGACTTTCTACGAGGTCGAGAAGCGCTATTTCGAATTCGAGGTTCGCAAGAACGTGGCCAGTATTGCGCTGGTCAAAGGCGATCGAGAGGTGGTCTTTAAGTACGAGCCGTACTATCCTCACACCTCAACGGTGGGAACAGGTCCAGCGCTGGTCTCGACGCTCTCCAGTGGCGGCCCGCTGACGCCCGATATGGCCATCGAAGTCTATCGCCAGGGTGAGCCGTGGCGCGTGCTGGTATTCGATGCGAAATATCGCTGGCAGCGCTCACCCAGCGGCCAGTACTATGCTAAGGAGCAAGATATCAATAAGATGCTCAGTTATCGCATCAATATCAGATACCAGTATTTGAGGCGGACTTCTGGCAATGTTCAGCTTCAGCGCAAACGGATTGTGACCAGTGCTTCTATCCTCTACCCGGGCACAGAATTGCAAGAGGAGGATGATGGACGGATCAGGGCTTTTCCGCTCATCCCGGGATTGGCAGAGCGACGGGTAGCGGCCATCCGAGCCCAGCTCAACGAGTTGCTGACGGCTGCCCAGTTGTGAGAGGAGGCAGCGCTCAGGAGGAGGCGAGCCAGGGAGGGGGTGGGGCCTCCCCTGGCGTTCGCTCTGGGGTGGGTGCTGTTCTCGCTTCTCTATTTCGTTCCTCTATTTGTGCTCGACGCTGCTCAAATATGCCTTGACGGCTCGCAGCATCTGGTCATGGCGGTCACGATGAATACTGTGACCAGCGCCGTCAATCTGTATGACCTGTCCCTGTTTGGCAAGCGCGATGGCTTGCCGGGCTGTCGCGAGAGGACGATGGCTCCCAGGGAGGGATCGCCGGTGATCAGCAACATGGGGCACTGGATACGGGGAAATACGTCGTGCCAGGGGAAGGCGCCTATCGCAGCATGGGCCGCATCCAGGACGGCGATCTGCACTTGGGCTTTGGAGGCAGCCCAGGGGCCGATCTCTTCTTCGGCCCAGGTCGGTTGCAGGGCCCGGGCCTTGATCAGACGCTCCTCGGGCGGTAAGGCTCGCAGTTCCAAGAGCCACTGCCAGGTCGAGGGGGATGTCGGGCGGTCTGGGGTGGCAATGAGGGCTTTGGTGATGTCGGTCTGCGAGGGAGGGGCGTCGAGGAGGGGAGGATCTTCGAGGACGATGGCCCGCATGTGGTCGGGATAGCTGGCGGCGACCATTGCTGTGGTGACCGCCCCCATTGAGTACCCGATGAGTATGGGCCTGTCTAGAGACAGGGCGCGTATGACGGCGGCAGCATCGCAGGCCAGGTTCACGCCGTAACGACCGTGACGGACCTGACCCTCACTCCGTTCATGCGCCAGGAGGTCGGCGGGTCCATCCAGCGTGACGAGCCTGAACCCGGTCCGTCTGCCGTTCTCCACGACTTCTTCCGTAGAGAAGCCTCCGCAGCGCTCGCGACCAAGCCGGTCAATGACCTGCTTGATCAGGGTCGATTTGCCCATCCGTGGCTCG
>JBHOQN010000156.1:0-79280 GCA_042408965.1 Ktedonobacteraceae bacterium
TGGACCGTGACCACAATGCCGCGATCAACATCCAACGAGCAGGATTGCTCCTGCTTGCAAAAGAGTTCCAGGCTCGGACGGAGCCTTCAGAGGACGCGCCTCTGAGAAGCCCCCGGCTTTAGCCGTGGGGAGTCGTCACAAAGATATTCTCGACGGCTACACCGCCCACTACGCGATCCCTATTTCCTATAAAGCCGAGGCTGAGTACTCCTCAGCTCAGGAACTGGAGGTCTTTAAGAATTCCAGGGTACATCCCCATGGTGATATCGGCGACGTGGGCTTCAAGTTTGGCCCCCTGGCCGTGCAGCAGGGCCTGGTGGCGCCCTACAAGCATGCCTACTGGGATGACATCGATGCCAGCCTCAAAGATCCCGATGGCTACTGGTGCACGGAGTACTACGGCGCACAGGCCTTTGTAATCAACACCGATATCGTCAAGAATCCGCCGACCTCGTTCGCCGACCTGCTGAGTGGTAGCTATAAGAGCATGGTAGGCATCGATGGCGATCCACGTCAGGCCAACGACGCCTTCCTGGCGGTCTTTACAGCGGCGCTCGCCAACGGGGGCAGCCTGGATAATATCCAGCCGGGCATCGACTTCTTTGCCCGACTCAAGAAGAACGGCAACTTCACCGTTGCTCGTTCCAGCATCGCCAATATCTCCAAGGGCGAGGTGGCCATCGCTATAATGTGGGACTATCTCGGACTGGGCTTCCGCGACCAGCTGGCTGGCAAGCCCAACCTGAAGGTCATCATCCCGGCAGATGCCTCCATCGCGGGACCGTATGTCTCGGTGGTCAATAAAACGGCTGTCCATCCCTTTGCAGCACGCCTCTGGATCGAGTATATCTTCTCGGACGAAGGCCAGCTTTTCTACCTGAAGGGCTATGCGCACCCGGCGCGCTACCAGAAGCTGGTGGCTGCTGGCAAGGTGCCCGCCGACCTGGCCGCCAAGCTGCCTCCTGCCGAGCAGTACGCGAACGTCAAGTTCCCCTCGCTGGAGCAGCTCAACGCCGCCTCGGCTGTGATCGCCAACAACTGGGGTCCCCAGGTGCTCGGCTCTTGATGGCACGCTATTGAGCTAATCTTGCCCACACTGCCCTGATAGCAGGAGCCGGAAGGGAACGAAGCCAGACGACATTACATGTAGCTCTCTTGCTCGTCCTGCCCGGATCTCCTGCCTCTCGCAGATCTGACTGAGTTGTTGTGAGGAGGTACTCTGAGATGGCATCACCGGCATCGGCGCTGGGAGAAGATGGGCATACCTCTCCTGCGCCTGAAGCCGTCCACGGTTCGAGACGGTTGCCTCTGGGACCTGGCGGAAACAGGATACTGACAGGCTGGTTGGGACTTATGCCCTTCCTGCTGTTCTGTCTCTTGTTCGAGATTCTGCCCATTGTGATCATCGTCCAGGGAAGTCTGAGCGACGATGTAACTGGAGCCTTGACGCTGGAGCACTACCAGCAGCTCTTCGCCCAGGCCAGTAATCTGCGTGCCTTCCAGACCAGCATTGCGATCTCGGCGGTGACGGCCCTGATCGGGGGCCTGTTTGGGGCGCTGGCGGCCTATGGGATCTACAGCCTGCGCACGGGCTGGCTGCGCAACCTGCTGATCAGCTTCTGTAGCATCGCTGCCAATTTCGCTGGTGTGCCGCTGGCTTTTGCCTTCGTTGCCACGCTGGGTGTTACCGGCTTTCTTACCCTGGCGCTACGTGACTGGCTGCACTTCGATCTGTACGCTGCAGGATTCAGCATCTATCAGTTCTGGGGGCTGGTCATCGTCTATGTCTATTTCCAGCTCCCGCTCATGATCCTGGTGACGCTGCCGGCTCTCGCCGCTCTGCGGCCTGAATGGAGAGAGGCTGCCACGAACCTGGGGGCCTCAAGCCTGACCTACTGGCGGCGTATAGGTCTGCCCATTCTCGCTCCCTCACTAGTCGCAGGTGCCATGCTGCTCTTTGCGAACTCGTTCGGTGCCTTCGCAACGGCCTTTGCCCTCGCTCAGGGTAACATCAATCTGGTGCCGATCTTGATCAACTTCGTGGTCAATGGCAACGTCTCGGTCGACTTTGGCCTGGGCAATGCGCTGGCCGTTGGCATGGTGATGGTCCTGCTGGTGACGGTCTCGCTCTATAGTGTGATGCTCCGGAGGATCGGCGTCTGGCAGGGGAGGGAGTGACGCGATGATGATCCACCATCAGGCGAGGTTCCAGGCACACACGCTGTCGGGCGAGATCAACGCCTGTGAGAGGAGGAAATGACGGTGCAACAGAACAGATCCCGCGGCGCGCTCGCCGCTGCAGAGATCACCAGCCGGCGGCACTCACAACGCAGCGCTGAGCGCTCGGACCAGGAACGGGGTTCTTCGAGCCTGGCGAGGGTGATGTTACTTCTGGTCATGCTTTACCTGCTCGTTCCGCTGGGAGCGACGCTGGTTTTTGGTCTCGACAACGGCCATGGCTATGATCTCACAGCCCTCTCTGACATTGTGAGCGACCCAGATTTCTCGCAGACGCTGATCATGTCGCTGGAGCTGGCTGCAGCGACAACGCTCTTCGTCGTCGCGCTGGTCACTCCGACCGTCTACTGGATGCAGTTGCGCCTGCCACAGGCCCGTCCACTGCTGGAGCTGCTCTCACTGCTCCCCTTCGCTGTCCCGGCGATCGTGCTGGCTGTTGGCCTCCTCCAGGAATATGGTGGGGCGGCCGGCCCGCTGGTCAATCTCCTTTCGCTTGGCCTGGTGCCTCTGCTGAGCACGGGCGTAAATGTGCTCGATACGCCGCTGCTGCTGGTCTGCTCCTATGGAGTACTCGTGCTGCCCTTTGTCTACCGGCCGCTCGATAACAGCCTGCGTGCCATTCATACGCGGGTGCTCACGGAGGCAGCCTACAGCCTGGGTTGCGGCTGGTGGCGCACCTTTCTGACGATTATTCTACCGAATATCTGGCCAGGTGTGATCAGCGCGGCTCTGCTGACCTTCTCGACCGTGATGGGCGAGTTCACTCTTGCCAGCCTCTTCAACATCTACACCTTTCCAATCTATCTGAATGTCACTGGCCAGAACGATCCCCATAAAGCGGCTGTGCTCTCTATCCTGAGCTTCATCTTCACGCTGCTCTGCGTGCTGGGGATTCTGTTGAGCGTGCGCAGCCGTCGAGGCGCGGCAGGTGCCGCCGATCAGGTGGAGATTGCGGGAGCGCGTTAATCCACACACCATGTACAGAAAGCAGAAAAGACTATGGCCTTTCTTGAACTGCAAGAGATCACCAGACGCTTTGGACACACGATTGCCGTTGATCAGATCTCCCTGACAGTGGAGCAGGGCGAGTTCCTGACGCTGCTCGGCCCCAGTGGCTGTGGCAAAACCACCCTGTTGCGCATGATCGCCGGGTTCGAGACACCCAGCAACGGGCGCATCTTGCTGGAAGGAGAGGACATCACCTATCGCGCTGCGAGCAAGCGCCCCATGGGGATGGTCTTTCAGTCCTATGCCCTCTTCCCCCACATGACGGCCGAGCAGAATATCGCCTTTGGTATGAGCATCAAGAAGCTCCCGCGAGAGGTCATTCGCAAGCGCTGTGCCGAGCTGCTCGACCTGGTGGGGCTGGCTGATCGCGGCAAGAGCTATCCGCACCAGCTTTCGGGTGGACAGCAGCAGCGCATTGCTCTGGCGCGCGCGCTGGCCGTTGAGCCAAAGCTGTTGCTGCTCGATGAGCCGCTTTCAGCCCTCGATGCTCGGGTCCGTGTGGCACTGCGCAACGAGATTCGTCGCATTCAGCAGCAATTGAAGATGACGGCGATCTATGTGACACACGATCAGGAAGAGGCGCTGAGCATCTCTGATCGCATCGCCGTCATGGCCAGGGGTCGCATCGAGCAGCTCGACCATCCTGAGGAGATCTACGGCAATCCTCGCACCATCTTTGTGGCTGGCTTTGTTGGCACCAGCAATCAGTTGCGCGCCGTGCTCGAAGCGCCTGCTCAGGGGCGCTGCCGGATTGATCGCCAGCTGGTGCAGGTTCCCCCTGTGGCAGCTCTCTCTGCTGGACAGGCGGTGTTGCTACTCGTACGCCCGGAGGAGGTGACTCTGCGCGTCGCTGACGTCCCGAGAGAGGACAGGGACGCTGCTTTGGGGAATGCGCTGGCTGGCGTGATTGAGCTGCGCACCTTCCTGGGACCATTTGTGCGCTTTCAGGTGCGCACGGACGAGGGCGCTCTGCTGACGGCTGACGTTCCCAGCCAGCAGGCCCGTGATTTCTCTGTTGCTCAGCGTGTGTTGCTGACCTTCCCGCCGGACGCCTGTCAGGTGCTGCCGCTGGAGGGGCAGGAGATGGGCCTGATGAAGGAGGCGGAGACGGTCTAGCTGGGGGGAAGGCAGCCAGGCTAGTTGCGTGGCCGGCACTGTGGCGGATCTGCTTTCAAGATGCTGCCTGCACGCGCGAGAGGTTGCTCCACCAGCCGAGAAGACGCCTTCCCCCCTGGGTACGCGGTAGCCTTCTGACTCGTGGCCGCTTGTGGTATCATTGTAGAGAGCGCTGGAGAAGCGAGAAAGGGGGATGAGCATATGAGCCTACCTGAGCAGGAAGGCTATGTGCCGATAGATGGCTATCGTGTCTGGTACTGGAGCGTCGGCGGTGGCAGCGCGCAGGAGCGCATTCCGCTTTTGATCCTGCATGGTGGGCCGGGTGTGCCGCATGACTATCTGGAGAACCTCGCAGCGCTGGCGACCGAGGAACGGCGTGTTATCTTTTACGATCAGCTTGGTTGTGGACGCTCTGATCAGCCTGATGATCTCTCCCTCTGGCGAGTGGAGCGCTTTGTCGAGGAGCTGGCAGGCGTGCGCCGCTCGTTGGGGCTGGAGCGCGTGCATATTCTGGGGCAGTCCTGGGGTGGCATGCTGGCGATCGAGTATGCGCTGACGCGGCCACAGGGACTGGTAAGTCTTATTCTCTCCAACACGACGCCGAGCATTCCCCTATGGGTCGCCGAGGCGAACCGCCTGCGTGCGCAGCTCCCTCCGGATGTCGAAGCGATTCTGCGGCGGCACGAAGCCGCTGGCACAACCGCCAGCCAGGAGTACCAGGAGGCGATGCAGGTCTTTTACGACCGGCATGTTCTGCGTGTGCCCATGCCGGATTATGTCAGACGGGCCTTTGATCAGATCGGCACTGTCTACCACTACATGAATGGTCCCAGTGAGTTTCACGTGATCGGCCCTCTTAAGGACTGGGATCGCACAGCGTGGCTTGGGGAGATTCAGGTGCCCACGCTCATCATTGCCGGCGAGTATGACGAAGCAACGCCGCTGATCAATGATGTGCTGCAGCGTGGCATCCCTGGCTCTGAGCGTCTAGAACTGGCTGGCTGTTCACACCTTTCACACGTCGAAGATCCTGAGCGTTACATGCAGAGTGTACGGGCCTTTCTGGAGCGTGTGGAGCGAACCATCCCGTGACCTAGCTGGTGCCGCAGGGGGTCCTCGTGCGATGTCTTGCCCATGTGACGGGACGGAAGGTGGAATCTCCGGTAGCCGGCCGGCCGACCTTCGGGTCTCGCTAGCCGATGTGGAGCAACTCCAGGCGGGCCTTTCGAGGATGGCGGTCGAGGTGCTACACCGAGAGACCAACAGTGGGGTAGGTGGCAGCAAGAGATCTCTCGCCACAGGGGGCCATGTGGCTATCTCTCCTGCTCACCCTGTTCGGTGAAGAGGTGGGATGTCGTAGCGGCACTGGCGCGCTCGCCCTGACACGCCCGATTGCCTTCACGATCCTGGTGCCAGCCAGCCAGCCAGGTCCGGGGACCGGCAGCCCTCGCAATAAGGCAGGCTCCCGATGACACACCCGTCGGAAAGGGCAGGCAGCGCAATCTCCTCAGTTATTGCTCCATCGCTTGCACGGACCGAGTACCCATCGCCACCTGGACAAATTTTTCGTGCTGAATCTCTCATGGAGCTATGGAACCCTTCGGACGGCGGGCGAATCCTACTGATCTCTAAGCAGTCACGGATCAGCCCTGCACGCTCGTGATGAGTTTCATGCCTGCTTCGTAGTGACCAGGAAGATAGCAGGCCAGTTCGGGGCTGGATCTGGCAGCAGAAGAGGGGAAGGTATAGTCCAGGGTTCTGCTGCGGCCAGGAGGGATGTTATCAATCATAGCCAGCGCCATGTGATGCATATCCATCATCGGCATACTGATCATGCTGCCTTCTGATCTGGGCATAATCATGAACTCATGAGCTATCTTACCTTGATTGGTCACCACAAAATGGTAGGGAACGTTAGGTGAGAACGTGGTGAGGGAGGAGACAATGCGGAACTCCGTCTCTGTGACCTGCACAGTTACGGGTCCTGATGGAACTGACTGCTGAGAGATACCGCTGCAGGACGTTATGAAGACAACGAGTGGGAACAGCAGACAGTATACATTTCGTCTCAAACGCAAGGTATATACCTTCCTTCCTATCCAGATAGGACAGTTCCTCTAACGACTCTGTGCTATCATACTTAGAACCATCGCTCTATGGTTCTCCTTGTGGACGGTTCCACCCGGCCTGTGGTAGCTCTTCCCCGCCTGGCAACAGTGGTAAGACAGGTCCCAAGAGGGGATGGTCGAGATGTATCATGCTCAACCATCCGACGGTAACCTCTGCGGCTGCTACGGCTTGTGGGCTGCTGATCAGCGGACTGCCTGTTTAAAGACAACGTGCAAAGCAAGATGACACTCCATGCATTTCACCGGTGCTGCCCACCTGGAGCAGCGCTGGGTATGGATCCCCTCGATGATGCCAGGTATTATCCTCAGGATTCCCTTGAGAAGAGAGTATACCACGTCTTCCTTCCGCGCTTCTACACTGTCTCGAGGTTGCTCATTGAGCATCTGGCCTCTCTTCTTTTCGACCTGCCTCACGGTTGTCTGGGCCTTGTCCTTGGTCCAGCGAGGCATCACCCTCAGTGTTTGCTGCTGGTAGCTGTCTACTCCATAGCCTACACTCAAGGAAAAGGGGGAAGGTGGTCAACCATGAACACGGGAAGGCATCCGTTTCAAGAGGATCACGGTGCTGCGCACCAATATGATAGCTATACAGCAAAAAAGTATCGTAGTGTATTGTTTGTATAGATATAAATTAGTTTTTTGCTTGTAAAGCACAAAAAATCGTTGTTTTTATTGATAATAATGGTAATGGAGGATGACAGCTATGTCAGGTGCTAAAACCACAAGGCTAGAAGAGGTCGCTCCGGAGATGCTATCCTGCCCTATCTGTGGGTGGACGAGAAATGTTCGGTCGGGGCATCTCACGGAGGAGATCCCTTCTTGCCGGGGAAGTCCTCACCTGGCTCCGCCGCGACGGGCTCGTCGATCGTGCGAGAGGCATCTACTTGTCCTTTGTCCTCTCAGGGATGCTTCCCTTTGCGGGGAGGATCAACGCAGAGAAGCAAAGGCAGACCATTACCGCCTCTGATGAATCAAAGACATCCTGAGATGTTCATGTTTCTTTCAGGCGGATAATACCAACTTCAACGTCTTTAAGAAGCAATTCATTTATTACCACAAGGGAGGTCGGTTGTGAACAACTTTCGCAATCGCAGGAGAGTACGCTGGTTGAGTCTGTTCCTTATTGGGAGTGTAGTGCTTACTGTCATTGGTTGTAGCACAGCGACAACTATCACCTCAGCTGTAGGAGCGCGGAGGTCCTCTGGCCTGAAGCGTCAGCCTGTTCAGGTGACTGTGTTCTCTCCGGGGCAGGGTGATAAGGCTGGTCATGCCGGTGCTGGCTTTGTCATTGACCTGGCGCTGGATGCCGCCACTCCCCAGGATGATAGCTTCCTTTCGGCGGCCAACGGTTATAAACCGTTCTTTAACGATCCGAGCAGTCCCACCTTTCATCCCGGTTTTGACCCTGGGGCTCCAGGACTTGTTGTTCTGCTTTCGACTACCAGGACGATTCCAGGAACGCTGTTTCGTGGACCAGGAACGAATCTGGCAGGCCTGTTCCAGATCAACGGTATCGCCCGGGTCAATCATGGGGGTATAGCTGAGACTTGGAATACGTGGCTGGTGGGCAAGCCGGTGGCCGGTGCTGGCCTGCAGACCACCCTGACAGTCTTTGTCGTTCGGGGCACGGCGCCAGCGCTGATCCAGGGGGAGCCAGAAGACCAACCCGGGCTCATCTCGAACATCGTTCGCGTGACCTTTACTATCGCCGGCCAGTAGGTGCCGTACCGGGGCCTCAGGCCTGGTGAGGGGGCATTCCTAGGAGAGCTTTGTGGCATGGCGGGAATGGTGACGCTGACCCTGCTGATCTCTCTCGACCTTTGCTGCTGACAGGAGAGGTGGGGTGTCGCAGCGGCGCTGGTGCGCTCGCCGTGACACTCCGCCCCCTGCCTTCGCGATTCCTGGTGCTGGCCAGCCAGGTTCGGGGCCGGGCGGCCCTCACAGTACGGTGGACTCAGCCCTGATTGCTCTCTAGCAGGGCTGCCAGATGCTCGATAGCTGAAGCTGCATCCTCGCCTTCGACCCTCAGTACGATCTGCTCGCCCTGTCTGGCTCCCAGCGTCAGGAGCGAGAGCAGCGATTTACCATTCACCTATCAGAGCCATCATCCATCCTTTCAAAACTTCAAAAAGAGAGGCACATCTTTTCCTACCCTTGGTAATCTTCAAGCTAGGGAAGAAGACGTTCTTCTCCACGTTTGTTATCTTGATCCATCCGCTATCTTGAACAGAGCAGCGCCTTCCACTGACTTCCGGTGGGGCCATGAGCGTTTTCGCCAATCCAGCGGAGGTCCCAGCCGCGGCACGGGGCACCCGCCGTCTTTGTACCTGGGGAGGGCATCGAGCCGCTGATAATCGCGCGGGGACTCGACTCGCAGAGCAGACAAAGAAGCGCTTTGCTTATTGTAAATGAGGAACCTGTCTGTCTGCCTTCCCCCTTGATATGCAGCCCTGGAGTGGCTAAACTTAAGGAGGTGGATGTGCACAGTGAGAGCGTCTCTACTTCAGAGACTCCTGTGCTGCCAGTGCTCCTGGCCAGCCGCACAGCCTGAGAGGTGAGCGATGCTCCATAATACACTTCTTGCTCTTGTGCAGTCTCGGCAGCTCTGTGACTTTGTCGTCCAGCGTAGCAGCTCGCGGAGCATTCTAACACGTTTCGTCGCGGGTGAAACGCTAGAGGAAGCTATTCAAGCGACACAGGTCCTCAATCAGCGTGGTATCCACGGCGCGCTTGCCGTACTCGGTGAGCACGTCGAGGATGAGCGAGGAGCCAATGAACTTACCCAATCTTATATAAAGGCGCTCGCTGCCATCACGGAGCACGGGATCAGCGCCAACATCTCCTGCAAGCCGACGTCGCTCGGCCTCAACATCTCCGCGGATCTCTGCGAGCAGAATCTATGCACCATTCTCGATCATGCTCATCGGGCCTCGCTCTTCGTCAGTCTCGATATGGAAGAGTCAACATTTACCTCCCAGACGATTGAAATTGCCCTCAGCGCCTTCAGGCGTTACAACCATGTAGGAACGGTCATCCAGGCCTATCTCTATCGCAGCGCAGTGGATCTCGACAGGCTCATGAAAGCAGGCATTCGTGTCCGTCTGGTCAAAGGTTCGTTTAAAGAGCCTCCCACGTGTGCCCTGCAGAATAAGAGCGAGATCGATCATCTCTATGTGCAGCTCATGATGAAACTGCTGGTAGAGGGCAACTACCCGGCCATTGCCACACATGATGAGGCGATTATCCATACAGCCTGTAATTTCGTACGTGAGCGAGGCATCAGCAAGACCTCCTTTGAATTTCAGATGCTCTATGGCATCCGTCGTGACCTACAGGAGAAACTGGCCCATCAAGGCTACATTGTACGTGTCTATATTCCCTATGGGACGCATTGGTGTCCCTATCTGATGCGTCGTATGGCTGAGTATCCAGCCAATCTGCTGTTCTGTATGGCTCCTTAGCCCGGCCTCTCTTGGCAAAGAGAGACGTGCCTGTAGGCGGAGAACGAGGAGACCTTCCATATTCGTCTGGTGAAGACGGTGCAGCGATGTACCTGCTTCTTAACGGCTATGTGCTTGATAGCAGCATGCTGTTGGCATCGCATCTTCCCTTGGTAGTATCAGTACAACATAGCTTGAGGAAGTGATGCTGAGCATCCGTGCCGTAGGCCCTCCGGCGTTCAGACTGGGGGATAAGCATCACAGACAGGGCGCTGCGGCCCATCAGAAAGGCGAGGAGGCGGAGCATGGCTACGAGACCGAACACGCGTCTCAAGCGTGAGCGGGAGTTGCGGGGCTGGTCGCAGGCGAAGCTGGCTGAGTTGGTCGGAACGCAGACTCCCACAGTGAGTCGCTGGGAGAGGGGTATTTCATTTCCCTATCCTTACTTTCGCGAGAAGCTTTGCGCGCTTTTCGGGAAAGATGCCAGTTCATTAGGGCTGGTGCCGCCGGACGACGAAGAGGGTGAGGGCCTTGCGGAAGGATTGCAGGGATCAGCGACCTGTGCTCCTGCCCCGGCGCAGTGTGTCAATGATCCCGTGCTGCCGTTTTTCGCTGCCGGGGCGTTTGAGTTGATCGGGCGTGAGGCGCTGCTTGCTCAGCTCAAACGACGGCTCTGCTCTGGAGAGAGCCTGGCTCTGAGTGGTCTGCCAGGGGTTGGAAAGACAACGCTTGCTATGGCTCTGGCGGCTGATCGAGAGATTCGTGCGCATTTCTCTGGGGGTATTTTCTGGGCAGGTCTGGGACCGGAGCCAGATGTGATTGCCCAACTCAGCCGCTGGGGGGGACTGCTCGGAGTGTCGGCGGGAGAGACGGGCAGGATCAGTAGTTTGCAGCGCTGGGAAGCCACCCTGCGAACGGCCATCGGTGCGCGTCGCATGCTCCTGATTATCGATGATGCCTGGGAGCTGGAATCCGCCCTGGCTTTTCGAGTCGGGGGGCCTCACTGTGCCTATCTGGTGACGACGCGCCTGCCCTCTATCGCTGTCGCTTTCGCTGATGATGGAGCCATTGTGGTTCCCGAGCTCACCCAGGAAGATGGGGTCAGGCTGCTCAGTCGTTTCGCTCCGGAGGCAGTGGCGCATGATCCCGAAACGGCCTGTGCCCTGGTGCGCTCTGTTGGGGCGTTGCCTCTAGCGCTGGCCCTGATGGGCAAACATCTCCGTGTGCAGGCCGCCAGTGGCCAGCCTCGTCGTCTGCACACCGCGATTGAACATCTGCGGGATGCCCAACGGCGTTTGCGCTTGGCCGAACCGGCAGCTCTGATCAGCCGGCCTGGCGGCGCTCCGACTGGGACCTCGCTCTCATTGCAGTCGGTGATTGCTGTTAGTGACCAGCAGTTATCCATGGAGTCGCGGGAGGCGCTGCGGGCCCTCGCGGTTTTCCCAGCCAGACCCAATACGTTCTCGGAAGAAGCGGCGCTAGCTGTTTGCCAGGTCCCAGTGGAGGTGCTCGATGATCTCAGCGACGCTGGCCTGCTGGAAAGCAGCAGCCCAGGCCGTTATATGCTGCATCAGACGATTGCAGACTATGCACGTACCTATCTCAATGAACAGGCTCCTTATGATCGACTGGTCGCTTATGCTATTCATTACATCGAGTCCCACATCACTGATTACGACGCCCTCGAGCAGGAAAGCAGCACTATTCTTGTGGCGTTGCGGGCCGCCCATCGTCTGGGGCGCAAGCGTGATCTGGTCTGGGGCACAGTGACCATCGCGCCGTTTTTGCAGGTGCGTGGTTTGCATCAGGTCGCGGAGTACTACCTACATCTGGCCTATGAGGCGGCCGCTTCCCTGCAGGATCGCCAGGGGCTCATGAGCGTTGTCCTCCATCTTGGGAAGATTGCGCAGGAGCGTGGTGACTACACCCAGGCGGAGACTTACCTGCGAGAGGGGTTGAGCCTAGCTCGCCAGCTCAGCGACCATGAGCAGATGTCTGCTCTGCTTCAGAGCCTGGGCATGGTTGCCAATGAGCGCAAGATGTATGGGGAGGCCGAGGTCTACTTTCGCGAGGGGCTGGTTCTGGCTCGTCGTCTAGATGATCACGAGCAGATTGGCGCTCTGCTGCAGAATCGTGGCGCGGCTCTGGCCAGACGAGAGGAGTACCTGGAGGCCGAGGTCTGTTTTCATGAGGGACTGGCGCTGGCTCGTCGTCTGGATGATCGAGAGCAGATCAGCGCCCTGTTGCAGAATCTGGGAATTGTGGCTCAGGAGCAGGCTCACTATGCGCAGGCTGAAGCGTATCTGCATGAGGGATTGGCCCTGGCGCGCCAGTTGGGGCACCGTGAGCGTATGAGCACACTGCTCTCCTCGCTCGGCTGGACTGCCACGATGCTAGGCAAATATGCGCAGGCTGAAGCGTATCTGCATGAGGGGCTGACGCTGGCTCAGCGGCTCGGACAGAGGGAGCGCGTCGCCGTTCTGCTCCAGAATCTCGGCGTTGTCGCTAGTAAGCGGGGCAACCAGATCGAGGCAAAGACCTACTTTCATGAGGCGCTGGAGCTGGCGCGCGCGTTAGGAGATGATGAGCATGTCTGTATCTTGCTCTTGTTGCTTGGGGAGAGTCTGACCCCGCAGGGGCCTGATGTGCTGATCGATTCCTACCTCCAGGAGAGCCTTACCCTTGCACGTGGCCTGCGACAACCCTCCCTGCTGGGCGCTGCACTGGCGGCCCGTGGTGAGTATCTGCTCGTCCGCCATGAGATCGAGGCTGCCATGGCAAGCTTTCAGGAGGCGCTGGAGCTCCTGGCCCCTGGCGCACAG
The DNA here is from genome assembly GCA_042408965.1 of Ktedonobacteraceae bacterium. Classification (GTDB taxonomy): domain Bacteria; phylum Chloroflexota; class Ktedonobacteria; order Ktedonobacterales; family Ktedonobacteraceae; genus Thermogemmatispora. Next base: position 12,754 of record JBHOQN010000156.1, read on the forward strand.
GAACTACGGGCACGCCTCAGCTATGGCCTGGCGCGCGCCCATGCAGCTTGTGGCCGCGTGGATGACGCGCGCCAGCTGGCTGCCCTGGCCCTGTCACTCTATGAGCAAGCCTCTTCTCCTCACGCGGCTGAGGTCAGAGAGTGGCTCGGGCTCTCGCCGCCGGAGCGGCTCGCTACCTTCCCCGAGGCCTGACCTGGGGGCCTGGTTAATGACTGGCCAGGGAACGCCTTGTCCGGCTCCTGCTGCCCTGTCTATGCTGGCAGTGCCGTTTCGTGCTTGTGACGCATCGTCTGACGAAACATTCCTGGAGACTGGTGCATGTAACGTCTGAAGAACCTGCTGAAGTAGGAAGGATCATCGAAATGCAAATAATCGGCGATTTCAGCAATTGAGTCCTCCGTATATAGCAGCATCCGTTTTGCCTCCAGAAGGACACGCTCGCGGATAACCTCGCCTGCCGTTTTGCCTAGAGCATGTCTGACGAGATCATTGAGGTGGCCAGGGGTGATAGCGAGCAGGGCGGCGTACTCGCTGACCCGCTTTTTCTGCCGGAACTCACTCTCAACGAGGGCGATGAAGGTCTGGACCAGTCCTGAGAGCTGGAGAGGACGGGGGTCCCTGGCCTGTCTGGCTACCTGGCGATTCACAATGGTCAGAAGTAGGTACAGGTAGGCCTGAAGCATTTCTGCCCTTGCTGGTAGCTGGTCCCTCGACTCCTGTTCCATTGCATTCAGAACAGGTATCAGCTGCTCTGCGGTGCTCCCCTCCAGATAAAGGAGTGGCTTCTCGTTCTCGGGGTAGAAGCAGGAGAGCATCAGCGTCAGAACACGCTCGGTGCTGATCGTGAGCATATCTGGAGTAAAGCTGATACTCAGTCCTGCGAGGGTGGTCGAGGCCTTGAAGGCATGCACGCGGTTTGGTCCGAAGAAGAAGAGCATATCGGGCTGGAGGGGATGCTCTTCGCAGTCGATGAGGCAGGACCCCATACCTTGAGCGAGCCAGACAATCTGATAGAACGGGTGGCGGTGTGGAACAGGCGAGGTGGCCATATGGCCGGGCTCCTCAAGGCGCACCACTCCAGGAGAGCGCTCAACGCCCTCTAAGGCAGGCTGACGGACGGCGAGTACCGTCTGTTCGCGCAGCTGGGGTACCATGAGCGCTGACGACGGGTCTGTAGATCCTGCGACGCTGAGTATAGGGGGGAAAAGCTGTTTAACCGACAGGACGCATAGCTCATCGCCTGGGTACACACGCTCCCCGTCGGCTACTTGCAGCGCTATGATAGTGCCAGCCGCTGGTGCCGGGATGCCGATGATTTCGTTGTCCAGAGCTATTTCAACAATCACCCTGGCGCCCTTCACCCACTCACCCGGCCGTACCAGCCAATGTACGATGCCGCCTTCGAAAACCTCCCTACCCGGCTCTGCAAACGTCACCGTTAACCGAGGCATCTCATATCCTCCCGCTTGCAAAAGATGGGAATGGACTACCGCGCGTAAATGTACCCTGGACCCTTTTGCAAGACAATGACAAGTAGTGATGATCTACTCATCATCCTGGATAAGTGGGGTAGTTGTATTCTGCATAGAATCCCTGGATAGTACCCGTCCAGCGTGGGAAAAGACCTGTCCTGGCTTCACAAAGCCGTCTATACTTACGGTGAGAGCGATGCACTGGTCCTCCTGGAGGCGCTCGAACGCCGCCAGCGAATCAGAACGGGTCGACTCTGTGCATTGTCGGCATAGTACAGTGCGGGATTATTCATGCTCCCGCTGGAGCTGAACGGTCATATGCACAACCGGCTAGATGGTTGTACAGACCGACCTGAAAAGGAGGTGATGGTAGTCTCTCGCTTCCTCTCTCGATGACCACATGTGAAGGTCTGGTAGATCTTGAGAAGATAGGACTGGGTCTCTTGCCGCAGGTAGGTGGCTTGGCCCTATCTCTCCTGATCTCACAAGCGCGATGGGACGCCAGACTGAGCTGGCAGCCCGGTCAGCCCGGCACCTACTCCACCGAACAATGGATCGAGTTCGCTGCCATCGTATATGGCACAGCGTGAAAGGATTGGGCTATGAACTACGAAATCAAGCTGCTCGATATCGGGGACATCTTTCTCGAGTCCAGTTTTCTCGTAAGCGCGCGCAATATGGGTATCATCACGACCGTGCCGACCTTCAGCCACCTCATTCTGGGAGCGGATCCCATTCTCGTTGATACTGGTTATCTTAGCCCGGCGATCATGGAGCGACTGGGCATGAAAGGCGTGCAGAGCGAGGAGCAGAAGCTAGAGAATCAGCTGGCGCGTTATGGGGTCAAGCTCAGCGACATCCGCTGGATCCTGCATACCCATCTACACATCGACCATGCCGGTCTCGACCATATCTTTCCTAACACCACAACCGTGGTGGTGAATCGCCGAGAGCTGGAGTACAGCGTGAGCGGTCTCATGGGCGGGCAGTATCCACCAGAGTATATCAAGCACCTCATCGACCGTCTGCACACACCCGGTGCATTGCGTCTGCTCGATCTGGAGCTCTCGGGGCCAGATGAGATCTTGCCTGGCATCGTCTGCGAGGCCGCTGGAGGTCACACTGAAGGCTCAATGAACATCAAGGTCCAGACCCGTGAGGGAGTAGCATGTATATGCGGTGATGTGATATACGACATCCATAACCAACTTGTCGAGCCACACTATCAAGTGCTGGCCTTCCAACCAGCGCCCACCGGTAATCATGGCACCTCGAAACGGCAAGAGAGTGCAGCGGCCAAAAAAGCTCTCAGCTCTGGTGTCTTTCTACTCCCGATGCACGATCGTCCGGCCAAAGTTGAGCACTCGCGCGTCGTGGGACGCCTGCACGACTCCGTACCTGGTCCGGTCACACCCATAGAACGTTCCTGAGCGCCAGACTGTCTCGTATTCCCTCTCCCTTGCACCGAAAACGCCGCTTGCTGAACGAGAGAAGTGAGTACTCTCCCGTTCAGCAAGCGGTCAGGTTGTCTCTTAGTCTTAGGGCTGTGTTCCCCTCGAGGTGAAGTGTCCCTTCCTGCCTTTCCTGCTAGCGTCGCTTCTCTCGCGGATACTCCTGGAGAAGGGAGCTGCTCTCTTGCAGGAAATACATGAAATTCTTTTTGTTCTCCTGGGGGCCGAGGGTTGGTCGTCCCAGGTCAGCGCGGGCCCCTGGCCTGACTCGTACCTCGAGCAGAGCTGGTCCCTCAGCCGCCCGTAGCGCATCTAGCTGCTCAATTAGCTCCTCGGCTGTCGCAGCGCGAGAAGCGCTTTTATAGCCGCAGGCCAGCGCCAGTGCCACGAGGTCAATAGTGAAGCCCGCTGTAGGCTGACCGCCCACCGAATCATGAACCCCATTATTGAGCACCACATGTTTGAAGTGTGGCACGGGCTGGCTGCCGATCGTGCTCAGCGCTCCCATATGCATGATCAGCGCTCCATCTCCGTCCAGGCAGTAGACGGCCTTTGTGTGCTGACTGAGCGCGATGCCGAGCGCGATCTGCGAAGCGTGCCCCATCGATCCCACCGTGAAAAAGTCCTGGCCGAGCTGGCCCTTCTCCCGGCGCCACTCGAACAGCTCGCGTGAAGCCTTGCCCGTCGTGGCAACAACGGCCTCGTTTGGCCTGGTCCACTGTGCGAAGAGGCTGACCGCCTCTTCGCGTGTCATGGGATAGACCACGGAGTCTGATCTGTAAGGAGTGTAATGTTCAAACGTGCCGTCCCGTACGACCAGGGCGTAGGGATGGTCGTATCTGCGCAGGACACGCACGGCCTCCCTGAGTGCTTCAAAAGCGGCCGGAGGCTGCTGCGGCAGAATGTTGTAGTCGATTTCGAGCGTTTCCAGCAGTTGGAGCGTAATTCTCCCCTGTTTACTATGCTGGGGCTCGTCCTGCCTGCCAGGCTCACCCCGCCAGCCGATGAGCAGCAGTACAGGGATGCGATAGACCGCTGGATCGATCAGCGAGGTCAGAGGATTAATGGCGTTTCCGAGACCCGAGTTCTGCATGTAGACCAGAGCAGGCTGCCCGGTCGCCAGGTAGTAACCGCAGGCCAGCGCCACGGCGTTCCCCTCATTGGCAGCAATAACATGGCGTTCGGGTACTGCGCGGTCTGCCAGGCAGGCAGAGAAATCCTTCAGCAGGGAATCCGGGACCCCTGTAAAGAAGGTGATCTGGCTGGCGACAAGCATATCGTACCAGAGTTCGCAGGGTAGCATGGCCATTCCCCTTTCATCAGGCAAGCAGTTGACGCTCAAAACCAGCGCGTCTCCTCGCGCAGCACACGCTGCCGCCCCGCTGGACTGAAGCACGAGAACTCCTCCAGGGCGCTGGCGCTCAGGCCACCAGGGATGCGATACATCAGCAGCGAGGCTGGAACGCCGGGCTCCACTGACTCGAAGCGGTGGGGGACCAGCGGCCGAACATAGGCCGAGTCCTCAGCGTAGAGTGTGGTCTTGTGTTCCTCTCCCCAGATCAGACAGACGGGCGTTGTCCCATAGTTGAAAATGTATTCATGCAGGTGGTGCTGGAGAACGCTCCTGGCCGTGTCGTGCCCGCGCTCACCAAGGACACGGAGCGCAAAGCTTTTGTGATAGGGCTGATGTCTGCTGCGAGCCAGCTCGAATAGCTCATAGGCTGGCGTCTCCTCGTCGGGATAGTAGCGCTTCTGGGCAGCAGACGAGCGCACGACAACGACCTCTTCATCTGGTAGAAGAGGAGTGACCTGCAGGTCGAGAGGGCGGATATTGAGCGCAGCGGCCGTCAGCGCCAATTCCTCTTCTGTTGCGCCTCCCTCGCTCACCAGGAGATGAGCGCGTTCTGCCGGAACACCGGCCTTTGTCAGGCGTGCTATCAGTTGTGAAGTAGAAAGGGATTCAGCGGCGAGCTGGCGTTTCAGGAGAGAAACGAAGGCCTGCTTGGTGTTCCGTGGATCGGCCACGAGGTGCTCGATATGCTCAGGCTGGAGCAGAGCGAAATCCGAAAGGGAGCGGCGTACCTCACCCCCGTAGGTGACGGCGATGATCAGTCCCAGTTGCTCGGAGTCACGGCTGGCGAACGTGTGGGGAGTGTAGGGAGTGATGAAGTTGGAATCCCCCGTGTTCAGTTCGGCGCAGTAGCGCTTGCCGCCACTCTCCCAGTAGAAATTGACCTGGCCGATGAAGAAAGTGCCCTGGAACAGCAGGTGACCCTTGTTATAGGCAACATCGGGGTTATAGGGGTCCCCGTTGTCCACCACACGTAGGGGCTGAATCCACTCTGGTTTGAAGGGGGCCAGGCGGCTCATAGCCGTGTCACGATATTCATAGAAGGGGGCCGGATTGCCAGTGCGGTCAGGGCGTAGAAAGATGCGGCTCGACTCCTGCGATTGTTGTGCCCGGTAGATCTTGACGCCGTGATCGGTGTCGTCTTCTTCGAGCCAGAGGTCGTGTAGCGAAATCGGGTAGGCACGAGCCATCGCTACAAGGACGCTGCGTGCGGTCTCCAGTTCTGCTTCGCCGGAGATAACCGCCTGGATCTGGGTAGGATCTTTGCCCAGGTCGAGGGCCAGGGCTTCGACTGTGCGCTTTAAGTCATTCGCCTCGCTAAGAATGCGTGCGCCCAACGCTCGCAAGTAGTTGCGGTGCTGCTCCTGATCTACGGTCATTCTTAGTGCTCCTTGTAGTGAATCGTAGGGGTCGGAGTGGATCAGCGCTGCTGTTCCAACTGAGCCCAAGAGGAGTTACAACGTGCAAGAGTTGCTTGCACCATGGGCAGAGAGTGGTTTTCTGACGTGACGGCTGGGCCGGTGGGGGCTACGAAGGTGGAGCGGCTGGCCCATATGCTGTAGGGCGAAGATCTCCTGGACAGAGACCAGCTCCCCCTCGACGCTGCTCGCCCGCCCGCTCTGGGCGATCTGAGCAAAGACCTGCCGCATCGATTTGACGGCGCTGCGCATCCCCTGATTCGCATAGATCACGATGCTGATTCCCAGGCGTTGCAGCTCCTCCTCGCTGACCGTGGAGTAGGTGGTTGGCACCACGGCTATTGGCGTAGAACACGACCAGCGCTCCATGAAACGTGCAATCTCTATGGGGGTTGTGGCCTTCGAATGCACCAGAATCACGTCTGCTCCTGCCTCTGTATAGGCCTCCGCGCGCTCCAGTGCGGCTTCCAGACCCTCGCCGACAATGAACGCTTCTGTGCGGGCGATGACGACAAAGTTTGGATCGCGCTGCGCATCTTTGGCCGCGCGAATCTTGCTGGTGAAGCGTTCTAGCGACTCGAGGTCCTGTGGTCCCTCCATAAAGCTATTCATTTTGGGAAAAACTTTATCTTCAATGCACACAGCGGCGATGCGCATCCGTTCGTAGTGACGTACGAGATGGACGATATTGTATTCATCCCCATAGCCAGTGTCGCAATCAGCAATGATGGGGATGGTCGTTACGAACTCCATCTGCGCCGCGGCTTCTAGGAACTCAGTCATAGTCACGATGCTGGCGTCAGGTAGGCCGTAGGAGGCTGAGATCTCCAGGCCACTCGCCCAGATAGCCTCGAATCCTGCCTCTTCGACTAACTTGGCGCTCAGGCCATTGTGGGCTCCCATCGCTCTGACGATACGATTAGTGCTGAGCAGCGCGCGCAGCTGCCCAGCTTTGGTCATGCTGATTCCCATGTCTGTCAAGCTCCTTTGCAGCTAGATCGCCAGCGACGTCGTGCGTTCCCCATCTGCCTGCATGGGCGCTCTGGTTCCTGTCCAGTTCGCCTGCTTCTCGTGACGGAGCCACCTCCATGCGCTGCTATACCCAGCGGATAAGTTAGCGCTGGTCAGGATGAAAAAACATGCCAGCCACTTGTGACCCTCTTCAGAAACTACGATGCCTGGCTGGAAGGGATTCGGGGATCTTCATGCCTGGCGTTTCACTAATGAAAGGATAACAAGAGGTTGGCCTGTCATCCCTGTCGTTGCATCGATGGGGTGCGAATGCCGCACCTGGTTTGCAGATGTAAGAAGCAGTGTCAGCTTGATAGAAAGTATAAATGCTCAGTCCTGAAGAAAGGATGGACTTTTACAGGATCGCATGGTACATTTCCTGGCTTTGCGGGAGCGGAGCTCGCTCTTCTCTTGCCCTCTGAGCGGCTCGCCCCGACGCTTAGCAACCTAGGGAGCCGAAGGGAGACGATTCACTCGCTAGATGATTCTCAGTTGCTTACCGCTAGCCGAGACTATCGCATTGCTCTTATGGGTACCTTCAGGCATACTCTGCTCAGACTGCAATCGACCGCGATCGGAAAGACGCCAGCGCGGGCTCGCGGTCTGCTGTCCTATCTTAGGAACGACCGGACATATCTATGTCTGCTCTCCAGGAAGGAGGTGGTGCGTACCGGGGTGTTTAAGAGCAGAGCATGGCGCTCTACTGCTTCCGGTGAGCTGGAGGCTTGCGTTGACCCCTGAATACGAGAGAAAAGCAGGATCGAATCCGCATGGGCACAGCGCGTGTATCTGCTGAGTCGGCCGTTATCCTTACATATTGAAAAGGAGGATTTGTCATGGCTCGCGTCGTAACAGAGCAATCCACACCTGTAACCGCTCCTGCTACTATTGCTAACCCTGCACCACTCGGGCTGAGCGGTTTCGCTGTGACAACCTTTGTACTCAGTGCGAACGCTGCCGGCTTCTACAAGGCGCCGTACATTGTCCTTGGTCTGGCCGTCTTTTACGGCGGGCTGATGCAGATCATCGCTGGCATCCATGCCTTTAGGGTCGGCAACACCTTCGCTTGCACGGCCTTCTGCTCCTATGCCGCCTTCTGGCTCTCGTTTGCCGCGCTCTTCATTCCTGGCTTTGGTGTGATGGCCGGCTACACCAGCCCGAAAGGGGCGTTCCAGGGTGCCGACTTTGATGTCGCACTGGGGATCTACATGCTTGCCTGGGCTGTTTTTACCGCCTATGTTTTCGTTGCTTCCTTCAAAACCAACTGGGTCCTGGTGACAGCCTTCTTGCTGGCGTTGCTGACCTTCCTGGCTTTCGGGGCTGCTTATCTGATGCTGGGCAACGGGATGGATGGCAGCCTGATGCTGAAGATTGGTGGCTGGCTGGGGATCGCTCTGGCCGCCTCTGCCTGGTACGGGGCTGCCGCCTTCCTGCTGGCGGAGATGGGTTCCTTTAATCTCCCTATCGGCCCGCTCTCCTGACTTTCCCACCTCTGTGGGGGACGCTTGGCGCAGCGGCTGGCTCTCCACTCCAGCCGCTGCTGATCGATTTTTGCGCTCGGCCGCTCTTCTATCTACAGGCGTTGACTCTGGCAGACCAGATACTGTCCTGGCTTACTGTCGGCCGGCAGTCCGGTCATCCTATCTATAGGAGCTTGGCTTTTGTGAGGAGTTTCAGTATGAGCACTGCTGCTGATCAGAGCCTGTCCAGTCGGCATAGAGTGAGGCTTCCTCTCGCTGCTGACGCTGAGGATTCCGCCAACACTGGTAGTCCGTGTAACCAACTGGTCGTCTATCCCGGCACCAGGAAGGGCCATCGACCATTCATCGTCATTGTTGATCGCTCGCGAACACTGCGTAAGGTTGTAGAGATCGTCCTGGCCCGTGCAGGCTACGAGGTGGCAGGCTTTTCCAGTGGCGTTTCCGCCCTCTCCTGGCTTGTGGCCACCCGTGGGCGTCTTCCCCAGCTCATTTTTGTCGATAGCGAGCTGTCAGGGGTCAGCGCCTATCAGTTCGTCAGGCGTTCTCGCGCGATTCCCTATTGTGCGCGTGCGGCCTTCGTGGTGCTCTCGCGTCGCGAGACGCTGCTTGGAAAGCTGAGAGCTGGCTTGGTTGGTGCTCAAGAGATCGTTTCTAAGCCGTTCAGAACCCAGGATCTGCTCGACCTTGTCAGGCGCTATGTTGGGCCGGGCGATCCCACTGCTCCAGGTCTGGTCTGGGAAATGGATGAGGTGGATGTTGCTGACGATTCTTTAGGCTCTGCCTAGATCCGCTCACCTTCGCTTGCCCACTCGCTATGGTAGCAGGATCTTTGCCCAGGTTGAGGGCCAGGACCTCGACTATGCTGCCCTTAGCAGTAAGGCCCGTGCTCTGAACTCGTTGCTGGGCCACTGGCCCCCTTATGGGTTTTGGAGAAAGGACGCTGACGCAGCAGTGGTGGAGCGGTGCCGATCAGCAGGGCTGCTGCGCCGAAGGCACACAGTCGTTCAAGTGGGTTGATCCAGATACTGAGGCCATGAATGAAAAGATAGCCGACAAAAAGTAAGAACAGACTGCTTGTGAAGATGGGGTGGCCCAGAAAGGCATAGATGGTCGCGCGAGCCTGGCCGCCTCTGCGACGGCTGGCCAGAAGAAGGGCGACCGGGATGATGCCAGCAAAAATGGGGCCAGTGATAACCCCTGCGATGCTAAAGGGGTGTGAGAATGACTGGGTACCACTCACCAGAAGCATCTCCGCGCATGCGAGGATGCAGAGTAGCGGGCTGAGTGAGAGCAGGAAGCGCCCTTTCTCGTTGTAGAGAATCTCTCCGAGATGCGCTACGATGCCTGGGCGCCCAGATGACTGCTGCGAGAGAGAAAGACTTCGCTGTGGCAGCAGATCATGCACCAGTTGCGAGAGGACGGAGGCCTCTCTCAGCGAGCCCACTCCCAGGCTGATCACCAGCAGCAAGCTGCCCAGTGCTCCCGCTAGGGGCCCATGTTGCTGGTGAAGCAGGCTCAACACGGTCCCGCTATAGGTTGAGAGCAGGCTGGGGGCAAAGGCAGCTCCCGTTCCTAGGACCCAGATGCTCCACAGGAGAATCATGCCAGCAGTGCCAGCGATGGTGCCCCTCACCAACGAGCGGGCGTCGGGGTCGCGTGGGAGGATGTTGCCGGCAACCTGCGTGATAAGCTTGTGCTGTGCGGTATAAGCGAGGTAGATCACTCCGAAAGCGCCAAAGCGCGTCATGTCTAGCCTTTGCCCGTTGCTTGCCAGAGGGGTCACGAGGATGTATTGCAGATGGAGATGTGTCAGGGCGATCGCCGTCAGTGCCAGCAGCAGCAGAATCTGTGCCGCTCCCAGCAGGAGCATGGCTCCCAGGGGAAGCTTCAGCGAGCCATGTGCCAGCACTACTGCTCCAATGAGAAAGACTGTGACGACCCAGATGACCGCGGGCAGTCCCGTAAGGTCCGCCAGCGTCGTTGCGATACCGATGTAGACCGAGAGGAGCGCGAGAAAGGAGCCGATGCCTAGTGATAGTGTGAAGAGGAAGGTCCCGATCTGTCCTATGTAACAGGCAATCAGCTTGCCGATAAAGGTCTGACCGTGATAGATCGTGCTGCCGCGTGCGAGGGCTTCGATGACACAAAGAATGGTCAGGGTGTTGCAGAGGCCGAAGAGGAGAATCAGAGCCAGACCTGGCAGGACACCGATCGCCGCCACGGCCGTGGGAAAGGCCAGCACAGCTGAGGAGGTATTCAGGGTAAGGGTAAGCAAGCAGGCTGCCCAGAATGGGGGAAGCGATGCGAGCCAGCGTTCCAGGCGGTCCCCAGTGTGGACCAGCTGACAGGACGCTCGGAGCCACCAGCCGGGACGCCTACGCGGAGATCTGGCGTTCTGGCTCTGTCCACGCTCCTGGCGGAAGAGGGACGTCTGGTGCGCCCTCCGAGGTGCTGCTCTGACCGATGTGCAGGAGAGAGGGGTTCTGGCTGGCTCTATAGAGAACATAGTCACTTCCTTATTTATGTATGCAAGCACCGTTCTGTTGCCCATCAGATCGGAGCGATCGGCGAGAGGGAGAGAGCGGCACCGCAGATTGAAGATGTCCGTCGCTCTCAGGATAGAAGAGGATTGCAGCGGCCTCAAGGGATTTTTATGGACCGTGTCGTCATCTTTTGCGGCTCTTTGCTGCGTGTTCAGCATCGCGCGGGAGAGGGTCCTTCGACGTCACCTCGACGCAGGAGTGGAGTGACGTCGAAGGACCCTGTAGATCTCAGATCAGAGAGAAAGAGGGGCGCTAGGGCCTCAGGCGGGCCAGCAAGTCCTCGCGGACGGGAGTGAATACCTCGATCAGTTCGGTCTCCTGCAGTGCCACCCCCCCGTGAGGTGTTTGTGAGGGAATTGCCACGACGTCGCCTGCGATGAGTACCTGGTGCTCCTCGCCCAGAGTGAAATCGAGAGTGCCTCGCAGGACGATCGTCAGCTGTTCGTGTGGATGGGCATGAAGAGTCGCAATGGCCCCCTCTGTCAGGATAAGGCGGCTCACCATAAGGTTCTCGCCAGCGAATCCCTGGAAGCTGATCCCGGGGAAGAGGCTGACGGCCTGCTGCTCGAACAAGCGTAGCGTTTTCATGTTGACTCCTTCTACAACGCTCCCCTTCCGACCGCGGCCACGGAGGGCAGAGTGGCCGCGGGAGTGAGAGCAAGGGCCTGAATATGATGATGGACTGAACGGTAGTCTCTGAGGAGGTTGCCTCTGCTCACCTTGCGCTGAGGGATGGCTAGAGGGTCCAGAGCTGCATAAACTCATGAACAGGCGTGCTTTCCAGACGGTGCTGATCACTGCAGATGGCCTCGATACTCGCGATCTGTTCTGCGGTGTACCGTGTGGCGAGATTCTCCCTGAATTTGCGTTGCAAGAGTGGCAGTCCCTCGGTGCGCCGGCGGCGGTGGCCGAGCGGGTATTCGACTGCAACCTGCTCCGTCATGCTCCCGTCCTTGAAAAAGACCTGCAGGGCGTTGGCAATAGAGCGCTTCTCTGGATCAAGGTAATCCCGACTGTAGCGGGCATCCTCGACGACCTCCATCCGATCACGCAACCAGTCTATGCGTGGATCGGCCGCGGTGCTCGCCTCGTAGGAGTCGGCGTCCAGCTTGCCGAAGAGCAGGCCGACAGCCACCATGTACTGGAGGCAGTGATCGCGGTCCGCGGAGTTGGCGAGCGGTCCACGCTTATCGATAATACGCCTGGCGGGCTCCTGGGTCGTGATCACGATGCGAGCGACCTCCTCGAGACGTCCTACCACCTGTTCGTGGAGGGAGAGGGCGCATTCGACGGCTGTTTGTCCATGAAACTCTGCTGGGAACGCGACTTTGAAGAGGATGTTTTCCATCACATAGGAGCCGAAGGGGCGTGGGACGCTCAGAGGCTTGCCGCCGAAGAGGGCGTCGCAGAATCCCCAGATGGGCGCGCTCAGGGCAGTCGGGTAGCCCATCTCGCCGGCACGTGTGAGCAGCGCCAGGCGTACGGCGCGGCTGGCGGCGTCTCCGGCGGCCCAGGACTTGCGCGAGCCGGTGTTGGGAGCATGGCGGTAGGTGCGTAGACAGCCCCCGTCGATCCAGGCCTGGGAAAGGGCGTTGATGATCTCCGTCTTCGACCCTCCAAGCAGGGCGGTGGTGACGGCAGTCGAGGCCACACGCACCAGAAGCACATGGTCGAGGCCTACGCGATTGAAGCTGTTCTCAAGCGCCAGCACGCCCTGGATCTCATAGGCCTTGATCAGAGCGGTCAGGACACGATGCATGGTCAGTGGCTCGCGTCCTGCCGCTGCTGCCACCTGGCTCTGGTAGTCGGCGACGGCCAGGATCGCAGCGATGTTATCGGAGGGATGTCCCCATTCAGCGGCGAGCCAGGTATCATTAAAGTCCAGCCAGCGAATCAGCGTACCAATGTTAAAGGCTGCCTGAACCGGATCGAGAATAAACGATGTGCCCGGGACCCGCGAGCCGTAAGGTACCAGGGTCCCGGGCACCAGAGGCCCGAGCAGCTTGCTGCATGCGGGGTAGCGCAATGCCAGGATGCCACAACCGAGGGCGTCCATCAACGCCAGCCGGGCTGTCGTATAGGCCTCGGCGCTGGTAATGGGTGTCTCTGCCACGTAGTCGGCGATCTCACAGAGAAGTTGGTCGGGCATGGGCCGACCGCAATCGGGGGTTTCCATACGATGTGCTCCAACAGAACGGTCTCAGCCTCGCTCAGCGAGCGGAACGAATGCACGCGGTTGGGGACCGACGTACTCTGCTACGGGTCGGATCAACCTGTTGTTAGCCTGCTGCTCCAGGATGTGCGCAGCCCAGCCGGCGGTGCGAGCGCAGACAAAGAGAGGGGTGAACATGGCCACTGGCACTCCACAGGCGCGGTAGACGAGAGCGCTGTAAAAATCCAGATTGGGGAAGAGTCTGCGCTCGCACCACATGATCTGCTCGATCCGTTCAGCGACAGCATACAGTCTCAGAAGATCGTCCTCTCTGGCCAGGCGCTGGGCCCACGTCTTGATGATCGTGGCACGTGGATCAGAGTTGCGGTAGACACGGTGGCCGAAGCCCATGATGAGCTGCTTCTGCGCAAGCAGTTCCTGCAGCCCTTGTTCGGCTTCGTCCGGCGTGGCGAACTGCTCAATCAGGTAGAGGGCGGCCTCGTTTGCTCCTCCGTGCAGGGGACCTTTGAGGGCGCCGATCGCCGCTGTAATCGCTGAGTAGAGATCGGACCGTGTGGAGGTCACGGTGCGTGCGACAAAGGTAGAGGCGTTGAACTCGTGTTCCCCATAGAGAATCAGCGAGACGTCGAGGGCCCGGCAGAGCAGTTCATCGCTCGGCTGACCGTGTAAGAGGTGTAGAAAATAGGCAGCGGTGGTCGGCGCGTCGAGAATCGTCTCGATGCGCCTGCCATGCGTATGAAAATGGTACCAGTAGAGCAGCATGGCGGGCATGAGGGCCAGCAGGCGGTCCACCGGGGTGTAGATGTCGCCAGGCGAGGTGTCTGACTCCATGGCGCCCAGGGCAGAGCAGCCTGTGCGTAAAACATCCATCGGGTGGGCTCTGGAGGGGAGCTGTTCAAGCACCGTTTTGAGCGCCGCGGGCAGCGAGCGCATGCCCATCAGGCGCCTCTGGTAGGCGCTCAGTTGGGCACGTGTAGGAAGATCGCCGCGTATCAGCAGATATGCCACCTCCTCAAAGGTTGCCAGGCTGGCCAGGTCTTCAATGCTGTACCCGCGATAGGTCAGGCCAACGCCATCCTTGCCCACGGTGCTGATGGCCGTAGAGCCAGCGACGGTTCCAGCAAGGCCGCTCGGAGGTTTATTCGTCATCGTGATGCTCCGCTGAGAAAAGGGTATCGAGTCGTTGCTCGTACCCCTCATAGTTGAGAAAATCGTACAACTCCTGCCGTGTCTGCATCTGTGCCACTACAGCACGCTGCGTCCCATCACGACGCAGTGTCCTGTAAAGGGTCAGGGCAGCGGCACTCATAGCACGGAAAGCCGAGAGAGGATAGAGCGCCAGGCTCACACCAGCAGTGGCGAGCTCCTCGAGCGTGTAGAGAGGAGTCAGCCCGAACTCCGTGATATTGGCCAGAATGGGGAGTTGCGTTGCCTCGGCAAAGGCGCGATACATAGCCAGCTCGGTCACGGCCTCAGGAAAAAGCATGTCGGCTCCAGCCTCCCGATAGCGCAGCGCCCTCTCCAGGCTGGCCTCCAGGCCCTCGCTGGCGAGGGCGTCGGTGCGTGCCATAATCACAAAGTGTGGGTCGCTCCGTGCGTCAACAGCGGCTTTAATGCGATCCATCATCTCGCTGGTAGGAACCAGCGTCTTGCGTGGGCGATGACCGCAGCGTTTGGCTTGCACCTGGTCCTCGATGTGGACGCCTGCGGCTCCCGCGCGGATCAGTTCGCGAATGCTACGCCCGATGACAAAAGCGCTGCCCCAACCTGTATCGATGTCAACGAGCAGCGGCAGAGAAGTGGCCGCCGTGATGCGACGTACGTCGGTCAAGACATCATCCAGCGTTGTCATTCCGAGATCGGGGAGGCCACAGGAGGCATTGGCCACTCCTGCTCCTGAGAGGTAGATGGCGTGAAAGCCGGTACGCTCAGCCATGATGGCGCAGTACGCATTGATTGTTCCCACAACCTGCAGGGGTCGCTCAAGGGTGAGCGCCGCGCGCAGGCGGGCCCCTGCCGAGGGATAGTCATACATGGTCGGTGTTGCCTTTCCTATGCAATGGGAAGAAGAGCAGACCGCTTTGCTAGAGATGTTCAATGAGCAGCCGTTTGAAACCCTGCGTTTCTTCCTCGACCCGCCAGTCGCCTGTTGTAGAGCGATAGACGAGTGCAGCTCGCTCGCCGATCTGGATGTAGAGTTTCTCGCTCCACTGGCCCATCTCGTGGTCGTCGAGCGGTAGGTAGCCAACGAGAGTGCGATACCTGAGCTGTGGATCCATGCCAAAGTACTGCATAGCTGCCTGAAGGGCCTCCTGTCTGGCCTGGGCGTTGCGAACCATGGTGAGATTCCTCCGAATGAGGGGGCGCCTTCAGGCGCCCCGCATATGTGAAGGACAGGACCGAGCGGTCGGTCGATCGTGTGACCGGAATGTGGTACAAGCATACCAGGCGGCGTTTTTAACTGTCAAGGACTTTTCACGGCTGTAGAGAGCCTTTTTCGCATCGCCCGGAGCCGAAGCGATCGGAGGTCCGGGGGACAGGGCCGTCCCTATGGTCCCTGGGTCTCCCTGGTTCTAGAATCTGGAGCCTGGAGGGCAGCGCCTGAGAGGAAAAGAGTGGTGAACATGGCTGCCAGGTCGTCAGGTGTCAATTCGCCATCCCCGCGGAACCAGAAGATGGTCCAGTTGAGCAGGTTCAACAGCGCCAGGGCCTGATACTTTGCAGGGAGGTCGTTGCGCAGCAGGCCTGCAAGCTGAGCCTCGGCGATTGTCTGGCGGACCAGCTCCTCGTAAGCGTCGCGCAGGCGCAGAACCTCGGCGCGCCGCTCACCCGAAAGCTCGCGCAGCTCTATGAGCATAGTAGCATGCTTGTCCTGATCGCTCAGGGCAGCGAGCAGGTGAGCACGAATGAGGGCCTGGACGCGCTTGAGTGGCTGCGTCTCCTGGGTCAGAGCCTGCTCGACCTCCTGTCGAATGCGTTGCAGCGAATCGATGCAGAGCGCATAGAGAAGATCTTCTTTGCCGCTGATGTGATAGTAGAGTGAGGCCTTCTGGATGCCCAGCCGCATCGCCAGCTCGCGGGTTGTGCTGTTGGCGTAACCTTTTTCTCGGAAGAGCCTGGCCGCGGTTTTCAGCAGGCGTGATGCTGTGGTATCGGCTATATCCTGGGCCTGGGAGATCGGCGCTGAAGAATCTGGGACTTGCATCTTTTTCATCCATCCTGTAAGATTTTGATAGAAAACCTACCGGTCGACCGGTTATATCAGTTCCTGACCTCCTGGTGCAGGGGCACTCTGGATAGAGGCAGTATAGCATACGCGGTCATCACACTGTCTGCTCTGCAGGTCTGGACGACGGGTGAACAGCATAGTGTTCTGAAGATCCCCAGGCCGGTGCGGTCCCGCGGCTTAGGGAAGGCCTCGCCTCTGGCAGGGAGGGCAGGAGCGCTGCAGAAGCGAGGAGGATCTCTATGTATGAGGGAGGGCTACCCCCCCTGTTAGATGTCGAGGCGTTGCAGGTTTATCTGCAGCATGCGTTAGGGATTCCAGGGAGGGAGAGGTTGCAGGTCGAGCGTATTCAGGGAGGCCACTCGAATGAAACGTTCTTTGTGATCTACGGTACCAGGCACTATGTCTTGCGCCGTCCCCCCGCCGGGCCGCTGCTACCGACTGCTCATGATATTGGTCGAGAGTACCGTGTCCTGCAGACACTGGCTGGCACGGTGGTGCCAGTGCCGCGTCCGCTGCTCTTCTGTGAGGACGTAACTGTCATTGGTGCGCCCTTCTATCTGATGGAGCGCGTTCACGGCGTGGCCATTCGTGACAGACTTCCTCCTGCCCTGGACGCTGATGCTTCGGCACGCACTCAGATCGCTGAAGAGCTGATCGATCGGCTGGTTGACCTGCATGCTGTTGACTGGCACGCCATCGGCTTTCGCAGCCCCAGCAATCCCCAGGGCTATCTGGAGCGTCAGCTTCGCCGCTGGAGCAGTCAGTTGACTGCTTCGTATGTCCGGCCTCTGCCTGATCTGGAGGTGGTGACGCGCTGGCTGTACGAGCATCTGCCGCAGTCGCCGCCGGCGACGATCGTCCATGGGGACTACCGCCTCGACAATGCGCTCTTTGATCCGCATCCTCCTGCGCGAATCCTGGCCCTGGTTGACTGGGAGATGGCCACCGTAGGCGACCCCTGGTCCGACCTGGGCTATCTGCTCTCGTTCTGGCGTGAGCCAGGCGACCCGCCTTTCCCTTACGCTGATCCCGCTTGGCTGCTGACGGGTCAGCCTGGTTTCCCTTCGCGAGCAGCCCTCGTTGAGCGCTATGCAAGGCGTAGTGGGCGGGCTGTGCCCTCGCTGGTCTTCTATGTGACGCTGGCCATCTGGAAACTGGCGATCCTGCTGGAGGGCAGCTATAAGCGCTATTTAGCCGGCACGACGGACGATCCCTTCTTTCCCCTGCTTGAATTCTGCGTTCCTGCCCTGGCAGCTCGTGCACTTCATATCTGCCTCGGTCAGGAGCGCATTCTCTGAAGCAGAGGTGGAGGGTGGTGCTGCGGATCAGATGCTCGACCGCAGGGCGAAGCCTCTGTACCGATGCGGGTGGCAGACTGGTTGACAGATAACACTGTCCCACGGTATACTCTCTGAGTACAAACCTACCGCCCGGTAGATTACCGTTGAGGAGAGAGAAGTGCGCTGGGGCGTCGGAGCTTGCTTTCCTCCACTGCTCTCAGGCTGAGAGGCCTGTGGTGAGATAGCGTGGCGCCGGTGGCTGATCATTCCCTGCGGCAGACAGGCCGGGCAAGGTGCTGTTCTCAATGTCTGGGTGTGCTTGTTCTGCAGAGAGTGAGGGTAGACTTCCTGCGTGGTCAGGGAGGAGATTCCTGGCGCGTCGATCAGCTTCTTCTCAGGAGGAACATCATGGATGTCCTGTTTATGCCCCGCCTGGGTATGACAATGGAGGCGGGGGAGGTCATCGCCTGGCTCAAGCGTGAGGGTGAGCCGGTAGAGAGAGGGGAGCCGGTACTGGAGATTGCCACAGACAAATCGAATGCTGAGGTGGAGTCCCCGGTAGATGGGGTACTGGCACGTCTGCTTGCTGCCGAGGGTGATGAAGTTGAGGTCGGTCGACCGCTGGCGGTCATTGTGGCAAAGGGTGAGGTGCTTGAAGAGGCGGTCATCGATGCCTTTATTGCCAGTCTCTCTGCTGGCGCTGGTGAGGAGTCCCCCGGCCCTGCTGGGACTGCGGGAGGGTCGCAATCCGTAGAGGCCACGCGCGAGATCGTCACTCCTGCTAAGGAAGAGACTCCCCTGGTTCGTGCTACCCCGCGTGTGCGCAGGCTGGCCCAGGAGTTAGGGGTTGATCTGGCTGCTATCGCAGGGCAGGTAGGTGCTGGCATGATCAGTGAGGAGGAGGTGCTCCGTTGGGCCTCTGAAAAGCAGGAAGCGGCCCTGGTGCGTCAGCGCCTTCCCCTGACGGGGGTACGCAAGACGCTGTTCTTGCGTATGAGCCAGGCGTGGCAAGCCATTCCTCATTTCCACCAGATGATTGATATCGATGCTGGACCACTACTAGCCCTACGCAGAGAGCAGAATGTCACGTTGACCGCTTTTTTCGTGCGTGCCGCGGCTCTGGCGCTGCCGCGCCATCCCTGGATCAATGCTGCCCTTGAAGGAGAAGAAGCGATCCTCTTTGCCGATGTGAACATCGGCGTTGCTGTAGCCGCGCAGGAGGGCCTGCTCGTGCCGGTGATCCGGCATGCCGACCGCAAGTCGTTGCGGCAGATCGGTGATGAGCTGCGGGATCTAGCAGCGCGTGCCCGTGCGGGCCATCTCTCCTCTGCGGATCTCCAGGGGGGCACCTTTACGGTCTCTAATCTGGGCATGTATGGGATCGAGACGGGTACACCGATCATCAATCCTCCACAGGTGGCGCTGCTCTTCGTTGGGGCCACGCAGACCGTGCCTGTGCTTCAGGGGGATCAGATTGTGGCGGGCCAGCGCCTTAAGATTACTCTGGCATATGACCATCGGCTCATCGATGGCATTACCGCTGCTGCCTTCTCTCAAGACATTCGGCAGTTGCTGCAGACGCCGAGTGTCCTCGTTGGCTAGGACACCCTGCTGGCTGTTAGTGAGACAGGCACACGGGAGGGCTGCTCGCCTCCCTTCATCACCATCCTGTGCAAAGGAGAAAGTCTGTGTCGGATCAAGAGCGTTTCCAGGAGATCGGCCAGGAGCGATTGTTGTGGATGTATGCAATGCTGGTGCGTTGCCGGCGTTTTGACGAGCGCCTGTTAAGCTCAGCCAGCGCCTACTACCACTCGGGCATTGGCCAGGAGGCCGTGGGAGTAGGCGCCTGCGCCGCGCTGCGCCGCGATGACTACATCCTCTACGATCACCGTGGCTGCACTCAGATCATCGCCAAAGGACTGCCGCTGGAGAAGATTTATGGGGATCTCTTCGATAAAGCGACTGGCTCGGTCAGAGGCAAAGGCGGAGGAATCATTCATTGCGCTGCTCCAGAGCTTGGCATCCTGGGGCAAAGTGGTACGCTAGGTGGTTGTTTCCCCATTGCTCTGGGAGCTGCTCTGAGCGCGCAATATCGGCACACAGACCAGGTGGTGGTCTGCTTCTACGGCGAAGGTACGGCCAACCGTGGCACCTTTCACGAGGCACTGAACTGGGCAGCCTTGCGTAAAGCTCCGTTGATCCTCATCTGTGAGAATAACGGCTATGCCATCTCAGTGCCGGTCAGTGCCAGCACCGCCGGACGCCTCTACGAGCGGGGTCTGGGCTTTGGAGTCGGTGGCGAACTGGTCGATGGGCAGGATGTCATTGCGGTCTATCTGGCGACAAAGGCCGCGGTGGAGCGCGCGCGTGCTGGGGAGGGCCCCTGGATCATTGAGGCACAGACCTATCGCTACCGCGGCCATTATGAGGGCGATCGCATTACCTATCGCACGCGCGAGGAGGTAGAGCTTTGGAAGCAGCGCGATCCCCTGCTCCTCTTCCGTCAGCGGCTGCTCCTGGCCGAGGTGGCGAGCCATGAGGAGTTGGCTGAGCTGGAACGGCGGGTCGATGAGGAAGTGGGACGAGCGCTCCAGGTGGCGCGTGAGGCTCCTCTGCCTGATCCTGACGCGATCTATGAGGATGTCTATGCTTGAGCGCCGTGGCGACTGAGCTGAGATCTGGCCCTGAGAAGACTCCGTATTGAACAAGGAGAGATACGTCCGTGACAAGAATCTGCACCTATCGTGAGGCGATTACCGAGGCCTTGCGCCTGGAGATGCGGCGGGATTGGCGAGTCCTCTCGTTTGGTGAAGACGTGGGGCCGTGGGGAGGAGCTTTTGGTGCAACAGAAGGTCTCACTGCAGAGTTCGGATCAGAGCGGAATTTTGATACGCCCATCTCGGAGACCGCTATCGCCGGGGCTGCGGTTGGCATGGCTATTACGGGCCTGCGCCCTGTTGCTGAACTCGAACAGGCCGACTTCTTTGCTGTCGCGATGGATGAGATCTACAATAAGGCGGCCAAGTGGCGCTATATGCATGGGGGGCTTTTTACGGTCCCGCTCGTCTATCGCACCGCCTGTGGTGCCGGAGGGGGTACGGGGGCGGAGCAGTCCCAATGCCCCGAGGCCCTGTTTCTGCACTGCCCGGGACTGCGTATTGTCTTACCTGCGACTCCCTATGATGCAAAAGGACTGCTGATTCGTGCTATTCGCGATGACAATCCTGTCTTCTTTTTTGAACATAAGAAGCTATACAGTACGAAAGGTGAGGTACCGGAGGAGAGCTACGAGGTCCCCTTCGGCGAGGCTGCTCTTAGACGAGCGGGCAGTGACGTTACGGTGGTCGCCTGGTCATTTATGGTCAGCGTGGTCTTGAGTGCTGCCGAGCAACTGGCAGGCGAGGGAATCAGTGTGGAGGTCCTTGATCTGCGCACGCTCTCTCCTCTCGATAGCCCCCGCATCCTGGAGTCCGTCCGTAAAACTGGCAGGCTGGTGATTGTCCACGAGGCGCCTCGGACCGGGGGAGCAGGGGCCGAGATCGCCGCCCGGGTTGCCGAAGAGGCGATCTACGACTTAAAGGCGCCTATTATTCGTATATGTGGTAAGGATGTCCCTATGCCTCAATCGATGTACCTGGAACCCCTATGTATTCCTCAGATATCTGATGTTGTGGAAGGGGTACGTGCTGTTCTTAAAGAGTAATCCCCGTACTGCTTCGCCTGGTTCCCAATAGGGGAAGCTGGCGGTCGTGTGAGAATCCCATCTGGGCCGGGCTGCTTCAAGACCGGACAGGCGGGATTCCCGTGTATGCCGCCCTGGGCGCTGGCAGGTCAGGTCCGCGGCTGGTAGAGACGGATGGCTGCTGTCTGATCGGATCGTGGACCCTCCTGCTGGACCGCCAGGGCGAAGAGCTGTTCTGTCAGCCCGCCTAGTGGGACTGGTACGGCGTAGCCTTCAGCGACCTGGTGAGCCAGTTTGAGGTCTTTGAGCCTCATGGCCAGCGCAAATGAAATCTCTTCACGGGGGTGCGCCAGACGCTCCAGGAGCACTCCCATGTAGACAGAGTAACCACGCAGCGTTGGCAGAACGTTTGTCAGGGTTTCGAGGTCCATTCCTGCCCGAAGCGCAATGGTTAGCACTTCGGCGGCCGCCAGCAGGTTAATGCTCTCTGCAAGGTTGTTGATGACTTTAAGCAGTTGTGCGTGACCAGGAGGGCCGATGTAGTGTAGAGAGGTGGTGAAGGCGGAAAGCACTTCCCGCTGCCGCATGAAGAGATCTCCTGCGCCAGCAACGAGGCAGGAGAGTCTCCCCAGACGAGCATTTTCAGGTCCGCCTGAGACGGGAGCCTCCAGGTAGTGCAGATTGACTGTGGCTGTACGGCTATGCAGTGAGCAGGCGGCGTCGGGATTGAGCGTGCTGATGTCGATGATGTCGATCCCCGCCTGATGTGCGGCGACGATGCCCCATGAGCGATTGAAGATCACTGACTCGACCGCCTCGTGATTGCTCAGGCAGAGAAAGATGGGGTTGCAGGTCTGTGCCAGACTGCGTGGCGAATCTGCGAGAGTGGCCCCCTCGTCGCACACTGGGCGGGCCTTCTCGGTGGTGCGGTTGAAGACCGTCACGTCGAACTGTTGATTCAGGAGTCGCTTGACGACGGCTGTGCCGAGTACTCCGGTGCCTATCCAGCCGACTTTTGTCATTGGTTCCCCCTTCTGCGATGAATCGCGGATGATGATCTCTCTGCAAAGCCGGGATGCCGTACTGTTGAGCAAGAGCCGCTGTGCAGATTCCGCCTTCGGACGATAGCGATTCATGTGGCTGTCGACAAGGACCTTTTGCAGGCCTGGTCGGTATTTTCCGCGGTGGCTGCCCTGAAAGCTCGCCCCGTGGTGCGGCGCGGCAAGCGTGGGTACGCTCTCCTATCACAATCGCCTTGAGGCTGAGAGCGGGAGATGGTAGAGGGAGCGCGCCATCCTTTTGTACAGGCGACGGGTTCATGCATTCCTCTCTTGCGTGCGGGAGCCGTGATGCGTACAATGCAAGCATGCAGAACACACGTGCAGGCCTGGTTTACATCGGCTGCCCGATCTGGGGCCACAAAGAGTGGGTGGGAACGTTTTTCCCGGAGCGCACGCCGCCCAGCGACTTTTTGCGCCTGTATAGTCGCAAACTGACCACCGTTGAGGGGAACACGACCTTTTATGCGGTGCCGTCGCACGAGACGATTGCGCGCTGGCGAGCGGAGACGCCGCCAGGATTTCGCATCTGTCCGAAGGTACCACGCGAGATCAGCCACGCACCGGCTTTAGAGGGCACGCGGGAGGTGACGCTAGCCTTTGTCGAGCGAATGCGTGGCCTGGGCGAGCGCCTGGGACCGATCTTCCTGCAACTGCCACCATCGTTTGGGCCTGTGCATCTCAGACAACTGGAAAACTGGCTTGGCTTCTGGCCAGGAGAGGTGCGCCTGGCTGTCGAGGTGCGTCACCCCGCCTTTTTCAAGCAGGAGCACGGCGCGGCTCTCAATGCCCTGCTTAACAGGTGCCGGACCGCACGGGTGATCATGGACACGCGGCCCATTCGGGTTGGCTCAACTGAGGAGCGGAGTATGCTCCAGGCGCGCGAGCGCAAACCTGATTTGCCTGTTGCCCCTGTTATAACCACGGACTTCACGTTTCTACGCTATATTGGCCATACCAGAGAGGAGATCAACGCGCCTTTCCTCGATTCCTGGGCCGTCCGCCTGGCTCAGTGGCTGGAGCAAGGGGTTGCTCTCTATGTGTTCTGCCATTGCCCTTTTGAGGTCCACTCGCCCGACATCTGCTACAGCCTCTATCGGCGTCTGGCGCAGCTTACCTCCTTGCCGGATCTACTCTGGGCATCCAGGAGAAGGGGGGGAAGCCAGCAGATTGAGCAGGGTCGGCTGTTTTAGCCGTGTGGTGGTGGCGCCGGCCTCCAGGTTTCCTCCGGCACCGTTGAGATCGGTGAAGCGCCCGTCGAGGCTGTGCTGCGCGAGGTGCGCGAGGAGGCGGGCCTCAACGGGCTGCTCCTGCGCCAGGAACTGGCCATCGTCGAGGAATCTCTGCTGTCCTCGCTCCTGACAGTCCATGTGTTGCGCCACCTCTTCCAGCTCAGCCCTGTAACGGATTGCCCCGAGACCTGGAGCGTCCAGAGCGACTATGGCCATACATTCCATTATAGCTGGCTGCCCCTGCACGGTTTGCTCCCTCTCACGCCCGGCCCGGCCAGGAGCACTGGCTCGCTTATCTCTACCCCGCTCTGTAACGCTGAAGGGGCAGGCCAGCACGCTTCCTCCTCTCTTGACATTCCTCAATCATTCGATTATTCTATTGAATATCTATCTATCGATGAGTAGCAGGGGTCTTCGCTCTGGTGGCCTGCGCGCCAGGGGCGAAGAAGAGGCCAGTCAGCAGGAAGCAATGGAGAAAGGCAGCGTATCATCGGCCATGCAGCAAAGCGCGAAGCGTACTTTCAAAGACCAGCTCTACGAGCAACTGGCTCGCATTGGCAAGGCCCTGGCCAGTCCCCATCGTCTCGAGTTGCTCGACCTGCTAGCGCAATGCGAGCGCTCTGTCGAGGCCCTGGCCAGGGAGACTGGCCTGCCTCTGGCGACCGTCTCCCAGCATCTCCAGGTCCTGCGGGCTGCCCGGCTCGTCGAGACGCGCCGCCAGGGGCGCAGCATCCACTATCGCCTGGCCTCCACTAAGGTGACGCGCCTCTGGCTGGCCTTGCGTCGTACGGGCGAGGCTCACCTGGCCGAGCTGGAGCGCCTGGTCTCGACCTGGCTGCCCGAACGGCAGCAGCAGCCGACCCTGAGCATTGAGGCCGCTCTGCAGCTGCTCCATGAGGGGCGCGCTCTGCTGCTTGACGTGCGACCCCGCGACGAGTATCTAGCCGCTCACCTGCCCCTGGCGCGTGCGCTCCCTGTGGTTGAGCTGGAGGCCCATCTGAGCGAGTTACCCCGCGATTGCGAAGTCATCGCCTACTGTCGCGGTCCCTATTGCGTCTTCGCCGATGAGGCCGTTGCTCTTCTACAGGCTCACGGCTATCGTGCTCGCCGCCTCGAGGTCGGCGTTCCCGAGTGGCAGGAGCGCGGTCTACCCGTCGTCAGCGAAAGGAACGATCTCGCATGTTGACTGTGCGTGTCGACACCCTACGTGCCTGGCTTGAAGCTGGCAAAGCCGTGACCATTCTCGATGTGCGACCCGCTGCCGCCTATGCCGTCTGGTCGATCCCCGGCAGCCTGCACATCGACGCCTATGAGTCCCTCAAGGCTGGCCAGACCACCATCCTTGCTGAGCTAGCCCTGCCTGCTGATCGTCCCGTCGTGACCGTCTGCGAGGCTGGCAAGGTCAGCAAGGTCGCCGCGGCCCTGCTGGCCGCACGCGGTCTTGAGGCCTACTCGCTTGAGGGGGGCATGCGCGCCTGGAGCCTGGCCTGGAACACAGCCTGCCTCTCACTTTCGCTGGCGGAAGGTGAGGAGGCCCAGATCATCCAGGTACGTCGCACAGGCAAGGGCTGCCTCTCCTACCTCATAGGCGACGGGGTTGCGGCCCTGGTCCTCGATCCCGCTCTTGACCCTCAGGTCTATCTGACCCTGGCCGCCGAGCGTGGCTGGCGTATCGTTGCCGTCCTGGAAACTCACATCCATGCCGATCATCTCTCGCGCGCCAGAGCACTGGCTCAACAGAGCCAGGCCGGGCTGCTTCTGCCAGCTCAGCAGCGCGTTGCCTTCCCCTGTACTCCCGTCAGCGACAGCGAGACCATCGTCGTGGGACGGCTCCGGCTGCGGGCTATCCACACGCCCGGCCATACCCCTGAGAGCACTTGCTACCTGCTTGTCGGCGGGTCAGGTGAGACGAGCGCTCCGGCAGTGCTCTTCAGCGGTGATACCCTCTTCCCTGAGGGATGCGGGCGCCCAGATCTGGATGCCGACCCGGACGAGGTGCGGCGGCGGGCAGAGGCGCTCTATACCAGCCTGCGTAGGCTGCTGCGTTTGCCGCGGCAGACGAGGCTGCTGGCCGCTCACAGCACACGCCCTCTGCCCTTCGATGGCCAGCCCGTCATGACCACGCTTGCCGCCCTGCAGCAGCGCCTGGGGGAGCTACCGGCCTCTCCGATGACCTTCGTCACGCAGCTGCTCAGCGCCCTACCCGCGCCGCCGTCCCACTATCAAGAAATCATCCAGGCCAACGAGATGGGGCGCTGGCCCGCGCTTCCTGTGGAAGAGCTAGAGGCAGGAGCTAACCGCTGTGCCGTCATTCTCTAACGCTGACCAGCCTGCCGTCGCTGCCCGGACCCGCTCTCCGCGACTTGGCCTGCGCGCCAACTGGCGGCAGTTTACCCTACTGATTATCATCAACGCTTTTGTCGGCTCGCTGGTCGGTCTCGAACGCACGATTCTGCCGCTGCTTGCTAGCCGCGACTTCGGCCTGGCCTCCAGGACAGCGATTCTCTCCTTTCTGGTCAGTTTCGGCCTCGTCAAGGCCCTGGCGAATCTCCTGGCGGGTCGTCTAGGCGATCGCTATGGTCGCAAGCGTGTGCTGATTGCTGGCTGGCTGATTGGGGTACCGGTGCCGTTGCTAATCATCGTCGCTCCTTCCTGGAGCTGGGTCGTCTTTGCCAACGTGCTGCTAGGGGTCAACCAGGGACTCTGCTGGTCCACCACAGTCATCATGAAAATCGACCTGGTCGGGCCGCTCCGACGCGGTCTGGCGATGGGTCTCAACGAAGCCGCCGGCTATCTGGCCGTCGCTGTGGCTGCGCTGCTCGCCGGTTATCTGGCAACGGCCTTCGCTTTGCGCCCGCAGCCGTTTCTGCTGGGCGAGGTCTTTGCCCTGTGCGGTCTGGGACTCTCGCTCTTCGGGACTCGCGAATCGCAGGGTCACACCGTCGAGGAGGCCAGCCAGCTGCGACAGGCGCAGGACCCCTCCGCGCGCCCACCCGGTTTCTGGGAAATTGTGGCGCGAGTCTCGTGGCGTGATCGGACGCTGCTGGCCGTCAGCCAGGTGGGCTTGGTCAACAATCTCAACGACGGTCTCTCCTGGGGTCTCTTCCCGCTACTTCGCTGCGGCGGGCCTGGATGCCGAGCACATTGGCTGGCTGGTAGCGGCCTATCCCGCCGTCTGGGGGACAGGACAGCTCCTCACGGGGGCGCTCTCGGATCGCCTGGGGCGCAAGGGGCTGATTGTGGCCGGCATGTGGGTGCAGGCGGTTAGCCTGGCCATGATGCTGGTAGGCCGAAGCTTCTGGACATGGCTTCTGGGGGCGCTGCTCCTGGGCTGCGGCACGGCTCTGGTCTATCCGACCCTCCTGGCGGCGGTGAGTGATGTGACGCATCCCTCCTGGCGTGCCTCGGCGGTAGGCGTCTATCGCCTCTGGCGCGACAGCGGCTACGCCATCGGGGCGCTGCTGGCTGGCCTCACCGCCGATCTTCTCTCCATCCCCTGGGCGATTGGGGTTGTGGGGGGACTGACCTTTCTGTCAGGAGTGGTTGCCGCTGGGCTGATGCGCGAGACGCTGCCAGCGCTCCGACGCGAATCCTGAAGCCGGATTATCAGGCTCTCCAGCGGCATGCGGCATGCCCTTGGCATTGCGCTCCGGCACTGGTCTCAGACGGATGCTGACCATGTCCAGGTGATCTGGTCTCTGTTTGCTGTGACGACCGGGTTGGATCTGTTGATGGATTGGCGCACTGCCAGCCTGATCAGAGAGCAGCAGCGTGGGTAAGGTGAGGTGAGTGCCTCGCTTCGTCTCACGCGCTCCGGACGGAGCGAAGGGAGGCGCCCGCCAGATACTCAATGACGTTCCTGTTCGGCCGGAGCCTTACCATCGCGGTCCGTGGCCGGTGTTGCCAGCGCTGCGCTCTGCGTCTGAGCAGCGGGCTGCGCACCTGGAGGAGCCGTGGCCAGGTCAAGTGCGGCGATGTAGCCGAAGGTCATGGCCGGACCAATGGTAGCGCCAGGACCTGGGTAGAAGTGTCCCATGACCGAGGCCGTGGTGTTGCCTGCCGCGTAGAGACCCTCGATGGGGGAGCCATCTGCGCGCAGCACGCGCGCCCGTTCGTCCGTGACCAGCCCCCCTTTCGTGCCCAGATCGCCCGGCCAGAGCTTGACAGCGTAGAACGGGCTTTCCCGCAGTGGCGCCAGACAGGGATTGGGCTTCACCGTCGGATCGCCATAGTAGCGGTCATAGGCGTTCTCACCACGATGGAAATCCAGATCATGCCCGTTCTGCGCGAACTCATTGAAGCGGCGCACTGTCTCCTGGAGACCTTCTGCATCGATGCCCAGCTTCCGAGCCAGGCCCTCGAGGGTCGGGGCCTGGATGAAGTAGCCATCGCGCAGCAGCTTGCGGGGAGTCAGACCAGGCACGACCATACCAAACGGGTATAAACGGCGAAAGCGCGCATCCATGATGAAGTAGGCAGGGATACAGGGGACCTCGCGGTGGTGAGCGTACATTATGTGGACAGCGTCGGTGTAGGACTGCGCCTCGTTCATGAAGCGCCGACCGGCCTGGTCGACGATAATGGAGCCAGGCAGAGAGCGCTCGTTCACATGGAACATGGGTATGCCGTCTGGAAGAGAGGTAGGTCCCCACCAGGCGTCGTCCATCAAGGCCAGGTCGGCGCCGATAGCCTGAGCCGCCTCGATGACCTCGCCGGTATCGCCGGGCGCGGCGGAGGTCCAGCTCGTCTCGATCGGGGCCTGCTGATAGCGTTGCCGCATCTGCGCGTTGTGAGCGAAACCGCCTGCGGCCAGCACGACCCCACGCCGCGCCTGGATGCGCACCGTTCGTCCCTCATGGGTAGCAATGACGCCCCGCACTCGCTGCCCATCCAGCACCAGCTCATGGATTGGACTCTCGTTCCAGAGCACGACCCCCAGTCTATCGGCCAGCAGGATCAACTGGCCGACCAGCGCTTTGCCCAGTGCCATGTCTCGACGTTTTGTCAAGAGCTGCCAGGCGTTGCGCAGCATGACGCCGGCGATCCTGAGAAAGTTGCCAGGGGTACGCAGGGAGAGGCCGAGGGCGCGATACTCGCTGGTTGTCAGTGCCAGGCTGCCGGCAAGACCCTCGCGCGAGCGAATCAATGGGTAGAGTTTGCCAAGCGGCCGCCCTGAGATTCGCGCCGACTCGACCAGGCGTGAGCGAACGTGTCCCCCAGGCTTTTCAGGATAGTAGTCGGAGTAACCCTCAACGCGACGGAAGCGCAGCCCCTGGGCAATGAGGAAGTCCAGCATACGAGGAGCTTCGCGCAGATAGGCCTCCTGTTTCACACGCGGGGTCTGATCGCCGACCGTGGCCTGCAGGTAGGTCAGGGCTGCCTCGAACGAATCGTGCACGCCGGCCCGCTGCATTAAAGCGTTGTTAGGAATCCACAGACCGCCTCCGGAGAGGGCGGTCGATCCCCCGAAATAGGCCGTTTTCTCGAGAACGACCACGGATAAGCCTCGATGGCGAGCCGTCACCGCCGCCGTTAAGCCGGCGGCTCCGCTGCCAACGACGACCAGATCGAAGGTCCAGTCCCAGTCAGTCATCAGAGAGCACCTCCCTTTCATGGGATGAGCAGCGGATACGCTGCGCTCAATCAACGAAGCAGGGACTCAGGCGGCCAACCAGCCGCCGTCGACCGGCAAGATGGCCCCATTGATGTAGCTGGCCTCTCTGGAGGCGAGGAAGGCGATCGCCGCGGCGATCTCCTCTGGGGATGCAATCCGCGAGGGGGCGCTGCCCTGAATAAAGGGGTAGACTCTCTTCAGCCCGGTCTCATTGGGAGCGCCAGCTCCAACGCCGATAGCTGTCGCCACGGCTCCGGGGCAGACGGCGTTGCAGCGGATACCACGCTCTCCGTAGTGGAAGGCGATGCTGCGGGTCAGTCCAACCACTCCGTGTTTGGCCACGGTGTACGGGGTACCAGCGGCGCCACCACGCAGGCCGGCCTCCGATGCCGTATTGACGATGCTTCCGCCGCCCTGCTCTAAGAAGATGGGAATCGCGCGCCGGCAGGCCAGGAAGGGACCATTCAGATCGACGGCCAGGACGCGCTCCCACAGCTCGAGGGGAACCTCGGCGACCGGAGCCATGAGGTCCATAATGCCGGCGTTGTTACAGAGAATGTCGAGGCGTCCAAAGGTCGACGTCGCTTTGGTGAGCATGGCCTCCACGTCACTGTCGGAGGCCACATTGGCTGTACACGCTGTAATCTGTGCGCCCTGTTCCTGCAGCTCACTGACCAGGGTCTGCAGCGCCGCTTCCGTGATGTCGACCGCGACCACTGCGGCACCCTCTGCTACGAGGCGCTGGACCAGCGCGCGCCCGATGCCCGAAGCGGCACCGGTCACCAGGGCGACCTGTTGCTCAAAACGCATGGGTGTGTGCTCCTTCTCTGGGCCTCGCTCCAGGAGCGAGAACAACGCTGAGGTCCGTCCATTCCTCAACGAGGACGATCGAGAGACACCGGCGAAGCCTCTTCGCGGAGCTTCGCTTGTCGCTGGTGCCTGCTTGCATTATAATGTCACTGAGTGACAAAAGTCAATGAAAGACGGCAGTACGATGAGCGATACCCGATCGGCTCGCGTTGACGAGGCCCGGCCGACCAGTCTGCGTGAGCGCAAGAAGCAGCTGACGCAGGCGGCGATTGAGGAGGCCGCGCTGCGTCTCTTTCAGGAGCGCGGCTATGAGCAGACCTCCATTCAAGACATCGCCGATACGGTGATGGTGTCAGCGCGGACGTTTTTTCGCTATTTTTCCAGCAAAGAGGAAGTGCTCCTTGGTCCCATGCGTCTGGTGCTGAACGAGAGCCTGCGCTTTCTGCAGGAGCTGGCACCAACGGAGTCGCTGCATGCGATGCTGCGCGCAACCTTTCTCCATCTGGCCGGCCTCTATCAGCAACGGCGTACCAGTTTCCTGCGGCGCTATCAGGTGGCGGTACAGACCCCCTCGATCGCGACCATCTATCTCTATGCCCTTCTGGAGACCGAGCCGCTCATCTGCGATGCCCTCCTGGCCCATCCTGGATTGGCCGTAGGTCGTAGCCAGATCCGCCTGCTGGTCGCCGTCTATATGGCGGCGCTGCGAGTGGCGCTGGAGGTCTGGCTCGAACAGGGTGCGCAGGAGGATCTCGTGACCGTGCTGCGCAGGTATCTGGACGCCCTCGCGCTCGGCGCCGGTTTGCGAGCGCTCACCCCAGAGGAGCAGCGCTCAGGTACCGATGAACAGCTTTGCTGAGCAGCAGCTTGTGGTCCCTCTCTGCCTGTCTGCTCCCTGTGATGATCTGTCCTGTCGGCCCTGGCCCCACATCCGCCTGCATTCTCGCTCGCTGACGCTTGCCAGCTTTGCACAGCCATGTCCCATGGTCTACAATGCAGATGATGCCGTAGCACCTTGTAAGTTCTTGCTCTCTGAAGAGAAAGGCGGCCAGTCTATGGACTTGATCACTCCACCTGTACGGCGCTGGCTTGAGGAAGCGCGTGAGAATCCCGAAGCCTTCTGGGGGCGGGCAGCGGAGCAGCTACCCTGGCTGCACCCCTGGGAGCGTGTCTTCGAATGGACACCGCCCACGTTCCGCTGGTTTATCGGCGGAGAGACCAACCTGGCCTACAGTGCGCTTGACCACCATGTCAAGCGCGGTTGGGGTGGGCATACTGCGCTGGTCTATCTGAACGAGCGTGGCGAGCGACGGCTCTTCACCTATGCGCAGTTGCTGCATGAGGTAGAACGCCTGGCGGCCGCGCTGCGCGGCATGGGCATTAGGCAGGGCGATCGCATCACGATCTATATGCCGACCTTCCCGGAGGCCATTATGTTGATGCTGGCTGCGGTGAGGATCGGCGCTATTCACCTCGTCGTCTTTGCTGGCTTTGGCTCCCAGGCCCTCAGCGATCGCCTTCAGGCCAGTGGCTCGCGTCTGGTCTTCACTACCGATATCACCTATCGCAAGGGGAAGGAGACCAACCTCAAAGAGATCGTCGATGCCGCGCTTGCCGCCGGCAATGGGAGCGTGGAGCACGTGGTTGTCCTCCAGCGCGGTGCCAGGCCCGTGCCGATGGAGGCGGGGCGTGATCTGAGCTGGCAGGAGTTTCTGGCGCACGCCGTCGGCCAGTCTGGCTCCTATGTACCTCTGGAGGCCAATGAGCCGGCGTACATTCTGGCGACCTCCGGCACGACAGCCAGGCCCAAGCTGGCTGTGCATGTGCATGGTGGCTACCAGGTGCATATTCACAGCATGGGACAGTGGGTCTTCGGCCTCCGGCCGACGGATGTCTGGTGGTCCACCTCCGACATTGGCTGGGTTGTTGGACATAGCTACATTGTCTACGCTCCCCTCATTGCCGGGGCGACCACGCTGGCCTTTGAGGGGGCGCTAGACTACCCCACGCCGGCGCTCTTCTGGCAGGTGATCGAGGAGTTTGCTGTGACAGCGATCTTCACCTCTCCCACCGCGGTGCGCCTGTTGATGAAGTATGGAGAGGAGCCGCCGCGCAGCTCTGACCACTCCTCGCTGGAGCGCATCTTCTGTGCCGGCGAGGTCCTCAATGCACCCGCCTGGTCCTGGCTTCAGGAGAAGGTGCTGGGCAATCGCGTGCCGGTCATCGACCATATGTGGCAGACGGAGACAGGTGGTCCGATCTTTGGCAATCCCTATGGTCTGGGGATGCTGCCGATCAAGCCGGGCTCGGCGACTATTGCCCTCCCCGGTATCGAGGCGCAGGTGGTCTCGCCCTCTGATGGCGCGCCCGTGGGACCGGGTGAGAAGGGCATCATGGTGATCAAGCGACCCTTCCCCGGCCTGACTCCCACCCTGTGGGGGGAGCCGGAACGCTATGGCCGCGATTACTGGGGGGTGTTGCCGGGTCTGCTCTACTATACCGGCGACTCTGCGCAGATCGATCAGGATGGCTACGTCTGGTTTGCGGGCCGCGCCGATGAGATCATTAAGGTCGCTGGACACCGCATCGGGACGATCGAAGTTGAGAGCGCATTTCTGAAACATCAGGCAGTGGCGGAGGCCGGTGTGACGGGTCGACCGGACGAACTGCGTGGAGAAGTGATTGTGGCCTTTATTGTCCTCAAGCAGGACTACCATCCCTCTGAGGAGCTGAGGCAAGAGCTGCTTCAAACGGTGCGCAGCGAGCTGGGCCCGGTGGCTGTGATCGGCGAGGTGAATTTTGTCACGATGCTGCCCAAGACGCGCAGCGGCAAGATTATGCGCCGCGTGCTGCGGGCTGTGACCCTCGGACGTGATCCCGGCGATGTCTCTACCATTGAGGATGAAGGCTCGGTCGAAGAGGCGCGCCTCGCCTGGCAGCAACTGCAATCCGATATGGCTGGCAGCTAGCGAGAGAACGCAGCGGGGGGCGAGCCTGACCCTTCATGCGTGTCTCGGCTGGCTCTGCCGCCTGATCCAGGCCATCGGGGCTGCCCCAGGGGGGGTGAACCGCGCCTCTGGCGTCGGCCTTGCGCTGGCCATTGCGACCGCGAGGCCGCCTTCCCTTCCTACTTCCCGCCTTGTTCGTCCGGTCTGTTGCGTGCACTTCTTCCCCCGCTGCTGCGTCGACTCATGTCGCGCGGACCCTCTCCCTGAAGGCTGCGCAGGCGCTAGATCTTGCGGAGGGTCTGCCGGTTGCGACGGGAGCGGCCGCGTTGGGAGCAGATCTGCTCTCGATCGGTCCGGTCATCATCGATTCCGCGCTCGGGAAGCGCTTCTCCTGTGGATGCGGGCGGCTCCTGCAGCCGCCCGCATCCACAGGAGAAGCGCCGGGGTCCTGTCCTGCTGGCTGGCCGCAGCGCCCGCTGGTTCGGGGTCGCTCGCACCCCCTTGACCGCTCCGCGCTCCCGATGCGATCCTGAAGGAGGGGCTGCTCAGCACGCAGCGCCCGCCGATTGGGGATTGGAACATGCTCACGCTGAGAACCGGCGCGCCTCTGGTCGACCCCACCTGGCGTACGCATCTCTAGCGAGCGGCAGATGGCTGCCACTGATACCGTATGGCGGCTATGCAGAATGTGGGTCTAGCACTCGACGGGGTGCGTCGGACGTTCCAGGTCAGCTGGGACGACCTCTATCGCTGCAGTCGTGCCGGCACTCCGTGGACTGATGGCCTGACGTTCCTGCCCTATCTCACGCAGGGGCAGCCTTACCGGCAACTGCTACCTGTCAGCGGTGCCTTCCTCGGTCTATGCATTGATCACCAGCGTGAGCAGCTGCTGCAGGCCGCGCTGGAGGGAGTGGCCTCCGGACTGCGTGCAGCACTGGAGGCCTTGCCGGAGACGACTGTGGGAGAACCGCTGCGTGTGGTCGGTGGTGGAGGTCTGCAGCAAGACTGGCGCCAGTTGCTAGCGGACGTACTCGGCCGCCTCTGGAGGCCGTTGCAGTGCACAACGCCTCAGCCTGCGGTGCTGCCCTGCTGGCGGGGCTGTCCGTGGAGGTCTGGCCGAGTGCGGATGCGCTAGTGCCACTCGCTCCTGGCCGTCAGGTGGTTGCCTGGCCCAGTGCTCAGCGCGAGGGCTACGAGGAGGCGTATGACACCTATCTGTTGTGGCGCGGGTGGTGTCTGGCAAGCGCCTGACGGAACGGGAGCGCCGAGGTGGGCGAAGGCGACAGGCCCATCGTCACTCGAGTCGGGAGGGGATACCACTGAGTTCAGTGAAGAGGCTGGAGCCACCAGGCAAGGGATGAGAATGGCTCAGCGGTCTCCTGGGGGAGCCTGGGGAGCGCGCCCTCTCTCTCTCTCTCGTTGAGCAGCAGAGTAAAAAAGGCTTCGGCGATGGGTGAGAGGTGGCCGTGGCGTCTCTTGATCACGTGGAGCGTGCGTCTGAGGGAAGCCCCAGCAACTGGTACGGTTGCAAGCCAACCTGCGGCGACCTCCGCTGCCACCGCCGCCTGGGAGATGACAGCTACGCCAAGGTTGGCCGCTACAGCCTGTTTGATGGCCTCATTGCTGCCGAACTGCGTCTTCGGTACCAGGTCTATATTGGCCTTCTGGAGAGCCACCTCCAGCACGCTGCGCGTCCCCGATCCCGTTTCGCGCCAGAGAAGAGGCGCCTCTGCCAGGGCCGCCAAGGGGATGTTTTCCAGACCGGCCCAGGGATGCCAGGGCGGCACGATCAATACCAGTTCGTCCTCCTGATAAGGAATCAGCTCCAGGCTCTCATCGAGACTGTCAACGCGGCTTTCGATCAGGCCCAGTTCGTTCCTGCCCTGGCTCAGGTCGTCGCAGACTTCCCGGGAGTTTTTGATCTCCAGAGCGATCTCGACGCGAGGATAGCGTGCGTGAAAGGCGCCCAGGGTCTTCGGCAGCAAGTAATTGCCGATTGTCGTGCTGGCCGCGATGGCCAGACGTCCGGCATCGATCGCTCTCAGATGGGCCAGTGCATTGGCCGCGGCGTCGATCTCAGCCATGACTCGCCGCGCATGCTCTTCGAGGAGAAAGGCCGCCTGTGTTGGTACCAGACGCTTCCCTACCTGTTCAAAGAGCATGACGCCTAGCAGTTTTTCTAGCTCATGAACCTGGGCCGAGGTAGCAGGCTGACTGAGATGCAGTTCTCTGGCTGCATGAGTATAGTTGCAATGTTTCATGACGGCCAGAAAAGTGCGGAGCTGATAGAAGGTAATACTCTGCTGCCAGTATGTCACCATGACCAGTTCCTCCCTCCAGCGCCGGCAGGGGCGATCGATCGCCGGCTTTGAGCAAGGTAAAAGCTATCCGCCGGGTTCTGCTCGAGTGGGCTGCTTCTCAAGGCTCTGGCAAGGGCTACTCCCCGCCGATGCTTTTAACAGACAGTATATCATGGCTGCATCTCTTTCGCTCAGATGTCCATCTGGAGAGGAGGCGCCCCCTCCATAGGGCGGACGGCAGAGGGGCTGCGTTGGCTACCCTTTGTCTGACAAGGAGTGATCCTCAGCATCTGCCAGCAGTCGCACCGTCCATTTCAGGGTAGACTGGGAACAGGAGAGAGGGAGAGCCCCCTCCTTCGAGATCCATCGTTCTCCTGTACAGAACAAAGGAGATGCATTCCTATGCTGCCGATAGAAGGTCAGGACCGTGCTGCAAGAGCAGCTTCCACGTTGCAACCGCTCTGCCCAGTGTGTCACCGGAACAACCATGTCAGAAGGGTCGCCGCCCTGTATGAAATGTCTACCTACCATCATGATTCACGTTTTGCACCGCCGCTGCCGCCGAAGCGGCGCAGCTTTCTTCTGGGACCGCTGACGGTGGGCACGGTAATTGAAGTTGTGACCCTCATCGGGGTGATGCTCCTCTGTTCCAGTGGCAGTTTTGGTCTGGAAGCATACGCCCTGGCGGTGATCGGCATCTGCCTGCCCCTGCTCCTGTCGGTCTACGGCTTCTGGCAGCTGCTCCGGACCGAGCGATCGGCTCCGGACCGTCTGGCCTGGGATCAGGCCCTCTCTGATTGGGATCGCTCCTGGTACTGCCTAGCGGATAAGGTCGTTTTCACACCCGGAAGCGAGAAGCCGCCCGCTCTGATCACGCGAGGCCAGCCTTCCTCCTGGTTGCTTCAGACTGCTTCTGTTTGAAGTCCGCTTGAACTCCGACTCCGAAGCTCGGCGTCCATACCGACGAGCTTCGGCCGCCGACGTTTCTTACAAGAAGAGGGGCGAGCTGGTCATGGACTGCTTGTAATACGCTCACAGACGCTTGAGAGCACAGTCTTTCCCTGGCACTCTTGACAGCTTCCTTGTGATCTCCTCCACCGAGTCGACCCTGTCCTCATACTGCCCGGTCTGGACGAGCCTCTCAAGCATAAACTCATCAGTAATGGACATCAGAATCGTGACCCTTTCCCGCGGATCTCCTGCGCTTCTCTCGCGAGCGACTCTCCGCATCCATCGGAGGCTGGCACGAAAGGCCTCTTCACGGACGTGGAGGATGGCAGCATGTGCGTCGTGTTCATCCAGACCGGGTCTGCGGGGATCGGTTTCCCTCCTTCGCTTCGACTGATGAAGGGACAGAAGCTGATCACTGTCATCGCTGGGAACTCGCTCCAACAGGGACGTGGTCGGGTAGAGAAAGAACCCCAACCTGTTCAGCGGCAGCTGGGAGAGGGAGCGATTCATCAGGAGCGAGCGCAGACCTCGGCGAACTCGCTCCCTTGCCGCCGCCACCTCTTCACCTGCATCTTCTCGCATCTGCAGTGTCAACTTGACGGCTAAAGATTGCATGCGTTACACTCTTGGTGAGTCCGAAACCAGGTATGGACGGGATGCATTCCTGTTGCATACAGCATGATAGAGGCAGAGAGAGAGCCAAAGAAGGCTTCTGAGATATGCCTGGTGATCGTAGTGGCAAAGGAGATCCTGTGAGCCTTCCCCGGAGAGCGTCTGGCAGGCGTTGCGCAGATGTCACCAGCGTCATTGACCTCTCAAGCAGCGTGGTACACCGCTCTTGCACGGTACCACTGCGCCACTCTCGCAAAGCGTCATACCATGGAATGAAGGCCTTCCATAGATCTGAAACAGGTGGCAGAGAAAGACACTGGCTTCTCAGCTCCTGCCACGGACAGGTATTGTACACGACAGAGCCGTAGGTGCGTTTTTCTGGTGGAGTCTGTCATGTACCATGGGCAGAGAAAAAGGACACCGCGCAACTGCGCAGGTCCCATCCGTGAAGCTTGCCCGGTATGCGCTTGAGGCGAACCACAGATCTGAAGATTCTCTGGTAGCATGCGAGTAAGGAGATCGCATTCATGTGGCATGGCTCTTGCTATGGAATGAGCATCCCAGGTGCACCACCAGTCATTCTCCATCGTAGCTCGTTGATTGACATGCTACGCGAGGCCATCCTTGGCATAGAACAAGGCGCAGACGTGTCCTCCCCTGGCAAAGCAGTACTGGTCTGCGCGCCAGCAGGCTATGGTAAGACCACGCTGCTCGCCGACCTTCTACAACATCTTCCCCTGCCTTCCTGCTGGTGTGCTCTCACTGCGCAGTGCACCGATCCGCTGGTCTTGTTGAAGGTGCTTGTTACGGGCATTCGCCGGTGCTTTCCCGCATTTGGGACCAGGCTCAGCGCCCTCTTGGAAACGTCTACGCTCTCTGAAGCCGATGTTTCCAGGCCATGTCCCACCAGTACTCAGGCCACTGCTCTGATAGACGCCCTGGTGACCTGCCTGCATGAGGAGATTCCTGAGCCGTTCGTTCTCGTACTGGATCGCTGTCATGAAATCAGTAACGCGCCTGACATGAAGCATCTGATGATGCGTCTTTTCAAGGAGATGCCGTCAAAGTGCATTGTAGTGATTGAAAGTCGTTTTCATCATCTGAAAAGCTATCAATACATTGCAGACGTCCGTCAGGTCACAGTCATTGACTATCAGCATCTGCGTTTCTCGCCTGCCGAATTGTGCGAGCTGGCTCACCTCTATGGCGTTGCCGGTCTGAGTGAGAGCGAAGCTGCCGGCTACGACGGTTGGATCATGGGTATTCTCCTTGGAACCCGGCTGGGAGAGGTTCACCGACGTGCACTCGCTCAGGAGGGAGCCGTAGCTCATCTCCAGGAAGAGGCGCACGCGCGGAGCGGCACCCAGGCATTGCTCACCTACTTGAAAGAGGACGTCTTCAAGGGGGTTCCCCATCTGCTGACCTTTCTGAAGCGGGCTGCGCTCCTATCAGAGATGACCCCCGCTCTCTGCCGGGCAGTGCTGGACCTACCAGAAGCAGCGGACTATCTGGCGGCGCTCGAGCAGCAAGGGTTATTCGTGCAGAGTCATCCCGGCGAGATGGAGAGCTACTACTTCTGTCACCCGGTCGTGCGCAGGTTACTGCGGGACGAGCTACGGGCTCAAGAGCCGGTGGTCTTCGCCAGGCTGCAACAGCGGGCGGTCGAAGTGCTCTGCGAGACAGCTCATAGCGAGCAGGCGCTAGAGCAGGCACTGGAGTCTCGTGATCACCCCTTCGCGGCCGCGCTCATTCTGCACCTGGCCAGAAGTGTCAGCACTCAGGAGCAGGCAGTCAAGCTGGCCCACTGGATTGATGCATTGCCGGTGGCGATCAGAGCGGACCACCCGCGACTCCTGCTGGTGCGCGCCAGCACCCATCTGGCACTGGGAGCGTATAGAGAGGCGCTGCCTCTGCTCGATGAGGCCGAGGCGGCTCTGACGCGCTCCGCAACCGGGTTGGAAACAGAGAGCGAGTCAGAGCCAGATGGGTTTGCCGAGCTCGTGCTGGCGCGCGCTGCCGCCCTGTTCCAGGCGGGAAAGTATGAGCAGGCCCGCCAGATCTGTCAGGATCTCCTGGAGAAGATCGCGCCCGATGCCCTTCACCTGCGCGCGCAGGCGCTCCAGCGTATGGGCACCAGCGCCTGTCTGCTAGGTAGGTATGGGATTGGCCTCAAGGAGCTGCAGTATAGCCTGGAGTTGTGGAAGCAGACCAGTGATCAGCGCCACATTGCTCAGTTGCATCATCTGCTGGCCAATGCCTATGGCCTGCAGGGCCAGCAAGGGCTGGCAGCTCACCATCATAGTCGGGCCCTCCAGTCCTGGGAAATCCTGCGAGATGAGTGGGGCAAGGTCGAATCTCTGATTGGCCTGGGGGTCACGAAGCAACGCCAGGGGGACCTCGTCGAAGCTGAAGCGGTCCTCAGCGAAGCACTTAAGAGAGCGCGCAACGACCTTAGGTTTCATCGCGGTGAGGCCTATGCCCTGGTCAGCCTGGGTGAACTCTATCTGGAACAACAGGACTACGAGCGTGCCCTGGTCTCTCTGGAAGATGGGCTGCACCTCGCCCACCGGCTGGATGACCACCATCTGCTTCAGGCTGCACAGCGCTGCCTGGCCCTGGTCTACCTCTTCATGGGAGATGCCCAGACTGCACGCCTGCTCCTCACCCGTGCCGCAGAGCAACAGCCGGAGAACAAAGCCACCCCTTATGATCGAGCAATGCATCACCTCGTAACGGGGACCGTTCTGCTCTCGGAACACCTGTATCAGGAGGCCCGCGCCCATCTCTCGGAGGCTCTGACTACCTTTCAGACAACCCGTCTACCGCGCGAGCAGCTACAGGCGCTGTTGCGCCTGGGCGTTTGCTGCTGGCTGGAGCAGGAGAGGAGAGCGGCCAGCCAGCATTTGCAGGAGGCGGGGGCCCTGGCTCAGCGCCACCGATATCACCGCCTGCTTGAGTGCGAGGTACACTTCTGGCCATTTTTAATGGATTGCTCGCTGGACTCTCCTTCCCTGGGCGAGATCAAGGCACTCCTCTCTCCAGAGAGAAGCGCGCGTCTTGCTCCTGCTGTGCAACCCCTGCCCTCATCGCAATTGCAGGTACTGGCCTTTGGCGATCCGCTAGTCATGTTGAATGGCAATCCCGTGACCCACTGGCGGATGCTGCGTACCATGGAGCTGTTTTTCTTCTTGCTGGACGCTGATAAACCCATACATAAGGAGCGCATCCTTGCAGCGCTCTGGCCTGATGAACTCCAGGAACAGGCATTACGTTCGTCCATTTACTACTTACGCAAGATCATGGGCAAGGCTTCTGTGGTCTACTGTGCCGATTGCTACTGGCTGGATCTCTCCGCCTGCTATGGGGAGCATGTCTACTATGACGTCTCTGATTTTCTGGAGCGTTATGAGCAGGCCCGGAAGCTCTTCAGTGAGAAGCAGTATAGCGAGGCTGAACAGTGGCTGCTCCCGATGAAAGCCCTCTACCGCGGAGACTACTTGCGGTCGGTGTATAGCGACTGGTGTACTCTGCGTCGCGAAAAACTGCGCCAGGTCTACATCGATGCTCTGAGTAAACTGGCGCAGATCCTCTGGGAGCGACAGGACCTGGAGGCCTGCATTCAGGAGTGGCAGGCGGTCCTCGAGCTGGACGCCTGTCTGGAGGAAGCCCATCAGCAACTGGCGCTTTGCTATCTGCGCCAGGGGAAGCGCAGCAAGGCGTTGCGCCAGTATCAGGAGTGTGCCCGCCTTCTGGAGGAGGAACTGGGAGTGAAGCCGGGAGCCGCCTTCCGCGCACTGTACCGGGAGATTGCTGATTCCTGAGCCCGCCGGCTGCGGAAGTAAACTCGGGCCGGTCGGTTCTCTGGCGCTCTCCACCAGCTGGGCCCACCATTCTTCTTTCTAGTCGGGCTTCTCCGTTTCTGTTGCCCAGAGATGCCCGTCCGCCCATCCCGCTCACCTTTCTGCCTCGGCCCTGCCTCCCTGCTCTCTCAGCAAAGCTCATTCTATGAACCTGGTGCCTACTCAGTGCGAATCGTCTGAGGACTGTCCGCTGTCCAAGGGTTAACAGCATTTGAAGTGCGCAGCCGTAAACTCATGGTTGAGATAGCTCAGAGAGGAAAGGAGAGGCCATGAGGACCGCGTAGCCGATCCGAGCGCGGTTCTGGATGGGGACCTTTCCTTGTACTGTAGCCTTTTGATCTATGTCTATGCTCAGGCTTACCGACTCTACTAAAGCAGGTAGAACTGGATTTGAACGAGGAGAAGGTATTAAAAGATGTATATGTATCTGTCCATGCTCGTCAGCCTCTGGCTGACGAGCGGGCCCTATCCATGGCCCTGAGCAGAGCCGGAGCAGCAGCGGGAGAGAGCGGCGCGACAGTCCTCTGGAAACCAGGCACCGATCTATGGAGAGGGACGTCCTGGGAGTCACGGCGCCTCGTAGCCGTGCGGGTCCTTCCCTCATGTGGGGTGATCGCGCTTCCTTCGTTGGAGGACGCCTGGAGTAGGAACCTGTTCCCGCGGATTGTGTGAGCATACCTGCAAAGGAAGGCAAGAGAGATGAACACTGGCCGAGAGATTATCCTGTATCGTGCACGCTGGATCATTATCATCTGCGTCATCCTCCTCCTTGGATTAGCAGCCGTCTATGGGGGAGGACTCTTTGGTGTTCTCAAGAGTGGGGGATTTGACGTGCCCGGCAGCGAATCCGTGCGCGCTCAGCAGCTATTGGATACGTATCTGCGAGGCGCTGCGCCCGATGTGGTCGTCCTGATGCGGGCCAATGGTCTGAGGCCAACCGATCCCACATTCCAGCAGGCGGCGCAGGCCCTTCTGAGCGCACTCGAGCAACGTCAAGAGGTTGTGTCCGTCACCTCATACTATTCGACGCACAGCTCAAGCTTTCTCTCCAGGGATGGCACAGCAACCTTTGCCCTCATCCAGTTGGCTCACAGCGATGAATCACTCAAGGAAAAGGAGTATCAGAGCATCGCGCCTCTGCTGACTGCGCCCCCCCTTCAGCTCACGATCGGAGGCAACGTTCCCTTCAATATTGAGCTGAATGAGCAGATCAGCAAGGATCTGGAGTTTGCCGAAACGGTTACCTTCCCGATCGTTGCCTTGCTCCTGGTCGTGGTCTTCGGCAGCGTCATTGCCGCCTTGCTCCCCCTGGTGATTGGAGGCGTCACGATCATGGCAGCCTTTGCCCTGCTACGTCTGGCGGCCCAGGTGGTGGAGATCTCCATTTTTGCCATCAACGTCGTCACCATGCTCGGTCTTGGCCTCGCCATCGACTATTCTCTGCTGATCGTCACCCGTTTCCGCGAGGAGCTGGTGCGTTGCGCAGGGAACGTTCCTCAGGCTCTGCGCCAGACGCTACGCACGGCCGGAAGAGCTGTGCTCTTCTCGGGCTTGACGGTCAGTGTGAGCCTCCTGGGATTGCTGCTCTTCCCGGAGGTCTTTCTACGCAGCCTGGGGCTGGGAGCCATCCTTTCTGTGCTGCTGGCGCTCGCCGGGGCGCTGCTGCTCTTGCCGGCGCTCCTGGCTCTGCTGGGACAGCGCGTCAACTGGCTGGCACTGACTCGCGCGGCGCGCCGTCCTGGGACGGTGCGACTGGAGCGCGGAGGCTGGGCCCGCCTGGCGAATCTGGTGATGCGCCATCCTCTTCCGATCATGCTGGCGGTCGTGCTCCTGCTCCTGGTGCTGGGGGCGCCTTTCCTCGGCGTCTCTTTCTCCACGCCGGATGTGCGTGTTCTGCCAGCCAGCGCCTCTGCGCGCATCGTCTCTGACCAGCTCGCGCACGACTTTGCAAACCAGGGAAGCTCACAGGCGGTGATTGTTGTCACGACCACCCGAGACGCGCTCTCCGCAGAGAACCTGGCTCGACTCGATCGCTATGTCGAACAGCTGAAGCAGCTACCTGGTGTGGTGAGCGTTGAGAGCCTGGTGACCGTCGATCCCACACTGTCGCTGGCAGCGTATCAGCAGCTCTATCACTCGCTCTCGTCGCATCCGCAGCTGGCCGCGCTGGTGCAGCAACTTGCCAACGGGCCGTATACGAAGGTCACAGTTTCCATGCGCTACGCAGATCTGTCAGCGGACGCCATGCAACTGGTCGCCCGGATACGTGCACTCACGCCACCCCAGGGCATGACGGCGCTTGTTGGCGGCGCCACTGCGCATCAGAGCGACCTCTTTGCCAACCTGCGAGCGACGATTCCCGCTGCTCTCGCCGTGCTCGCCATTGCCATTTTTATACTGTTATTCCTGATGACTGGATCGCTGCTCGTACCATTAAAAGCGATCCTGATGAATCTCTTATCGCTCACGGCTACCTTTGGAGCACTGGTCTGGATCTTCCAGCAAGGGCATTTCCAGGATCTGCTGCGTTTCCAATCGCTGGGCA
The DNA here is from genome assembly GCA_042408965.1 of Ktedonobacteraceae bacterium. GTDB lineage: Bacteria > Chloroflexota > Ktedonobacteria > Ktedonobacterales > Ktedonobacteraceae > Thermogemmatispora. The sequence continues at coordinate 55,775 of JBHOQN010000156.1, forward strand.
GCATTGATGGCACACAGCCTGTCCTCATCTTTGCCATCGCCTTTGGCCTCTCAATGGACTACGAGGTGTTTTTGCTCAGCCGTATCAAAGAAGAATACGATGCCAGCGGAGACAACCAGTATGCCGTCTCACTGGGCTTGCAGCGAACGGGAGCATTGATCACCAGCGCGGCGCTGCTGCTGGCGGTAGTGCTGGGAGCCTTCTCGACCTCGCAGATCATCTTTATCAAAGAAATTGGCGTCGGCCTGGCGATTGCGGTACTGATGGACGCCAGCGTGATCCGCGTACTGCTGGTACCAGCGACCATGCGTCTGCTGGGCTCGCTCAACTGGTGGGCGCCGCGACCGCTGCAGGCGCTCTGGCGGCGCATAGGGCTCAGTGAGTCGCCAGAGGAGCCAGCGGGGCGACGTGGTGCCGAGCGGTGGGATGTTGTGACTTCTGGCAAGGAGCAGCCACGCAGAACATGAGGTGGAGGCTGCTGCATGGCTCAGCGGAGGGGAAGGAACACTTCTGTCCAGGTGATGGTCTTCTCTGGCGAAGAGGAAGGGTGAGATATTCATGACATTACAACAGCGTGTTGCGCTTGTCACTGGAGCCTCACGCGGGATTGGCCGGGCTATTGCCCTGGCCCTGGCTCGTGAGGGGGCGACTGTAGTAGTCAATTATTGTGCGAGCGAAGCCCAGGCGCAGCAGGTCGTGGAGGAGATTGAGCAGATAGGTGGCCGGGCCATCGCGTTACGTGCTGATGTCGCCCACTATGACCAGGTCGTGGCCATGGTGGAGCAGATCCTCAGCCGGCTTGGAGATTTACATATCCTGATCAATAACGCGGGGATCAGCCGTGACAGGCTGATCTACCATATGGAGCCAGGAGACTGGCTGGAAGTCATGAAGACGAACTTCGGGGGCGTCTTCAACTGCACCAGGGCTGTGCTGCCCCACTTCATGGAGCAGCGGGAGGGGGTCATTGTCAACGTTTCCTCGGTCATGGGAGAGCGAGGCTGGATCGGAGAGGCGAACTACGCCGCCTCCAAAGGCGCCATCAATGCCTTCACGCGCTGTTGCGCTCTCGAACTGGCGCGCTTCAACATCCGTGTCAACGCTGTACTGCCAGGCTTCTGTCCGACTGATCTCACCGCGGAGCTGGTGGCGAGAGAGGGCGGCAGAGGCATTCTCAAGCAGTTGCCGACGCATACATTTGCCCAGCCAGAGGAGATTGCCAACGTTGTCGCCTTCCTCGCTGGCCCGCAGAGCCAGTATATGCTCGGCATGCTTATTCCCGTTGATGGAGGAGCCAGCATGGTTCTGGGGCTGGGCTCTCCACGTTCCTGATAGCAGAACTGGCATCGCCAGTTCTTCAAAGTAGATAAGGAGGAGCGCATCTATGCTGCGTGATACTACTGCTCAGATGGTGAAAGAGGTCCTGGTCGAGGCGCTTGGCGTGGACGAAGAGGAGGTTACGCCTGAGGCCACTCTGCTCGGAGACCTTGGGGCAGAATCCATCGATCTGCTGGACATCTTATTTCGCCTGGAGCGCAAATCGGGCATCAAGTTTCAGGCTGCCGACATTGCTGCGCGTATTCAGGGCGGCATTCCCGATGAGGAGTTTGGTGATGAGCAAGGCTTCGTGAGCGCAGTCGGCCTGGCCCAGTTGAAAAAGGTCATGCCTCAGATCGATACGGAGGCCCTGGCCGGCAGGCTCGAGGCCAGGGACGTGCTGGGCCTCTTCACTGTTGACAACCTGGTAGAGATGTACTATGAGGCGGCTGTTCCTCGCTAGGATTCACTGTCTGCCTTGCCTGTATGATGTGCTCCCCTGGTGTGGCAAGCCACGCCAGGGTGGGCCCTCCGGCGACAGCATTGAGCGGCCTGTTCTCGCTGCTGGAAAGGGAAGTATATATCATGCGTTTCTACCTTCTGGATCGTATTGTGGCATACAATCAATGGAAGTCAATTCATGCGCAGAAACTCATATCACGCAACGAACCCTTCCTTGAGGGGGAGATCTTCCCGTCCGCGCTTGTGCTGGAGGCTCTCTGTCAGGCCGGTTCGTGGTTACTCCTCCTCTCCAGCGATCTCCGTCAGCGCGCCGCCTTGCTCTCTATTGGCTCCGTAGGCTATTTACGCGATGTTGCGGTGGGAGCGGTGCTGGAGATCGAGGGCCAGGTGGAAAGCGTGAGCGCTGAAACGGCCGTGTTCTCTGGCAGGGTGCTGGTAGGAGCTGAGCCGGTGCTTGAAGCCCGGGAGATCATGTGTGTCCTGCGAGAGGCTCAGGACCTGGAAGATGCTGCGGATACCATGCTGATGAAGCGCTTGCTGCTCCGGGAGGGCTACCAATGAGCAGGCGAGTTGCCATTACGGGATTGGGGGCGGTGACCCCCGTGGGGAATAGCGCCCGTGCCACCTGGGATGCGCTGGTGGAGGGACGTAGCGGTATTGGAGAGATCACCACTTTTCCTGCTCACAGCCTGCCTGTCCACATCGCCGGTCTGGTCAAGGATTTCGATGAACGTTCCTATCTGCCACATGCTTCCTTGAGGAGGCATCTCTCGCGGGGAGCGAAATTCGGCGTGGCGGCTTTTCTACAGGCCCTCGGAGATGCGGGTCCTGGTCTGCAGGAATACTATGCGCCCGCGGAGCGTGGCATTGCTGTTGGCTGCGGTGTCTGCTGGCCCGATGTACAGAGCATCGCGGACATGTTTGATACAATCGTGGCCAGCAACCGTCAGCGTTATCCAGCCTATGCTCCCCGGGATGTGCTGATCCAGTCACACAACGCAGGTATGGCTGTGATGAGCCAGATCGGTAATTGCCAGGGACCACTGATCAGCATCAGCATGGCCTGTGCTGCCTCATCCTACGCGCTGGGCGAAGCGCTGCGTCGCCTTCAGGAGGGGGAAGTCAGAATGATCATCGCTGGCGGCTATGACGCCATGACCTCGCTGATCGATGTGCTGGGCTTCTCCCTGGTCGGGGCACTGACCACCGACTTCGCCGCAGAGCCGCAGCGAGCATCGCGCCCCTTTGATCGCCAGCGCAGCGGTTTCGTGCTTGGCGAGGGAGCGGTGATGATGGTGTTGGAAGATTGGGAGAGCGCCAGGGAGCGTGGTGCCACCATTTACGCTGAGCTGGCGGGCTACGGCTCGAGCATGAACGCCTATCGCATCACCGACTCACCTCCCGATGGAGATGGAGCCATTCAGGCCATAGAGCGCGCCCTTCAGGATGCTGGTCTGGAGCCGCAGGACATTGACTATGTGGCCGCGCATGGGACGAGTACGCCGGGCAACGACCTCAGCGAGACCGTGGCCCTGAAGGCGGTCTTCGGCGAGCATGCCTATCGACTGGCCATCAGCTCACCAAAATCGATGACTGGTCATCTGACCAGCGCCGCCGGAGCTCTCAATCTGTTGGTGGCCATCTATGCGCTGCGCGAACAGAGAGTTCCCCCGACGATCAACTATGAGCATCCTGATCCGAGGCTTGACCTGGATTATGTGCCAGTCCACTCTCGTGCCCGCAGGGTCCGGGCCGCCATGGCGAACGCCTTCGCCTTTGGAGGCACGAACGCCGTGCTGATCGCGCGTGAGGCCAGATCCTATCACCGCTGATTCAGACGAGGAAGGAGAGAGCCGAGCCATGACGTTCTGGCATGGTATGGAGGCGATCGCAGAGCTGGAGGGGGGTCAGCGGGCACGATCCTGGCTGAACGTTCCACAGTCGCTTGATGTCTTTAGCACCCACTTTGCGCGCTTTCCCGTGCTGCCAGGGGTGCTCCTCCTGGAGTGCCTCAGTCAGCTGGGTGCCGCATTGCTGGCGCAGACGGATCGCCCCTGGCGCCTGCGCTCCGTCTCCCGGGTACGCTTTCGCCATTTTGTATTGCCCGGCAGTCGACTGGAGGTGGAGGTGGTGGTGAGCCAGCAAGAGAGCAGCAGGGTGCTGCTGCGTGGCCTGATTCACGTCGAAGGGCGCGTGGTGGTAACCGTCGGCCAGCTCGAGTTCGCCCCTGAGGAGCCCGTCTGAGATAGGGCAACGGAGGGTCTTACATGAGACGAGTTGTGATTACCGGCCTGGGGCTGATTACCCCGCTGGGGATAGGGACTGCCGCGACCTGGCAGGGCCTCATCGAGGGCAGAAGCGCCCTGGCACCCCTTCCATCGCTAGATGCCGCGACCTGGCGTACACGCCTGGCAGGCGAGGTCAAAGGCTTTGACGCGCGGTCCTTTGTGAAGAACCGCCGCAGTCTGCGTTTGATGATGCGCAGCGATCAGTTCGCCTTCGCTGCTGCCTCCCTGGCGCTGGCTGATGCCGGTCTGGCGCCTCCGCAATTAGATCCCGACCGCACAGGGATCTTTCTTGGAAGTAACAAAGACGTTTGTGATCCCGATCACTTCCGTGAGCCGGCTCTCGCAGCGCGGGACGAAAACGGCCAGGTTGACCCGGCGCGCTTCGCGCGCCTGGCGTACGAGAAAGTCTATCCGCTGGTCTTCGTAGAGGGCCTGCCGGCCTCTTCGCTCTTCTTTCTTTCAGAGGAGTATCATCTGCAGGGGGTCAACGGGTTCTTTATCGGAACGGCGGACGCCAGTGCTGTCGCCATCGGGCGGGCCTTTCGGGCCATCCGTCGCGGTGAGGCGGATCTCACGCTCGCCGGTGGCTGCGATGCTCCCCTGACCTGGCTTCATCTGAGCAAGCTGGAGGCCCTGACCGTCATGACGTCGCGCAACGATCTGGGGGCCGCTGCGTACTGTCCCTACGACCGCCGGCGCAGCGGTTGTCTCCTGGGAGAGGGAGGGGCCCTGCTCGTTCTGGAAGAATACGCGGCGGCGCGGCGGCGGGGAGCCCGTATCTACGCGGAGATTGTGGGGTTCGGCTCAGGCAATGACGCCTATAGCATCGTTGCACCTCATCCCGAGGGACGCGGGCTGCAGATCGCGATCCAGGCGGCGCTGCGCGAGGCGGCCTCTTCTCCCTCAGCTGTCGATGTTGTCATGACGCATGGCAGTGGCACACGCGATGGTGATCCCAGTGAGGTGGCTGCCCTGCGCGCAGCATTTGCCGCCAGTCCTGCACCGCCGCGCGCGAGCTGCACAAAACCTGCCACGGGCCACCTTGTCGCCGCCGCGGGAGCGCTGAACACGGCGATTACCGCCCTGACGGTCTACCACCAGATCGTGCCACCACTTCTGCACCTGGAGGATGTGGAGCCACAATGCCGCTGGAACTGGATAGGCTCCGAGGCCTGCCCGCTGCCCATCGTCACCGCTCTCGCGCTTGCCAGGGGCCTGGAAGGACATAACGTAGCTCTGGTTGTCAAGGCATCGCCTCAGGAGTAATAGAGAGGAAGATCATTCTATGTCTACTGGTTATTTCGCGTCTGCCGCGTCGCCACGAGCTAGACGGGTGGTTGTGGCTGGCATGGGAGCGGTAACGGCCCTGGGCAGCTCGGTCCAGGCGCTCTGGGAGGGCGTCAGCACCGGCCGTGTTGCCATCCGCCCGGTTCATTCCTGGCCGATGGAGGCCTACCATACGCGCCTGGCAGGAGAGATTCAGGAGGTTGTGCGACCCCTCCACGAGTATCCGCATCCACGGGATCATCGTGAGCCAACGCTGGATTTTGCGCTCAAAGCGGCGGAAGAGGCCATTGCTCAGGCCGGCCTGACAGGCGAGCAGATCTCGCGCGAGCGTTGGGGGCTGGTGCTGGGCACCTGTATGGCCGGCTTTCTCAGCATTCGCCGCTGGTACATCGACGCTGAGCAGGCTGACCCGCAGTTGGTGCGGATGTTTCTGCCGCAGGACCTGGCGGAAATGATTGGTGAGGCCCTCGGACTCAGGGGACCGGTGCTCTCGCTCTCGACGGCCTGTGCTGCCGGGGCCAATGCCATCGGCTATGCGCTGGATATCATCAGGAATGGACATGCTGACGTCATGCTTGCAGGCGGAACGGATAGCCTCTCCGATGTGCTCTTTGCTGGCTTTCACTGTCTGGAATCATTGGCGCCTGACACGGCCGCGCCGTATTCGCGCGACCGCCAGGGGCTGTCGCTGGGCGAAGGAGGTGGCATGCTGTTGCTGGTTCGGGAAGATCTGGCGCGCGCTGCTGGCGTCCGCGTCCTGGGAGAGGTGCTTGGCTATGGTCTATCCGCCGACGGGTACCATCCCACAGCCCCAGACCCTGAAGGCAGAGGTGCCAGTCGCGCTATACGCGCGGCTATGAGGGAGGCTGGGGTGAGGCCTGAGGAGGTAGGCTATATCAACGGGCACGGGACAGGCACCCCTAAGAACGACGTGGCAGAGACTCGCGCTATTCGCCTGGCCCTAGGGGAGGCTGCCAGCCAGGTCGGAGTAAGCAGCACGAAATCAATGGTCGGCCATCTGATGGGGGCAGCGGGTGCGGTGGAGGCCATCGTGACGCTCAAAGCCCTGCAGGAGCAGGTGATGCCTCCTACGGCCAACTATACGCGGCCCGATCCGGCCTGTGATCTGCATTACGTGCCATTGAAGGCTGAGCCACGCCGTATGGAGATCGCGCTTTCCAACAACTTTGCCTTCGGAGGCAACAACGCCTGCGTGGCCTTCGGGCGCGCCGGAGCGGCCCGAGAGCGCCTGCCTCGGCCGCAGGAGCGTGTTGTGATTACTGGCATGTCCCTGCTCTCTCCCGCTGGCGACTCCCCGGCCGCGATCTGGAGGCAGCTGCTCGAGGGTGGCCTGCAGACGGAGGAGGCTCAGGGCTGCCGGGTTGCCAGGATACGCCAGTTCGAGCCGGCATCCTTCCTGCCGGCGCGAGAACGACGGCGCATCGATCGTGTCGGACTGCTGGCGATCGCTGCCACGCGCCTGGCGCTGAGTGATGCCGATCTGGCGGTTGCAGACGAGGAGCGAGAAACGATAGGTATCCTGCTTGGAACGGCTTTTGGCCCCCTTGAGAGTATCGAGCGTTTCTATCGACCTGTGCTCCTGGAGGGAACAGCAGCCGCTAATCCTGCCATATTCCCAAGCTGCGTCTTCAACGCAGCAGCGGGTCTGGTGGCGATCCACACAGGCCTCTCTGGCCCTACCTCCACGGTGACTGCCGGGCATGCCGCCGGAGCGGCGGCGCTCTGTTACGCTTACGAGCTGATCTCCAGCGGTCGAGCTGTGGCTCTGGTCTGCCTGGGGGTTGATACTCTGACCGAGAAGCTGGTTCAGGGCTACTCGCAGGGAACGCTGGTGGCGCGCCGCGAGGGCGACCCACAGCAAGGCCAGGGCTTTATCCTGGCAGAAGGGGCTGGTGCCCTTCTCCTGGAGAGCCTCTCTCATGCACAGGCCCGTGGCGCCAGAATCTACGGTGAGATCGCTGGCTACGGTATGGCCTCCGATCCGACTGTGCGTCAGACGGGCGGCCTCTCGACGGCTGCCCTGGTGCGTGCCATGACTCGTGCGCGCGAGCAGATCACCACGGGCCGGAGCTGTCGCCTGGACGTCTGGGCTAACGCGGCTGGCGATGGCCTGGCCGATCGCGCCGAGGCCCAGGCCATCAGACGCCTGCTGGGTCCCGTGGTTGAGTCTCCCTTCACCGATCTGCTGCAATCTGCTTCCGATCGAGGCGCGCGGAAAGTCTTTGCTCCGCTGCGCGCGCTTGGCGTTCCGGGAGGAGCAGGCGCTCTGTTCAGTGCTGCGTTGGCGCTGTACACCTCCTGTGTGGGGACTGCTCCCTGGCGGCGTTCGCAGAGTGAGGCCGAGGAGGGCGCCGGGACCGAAGCCGCCCCCGTCTCAATGGGGGTCCTGGTCAACAGTTGTTCCCTTGGAGGAACGCATATCTCGCTGGCGCTGCGCGTGATGGAACAGGTCGGGCTAAGAGGAGCAGCCAGTTGCTCAGAAGAAAGGGGTGTAGTTGAGTGAATCACGTCGAGATCATCAGTACAGGCTCGTACCTGCCGGGCGAAGCGCTGACGAATCAGGATCTGGAGCGTCTGGTGGGGGCGTTGAGTCCAGAGATTCTGCAGCAGATTCAGGTCGAGCAACGGCACTGGTTAATTGACCCGGAGACCGGCGAGCACCGTGTTGCCAACTCTGAGATGGCGGCCGGGGCGGCGCGCCAGGCCCTGGAGCTGGCCGGCATCTCAGCCGAGGAGGTCGAGTTCCTGCTGGTCTCCACCAGCAGCCCGGACTATCCCCTGCCTGCGCTCGTCACGCTGGTCCAGGACCAGCTGGGGCTGCAGCGTTGTGCCACACTGGAGGTGCGCTCAGGCTGCGCAGGCACCGTGGCCGCGCTGGATGTGGCGCGTCTCTATCTGGAACGAGGGATCTACCGCACTGCGGTTGTCATTGGTTGTGAAGCCATTTCGCCGCTGCTGGCTCCCAGTTTTCTGGGGCAGGAGCCCGCTCGCATTCGTGTGCGGGAGCGTCTGAATCTCTATGCCTTTGGCGACGGGGCCGCGGCCGTGGTGCTCAAGGCGGTGCCGGCAGAGCATGCCACCGGGGGAGTACTCGGCTCGGTGATGGCCTGTGCTGGAGGAGGGAGGAAGCCGGGGATGCTGGTTCCTCTTGGTGGCACCAGATCGCCTCTGACCGAATTGCAGCGACAGCGCCTCGAGCTGCGTGTTGATTTTACAGCCTCCAGCCAGTTGACGCCCCATCTGCTCACTGAGGCCCTGCAGCTCCTGCTGGAGCAGTGCGGGCTGCCAGCCAGGGCTGTTGATCTCTGCATTATTCCTGAGGGGAATACGCGCTACCTGCGCGATGAGCTCGAACGCGAGGGCCTGCTGACGACGACGTGGCAGGCGCTGGAGGGGCGCATCTTCGAGAATCTCAGCCTGGTGGGTAATACAGGCTCGGCGGCTCTCCCCCTGGCCCTCGACTACGCCTGGAAGACGGGGCGTCTCAGGATGGGAGATCGTCTGCTGTTGCTGGCGCTTGAGAGCAGCAAATGGCTCTACGCGGGCATGGGGTTGATCTGGTCGGCCAGACCGTATCAACAGGTTCAGGAGTGCGGTGCGTATGCAGGCTGATTATGACGTGATTGTCATTGGCGCCGGCGTGGGCGGGCTGGCCGCGGCCGGTCTTCTGGCCCACGCCGGCCGGCGCGTGCTGGTGCTTGAGCGGCATGCCGTCGTGGGTGGCTGTTGCAGCACCTTTCGCCGCGCCCATTTTATCTTTGATGCTGCTGTCCATGCGATCGGGGGCTGCCGCTCAGACGATATCATTGGTTCATGGATGGAGACCCTCAACGTAGAGCAGGCCATTGAGTTCATCCCCCTGGAGCCATTCTATACCGTACGCATCGGACAGGAGGCCCTGGCTGTGCCAGCCAGCCTGGATGAGCTGGGTGTGCTGTTGCGTTCTCTGGCGCCTCAGGAGGCTGCTGGCATCGCGCGCTTCATCGAAACCGTCAAGATCCTGGGCCAGGGGCTGCTGGATCAGAGCGTACCCACACCGGTGTCTTTAAGACATATGGAGCTACTGAGTCAGATCGTGCGTATGAGCTGGCTGGCCTTCCTTGAGGCGCACTTTAGCTCAAGGAGGCTCCTGACCCTGATGACCGCCCTCTGTGTCTATGCCGGTCTCGATGCCAGCTCTGTTTCGGCGCTCTTTATGGCCAGTGTGCTCTACAGCTATCATCGAGGAGCCTACTACCCTCGCGGAAGCACGCAGCGCTTCGCTGATACGCTGGCCCTCGCCGTCAGGCAGCATGGCGGTGAGATCCTCCGTCGGGCCACCGTCTCCCGGATTCTGGTGGACGCCGCCGGTGTCAGGGGAGCGCGTTTTATCCATAAAAGGGAGCTGTACGAAGTTTATGCTCCTGTGATCATTTCCAATGCAGATGCTTACAAAACGCTGGGTGAGTTGATTGAGCCAGAGTGGCTACCGAAGGGGTTGCTGCGGCGCGTGCAGGGCCTGGAGCGTTCTGTTTCTGCGCTCTGCCTCTATCTGGCTGTCGACGGAAGGCGGCTGGCGCTGGATGCCCACGAGACCTTTTATCTGCCCTCGTGGAATCCCCTCACAGCAGAGCGCTTCTACTATCAACCCACCGCCGCGTCTGCAGAGCTGCCGGGCATGGCCCTCTGTATTCCCACGCTGACCGATAGGAGCCTGGCGCCAGCAGAGCACCATGTGGTGTCTCTGGTGGCGCTGGCCCGGGCCACTGAGGTAGAGGCCCTGCGAGATCGGCACGGCAAGAGTTTCATAGAAACCCGGCTCTTGCAGTATGCCGAGACCCTCCTTCCAGGAGTCACGCGCCAGATTCGCTACAAGGAACTGGCAACGCCGCGAACCGTTGAGCGCTATACCAACAATAGCGCCGGCGCCATCTATGGCTGGGCCAAAAGTGTGCAGCAATGGCCGTTGAAGCTGGGTCCGGCCACTCCTCTCAAGGGTCTCTTCCTGGCCGGTCATTGGACAGGTGGAGGACATGGGGTCTATGGCGCCTTCCGATCTGGAGTCACCGCCGCCAGGGCTGTTCTGAACGGCGAGCGGGGCGGCTCGGCGAGAGAGAGAAGTGAGGAACAAAGCCGATGAGTGCCATCGCCTTTCTTTTTCCCGGTCAGGGATCTCAGCGTGTGGGCATGGGGAATGACCTGCTGCAACAGGAGCCAGCGCTGTGTGCCCATTACCTCGGGCGGGCTGAGGAAGTTACCGCTCTCCCCCTCACCCGCTGGTGTCGCGAAGGACCACTGGAAATCCTTACGCGGACAGAGGTCGCGCAGCCGGCGATCTTTGCGCTGTCCCTGGCGCTCTACGCCTGTGCGCGTCAGATGGGGATCACACCAGACTACGTTGCCGGTCACAGTCTGGGTGAGTATACAGCAGCGGTGGCGGCAGGTGCGCTGTCGTTTGAGGAAGGCCTGGACATTGTCGCCCTGCGTGGTCGGCTGATGGCGCGTATTCAGGAGCAGCAGCCAGGAGCAATGGGCGCCGTGCAGGGGCTCCCGCTCGGCCTTGTAGAGGAGCTTTGCCAGCGCGTGGAGGGCTCCGGTTGTGTCACACCCGCCAATATCAACGCGCCCGCGCAGGTGGTGGTTTCAGGAGACCTCGCCGCGGTTGAGCAGCTCCTCTCCCTGGCGTCTGAGCGCGGGGCCGAGAAAGCTGTGCGCCTTGCGACGGGAGCGGCCTTCCATAGTCCCAGGATGGCGCCGGTGCAGGAGGAGCTTGCACTGCGCCTGAGGGCGGCCCAGTGGCAGCGGCCAGAGATCCCTCTCGTGGTCAATGTCTCTGGCGTACTGGTGCGAGACGAGCGAGATCTCTGCCAGGCGCTCATCGAGCAGATCACGCGCCCGGTTCGCTGGGTGGATTGCCTGGCCACGCTGACCGCAAAGGGCTGTGATAGCTTTCTGGAACTGGGTCCAGGTCGCGTGCTGACCGGGCTGGTCAAGCTCTTTGACCCCGCGCTCAAGGCCTTCGCAGCCGACTCTCCGCGCAAGGTCGCCAGTCTCAAGGGGCAGGGCCTGGTTCCTGTTCAGAGGACAAGAGAGGAGGGCACAGAGTGAGCGAGAGGGAGCAGGGTGCTCTGCCGTCAAGGTCGGAGCCGACGATGGCGCTCGACAGGATCTACGCCGCCTTTGCCCGCAGCGGCTATGATGGCCTCTCGTTCCAGCAACTGGCTGGGCTGCTGGGCCTGTCCAGCGAGGAGCTGGCGGTGCGCTATCCCAGGAAGTACGATCTCTGGTATGCAGCGCTCTGCCAGGCTTCGGAGGACCTTGTTGAGTATGTCGCCGCCGGGGTGACGGCCCAGACTCCGCTGGAACGCCTGCGACAGGCCTGCTATGCCACGGTCGCCTACGGCCTGCAACGTCCCGATTGCTATGCCTTTGTGACCATGCCTCGCTCCTCGACGATGGATGTACCAGAGGAGCCAGCCCCGGGAGTGATTGCTTTCAGAGCGCTGCTTCAGCGCCTAGTCAAGCAATGCATCAAGGCGGGCGACTTCGCTCCTCACAGGCCCGAGCTGGTCGCTCAGGGTCTGATTGTGCTCTTCGCCAGTATGGTACAGTTGCAGCGGCGCATTCAACGTCTTCCCTGGTCCGAGCAACTGGCAGCGCATCTCATTGAAACCTACCTCGCCGGACTGCGTGTGTCTGAGCCTGCTCCTGATGGAGGGCCGGCACGGCAGCAACCAGCTTCCCTGGAGGAGAGATAACGCCATGCAGGAGACATCTGTCGTGATTGTCGGCGGCGGCATAGCCGGGGCGGCGCTCGGCTGTGCTCTCGCTCAGCGCAAGATTCGCTCTGTGATCATCGAACGGCGCCGCGAGCCGGTTGATCTCAACCGGGGTGATGGCCTTCAGCCGCGCACTCTGGAGATTCTTGACACCTGGGGGGTACTGCCGCGCTTCGTTGAGGCCGGAGCGCTGCGCTCGTATGGTATTGAGCTACATCACCCCGTCTTCGGCCAATTGCTGGAAATCGATCTGGGGGTGGTCGAGACGCCCTATCCCTATATGTTGAATCTGCCTCATCAGGAAATTGAGAAGCTGTTGCTACAATTTGCAGAGGCGAGCACGTACTGTCAGGTAATCCACGCGCAGGCCAGGGAGGTGCTCTTTGAAGGTGGGCGCGCTGTGGGCGTGCGTATCACGGCTGGCGACAGTAACCTGGAGCTCAGAGGAGCGAGCATTGTCGGGGCAGATGGCGCTCACTCGATGGTACGCAAGAGTGCTGGCATTGCGGCTCCCATGCAGGACTACGATCACGAGCTGCTGGTCCTGCATGCAGAGCGCCCGGCCTGGTTCAGCGGACGACTGCGGACACGGGCCTTCATGCATCGCCAGGGATCGATTGTGTTGCTGCCCCTTCCCGAGGAGCGGATGCGTGTTGCGGTACTCCTTCCCGCGGGTTCAGGTGGACAGTGGAAAGAGCTTCCCCCTGAGGAGCTCCACAACCGGCTGGCGAGGCGCTGGCCCGCGCTGGCTGCAGTGCGTTCGTACGAGTCGCATGGCGAGCATATCTACCGTATGCGCAGGATGCATGTCCCCTCGTACAGCCGGCGTGGCGTGGTCCTCGTAGGTGACGCCGCCCATCTGACGCACGCCGCGGGGGGCCAGGGTATGAATATGGCGGTGCAGGATGCCGAGGTGCTGGCCGAGGAGATCAGCCGAAGTCTGGCTGGCCAGGTGCCCCTGGAGGAGGCCTATCGGCGCTATGAGGCACGGCGGCGTCCGCTCAACGAAGCCGTGATCAAACGCGCCCATTTTCTGGCCGGGCAGCTCTGGGTTCCTTCCCTGCCACGCTTTTTTGCCAGGACAGCCTTGAGTCTCTCCCTGCGTTATCTGCTGCCGTTCGCCTATCGGCGGATGATGATCGCCCTCGCCTGGGGGAATGCCGGTGTCGATCGGCGTCCCGTCGCGCCTGTTGAGGATTCGGCCGAGCCGGCCAGCGTCTTCTAGGGAGAGGGAGGTCAGAGCTGCCGGACTAAGCTCCGCAACGCAACGCGGCGGAGAAGGGCGTCTGCGGAGCTATTCCTGGACGTCCCTCCCCACTCGCTTGTGCCTGCTCAACGATGCCCGTTCCCTCTCTCGGCAGCCGCCCTCTCCCTGCAGGCCACACCGAAGAGGGCGGCTTGTACTCAGATTGACTCAGGTTGGCATGCCGGCGATCACGCGCTCGGCCAGTGCGGGCGTCAGGCGCTGGAGCAGAAGGAGCATCCGGATCGAGGGATGACAGGCCTGCACAGCGCGCTGTTTCGGGATGGCCTCCAGGATGCGCCGGGCAGTGGCGGCGGCAGCCATTTTCCCCTCGCGCTCGTGCCAGCGGGGCAGCCGCTCTGGCGGTAGATGCTTACCGGCGCGTGTCTCCGTGGGACCGGGATAGAGGGTCAGGAAACGCACGCCGCTGTTGGCAGGCTCGTGGCGCAGGCCGGTCATGAAGGCATCACTGGCAGCTTTACTGGCGGCGTAGGCGGCCGACCAGCCAAAGGCGAAGCGCGCCATCGGCGAGGAGATGTTGACGATCGTGTTTGGTCCCTCCTGTTCTCGCATCATGGGCAGGACATGTTGAACGATGTAAAAGAGTCCATAAAAGTTGGTCGCCATCATGCAGGCCAGTTCCTCAGAGCTGGTGGTCTGGAGGGGTCCCAGATATTCGATGCCGGCGCAGTAGATCACTGTGTTGATGCGGCCAAAGCGCTCCCGCGCCGAGTGCAGCGCTTGCAGGGTCTGCTCCTGATCGCGCAGGTCAGCGGTCAGCACCTGCAGCCGTTTGCCCGCAGCGAGGCGCTGTTCCAGGGCCTCCAGGCGCTGCTGTGAGCGTGCCACGGCTGTCACGCAGGCCTCTCGCGCCACCAGTTGCTCGACCAGCGCCTCGCCGATTCCACGGGAGGCGCCTGTCACGAACACGACGTTCTGGCGATACCAGTTGTCACTCATTTGTTCACGTCTCCCTCAACAGGTAGATCAAACCAACGGCCAGATGATGAGGATCAGAGCCAGGATCAGGATCGCGATGGTGAGAATCTCCAGCTCGCGTCGCTCGCTCCTGCCAATCAGCGTCTCCTCGCTGGACACCAGGGTAATCGCCTGAGCGCCAGCGGTCCGCAGCCGCTGCTGCAGGCGGCGGTCAACGACAAGCTTACGCAGCAGCGCTACCAGCAACAGGATGGCCAGCGCCACGGGGAGATAGGCCAGCGCCCGTCCGTTGCTGACGGCGTAGACCACCAGCAGAGGAACCAGGCAGAGGGCTGCCAGCAGGGAGAGGCGATTGAAGCGCTCCCAGGCGCGGACGCGGAGACGGTCGATCACTGCAGCCAGTCCTGGCATGAGAGCGCTCTGTGCTCCCTGAGAGGCCAGCAGCACGGGACGGACGCAGCTTCCCATCACGATGCCCCCACCCAGAATCAGGGCCAGCGGCAGGTGGATCAGCATTGTCAACCAAGTCGCCATCAGATCTCTCCTTTCTCATGTCTGGGTCAGGAGCCAGCGATCATCCATCCAGTTTAGTAGACGATGATCACAAAGTATACAAGGTTCACCGAGTGGTAAAAAAAATCAGGGCTGGCCTTCGCTTTTCCAGGCCAGGAGCAGCGCGTGTACCATCTGCAGAAGGAGCTGGCGCACACGGTCGTTGCCGCCATAGATGACGTGGGCCATGGCCAGAGCGACCAGACCGTGCAGGGCGGCCCAGAGCAGGTCAACGGCGGCATTCAGATCGCGCAGGGCGACAGCCTGCGACCGGCTCCAGTCCTGGAGAGCGGTGCGCACCAGGGTAAAGACGGCCTTGGCCTCGCGACTCTCGGTGAGCTTCCCCTGCAGGCTAAACATCAGTTGATAAAGGGTGGCATTGTGCTGGGCAAAGTCCCAGTAGGCGGCCACGAGGCGTAGGAGTGGCAGATCGGCGGGCGTGGGACCGGAGTCATCCACGATCGCGTCGGCGGCCCCTTCCAGGGTCTGGTGCAGGCGTAGAAAGCCCTCGGCCACAAGTGTCTGGAGAATGGCCTCCTTTTCATCGAAGTACTTATAGATGGCCGCGGGGCTATACTCAATGCGCTCAGCGATATGCCGAATGGTGACGGCGGGCCAGCCCTCCTCGGCGGCGATGTCGAGGGCTGCCTGCAGAATAGCCTGACGTGTGGCCTGGCGCTCGCGCTCGCGTCGCTCTTTGATACCCACGGCGCTCCTCTCTCAAGCGTGCGTTCTCTTTAGAGAGTAAACAATGTTCACGAAAATGTCAAGTGTTTTTGCGGGACCCTGGTGGAAGTGGGCCTCTGGCGCTGACCCTGCCGCGTGTGGACCTCTCTGGCCATGAGGAGAGGGTCTGATCCTTCGTGAACTCTACAGATGGCGCTGCAGGGGCCTCTCGGCATACTGATACGTGAAATACGTGAATCACCGGTTACAGGTCCCCGGAAAAGCTCCGCGTGATATTGATGGTCGGTCACTCCCATCGGATCGATGGACAGTGATACTGGTCAGGCGAGCAGCAGACATGATACAATACAATCAAACCATCGACGTATCTCACTGCAAGAAGCGAGTAGGGAGAGTCTGCTTGTAGCTGATGGAAGAGAACACCGGTGCGGAGTACCCCCGACAGCAGCTATGACAGACGGCCAGGCAGTTTCGCAGGAGCCACTTGCGATATCTGATCAAGCAAGAGAGAAGAGGGCAGGAGTTGCCATGATAGACACAAAGCCAGTCCATCCCTTTCCGGCGCGGATGGCTCCTGACGTGGCGCTGCGCGCACTCGACCCCCTGCCCGCGGGCAGCATCGTCCTGGACCCGATGATGGGCTCCGGCACGGTGCTGAAGGCCGCGCTCCTGCGTGGCTGCCACGCCATCGGACGGGATCTCGATCCGCTGGCGGTGCTCATGGCGCGGGTCTGGACGACCCCCCTGGACACCGCCTGCCTGCGCCAGCGCGCGCAGGCCCTCGTCGCGCAGGCGCGCACCCTGGAGTCTGTCTCCCTGCCCTGGATCGACGACGATGCGGAGACGACGGCCTTTATCCAGTATTGGTTTGCCGAGCCGCAGCGCCAGGAGCTACGCCAGCTCAGTGCACTCCTGCAGGACGAGGACGGCCCGATCGGCGAGGCGCTGCGGCTGGCGTTGAGCCGCATCATCGTCACCAAGGAGGTCGGGGCCTCGCTGGCGCGTGACGTCTCCCACAGCCGGCCACACCGGACGCGCCAGAGCACGCCGTTTGCGGTGCTGGAGGGCTTCCTGCGGGCCGTGGAGGGGATCGCCACCCGCCTGGACGCGCAGCCCTCCTCTGGGGGCCGTGCGGACGTGGCCCGTGAGGATGCCCGCCAGCTTCGCTCGCTGGGGGCGTCCTGCGTGGACCTGGTGCTGACCTCGCCGCCGTATCTGAACGCCATCGACTATCTGCGCGGGCACCGGCTCTCCCTGGTCTGGCTGGGCTACCGCCTGGGCGAGCTGCGGGCCATCCGCGCCGCCAGCATCGGAGCGGAGCGTGGACCCGCACGCGGGGTGGACCTGGCGGCGCTCCAGGGGATCGAGGGCTATCAGGAGACGCTGCAGCAGCTTCCCAGCCGCGAACGGGGGATGCTGCTGCGCTACCTGCTGGATCTGAGGGCGCTGCTGGCGGAGGTGAAGCGGGTGCTCCGTCCTGGAGGGCAGGCCCTCTTTGTGGTAGGCAATTCCTGCCTCCGTGGTGTCTTTCTTCAGAATGCGCAGTTTCTCTGGCGGCTGGCGCAGGCGCAGGGCTTCCGCCTGGAGCGCAGCGAGGAGCGCGAGCTGCCTCCCACCCGCCGCTATCTGCCTCCTCCAGGTGCTGAGAGCCAGCTCTGGCTCAGGAGGCGCATGCATACGGAAACACTGGTGACGCTCTCTCTTCCCTGACGCCTGTGAGGCAACACGAAGGAGGATGGGATGGGTCGAAAGTGACGCTCGTTTGATCGACTGACTGGGCACGTACCGTTCGTTCGCCTTTGTTCTTGCCAGAGGAGCCACTGATGGGTCCACCAGTGCCACCTCCACCAGCCCGAGAGCTAGAAGCTGCCTACCAGCGTCTGCTTGCGCGAGATCCCACTGCTCCAAATGACTTTGCAGAGCTGGTGCTTGAATCCTTGATGGCTCAACTACACCAGCGTTATTCACACCTCCCAGATCCTCAGCTGATTCAGGAGGCCGTGACCGACTCATTGCTGACGTTTCTGCGGCAACCAGAGCGCTATCGACCAGAGCGCGGTGGCTTGTGGCATTACCTCGTGATGAACGCTGAGGGCGATCTGCGCAATGCTCTCAGTCGCCGGAGACGGGATCAATCCCACCTCCTTCCTCTTTCTGCTGTCGCACTTGCTTCCTTACAGGGGAATAGTTCTCTAGAGGAGAGACCCTGGCAGGAGGCGGAAGCAAGGCTTGCGCTGAGTACACCCCAGCTGCAGGAGGCCCTTGAACGCCTGCGCACCGAGGTCTTTACACCCACCGAGTGGCATGTTGTGCTCCTCATGCTGCAAGGAGAGAGACAGACGAGCACCTATGCTACTGTGCTGGGATTGACTCATTTGCCTATTAATGAGCAACGCAAGCAGGTCAAGCGAGTAAAGGATCGCATGCGATTACGACTTAAACGTTACGGAGCACGTTTCGATGAGCAGTAGGCCTTCGCCAGCACTGGTGTACGCTGCCCAGCGCGCAGTTCAGAGCGATTTTTTCCTGGCTGGGGCCTTGCGCCAGTACCAGGACCTTCATCAGTTTAATGAGCAAGAGCTGGCCCGCGATCTTAGCTGCGCGCCTGAGGATCTCCCTCGTCTCGCCCTATGTCGCCGACCCTCTGGCACCTCAGAGGACTTTATGGACGACGTTGAACGGCTGGCCCGTCGCTTTCACCTGAAGAGCGAGCGCCTGGTAGCTCTGATTCGACAGACTGAGGCGATAGAGGCCTTGCAGACATATATGGCACGCTCTCTACAGGATCATGGTCTGATGCGGGCGGCCCGAGACCGAGAAGGGGAGAAGCAAGAGCCATGATGACACCGCTACCTGCCTGGGTGGCAGAGGCCGCGGCTTCCTTCTGGCGGGCTGTTGCCTGTCAACCCACCTATCCCTGTGATCTGGCGCCCATCGTAGGACGCGCCTATCCTGTGGCGGTCCTCTCCCTCGCTTGCCTGAGCGTAGAGCGGGTCGAGCGCTGGCTGCAGGAACGGGGCATCTCCTATTACTCTGATTGCGCCGAACGCTCGCTTCATGGTTGCCTTATAGCCGTGCGAGGACATGGGCTGATCTTTGTGGATCACTGCGATCCGCCAGAACAGCAGCGCTACACTCTGGCGCATGAGATCGCGCATTTTCTCCATGATTATCTGCAGCCACGACAGCAGGCTCTCAGGCGCCTGGGTTCAGCCATTCTGCCCGTCCTCGATGGAGAGCGTCCTCCTACGATCGAGGAGCGCCTTGACGCGGTGCTGGCTGACTGTAAGCCAGGCTTCTACATAGACCTGCTGCCCCGGACCGCCGATGATATGGAGCAGGTCAGTGCACTGCTGCGCGCAGAGCGAGAGGCTGATCGCCTGGCCCTCGAATTACTCGCGCCTGCTGAGCGCGTGCTCACCCAGGTA
Organism: Ktedonobacteraceae bacterium; assembly: GCA_042408965.1. GTDB lineage: Bacteria > Chloroflexota > Ktedonobacteria > Ktedonobacterales > Ktedonobacteraceae > Thermogemmatispora. The sequence goes on from JBHOQN010000156.1 coordinate 74,757, forward strand.
CACCAGCAACAACGAGAGGCGTGCATTTCTGAAGCAGCAGATCAGTGGAGCCGGCAAATGGCCTTGCGTCTGCTGACTACCGCCTATGGTCTGCCGGAGAACATAGCTCAAGGCTATGCTGTTTTGCTCTTCCCGCCAGCGGCCAAACACTCTATCACTCGTCTGCTTGGCTTCTCTAACTGACGGCGAGCACCGCTGACAAGCTGTCGCACTTTTCTATGAGGAGCGGAATATGGAGTAGCAAGGCTGTTGGACTGTCTGGTCAATGAAGGAGAGGATGAGATGCCTCCACTGGATGAGCCATTATGGGTGGATGCCCGCGCCTATCAGGAGGCATACGGGGAGCCGCTTGAGGAGACACTGGATATTGAGAAGTGGCAGGGTGGTGGCGATCTTGAGCCGTTCTATCAAAAATTAGAGCATGAAATCGCGCAGGCCGTGGCCTTTGAGCAAGCCCAGCGCGAACCAATTCGCCGCGAGGTCTTCAAACGCATCGCCAAGCTGCCAGATGCGCCCCCAGGCGCGGGGTGTTATCGTGCCACGCTCGATGATCTACGCTACACCCATCGAGCTCTCCTCTTTAATGGAGCAGTTGAGGCCTGTGATGGCACCTGTCTGAGCTACGACAGCCTGCCTATCACAGTCACCCAGCTAGGTGCCTGCCTGGTCTCCTATCAGGGTGACCAGGGGTCCTGGTCGCAGCGTCTCTTTCGCCGTGATCTACGATCCATGACCGGTAAGCCGCTGGAGGATCTGCTGGCCCTGCTGGAAAAGCGCAGCCAGCGCGGTAGTATCGACACTGAAGAGCAGAGCAGGTTGAATGAGCTGGCCCGGCGCGGCATTATGTCCTATGCCGAGCGTGCGCTGCTTACCTGGAAGGCTCGGGCTCCCTGGCGCATGGGTCACGGTCCCCCTGTTCCCTACGAGCTATTGACTGGCTCGGGCAGCATGGAGCTGCTTACACGCAGCCTGACCATGCTGGAGGAGCTGCTGCTCGACCATCGCAAGGTGATCTTTGTGCAGAGCGACATCCGTGCGCGTCATTGGCTGACCATCGGCCAGGCTCTTGAGCCACTGGAGTTCCTGGTCCTGCAGACCATTCAAGAGCGGTTGCTTGACATCGCTGGTGGCCACTATCCAGAGCAATTCAGGCAGATGGCCCAGCGATTCTCCAGGCGGGTCGGCTCGCAGCTTGTGATGGGCATCTATCGCGCCTCGCCCTACGCCCCACCTTACGTATTCTATAGTCATATCGACCATGTATTTGAGGCCGCGCTGATCGCGTTGGCGGATAGCGTATTGCAGGAGCATCGAGGCTTTCCGCTGCTGATTGACCTCGCTGACACCATCTGCCGCGCCACCTTCGGCAATGACATCTTTGAGGATGCCATTCATACGGCCTATGTCCGTGCAGGTGAACCGTTTCGCTTTGTGAGTGAGCGCCGGACTCGCGCCAGGAAGTAGAAGCGTGAGCGATGAAGAAGCGTCATAACGATTCTAATGATCTCCTCTGGCCTCCGGAGGAGCTGTCTGCTGTGGAATCTGCACATCAACCTGCCCAGCGTCGTCGCAATGGTACCTCCAGAGCAGGGGCCACCAGGCGGGTTGGAAATGAAGCGCCTATCAAGCCTCTCCCGCGCGAGACCCTTGAGCGCCTCGGCACGGATGCACAGCTCGTCGGTGGCGAATGGCAGGAGCCAGATTACGGTTCTGGGTATGTGGGCAAGACCACGTTCGATACCCCAGCCAGTCAAGATAACACGGTGACCGTGCTGCTCCCGGAAGTTAGCATCGGGAGGGTTCCTGCGCAATCGCCGGTCCGCATCAAGAGCAGCGACGGGCGCTCCTATCTGGGGATCGTAGTCCGCGGGCCGTTTGTAGAACCGGATGGCATCCGCGGCGACTCGCCGGTCGTGATCACGACCTCTGTCCAGGGAGCCATTTTTATGCCGCACTATCACGGTCGCGTCCAGGTCGAGTTGCTGGGCGAAGAGCTGGGTGGCGAAGGCGGCCGGTTGGTCCCGCCTCGCTTCCGCCCGCTGCCCAACAGCCCTGTCTGTCTCCTCACAAGCGAAGAAACGGCTCGCGTGCTCAACTTGGATGGCGAGATCGAGCTGGGCCTGGCCATTGGTCATGAGGAGCTGGTTGTGCGCGTCCCTGCCAGGCGCAAGTCGCTCTGGTTCCGTCACGTTGGGATTCTGGGGACTACGGGTGGCGGTAAGTCGACGACTGTATCCGGCCTGGTGGGCCAGTTCCAGCGCCAGGGCTTTGCAACGGTGCTCATTGATACCGAAGGCGAATATACCACCATCGATGAGCCTACGCATGATAAAACCATGATAGCGGCTCTGCAGCGGCGCCACAAGGACCCTGTCGGCATCGGCGAGCGGATGACCATCTATCACCTTGTGGGGCGCCGGACAGCCAATCCGAGGCCAGCTCATGCCAGCGTCAAGTCTTTCTGTCTCTCGTTTGACCAGCTCTCGCCGTATCTTGTTTGCGAGCTCCTGGAGATGACAGACGCTCAGCAGGAGCGCTATCTGAAAGCCTACGATATCACCAAGCAACTCCTGCAACAATTGAAGATCTCACCCAGACTCGATGAAGACCAGAGCTGGTTGTTGGAGCTGGATGAGCTCGAGGAGGGATATCGAGACATGTGCCTGGAGCATATCTATGATGTGGTCCGCGCCTGCTCTTTCATTGTCGAGAAGGACGAGGAGAGCATTCAGTTCAGCAGTGCGGACTTTAGCAAGGCTGGCCGTCAAGCTGTCCTTGCCAAGATAAAGGCGGCGACCAGGGGACTGCCGGGGGCGATCTCTAGTTGGAGAGCCTTGCAGGGGAAGCTCAGGCGCCTGCTGAACCTCCACATCTTCGATAACCCCAGCGCCAGGCCACTGCACTATGACGAGCTGCTCGAACAGGGGCGAGTCACAATCATCGACCTCAGCGATACCGACTCGCCTCAGATCAATAATCTGGTGATTGCTGAACTGCTGCGCGGGGTACATCACCATCAGGATGCGCACTATACTCTGCTTGAGCAGCAAAAGGCAAAGCAGGAAGCGGCATCGCCAGATGCTGATCACGAGCAGGTTGCCAGCGATGGGGAGGGACTGACGCCAGTCATGGTCATGATCGAAGAGGCTCATGAATTCCTCTCGGCGGAGCGCATTCGCCAGATGCCGACGCTCTTCCAGCAGGTGGCCCGCATCGCGCGACGTGGACGCAAACGCTGGCTGGGGCTGACCTTTGTGACACAGCTACCGCAGCATCTGCCCGATGAGGTGCTGGGTCTCATCAATAATGTCATCCTGCATAAGATCACTGATGCCAATGTGATCAGTCGTCTGAAGCGCAGCATTGGCGGCATCGACGAAGGACTCTGGACGCGCTTGCCCAATCTGGCTCCAGGCCAGGCGATTGTGGCCCTGGAGGGGATGGTCCAGCCCTTCCTGGTGGCCATCGATCCCACTCCCTGCCGCCTGCGCATGGTCGAATGAAGCCGGAATCATTCGTGCAAAAGGAGTGGCCAATGCAAGTGAACATCTCCAACACTTGTTCGCCGAAGCTTTTGCACGAGTATCTGCTCATTAGCAGGAGTTGTACCGGGGAGCGCTGACAACGCAGGGGCACACACAATCAGAAGCAAGGAGAAGCAGATGGCATCCAGAGATGACCTTGAAAACAAGAAAGACATCCTACAGCTTTCGCGGCGCCGGGCGTTCGTCTGGGCCGGTCAAGTGGCTGCCGGCCTTTCCCTGGCTGGGGCTGGTCTCGGCTTTCTGGGTGCCAGGCCGCTTCCGGCGATGGCAGCCAATCAAGCAGGCCAGGCTGCTGCAGGTTCAGTGAAGCCGGCTGTGTCCCTTGCCCGCCGTATGGGACACTTTACTCTCAATCGTGCAAACTGGACTCCAACTGCATACCTGGCCCATACATCTTCGTAGCCTACTATTATAGCGGCGGCTGTGTTCCCGCTGGCCAGCGTTGTCCAACCTATGTCTGCGCGAAGTGTGTCTCCTCGTGCACAGGCGCTAGCTGCTAGCGCTACTCCGCTTCTTCCTGAGAGGGGCCGAGATACAGAGGGCACACTGCAGCAGAAACCCATTCCACAATGTCATGATTGGAATCGCTGCTATTCGAGCACTGGTCTGTTCGGCCAGTGCTCACTGTTTCTTGGTTGTGATCATCGCCGTGCTGGTGACGTATTCTTTGTTGGACTCACGCCTTGAGAGTCAGGTCACACCTGCTGAAAGGAGCACATCATCATATAGGCGCAGGAGACCCTCGCCTTCAGGCGTGGGGAGGAATGCGCCCCCTCCTTTCTGTGCTTGACCATCGCCTGACATATATGATATGCTATGTGCATGGATAGGACGATCGTCGTACAACTCAACCCGACACCAGAACAGGCGCACAGCCTCCAGACCACGCTGGAGCAGTATACGGCCTGCTTCAATGCTGTCTGTCGCGAAGGATTTACGACAGGGTGTAGCAATGGGGTGGAGTTGCACAAACGGACGT
>JBHOQN010000169.1:0-34410 GCA_042408965.1 Ktedonobacteraceae bacterium
TGTCGGGTTGAGTTGTACGACGATCGTCCTATCCATGCACATAGCATATCATACATGTCAGGCGATGGTCAAGCACAGAAAGGAGGGGGCGCATTCCTCCCCACGCCTGAAGGCGGGGGTCTCCTGCGCCTATATGATGAATTGCATATTCTCCAGCTCTATGATAGCATGATGGAGACGAGATTGGCCTGTATCATCTCCAGCAGAGAGAAGGCGATTGCATGATACGTTGTGAACGTTGTGGGCATGAGATGCCTGATAGTGTGACAATCTGCCCGTCCTGCGGTACCCTGACGGGAGCCACGAATCAGCCTCCGGTGACCGGGTACGGGCAGCCTCAGATGGGAGCCTATGGGCAGGGCTATGGTCCTCAGGTCTATAGCTCTTCGCCTCAGCAGGGCTACCCTCCGGCTAACCAGCAGGCAGGTTATATGCCACCTCAGCCTGGTTATGGAACCCCTTATCCTCCAGCGAGCGTCAACGTGACGCTGGTGAATAATGTCCCTTCGTCGTCAAAAAAGACCGGGGCACTCGTTGCGGAGATCCTTCTAACGCTCTTCCTCAGTGTCTATGGGGTTGGCTGGTTGATGGCGGGAGAAACAACGATCGGTCTGGTGCTCTTACTTGGCAGCATCTTTCTCCTCTGGCCGTTTGTTGTCGTCTTCTCCCTGTTCACATTCTTCATCGCCGACTGCTTCATCGTCCCACTCCTCATCACCGCCGTCATTGTGAATGCAATTCTGCTGAACAAGACATTGGAGCGCAAGGCGCTGACGCAGCAGGTAGTCGTACAGACGCATTTTAGATGATCCCGGAAAGGCTGTTGCGGGCCTGACAGAGCCAGTGGAGCAGAGGCAGAGGCCCGCAACGCTTTGCTGTCGGGGGCACCGCTCCTACGAGCTGGAAACCTCACTATGCGCTCTCTCACCTATCCTACGCCGGAAAGGCCAGGCGCCGGTACTTTTCGCGCGATTCCAGCCAGGCCTCGTCTGATAAGCCCAACCTCTCCCGCAATGTCTCTGGCGCTACCCCGTCCCGCAACTGACGAACTGCAAAGGTGTCGCGCAGCAACTGCAGCGTCACGCGCTTCTTAATCCCCGCCGCCTTTACCGCTCGCGCCAGAATGTAGTTCAGATTGCGATCGGTGCAGTTAAAGAGCATCTCGCCCGGCTGGTATTTACGCTGATACTCCTGTACGATTGTTGTGAACTCAGGCGGGAGCACCAGACGGCGCTCGCGGTGCTGCTTCCCTGTCGAGGGCGGAAAATGCACTCCCACAAGCGGCTGCTGCGGATTGGAGAGGTCGATGTGTTCCAGCTTCAACCCCATGATCTCTTCCTTCTTCAGACCGGCGTGCAGTGCTAGGTAGATCAGGCAGAGACAGCGTACATCCTCCTCGGCTGCCTTCAGCAGCCGCTCAATCTCTTCGTCGAAGAGTAACTCCGGTAGGGGGGGCAGTGGTCGCTCCAGAATAAGACTGGCAGAGGGATCCTCACGGATTACTCCTTCCCGAGCGAGCCAGGAGAAGAAATTTTTCAGAAAAGTAACGCGCCGGGCCATTGTCTTGGGTGCGGGGGTGTGATTCTTATTGCCAAATTTCAGCTTCATGAGCCAGTCGGTGAGGTCCTCTTTCGTAATACGCCCGACTGGCGTGTCCTGACCGACATACTCACCAAACATCTTCAGGTCAGAAAGAAAGCATGTGACTGTGTAATTTGATTTGCCACGTAGCCGCAATTCCTGCTGATAAGGAAGAGCACAGGCCGCCAGGCTCGATTGATCGGTCAGGGGATGCGTGCGCACCAGTGGTGGGAAAGGTACCTCTCGAGGATCGGGCGGCTGCGTCACCACTGCGGATGTGCCTGGAAAGAGGCCGCCCTGCACCACAACGCTCTCTTCGCTCACCACGGTCTCCACAGGCTGCTTCTTCTGACTATCCTCTAGCATGATCTGCTCCCTGGTTTGGTTTCGTGCACAGAAGCTGTTCATTTTGTTTTTCATTATAGCAGGAGATGGTAGCAGTCTTCAACCTTCTAGGGGTGAGTGTGACTCCTTTCTCCCGGCTCTCGTTGCTACTAGAAAGCTCTCTATTTTCTCTCTGTGAGGTTCCCTGGATAAGATGAAACGCTGGCGCTCGCTCCTTCCCGTGGTACTCGTCGTCTGCGTAGCCCTGGCTGTACGTATGACCTACAATCTAACGGTGGCCTCAGCGTATACGCCTCGCTTTGATGCTCGCTCGTATGAGAGCATTGCTCTCCATATCTTGAGCGAGCACTGTTTCTGCGAGCATCCCTATGCTCCGACACTCGATCGTGCGCCCCTCTGGCCAGGTATCATCGCTCTGCTCTATGCTCTACTTGGTCCCCACAGCGAGTACGTGCGTCTCTTTCTCTCCCTCGTTGGTACGGGCACGTGTCTGCTTATCTTCCTCTTTGCCAGGGACCTCCTGGGTCCGGGCTGGGCAATCCTTGCCGGACTCATCGCCGCCCTCTATCCTGAGCTCTATATTTACGATGGCTGGCTCTATTCAGAATCGCTCTATATCTTTCTCACCCTGGCATTCTCTTATCTGCTCTATCGCCTTGCCACTCGCCAGACTCCTCTCTGGCTCTGGGCCGGCTGCGGAGGGATCATCGCCCTGCTGGCACTGGTGCGTCCCAACGGACTGGCGGCCCTGGCCATCTTCGCTCTCTGGGGTGGTGTTGTCCTCTGGCAGCGCTGGCTGCCGTGGCGCCAGTTCCTGGGTCGCGCCCTGCTGACAGTGCTGGTCACTCTGGCGCTGATTGCACCCTGGACGCTCCGCAATTATGCCGTTTCCGGGCGCTTTGTTCCCATTGCTACCGGCGACGGCACTGTGCTGCTGGGCGCCTACAACGATCTGGCCCTCGTCAAGCCAGGCTATGTCGGCTCGTGGATCAATCCGCGTGTGGCTCTTCCCCAGGTGGCCTCTCGCTATCCTGCTGTCTGCTCTGCCCCCTGTGAAGTGACCCGTGAAGACGACTTCAAACAGCAGGCCTGGCAGTGGATTCGCTCCCATCTGGGGCAACTTCCCTTTCTCCTGGCCATGCATTTCGCAAATATCTGGCAGCCCGCTACTGTCGAGGCTGATCTCCCCACCGTCCGCTTCCCGCACGCGCCCGGCGCGGCGGCGGTCACACTCATGATGCGAACCATCCCCCTGGCTATCTTCGCACTGGCGCTCATTGGACTCTGCGGCACGCTCCGTGACTGGCGACGCTGGCTTGTTCTCTACCTTGTCCTGGTCCTCACTCTCGCTCAGTGCCTCCTCTTTTACGGTAGCCCTCGCCTGCGCTCTCCTGTCGAGCCAGTGCTTATTCTGCTGGCCGTCGCCGCCCTGCACACCCTGCAGCGCCTCTGCACTCGCTGGCTGCGGCGCGCTCCCATATCAGAGGCTGCGGGTGCCCATGTGCCTGCAGCCTCTCCCGTCTCACTCTGACCTCAGTCTCGCCAGCGCCCCTCAGAATCGCCAGACCTCTCCCCGATTGCCTGCTGTCCTCTTGCGGCAATCAGTTTGAGGTCCTCTTACCCGTTTCTGCAGCGATCGTTGACCTACTTGCTGGCTTCTTCGTCGCTTTCCAGATCTTCTGGCTCGAACTCCTCTTCCTCCTCTGCCGGCTCCTCCATCTCCTCTAAGGCTTCCTCCTCCTCCATCTCTTCCTCTTCCACGCTCACCAGGGTGCCCCAATCCGCATAGCTCATTGCACGAGCCTCCTTCCAGATGCGGATCGTTTGCCGGATCGTCGGAAAGGGCCGCAGGCCCTCAGAGGCCGCAGGCCCCTCGCGCTGTGGCTCGTAGGCCGGCGTGCTCTCTCGTACCAGCACCTCGTCCTCCCAGGCCATGGCCTCGAATCCCAGACGGCGCAGATCCATTACCATACCAGGCCAGGTGTCCTCAGGGGCAATCGCCCACCATTCGCGTCCCCACAGACGCACCGGTCGAACGCGCAACGGTCGGTTAATGTCACCCAGACTGGCTAACAACGACGAGCGCTTACGTTCGGCTTTTTTCATGGCTTTACAACCGTCCCTCCTGAGACTGGGACCATCACTATGGCCTCCTCTCCTTACCGTGGCGCGTGACCTTGCTCGCAAGTCGCTACCCCTGTAAGGGGAATCAGCATCGATACTTTCGCTATGTACCATACCACATAACCAGGGCCATTGCCAGTAGACGCAGGCCACCCTCTCTGGTCCGCCGTTGTCAGCGGGAGAGGACGGCCTGCATGTTTGGTAGCTGATCTTGCTCTACGCTCTCTGGGGGCCGGCAGCAAGCTCGCTCCGTGCCTAGGGCTTCATGGGCTGCATCTGCATCTGGCCCACCATGGCAACGATTTCTCCATCATGCCACTCGGGTGGACCCTCCATCAGGCTGACCATCTTCTGATAGCGCTGCTCCTGTTCGGTGCTCTGGGCGTTGGCTACGTAGGCCTCTCTATCGCTGAAAATGACGGCCATATAGTATTCCTGCGGATCGGCATCCATGCGGTAAATCAGGGTAGTGATGGCTCCAGCCACCTTCGCTGCCTCAAACTCGCGCAGCTGTGCCAGAAGTTGGGCTTCCGCTCCCTGCCTCACTCGACAGCGGGCGATGGTTCCGTACATTGTGATTCCCCTTTCTTTTGAAGAAACGACCGCCTCGGATACCGGACCGGGCCGATGCCTGTGTTGTATCCTATCCTGACCACTAATGCAAGCAGAGCAGGAGCCAGGGGCATGGAGACTGCCTGGAAGGGGAATCTGCTTCACTTGGTCGCCTGCTGCCCTGTCTCCTGGCTCTACTGTGACGACCCTGCGCACGCTTGCTGCCCTGCTGCTCGCCACCTCCAGCGCACCGCGCGAAGAAAGCCATGCCTAGGAGAGCGCGTATACGTTGAGATCGCTGTAGATGACGTTGGCATCGCTGTCGCTGACTGTCGCCAGAAAACCAATGGTGCCGTCGCTGTAGGTGTTATCCTTCACTGTCGTGAGATAGACGCCGTTGGCATAGAAGGCCAGGGTCTCCCCACGGGCTACGATCTGCAGGGTATTGGCTACGCCGTTCCCCTGCTTGAGCGCCGGACTGGCGGTCCAGTCCTGCAATGGCTGAGCACTGCCGTTGTCGAAGTTGGAGATTCTGTAGCGACCCTGGCTGTCGATCTCGAAAAGGTAGCCGGAGTAGATGTTGAAGAGGCCGGTGTGCAGGCGGAAAAAGACTCCCCCCGATTGTCCGCTGACGATCTTCATCTCCACGCTGAGCGCCAGATTCTGATAGGTGTAAGCGGCCTCGCGGCACCCGCGCAGATTGGTGGCGCTGACTGCCTGGACGACGTGGTAGCCATCGGCCCCAAAAACACAATGGCTGCTCTGGTCCCAGTTAGCTGCCTGCGTGGCAGCACTCTCGGCGTTGGTCAACGGATCGCTATAGACCGGCTTGCCGGCGGTGGCTGTCTGGAGCACACTGGCGGTGGCGCTAGCCTGGGCCTCCACGGTCCCTGTTGCGCCAGCGATGGCTGTCTGCGTGGCGTGCACCCGAGCTGCCGCGGTCGCCGTTGTTGCGGCCTGGACGGTCGCGGTCAGATTCGGCGCGCTGCTCGCGGTGACGGCCCCTTGCGTTGTACCGTGTTGGCCGCTGAGGTCCGGTGCTCCACTCTGCCCACGATTCTGCGCCATCAGTGTGAACGCCAGGGGCACAGTGATCAGCAGCAGGAAGATCAGGGCCAGCACCGTCACGATCAGTCCCCGCTTGCGCGCTGGCGAAAGAGGACGTGCTCGGCTTCTGGCAGGCGCTGTCTCTACTAGCCTGGCACTGATGTATGGACTGACCTGGTTTGCTGTCTGAACAGGAGCACGCAGCAGGAGCGGTCCCTGTGCAGCCCCGGTACCGGGGCTGTAGGCGGCCCCTGCCATGGAGGGGTAGGCTCCTCCGGCCCGACTGCCTGCAGCCACCGCGTTGCAGAAGGCCTCGGCCAGCTCACTGGCACTCCCGTAGCGCCGCTCCGGTCGCTTCTCCAACCCTTTGAGGATCACCTGCTCAACGGCTGGACTGATATACGGCGCCAGCAGGTGTGGCGCCGGCGGTGGCTTGCTGATGTGCATGGTGACCACGGCGATCGGGTTCTCGGCGCTGAATGGGAGACGCCCTGTCACCATCTCAAAGAGTAGAATGCCCAGCGAGTAGAGATCGCTGCGCACATTGGCACGGTTATCGCCCTCGAAGAGCTCGGGCGCCACATACTCTACCGTGCCTAACACGCTGCCAGTGCTGGTCAATTGCGTGGCGTCGTTGGTGGTACGCGCGATGCCGAAGTCAGAGAGGTAGCAGTGTCCCTCGCCGTCAAGCAGAACGTTAGATGACTTGATATCGCGATGGATGATGCCCTGACGGTGGATATAGTCGAGGGCCTCGCCGATCTCGCGCAGGCTGCGGCAGGCTTCAGAGAGAGAGAGCGGCGCACGCCTGATCCGTGCGCGCAGGGTGCCCCCTTCCATAAAGGGCATGACGATATAATACCAGGTGAGGCCGTCGATCTGACCCGCGCCGGTATCATAGATCGGCACAAGATGCTCGTTACTCAGCGACGCCATCAGGCGCGCTTCGCGAATGAATCGCCGTAACATGTCTTCGTCTTCGCGTTTGAACACCTTGACGGCCACAATGCGCTCGACTGTCAGATCATACCCTTCATAGACGTCCGCCATGCCCCCTTTGCCAATCAGCCTGCGCAATGTGTAGCGCTCAAGGGTCTTTCCCTCCAAACCTGCCATGCAGAATCTCCCCGGTTACGATGGTCGCGGCCGGCGGTAAACGACCAGCCGCTGATTATGCTCCCTATACATAGAACGGTTCATCTTCGCTTTCGTTACTTGAACCAGCCGTCTTGCTGAGAGACATGCTCTTTGAACCTGCGAGGCGCCGGTACAGGATGAGGAAGAGCCACAGGCCGGATAGGCTGCGGCCTGCGATCAGAGACGCAGACTGCGGGATAGGAGTGCCTGCTTGAAGCGCACGAAAACCTCTCCTACATTGATCAACTGGTTGAAAAGCTATCTCTCGTAGCTATTGAGCAGGCTGGCCTTTGTAGGAAGCTGGATAGCTACCACTGGAATCTAACATCTTCGGAGTCTCGATGCAAGTTTTGCTGCTGAGAGTACGTGGAGGAGGCCATATCGCAGAGGCGTAAGCAGCCGTCCACCGACTGCTTACGCCCGAACGTAGATCTGCTGCTGCTCGTCATAACGGTAGAGTGCGTTGCCTTTCTGGTATTTCAGATTGCCATGGCTGTCCAGTGAGAGCCAGAGGAGCACGCGCGTGCCTTGTGGCAGATGCAGGTGGAGCTGCCAGTGATCAAGGCTGCTTGCCCCGACCACTCCCAGCAGCCAGGCGCCGCCGTCGTCGTCGATGGTGTTGGGCTGAAGTTCGTCACAGGAGGGCGAGGTGTTATCGTAGGTGGCGTCGATCTGAATCTGACAGGCGTGCAGTGTTGCGCCATTCAGCGAGAGCTGCGCACTGGCGTAAGGATAGTTGCTCATACCACGCACACTGGCACGCGGATAGGTGGCAAATGCCCAGATCCATGAACCGTTCTGCACGGGAACACTGGTCTGAGCGTCGACGGTCACCTCGGTATTGGGCGCAATGCGAACGAGCATGCTGCAGCCCTGCGAACAATCGATGCCCTGGTCTGGTGGCGTAGGGACAGGGATCAGCGGCGTTGGCAGTACCTGTGGCGGCGTGACCGGCCTGGCTTTGAGGATGATCCCTCCCAACGCCATCAAAGGATACTGTGGTGAGAGCTGAATCACCATGCCAGGCTGTAACTTGTGGCAGTCCTTGCCAATCGCTCTATTGAGAGCCTCGACTGTTGCCGGCTTGGCATCGCTGAAGATCTGGCCTGCATCAGCCAGATGCATCTGCTCAGTCAGAATTTCGTCACAGTTGTCTCCCTCCTGCACCGTGTAGAGGATGGCCCCTGGCTGTGGCAAGGCCTGCGCAAACGCTGGGTAGGGCGTGGGGACGGGCGTGGCGGGCTGCCCCAGATTATAGAAGAAGTTGCTGACGGCTGGCAATACACGATCTCCCAGATGAAAACCGTAGGCGAAAAGCGGCACAGCTACCGTTCCAAGCAGCACCAGCAGAATCAGTAATTTCCAGGGTATGGAGCGCAGAATCGTGCGCATCGTTTCGCCCGTGGCGGGTCGTGAAGGCAAACGACTGGCCATAAGATGATCTTCCCCTGATTCATGCATGTCTCTCGGCAAGCTATTATAGCAAGTTCTGTCCCTTGCTGCTATAAATAGGAACGCTGGAGAGGCTACCTAATCTTATTCTACACGCTTACCGATAACTGCATGCCCGTACGCCATGGCTGCCATGGAGCTGCAGAGCGCAGGCTGGTCCGCGCTGGCCTGTCTCACCTTCCCGGCCTGCTGCGCTTTCACTCTCTACCGGATCTGGTTCAGGAGCCTGAGCTGCCTCTCTTACAGGCGGTGTGACGGCGCTGCTCAGGGCAGAATCCAGGTTCCGGTGCGCCCGCTCAAGGCCTTGCCGATAGCCTCCGGCCGGGTGATCAGGGCGGCACCTCCGCCGTGTTCTAGATAGCGGATGACCGCCCGGATTTTGGGTCCCATGCTACCGCTGGAGAAGTGGCCCTCCGCATCGTAGCGGCGTGCCTCTTCCAGGGTGAGAGTGTCCAGATCGCGCTGCCCCGGCTGCCGATAGTTGAGCGCGACTTTCTCCACGGCTGTGGAAATCATGAAAAGATCGGCGTTCAGACCTATGGCGAGCAGACTGGAGGCCAGATCTTTATCAATGACGGCCTCGATGCCTCGAAGCTCTCCCTGAGCATTGCGTATCACAGGGATGCCGCCGCCGCCACTGGCGATGACGAGAAAGCCGGCCCTCACCAGAGTGTTGATAGCCTCCTGCTCCATGATCTCTCGCGGCTCGGGTGAGGGGACCACCCGTCGCCAGCCTCGGCCGGCATCTTCCATCATGGTCCATCCGTCGTGCTCCATTTTGTGGCGTGCCTCCTCCTGCGTGTAGAAGGAGCCAATGGGCTTGGACGGATGCTGCAGGGCAGGATCATCGCTGGAGACAACGACCTGCGTCAGAACGCTGACGCAGTGACGCTCAAGACCGCGCCGACGCAACTCGTTGACCAGCGCTTGCTGAATCAAATAGCCGAGTGCCCCTTGTGTCTCGGCCACGCAGGAGTCGAGTGGCATGGGTGGAACGATGCCGCGGGCCAGCTCTGCCTGTTGTAGCAGAAAGCCGACCTGTGGCCCGTTACCGTGGGTGATCACGACGTTCCAACCGCTGACGATCATGCCTCCAATATGGGTAACCGTTTCCTCTACGGCCCGCAACTGATCAGGTACGCTCCTGTGCTCTTCGTCCTGGATGAGGGAGTTGCCGCCGATGGCAACAACGGCGAGCTTGCTCATGAAAGGGTATCCTCCGGGTACTGACTGCTGTGTCCGTGGCCGCTGTTGCAACCACGGACACGCCTGTGGACGGGGACCAAGCGCCCCGCGCGCCCCTCGCCCGCTGCTATGCTACGCTCCCCTCCTCTCGCCAGCGTGGCGATAGCGCAAGGAGGGTGGCTGAAATACCAGCGCTATTATCGTACACACTCAAAGGTGACCAGCGTGTGGTCGATACTGGCCAGCGTTGGTCGTCCTGCCAGCGCCATCGCCTGTTCAAGCTCGCGGCGCAGAATCTCGATCACGTCTGCCACACCCTGTGCCCCGTTGATCGCCAGGCCCCACAGTGCTGGGCGCCCCACCAGCACGGCCCGTGCACCCAACGCCAGGGCCTTGAGAATATCGGTTCCACGCCTGATACCGCCATCTATGTAGACTTCGCAGCGCTCATTGACGGCTCTAACCGCTTCGACTACCTCGGGGAGGGCCGTGATGCTGGCTGTCACTCCATCCAGTTGACGGCCTCCGTGGTTGGAGACGATGATTCCATCTGCTCCTCGCTCTGCCGCCTCACGGGCGTCTTCAGCGGTGAGGATGCCCTTCAAGATGATGGGGAGCGAGGTCAGCGAGCGCAGCCAGGGCAGAATCTCCCAGGTACAGCTTGCGTCAGGCTCATCGTCTTCCTCGTGGTCCGCAAAATTGGCCTTGTGAATCTCCGCCTGAAACGGTGTGCGGTAGGCGCGCTCTTTGTTTCCCCAGCGTGGGGAATCGACGGTGACCACCAGGGCGCGGTAGCCGGCTGCTGTGGCCCGCTCAATCAGTTGGCGGGCGGTGGCGCGCCTGGTGATGTAGAGTTGAAACCAGAGCGGTCCGTTGGCCGCCGCGGCCACTTCCTCCAGTGTGCGTGTCGCTGAGGTGCTGACGACCAGCAATGTCCTCGCAAGCGCTGCTCCTCGTGCCATCTCACATTCGCCCTCTGCATGCGCGAGGGCCTGAAACGCCGTCGGGGCGATCATGATGGGCTGAGGCAGTGGCGTCCCCAGGACGGTGGTGCCCATGTCGATGCTGCTCACGTCGACCAGCACCCGCGGACGGAGACGGATGCGCTCGAACATACTGCGGTTGGCTCGTAGGGTCACTTCATCGTCGGCGCCAGCAGCAAAATAGGCCCAGGTTCCTCCCTCCATCTGCTGGCAGGCCTGCACCTCGTAATCAAAGACGTTCAAAAGCTCCACTGTTGCTTACTCCTCTTCTGGCTCGCGGGCCCGGCAGGGATCTCAGCGCCCTGCCTGCTGCTTCGCCGCGTGCAGCGCGCGCAGCACACGCTCGGGTGTCAGTGGTAGGCGGCGCAGGCGCACACCGGTAGCGTCAGCAACGGCGTTCGCGACGGCTGGCGCCACTCCTGCCAGGGCTACCTCAAGAACGCTCCCGGCTCCGAAGGGGCCTGCGGAATCGTCGGTCTCAACCAGGTAGGTCTCCAACGGCGGCATGTCAGCTGTATTCAGTATGCGATAGTCGCTCAGATTCCTGGTGAGGAGCTTCCCTTGCTGGTCGTAATACAGCTCCTCGCAGAGGGCGTAGCCGAGACCCAGCGTTGCGCCTCCTTCGATCTCTCCCTGGGCAAGGACGGGATTGATGGCTCGACCGCCATCGACGGCTGTGATCAGCTTGAGCACGCGCGCAGCACCCGTCTCCACGTCTACTTCGACCTCGGCACCCTGGACCGCGAAGGAGAGCGCCGTTTCCTGGCTTGCCCAGGAGGCGCTTGCCATGATTGGCTGCTGCTCACGATACAAGGCCTGCAGGGCAACCTGAGACACGCTTACTGCGCCGCCGCCAGGGGCGGTGATGATCCCCTCGGCAATGGTCAGCCTCTCGGCTGTTGATTGGAGCATGCGCGCAGCGACCGCCAGAATCTGGGCACGGACCTGCTCGGCTGCCCGTTTTACCGCTCCGCCGCTGATGTGAATCTTCGCCGCGGCGTCACCACCCGTGTCGAAGAGGCCACTGTCAGTATCGGCCGCCTGAATGACGATGTCCTCGGTGCGGACCCCGAGCACGTCGGCGGCGATCTGGGCCAGCAGCGTGTCGGCGCCGCTGCCACTCTCGCTTGCCCCTACGAGCAGACTGAATGAGCCATCGTCATTGAGGGCGATCCGTGCGCTACTCGTGCCGGCGCTGCTGCCCCCGGAGCCAGCCATGGTGAGCGCGATCCCCACACCCCGGCGCAGCCGTCCCGTTCGCTCGTGGCCGCGTCTCTGGCTCCAGTCCAGTTGCTCCTCGACAATGCGCAGACATTGCTCCAGGCCGTCGCGCGCACGGGGACTGCGTCGGTGGCTCTGGCTGCCAGCCTCGGCTCTCTGCAGCGGGGGAAGCGCCTCGCCATCCTTGAGCCAGTTTTTGCGGCGTAGCTCCAGGGGATCGATACCCAGCCGGCGCGCTATCTCATCCATGTGCGATTCGAGCGCGAAAAAGCTCTGCAGCGCGCCGTTACCGCGAAAAAGGCCGGCGGGCGGCAGGTTGGTGTAGACGGCATCGGCGACAAAGCGCAGATGAGGACAGGGGTAGAGCGAGAGAGCCTCAATGCCGCTCTCGCTCTGGGCGATCAATGCCTGGCCTCCATAGGCGCCAGCGTTGACCAGCACCATCATCTGGTTGGCCACCAGTGTTCCATCACGCTGCAGCCCGGTCTTCAGGCGAATGATCTGTGCCGGGCTTGAACGGCCGCTCTGAAACTCCTCCTCCCGCGTGTACTCCAGCCTGACCGGTCGATCAGTGGCCAGCGTGAGCAATGCGCAGATATCTTCCAGCAGGACATGCTGCTTCGCCCCAAAGCTCCCTCCAATACGTGGCCTGACAACACGGATACGTCGCGGTGGCAGGCCGATCACAGGCGCAATCAGACGCCGCACCTGGTAGGGCACCTCGGTACTGCTGCGCACTACCAGACGATCGTCTTCGTCCCACCAGGTGATGACGGTATGGTTCTCCAGCGGCACCTGCTGTATCTGCGGCAGGACATACTCGTCCTCGACCACCAGGTCTGCCTCACTGAAGCTGCGCTCGACATTGCCTCGCTCCGCATGGACATGGACGGCGATGTTCCGCGAGGCATCGTAGATGCCAGAGGACTCTGGCTCGCTGTGAAGATGCGGAGCGCTGGCGTCGCTGGCCTGACGAGGATCGAGCAGCGCTGGCAGAATCTCATAGTCGACCTTGATCAGTTTCAAAGCCTGTTCCGCGATCTCTGGCGTTTCCGCCGCCACGGCAGCTACACGGTCGCCGACGAAGCGCACGATGTGGTCAAGGCTGTACTGGTCATGTGGACCAGGCTCTGGCCAGTCCAGGCCGGCGGAGGTGTAGGGCACGCGCGGTACATCCCTGTATGTCAATACGGCATGCACGCCCGGCAGGGCCCGGGCTTCGGTGACGTCGATAGCGCGAATCAGCGCGTGGGCATGGGGACTCGTAAGCAGGCGGGCGTGCAGCATGCCAGGCAGGACCAGATCATCACTGAAGGCCGGCTTGCCGGTGACCAGCTTGAGGGCATCGACCTTGCGCTCTGCCCGGCCAATGACGTGCCTCTCCGTGCTGGAAAGGTCTCCCCTGCTCTCAGCGCGCTCCCCGGGCTCCCACGGCCGCAGGCGCTCACCACTGTCGGGAATGCTGATCGGCTCAACGTCCTCGCCGCGCAGCAGCGCCGCAGCGCGCAATACCGCCTGCACCGCTCGGACGTAGCCACCGCAACGACAGAGATTCCCAGAGAGCGCCGCGCGCACCTCTTCTTCGCTGGGATCAGCGTTACGTTGCAGGAGCGCATGCGCTGAGAGCAACATTCCTGGCGTGCAGAAGCCACAGTGGACGGCTCCAGCATCGATAAAGGTCTCCTGCAGGGGATGCAGACGACGCATCGATCCCAGACCCTCGACTGTCGTCAGCGTGGCTCCGCCTGCCTGCAACGCCAGCATCACGCAGCTCGGACGCGCAACGCCATCCACCAGCACGGTGCAGGCGCCGCACTCGCCGCTCTCACAGCCGTGTTTGACGCTCTGGTAGCCCTCACGGCGTAGTACGGCCAGCAGCGACTCATTTGGAGCAACGTCGAGACTCTTGATGACTCCATTGATGCGTAGTTCCAGCTCCATGCTTTACGCTCTCCCCTCGGATGACGTGATGTCGCGCCAGCGTGAGATGTTCACCGCTTCTTCCAGGGCGCGATAGGCCAGGTTGACACCACAGACACGCCGATAGCCCTGGCCGGCGCGAAAATCAGAGGGCGGACGGAACTCAGCCATACTGGCCTGCACCGCCGCCGCCAGCAGGCGTGGATCCTGCGCCGATTGCCCCTCCAGGAGCCGTTCGAGACCCTGCAGGCTCTGCGGCTCCATGTTGACCCCCCCTAGCGCCAGGCGAACACGCCGGTAGACTCCTCCTACCACCTCGACCAGTGCGGCGGCGCTCAGCAGGGCGACGTCGCTCGCCGTGCGCCCCACGCGCATGAAGGAGCTACCCCAGCCCGGGCCGGGTGGCCGGATCTGAATCTCGATGATCAGCTCGTTGGGGCGGCGCTCGACGTTCAGGAGATGATAGGGGATGCGTCGTTCTTGCTTGCCCTTGTAGGTCACCCCAGAGAGCGCCAGGCCAGGATGGTCCAGTGTGCCTCCTCGCAGGTCGACCTGTGTTTTCTGCCCTGAGCGCAGGACGATCTCGGCGTCCACTACGGCCAGAGCCGTCAACAGGTCTGCCTGCGAGGCGATCCCGGCCCCCAGCGTTCCGCCAAGGGTGGCAACGTTGCGAATCAACTGCGAGGAGGCCGATGCCTGGGCAGCCTGGGCCAGTAAACCGCCAAGAAAGCTTTTGAGCAAAGGCGACTCGACGATCTCCTGCAGTGTTGTCATGGCGCCAATATGAATGCCCCGTGCGTCTTCTGAAATATAGCTCAGCCCCAGATCACGCAGGTCGACGACTGCCTGAATGCTTTCGTCGTTGTGCCCCAGCAGATAGGTCCCGCCGGCCAGCGGTACCGTCCGCACGTCGGAACGCGAGAGCAGTATCAGGGCGTCATCGACATCTTCAACCCAGTGGTATTCAAGCAAATTAAGCAACATACTGGTATTCCTCGAACTTTCCCTGCCTCAAGCCTGCGGTATAGTCCAGATCATCTAGATCGTCCAGAGATCAGTGCTGTAAAGGGAGCAGGGTGAAGCTCTCAACATCAACCAGCCCCTGGTCGGTCAGTTTCAGAGAGGGAATGACCGAGAGGGAAAGGAAGCTCAAAGTCATGCAGGGGTGCTCCAGTCGGCAGCCGAGGACGGCCGCCGCTCGGTCCAGCGCGCGCAGCCGCTCGACCAGCTCTTCTGCAGGTGCTGGCGAGACCAGACCGCCAAGCGGCAGAGGAACTGCGGCCTCTACCTCTTCATCGACGACCAGTACGAAGCCGCCGCCCATCTCTTCCAGCGTGCGGGCGGCCTTGAGGATGTCGCGATCGGCTACGCCGGCGATCACCAGGTTGTGGGCGTCGTGGGCTACGCTGGAAGCCAGCGCTCCCCGTTGCAGCCCGAGGCCCTGCACCAGTCCCAGGCCGATGCGTCCGCTCGCGTGATGGCGCTCGATCACCGCCAGTTTCAGGAGATCGCGCGCCGGATCGGCCACGATCGTGCCATCGCGCAGCGGCGCCTCCGCGCGCAGATGCCGCGTCGTGATCTGCCCCGGCTCGATACCGATGACCTCTACCAGCCCCGGCCGGCCGGGGATGCGTAGATCCTCCTCGCTGATGGCGCCGATGCGCACGGTGCCCCTGACCGCACTGCTCTCGATGCTGGCCGGCTCGACCTGCAGGCGCCCGGCGCGCGCGACCAGTTGCCCATCCTTGTAGACCGACTCTACGCGGAAGGTGGCGAGATCGTCAAGTACCACCAGATCGGCAACGTAGCCCGGTGCGATCGCCCCCCGGTCATACAGGCGGAAGTACTGAGCGGTGTTGTAAGAAGCCAGTCTGATCGCTTCCACAGGGTTCAGTCCCAGCTCGATGGCGCGCCGCACCATGGAATCGATATGCCCGCGCGTCGTCAGATCCAGCGGATCGCGATCGTCGGTTACGAAGAAAACGCGCGGTGGGTGTAGCTCCTGCACCAGTGGTAAGAGTGTCTCGAGATTGCGAGCCGCCGATCCCTCGCGGATCATCAGCCACATGCCCAGACGCAGCCGTTCGCGTGCCTCCTCCAGCGAGGTGCATTCGTGGTCAGACATCACGCCGGCGGCGGCGTAGGCGCACAGATCGCGTCCACGCAGTCCAGGCGCGTGTCCATCGACCACCAGGCCATGCTTGAGCGTGGCCTCGATCTTGGCCAGCACCTGCTCGTCGGCCTGCAAGACACCCGGCATGTTCATCATCTCTGCCAGGCCCAGCACGCGCTCATCAGCGAGGAGGGGAAGCAGGTCCTCAGCCAGCAGCAGGCGATAGGGACTTTCGTAGCTCGATGCTGGAACGCAGGAAGAGAGCAGCACATAGACGCTGAGCGGCAGGTCGCGTGCTGTGTCCAGGACATAGCGAATACCTGCCATACCCATGACATTAGCAAATTCGTGAGGATCAAGCATGACCGTTGTCACACCGCGTGGAACGACAATGCGTGCAAATTCTGAGAGCACCAGCATGGTGCTCTCAATGTGCATGTGTCCATCCATCAGGGCGGGCGCAAGCCAGCGCCCCTCAAGATCACGTTCCTCTCGCCCGTGATAGCCTCCCGCGGGCGTGCTCACTCCGACAACCCGCCCATCGGCCAGGGCTACATCAGCGGGGTAGGTCTCGCCGCTACAGACATTGATGAGCCTGGCGTTGCGCAGAACAAGATCGGCTGGCTCCTCGCCTCGGGCCACACGAATACGATGCCGGAGTTCTTCCATAGAATGTCTACCTCCTGGTCGAAGATAACCAGGTACAGCATGGCCCTCTCCGGGGCCGGGTGAGTGCCTGGAAGGGACGTGAACGGTCTCTCAGCGGAAGCGCGCCTTTCTCCTCTCCTGTCTGCGCCTCCCTGCCATCACGCCCTGTTATTGCCGGACATGGTAACAGAAATAGCGCTCAGAGTCGAGAGGTCTTCCCTCTCTCCCCTCCTCTTGCTGCCTTTCGTCTTCCTGTACAGAAAGATACCTCATCCCTCCTCGCTCTGGTGAGTCGGTTCTGACAAGGTCAGTGCGCCTCGTATGGCTGCAAAGCTTGCTTCGTGTCCTCGGCCCTTGCTCCCCGCCTCCCTTGAGCCAGAGGCAAGAGTACTGCAAGGGCTGCGCTGAGGTGTAACGTTTCGCCGCTCTCCCTTGAAAGAGCCAGTGGGAGTGTGATCCGCATGATCTGGGAGTGCGAACTGTGGCTCGCTCTCTGAAACAGCATGCTGAGCCTGCCTCCCTCTTTCTACCCGTCTGGGGTAGCAGTCTTGAGCGGAAAGGGAAGCTATACATGACCGAAGGTCTCATAGATCATCGCCCTGAACATCGTGTTGAAGGAAGCCATGCTGAGGCGCCCATCTTGCGCATCCACGGTCTCTCGAAGCGCTATGGCAAGAGGCTGGCTGTGGATCACCTCGATCTGGAGGTCCGACGTGGCGACATCCTGGGATTCCTTGGTCCCAACGGGGCTGGCAAAACGACGACCATTCGTATGATTCTGGGTCTGATCACGCCTACCTCTGGCAGTGTGGAGATTCTTGGCATGGACGTGCGGCGCTGGTATGCACAGGTCTTGCCGCGGGTGGGTGCGCTGGTCGAGATGCCCGCGCTCTATCTCTATATGTCCGGTCGTGACAATCTGCGCGCTGTGGCCGCGGCGCTGGGTGGAGTCTCGCCGCGGCGCATCGACGAAGTGCTGGACATGGTCGGTCTGAGTGCGTACCAGCAGCAACGGGTGCGGACCTATTCGCTGGGCATGAAGCAACGGCTGGGCGTGGCCATGGCACTCTTGCAGGACCCCGCATTGCTGGTGCTTGACGAGCCGGCGAATGGCCTTGATCCCGCTGGCATTGTCGAGATGCGCGATCTGCTGCATCGCCTGGTCGCCGAAGGCAAGACGATCTTCATCTCCAGTCACCTGCTCGGCGAGGTGCAGCAGATCTGCACGCGCGTGGCAATTATCAATCTGGGAAGACTGGTGACGGAGGCCAGCGTTGAGGATCTAACGCGCAGAGAGGGCGAGTTTATCGTCAGCCTCGAACGACCCCTCGAAGCGCTGAAAATGGTGCAAAGCCAGCCCTGGGGGCGCACGGCTCGCCTGGATCTGCAGGGCCGTCTTCTGACGGCCTCCCCTGCTGGCAGTGGACGCGAGCTCAATCTCTTCCTGGTCAGGTCTGGCTTCGCTCCCGAGACCCTCGCGCCGGCGGTGCTGGATCTGGAGCAGGTTTTTCTGCATTTGACGCAAAAAATGTCTGAAAGGTAAATTGATATGAAAGAGGTGTTGATCTCTTCCCCTGCTTCAGCAGTCTCGGCTGAGTTCTCCGGTCAATCAAACAGGCCGTCCTTCGCTGGTCTGCTATGGGCAGAATGGCTCAAGATCTCGCGTCAGTGGCAAACGTGGGCCCTGTTTGTACTGCAGGCCTGCTTTCTGGGTGGCTTTTATCTGATTGAGCTGACGCTGTCGAGGTCGAACCTCAAGTTGCTATTGCGGTCTGACCCTCTGGTCTATGCCTATCGTCTGGTTCATGGTCTGGATTGTGTGCGTGTCTTCGGAGGCATCTGCCTGATTATCGTGGCTGCGCGCTGTGTTGGCCTCGAATATCAGCTTGGCACGGTGCGTGTGCTCCTTGCGCGAGGAGTAGGTCGTGTCCAGTTATTGCTGGCCAAACTCGTGACCCTGTTCCTGGTCGCAACACTCCTGCTCTTGATCGATCTGCTGCTGGCGGCGCTCAGCTCTACATTGATGACCCTCGTCGTGGTCGGGAACCTGCAGGTTTTCACGGACGTGGGTCCCGCCTTCTGGCAAAATGTCGGGCTGACGGTGCTCACCGTG
The DNA here is from genome assembly GCA_042408965.1 of Ktedonobacteraceae bacterium. Taxonomy (GTDB): domain Bacteria; phylum Chloroflexota; class Ktedonobacteria; order Ktedonobacterales; family Ktedonobacteraceae; genus Thermogemmatispora. The sequence goes on from JBHOQN010000169.1 coordinate 18,422, forward strand.
GCGGTCAGCATGGTGGTCTCCATCCTCATGGCTGTCGCGATGGCTGTAGTGGGACGCTCCCAGACCTTTGGTCTGAGTGCGGCTGTGGCCTACTTCCCGATCGACAATGCTCTGGTCTTGTTACTCTTATTAGGAGAGTACCTCACGAACAGTCAGTTCTGGCTCGATCTGACAGCTTACTTGCTTGGTCCCAATCTCAACGTGATGCCCCAGGTGGTCACGGCTGACCATGTGGCGCACATCGGGGTCGCACCCTTGAATATGCATCTGGTGGATACCAATCACGTCTTTCTGCTCACGCTGGTCTATGCCCTGATCTTCCTCGTCGTCTCGCTGATGCTCACCTGGAGGCGCGATGTCCTCGAATAGCGCCGTAGACAGCTTATAACGCTCCCACCAGCCAGCCCAGGCGGGCGACAGAGGGAGCACTGCCGTAGGGACTCTGCTTGAGACGGTTGTGGAGATCAGCGAGGCTGGCCAGCGCTCGACGGGCGCTGATGCGACGGGCCTCCAGGGCGGCCTGCAGGGCCAGGTTCGTGGCCAGGTCGTACTCTTTGAGGTTGAGGTGAGCCAGGGCCTGATGGATGGCGATGAAAAGCTGGCGCGTCTGGAAGGTGGGCAGGGTCGTCTGATGGGCCTGGTCCAGCTCAACCAGGGCCGCCGCTGGCGCGCCCAGCGCCAGCAAGGTGCGGGCGCGATTCAGATGGTAGTAACCGCGGTCGGAGGCCAGGAAGTAGGGATCAGCCCTCTCCGATGTGGCTTCTTCATCCAGTAGACGCTCTGCCTGTTCGAGTAATTGCAGCGCCTGCTTACGCTCACGCTCGCCGTCGGCCAGATGGGCCAGGATGCGAGCCGCCTCTTCGAGCACAAAGCTCTGCACAGAGCGACAGGCTGAGGGGGCGTACGAGAGAGCCTCCTCGGCATGGCGTCTGGCTCCCTCGGTCGCTCCCAGCTCGAAGTAAGCGATGGCCTTGCCAATCAGCGTGTTTGCCAGCAGATCTCGGCACCCCGGGTCCGGCTGGCCTTCGAGCTGGAGGTATCCCTGAGCGATGGTTTGGCAGAGGTCAACGTAGGGTAGGGCAGCGCTGATACCGTAGAGGTCCGCTGTAGCGTCGGCCACGAACTGGGCATAGTTGAATTCGAGCTTCAAGATCCCGGGCAGGTGTTCGCTGCGTGCAATCGGAGCCAGCCTCTGGAGATGCGTAATGCGGTGCACCGCGCGCGTCAGCAGTTGGGGCTGGCGGCTGAGACGGAACTCGTTGTACAGTGCTGTCTGCTGGTCATGGTAGATGCTCAGAAGATCACCTTCAGCGCGGTCAAAGGGGAGGTAGATCAGAGGCAGTGCAGCAGGGTCCGGTCCCTGGTGCGGTCCAGCGTGCCTGGCATCCAGCCCCAGCAGCGTGGGTGGAATGGCCAGCACCGCTGTCAGCATGCGGCGACGCTGAGAGGAGTCAAGGTACTCATTGTGGTTCTCCATGCGCCGAATGGCCAGCTCAGAGATTCCCAGCGCCTCGGCGAGGTCGGCCTGGGTCCAGGCACGCTCGCCCGTGAGTTGTCGCTTGATCTGCTGCTGCCGGTAGTGTTTGATGACGGCCCCAGGCTGGGGATAGCCGTCTTCGCCAGCCGGGAAGGGGGGGTAGCCCTCCTGTGTCCACCAGTATGGCTCTTGCGGCGCCAGGGGATAGCGCATGTCCAGCCCCAGCAGGGCTGGAGGGATAGAGAGCAGCTCGACCAGGCGCCGGCGCCGGCTGATGGAATCGAGGCCGAACTGCTTTTTCTCGAGGTAGTGGATCATCCTGGCCTGGATGCCCAGCCGGCGGGCCAGGTCGGCCTGAGACCAGCCTCGTTCTCTGCGATAGTGCGCTACAACCTGGCCAGGATGAGGATACAGGCCCTGCTCATTCTCAGGATCGAACGTCCCGAAGGTCTGCCACCACTCATTCATCATAGATGTGACCCTTTCCTCCCGCTATCCAGCACTTCTCTGCAGGTGTCTTCTTGTAGATCTACTGTAGATACACAAGAAGAAAGACTGATAATTTGAATATTTCTATATAAGCTATATTTTAGCGTCTCAAAACCATTTCTGCAAGTAAGTGTGCGCAGAATACCGCTGGAAGGAGTCGAGAGGAGGGAGTTTGGTACTCCTCGAGCGAAGCATTGGTCGCTGCCTCTGATGTGAGGGGATGTCGCTCCTGGCGCTGGTCTTCTGTGGTGGCGAGCGGTCGTGGGAGCGATCCTTGACAGAGCGGCGGCCGATATGCTCTTATAGAGAGAATAACAATGCGTTTCCCGCATAGCTCTTGCTTGTGAGTGGCCCAGCACAGATACTGGTCAGGTGCCGCCGCTGGTGGCTCGCCCTGAAGGGTGTGCTGGGCGTTTGTGTACGTTGAAGGAGGAGACTGCTATTATGGCTGAGGCCCATACGGAGGAAGTTGATCTGCGTAGCCATGCCCTGGTCACGCCTGAGTTTGAGCTGGATGGACACGAGAAATTTATCGGTGAGGGGCTGACCTTCGATGACGTCCTGATTATCCCGGCCGCCTCACGTGTATTGCCGCGCGATGTCTCGACCAGGGCGCGCCTGACGCGCACGATCAACGTCAACATTCCCATTGTGAGTGCCGCGATGGACACTGTGACAGAGGCCCGCCTGGCCATCGCCCTGGCGCGCGAGGGTGGTATTGGCATCATTCATCGGAATCTCTCGATTGAGGATCAGGCGCGCGAGGTTGATAAGGTCAAGCGCTCGGAGTCAGGAATGATTACCGATCCGATCACACTGGAGCCACAGGCTTCCCTGCGCGAGGCGCTGGAGGCGATGCAGCATTTTCATATCTCAGGCATTCCTGTGGTCGAGCATGGGAGACTGGTCGGCATTCTAACCAACCGCGACATTCGCTTTGAAACCAATCTCGATCGCCCGGTCGCCGAGTTAATGACGCGCGAGAATCTGATCACCGTTCCCGTCGGGACCACCCTGGAGCAGGCGCGCGACATCCTGCATCGTCACAAGATTGAGAAGCTGCCAGTCGTTGATGACCAGGGGATGCTCAGGGGACTGATCACCATCAAAGACATCCAGAAGAAGATCCTCTATCCTGATGCAGCCAAAGATGAGTACGGGCGGCTGCGCGTCGGTGCGGCCGTTGGCGTGGGACCCGATACCGAGGCTCGCTGCGGAGCGCTTCTCGAGGAAGGCGTTGATGTGCTGGTGGTTGACACCTCGCATGCCCACTCGCAGATGGTTGTCGAGACAGTGGCTCGTCTCAAGCGGCTCTTCGCTCAGCGCGTGCAGATTATGGCCGGCAACGTCGTCACAGGCGAAGCGACGGAGGCCCTCATCCAGGCCGGGGCGGATGCCGTCAAGGTTGGCATCGGCGCCGGCGCCATCTGCACGACGCGCGTGATTGCCGGGGTCGGGATGCCGCAGATCACTGCCATCTACGAATGCTCGCGTGTGGCGCGGCGCTACGGGGTCCCGGTGGTAGGCGACGGAGGCATCCAATATTCGGGAGATATCGCCAAGGCCATCGCCGCCGGTGCCGATACTGTCATGCTTGGCAGCCTGCTGGCCGGCGTCGATGAAAGCCCTGGAGAACTGATCATTTCGCACGGCGAGCGCTTCAAAGATTATCGTGGTATGGGCTCAATCGCCGCCATGAAGCAGCGCAGCTATAGCAAAGATCGCTACTTTCAGAACGATGTAGTCGATGAGACCCGGCTGATCGCTGAAGGGATTGAGGCGCGTGTCCCCTATAAGGGCATGCTGGGACCACTGGTGCACCAGCTCGTCGGTGGGCTACGTCAGGCCATGGGCTACGCTGGCTGCGCGACGATCACTGAGATGCAGACCCGCACACGCTTTGTGCGCATCACCAGCGCCGGTCTGCGCGAGAGCCATCCACACGACGTCATGATCACCAAGGAGGCGCCCAACTACGGTACCAAGTTTCGCTAGTCGCTCTCAGCGTCAGGCAACGGGCTGCTGCGGCGCAGCAGCCCACCCGCCGCCCTCTCCTGACCTTGCATCATCGCGAGTTCCATCTGCAGATTGACAACCCGGCGCTGGAACTCCGCGGCCACAGCGCGCAGTTCGTCGAGTTGATGGTGCAGGGCGGCAATGTCGGTCGTTGGGGCCGGCTCCTGATCCAGGCCGCTCTCCTCGCCCTCCTGTGCCAGGTAGGCGAAAAGCTCCTGCCAGGGATAGGGTCCAGGGCAGTAGCTGCGGTTCATCGGGTCCATCGAAAAATGCCCTGTGATGCCCCCTCGGGCATCGGCGCGGCGGCGAGGAATGGCGTGCCGCTCGCAGATATGCGCGATCAGGGCAAAGCTGGACTGCTTCTGGGCAGCCGTCAACTCGTCGCCATTATCGCGGCGTAGCTTGTGGTGCTCAATTGAGATGCTGACGTAGTTGGGGTTGAGGGACTGCGACCACCAAGGATCGTGTCCGCGCGTCACCTTGCCATTTCCCCAGGCAGTGTCGGCCTCGCTCACCAGTTGGATGATCCTGCCGTCCTGGGCGATAATGTAGTGCGTGCTGGCCTCAGTCTCTGGCCGCTGAAAAAAAGCCGCCACCGCCTCGGCGCTGGCGAATCCCGCCGTTCCGTGAACGATGATCCAGCGAGGCCGGTGCCCCTGCCGACCGCGGTAGTAGTTGGGAGAAGGTTGCCAGAGTGCTCCAGGCTCGTCCATCTGCAATCACTGTCCTTTGTCGTGCGCATCGCCTGGCTCCCTGACTGCCATCAGGGTCACCCGCCGCGCTCACAGTCGTGTCTCATGCCATTCACACTATAGCATACCGTTACAAGCGCCGTCGCCGCTCATGAATGTGCATATAGCCATTAGCCAAGAAGTCTTATCCGGTTGCGCTCCCAGGCCGTATCGTATACAATACCAGCAGTTCCCTGCACGGCAGAAGATGCGTGGGGGTGCCTCAGGTCGCGCCCACCCTGCCGCGAGGAGAGCGCCCGTTCATCTGATCTCATTGTTGTGCTGCCCGTGAAATGCGGAGGAAAGAATGGTTGACCTGAAGCAGGCTCTGGGCCGATTCTTAACCATCCCGGGCGTCAGGATGGCGATCCTTGTCGGACGTGATGGCCTCTTGATCGAGGGGATGCCCCGCGAGAGCAAGGAGGACCTGGAAGCCGTGGGGGCGATTATGACGACTGGCCTGAGCACCGCTGAGGCTCTGGGACGGGAGGTCTCTCGCGGGGGTCTCGTCGGCGCCCTCGTGGAGTTTGAGCACGGCCTGGTCAGTGCTGATCCTCTGGGGGACTTCGCCTTGATCGTGACGGTCTTCGATAATGCCTCCTGCCTGGGGCGTGTCCGTCATATGGTCAAGGCCAGTCGTGACGAAATTCTGGAAGCTCTCGATATTGCCTAGATCTGTCTTCTGTACTATACAGGTTTTTCGCGCGTGGAGAACTGGCTGAGCACGCTAAGCATCTACCGGAGGCGGCGCGTACATGGAACAACTGTCTAATCTGGTTATTTCTGATCACGAGCTGGAGGCCATCAGGACGACGCTGAGTAAGCTCTTACATGATACCAGCGCCTCCTCTGTTATGCTCCTTGACAAAAGTGGACAGGTGATCTCGAACTTCGGCAATGGCGTGCGCCGCAACGTCACTTCCCTGGGCGCCCTCCTGGCCGGTGCCTTCTCGTCCTCTCGTCAGGTCGCCGAGCTGCTGGGTGAGAAGGACTTCCGCACGATCTTCCAGCAGGGAATGCATGAGAATATCTATACCACGCTCGTTGAAGAACAGTGGCTGCTGGTGATCGTCTTCGATAAACTGACTCATATCGGCCTGGTGAAAGTCCTCTCGAAAAAAGCTACTGATGAACTGGGGCGTGTGCTGGCCCGCGTTAAGGCTGATACCACACGCCGGAAAACCTCGGTCATTAACGTCGAGTTCCGGTCTTCCGTTGAGGACACGATCGATCTGCTTTTCCGCGATTAGGGACTTTTGAGGTAATACGTCTCTATGGCGCTCATCAACATTGCAACTCACGAGATCCACTGCAAGATCGTCTACTACGGCATTGGATACTGTGGGAAAACGACGAACTTGCAGTATGTCTACCGGAGCATTAATCCCTCCATCCGTGGCGAGATGCTCTCGATCGCCACTGAGACTGAGCGCACCCTCTTTTTTGACTTCCTGCCCCTCGATCTCGGTACGGTCCATGGCTTTCGTACTCGCTTCCACCTCTATACGGTGCCCGGCCAGATCCTCTACGAGCGTACTCGCCTCGCGGTCCTCAATGGGGCCGATGGCATTGTCTTTGTGGTCGATTCGCAGGCTGAGAAGTTTGAGGAAAACGTTCAGAGTATTGCTGAGCTTGAGATGTACATGCGACGCCTGGGTAAGGATCTGGGTCACTTCCCCTTTGTGATGCAGTGGAATAAGCGCGATCTGCCTTCTGCTTTGCCTGTCCACGTGCTTGATCGCTACCTGAATCGTCGCCGCGTACCTTCTTTCGAGGCGGTGGCCTCCAATGGGGTTGGTGTCTTTGCCACCCTGCGGGCGATCAGCAAGAGCGTCATTGCGCAACTCTGACGCTCAGCCCCTCCGGTAAGCTGGTGACATCTCCCCTGGATCCTGGTGATCGGGTATACTAGGAGCAGATGATGTGTTGGTCCGATCAGATTGGGTGAGAGCGAGCAGCGAGATGAGGCTGACATCGCTCCCTTTCGTCGCTCTTTGTACGAGTTCCTCAATTGTACGCATGAGTCGGCCTGGCTGATAAGATGGAGCTGTTAGCTGTGCGCTCGCAAGGGCCTGTCTCCCCTGATCGCGGCTGATAGAGAATGTCAGCGGTCCAAACTGTTTGCGGCTCAGCGTCTCTGGTGCCGGGCTGCTGGCCTGCTGTTGAGCCAGCCATGCCGTTCGCCGTGGCAGCCAGTCCACCCTCAGCAGAATCAACGCCAGGAATGCCAGGAGAATGCCTGTTGCCCCTGTCAGCAGCGTCAGCAGGGTGAGCGCAACGCTGTCCGTAGAGGCGAAGAGAGAGAGGATCAGGCTGGTGAGGAGAAGAACCAGCGCGATGGTCGTCATGATCACCACCGTTTTGCGCAAGTCGATGCCAACCTTTCCTGTTGTGCTGCCACGATTGATAGGCTTGCCATGAGCGAGTGACGGTTTCTACCTCTGCAATTATAGCAGCACGCTTGTGATTCCCACCAGGGTGATCACCACGCCGATGATGGCTGTCAGGGAAGGGATCTCATGCAGCCAGAGGATGCCGAGTAAGATACCGCCAGTGACTTCCTGCGTAGCGATCAGATTAGCGTACGTCGCGTGGATGTTGCGCAGCGCCGCGTTGTAGAGTGTATGGCCCAGACCGAGTGGCAGGAGGCCCAGAGCGACCACAGCGCCGACGGCTGAGAGGGGATACGCATGTCGCAGGGCGAAGTAGAGGGTGATCGGCAGCAGCCAGAGTGCCGCCAGTCCATAGACGTTCATGGTATAGCGAAACAGTGGATGCCGATCGCGCTCGCCTCGCCCGGCGATCGAATAGATCCCATAGCAGATAGCCGAGAGCAGAGCCAGGCCGTCGCCCAGCACCATACAGGCCCCCTCTGCTGGCGCGCAGCGCGTGTAGTGTGGCTCGAATCCGGCCATGAAGGCAACGCCGATGATGGCCACGATGATCCCCACATACTTGCGGCGCGGCAGCGGCTCGTGCAGAACTACGGCGGAGAAGAGTGTCACGAAGATTGGCGAGGTATAGACGATCGCCAGAGCATGGGCGATCGTTGTGAAGCTGAGTGAGGCGATGTAGAAAATAAAGTGCAGGGCAGTGATCAGACCGTAGAAAAGGAAGCGTGGCAGCTCCTCGCGCTTCAGCAGCAACTGCTGGCGTGTGAGCAGCCCCAGGATCATCACCAGCAGAGCGGCGATTGCCAGCCGCCAGAAGGCAATCTCGATGGAGGTGAAAGGACCGGCCAGCCGCACAAACACAGGGCTGGTTGCGAAGAAGAAGACCGCGATGCACACGTAGAGCAATCCCTGCCATGCAGGCCGCTCCGGTTGGGCGCGCTGAGGCAGCACTGCGTCTGTCGTGGTCTGCGAGGAGTGGGAGTTCATCATTCCTCATTCTCTCCTGGTGCAGGCTGAAATTGGATCTATTCCGCATCGATGCGCAACAGAGCATATCGCCAGAGCGGCGACAGGGGAGAAACGGCATGCTCCAGGAGGGCGCGCAGCGGTCGGGGGCGGCAGGTGGAGAGAGATGTGCCGCCGGGTAGGCAACCTGCCAGCTCCCCCCTGGTCTGCACGATCTCCTGCGCTGGTCCTTTGCACCGGGACCGCAGCCCGACCCAAGGCCCCGACTCCGACAGAGCCAGGCGTCCCGACATCAGATGGCATGCTCCTCAGCCCTCTCTCTGCCTGCTCGGCTCTGGTGCCGGAGAACGGCTGGTCCAGGCTCTGTTGGAGATAGGGGGCATCTCCCCAGGTCTGGCCGCCTCAGTGGGTGAACAGCCAGCAGACCGACCGGCGCTCTCCGCGCCTGAGTGCCTCCGACCATGGTTGCCCATCAAGGGCCAGCATGTTGTTGAAGCGGTCTGATACCCTCTCGCTCTCCGCATCGAGGGATGCGCCGGATATGCCGGGGTGTTCAACTGATCGCGTACCTGCGCCGCCGAGGCAGGTAGCGCTCGCTCTCCGCGGGCAAGGTCTCGCCCATCCCGGCCAGGACAAGGGCCGCCGCCAGACGGGTCACTCGCGGCAGACGCTGATGATCTACCATGCGCCGTAGCGGGACGAGCGTCTCCGGCTCTGCCAGCATCACCAGTAATTGCACCGCGGCTTGACGCTCCTCAGCGTCGTCACGCCCCAGGGCACGCAGCAGTGCCACCCAGAAGCTTCTGCCGTTGCTTGCCAGGTTCCTCTGCAGATGATCCTGAATCTCTGCCCTGGTAAGCGAGCTGCAAGCGGTGAGCCGTATCAGCTCCTGCACGCTGCGGCGCAACACCCTGCGCCGCTCAAGCTCATCAGATCCCCGTGATACCCACGGCTGAAGCTCATCAGGCATCTTCTATGCGTAGCTCCTATCTTTCTGCCTCGGCGAACGGTCCCTCTCGGCGCTCGATCATCTCCAGTAGCTCGCGCAGGCCCTGCCTGGCTCCCTGGCGCTGCTCTGCGCTCAGCGTGGTGACTGCGTTGAATTCATCCTCGTCCAGCAGCAGTGCCCGCCCCTGGGGATCAACCCAGACGTCCAGCAGCAGGTCAACCTGCTCGATGCGCCCATCCTGGATCACCGCTGGCTCAGCGATGTTACAGTACCAGCCCTTGCGCTCACCGCTCGCTCTGGCGATCTCGAAGATATTGAACCAGCGATCCGTGTAGTAATATTCAGTAAAACAGTCACCGGTCTCCAGATGCACGTAGCCCAGATCGCGGTCGGGCCAGCTCCAGATGGCGCGGATGACGCAAGCGTGCGCTGAAGGCAGAGCGATCACTTCGCCCTGGTAGGAGACCGTGGCCTCACCCTGTGGACCCTTTTTGATGACCGTCATCATCCGGTTGCCTGCCTCCTCAAGCAGATCGAAGGCCCTGCTGTCTGATTGGATGGCACCCTCTGCTGCTGGTAGTCACAGGATAGTGTAGCGCAAATTCCGTCGAGGTGCAATAAGACTTGTCTGCCCTGCGTGCTATGCTATACTAACAGCGTATGCTGAGCCTTGATCTCATTCGTCACTATCCAGATCTTGTGCGTCAGGGGCTGCGTCACCGTGGCTGGTCAGACAATCTTGAGGAGATACTGCGCCTCGGCGAGCAGCGCGATGGCCTGCTTGCCCGCTGCGAGGGCCTCTATACTACCCTGAAGACCTTGCGAGAGGACCTGAAGAAGGCTTCAGCAGAGCAGCGAGCGAGCCTTCAGAAACGCATCAAGGCCATCAGCAGCGAGATCCGCCGCCTTGAAGTACAGATCGCCGATCTCGATACGCAACTGCACCTGCTCGTTTTGCGACTGCCCAACCTGCCACATCGCGACCTTCCCGCAGGAAAAAGCAGCAGCGCGAATCGCGAGCTACGTCGCTGGGGGACGCCCCTCTCGTTCTACTTTACTCCTCGCTCTTCCTGGGAGCTGGGCCGCACCCTCGGCATCCTCGATCTGGAGGCCGGCCGTCGTCTGGCGGGGAGCCATTTCGCCGCCTTCCAGGGCACTGGGGCCCGTCTGCTACGCTCCCTGGGCACGCTGGCCCTCGACATCTATACCAGGGAGCTGGGCTATCGTGAGGCCCTGCTTCCTTCCTTGCTCAAGCATGGGGCGGTGCAGGCGGCCGCGCATGTTCCCCTGCTTGAAGAACAGACCTACAGTTGCCAGGCAGATGAACTCTACCTCAATCCAGGTGGTGAAACCCCGCTGATAGGCCTCTATAGCGATACGATCCTTCCCGTAAACGCTCTGCCTGTGCGCGCCGTTACCTGGAGTCAGGCCTTCCGCCGCGATGCCGAGATCCCTTCTCCGCGTACCTCAGGTCTGTTGCCCCTGCACCAGTTCAATGAGATTCAGCTCTTCCAGCTAGTTGCACCTGGCGATTCCTATACAGCGCTGCAGCTGATGGTTGCCCAGATCGAGAGCCTCCTCCAGCGCCTGGAACTGGCCTACCGCGTTGTGCTGCTCTGTGCCGGCCGCCTCTCTTTTGCGGCCACCATGACCATCAGCCTGGAGGCCTGGCTGCCGGCTCAGCGCCACTTTGTCCAGGTGGCGACGGTCAGCAACTATGAGGCCTTTCAAACGCGCCGCGCCAATATCCTCTATCGTCCTGCCAACGATAGCCGCACCGAGTACGCCCACTCACTGGGCGCCTGCGCCCCCGCCATCGAGCGCCTCCTCGCCGTCATTCTGGAGGTCTATCAGCAGGCTGACGGAACCGTCGTCGTCCCCAAAATCCTGCGCCCCTACATGGGCCTCTCCTTGCTCTCTCCCTGAAGCGGCGCCTCTACAAATGCGTGTCCAACGCGGTGACAAAGTAGCTACGATGTTCGTTGCGTGAATAACGAAAAGTACTCAGCGCTACCCAATTTAGTACAGCACACTTCCAAATTGCGATCGGTTGTGGTAAACTAGGGAACGGAGGGATGGCAGAGCGGTCTAATGCAGCCGTCTTGAAAACGGCCGGGTGAACAGCCCCGGGGGTTCGAATCCCTCTCCCTCCGCCGACACCGATGTTCTGGCAGTATCCGCTGCTTCGGGGGAAGCGCTCTGGATACTGCGAAGTGCACAGGGTGGGGTTGGTTCGTGGAGCTGCGTTGAACGATGGCTGTTTAGCGCACCTGTTTCGCAGCCTTGCCTGGTTTGACTCGGGTCGTATGCTGGTTATAGATATTCCTGATGTCTCCTGCGCCTGTCAGCCTCTCCCTCGGCCGACAGGGAAACAGGTGCGGAGGCATTTTTTGACAGGCGGTGAGTTATTGTGTCTGCTATAAGCTTCACAAGTACGTTAGATCGGGTGAATCTGGCTGATATCTTACGGCGCCTTGAAGCCCATGAGAAGACCGGGATGCTCGTCGTCAAGCAGTCCGCTCTCTGGGTGGAACTCTACTTCAGTCAGGGGCGCCTGATGTGTATCGGTCCGGTCCGTGCTCATCTGACGCTGGGGGACCGCCTTGTGCAGGCCGGCGTGATCTCAAGCGGCGCGCTGGCCGATGTGATGCAGATCTTGAGAAACCGTGGCGAGGAGGCCAGTGAGACGCGCATCGCTCTCCTCCTGATGGATATGGGCTATACGACCCGCGAGCAACTGCGCTCCTGGGCCACCAGGGAGGCGCAGAAGGTCATTGAGGTTCTCCTCACCTGGCGTAGCGGCGAGGTCTATTTTGAAGAGGAGCGTGTTCCTCCTCCAGCCCGCTTGCTTGTTTCACTCTCACCTACCAGCCTCCTTCCCGTCGCGCCGGCTGCTCCTGTCGTACCGGCTGTACCGGCTGCCCCTCTCGTCGCACCCCCGGCCTCAGGCGCTGCCTCTGTGCCGCCTCAACAGGCTCAACAGACCGGGGCTGCGCGCACGACGGAGGAACCGTTCCCGTCTCCCGCTGCCGCCCCTGAGCCATTGCAACCGCGTGTCACGCAGTCTCTGCCTGAGACCGGCGCGGCCCAGGGTCATATCGATCTTGGCTCGCTCTTCGAGCCAGATGCTCTCGCCAGGCTCTCCGATGCCGCAGCCTCTGCTTCTGCTGCTGCTTCTCCAGCTCAGATGCCTGCTCAGCCGGCCTCGCCCTCGGCCCTCCCCGCGCCTACGCGGGTCTCGGCGCCCTATATGCCCAGGAGAATCGACATCTCTTTTATGCGCCCTGACATGCAGCTGCTGCCGGCAGATCTCCTGCCGCTCTCCTCGGCTGGTGTCGACATTCCGCTGACACCCGATGAGTGGCGCGTCTTCAGTTGTGTCGATGGCCACACTACCCTGCAGCAGGCTGCCCAGCGCCTGGGAATGCCGCTCGAACAGGTTGCCGTGGTTACGGGTGAGCTGATCGCTCTGGGCCTGGTACAGGCCCCTGCCGGTTTCAATCCTCACCTTGCCCTGCGGGAGCTTTCTCCCACCTCCTATCCCGTCATGCCGCCCTCCAGTGGGGTCTATGGCCTGCCTCAGCCTCAGCCCTGGGGCCAGACTGGTGCCTTGTCACCGCTTGCTCCTGCGGCTCAGCAGGCCCCTGTCTACGTGGAGACCGAATCGCAGTGGGGCAACGGCGGTAATGGCGCCAGGTTCGTCGTGGGACGTGGCTGGGGCGTACAGCCTCCCTCCACTATGCAGGCCGGTGGCTCTACTCAGATGCCGCGCTCGGCCTCGATCCCTGTGGGAGGCGTCTACCCACGCTAAGTTGAGTGAGGCCATGCTGATCCAGAGGGAGGGGAGATGGTGCAGGGTCTGGATGGCGCTGCTGCACAACATGTGCCGACCGATGACACGGACCTGTTACGCCTGGGTATGGTCGTTGGGCGTAGCTCCCTCATGCAGCAGGTCGCTACCCTGGTTCGCCAGGTAGCCGCTTTTCCAACCACTACTGTCCTCATCCAGGGCGAGAGCGGCACGGGCAAGGAGGTGATTGCCCAGACCATTCATGCTCTCAGCGGCCAGGCGGCCAGTCAATTCGTCGCCATCAACTGTGCCGCCATCCCGGAAACGCTGCTGGAGACCGAGCTGTTTGGGGTTGAGGCCGGTGCCTATACCGATGCGCGTGTGGCCCGCGATGGCTATCTCGCTCGCGCCCATGGGGGCACCCTCTTCCTGGACGAGATCGGCTCTATGCCCCTCGTCCTGCAGTCAAAGCTGCTACGCTTCCTCGAAACGCGCAGCTTCCGTCGCGTTGGTGGGACCAGGGAGATCCAGGTCAGGCTGCGTGTCATCTCAGCTTCCAATATCGATCTGAAGGACGCGGTCATACGGCGCGCCTTTCGTGAAGATCTCTTCTATCGCCTCAAGGTAATCACGATCTCTCTACCTCCTTTGCGCGAACGCCCGGAGGATATCGCCCCGCTGGCCGAGCACTTTCTGCAGCAGGCCGAACCCATTGCGGAGGGGGGGCGCCCCCTGCGTATGAGCCGCGAAGCTCTGGCCCTGCTCGAACGTTATTCCTGGCCCGGAAACGTGCGCGAGCTGCGTAGTGTCATTCAGCATGGCCAGGTGATGTGCGATGGAGAGGAGATCCTGCCCGCGCATCTGCCCGAAAGTATACGTCAGGCCGGTAGCAATGCCAGCCAGCGTTTGAGGGAGTTCAGGTCCCAACTCAGTCTGCCCCCCGAGGGCCTTGACCTGGAGGCCTTTCTGGCGGAGATCGAGCAGCAGTTTGTGCGCGAGGCCCTGGAGCGCTGCCACTACAACCAGGTGCGTGCCGCTGCCCTGCTGGGCCTCTCGCGTGATCAACTGCGCTATCGTCTGGTGCGCTTCCGTGGCCGCCAGCGTGCGCGGCTCTCTCCCTCTGAACCAGCAGATACCCCGAAGACCTCCTCCTGAGCCAGGCTACTCCTCTGGCCAGTCCAGCATCAGGGCCCGCGCTGTCTCGCCTGCGCTGATCGTTGTGCCTCCTTCAGGCACGATGAGCAGCGCGTTCGCGTGGAGCAGCGAGGTCGTGATATGCGAGCCCTGGTTGCCGGTCGTGCGCGCTACAAAGCGGCCGTCGCGCCAGGTGACGTGGGCACGAACGTAGTGGCGGCGCATCGAGCGCTCGCTGACACCATCCTCCACGACGACTTCGACCTGGGGGCGCTGCAGGCGCTGGTGACCCAGCAGCTTGCGAATCAGGGGCCGCCCCAGCAGCTCGAAGGAGACGGCCGCAGAGACCGGGTTGCCTGGCAGTCCCAGCAGCGGTACCCCCCCGATCTGGCCGAAGGCCACTGGCTTGCCGGGTCGCATGTTGATCTGCCAGAAATCAATGGCTCCTTCTTCCTGCAAGATCTTTTTCACCAGGTCGAACTCACCCACTGAAACGCCGCCCGAGGTAATAATCAGGTCATGTTGCCTGGCCTGGCTGAAGACAGTGCGCAGGCTCTCCTCCGTGTCGCGAGCCGTGCCCAGACGCTGTGGCTCGCCCCCTGCGCGGCGAATCGCCGCCTCCAGCAGATAGCTATTGCTATTACGAATCTGACCGGGCCGCAGCGGTACATCCAGGTCGACAAGCTCATCCCCGGTACTCACGATGGCGACCCGGGGACGTCGGATCACGGCGACCCGTGCCCGCCCGATGGTGGCCAGCACACCGATCTCCCAGGGCCCAATCTCGCTGCCATGCTCCAGCAGACGCTGACCGCGATGGATATCCTCCCCGGCGGCGCGAATGTTATTCCCCGGCGGCACCTCCGCTAGAATCTCAACCCACTCGCGCTCATCTGGCTTGCTGCGCGTCAGCTCAATCTGGATGACCGCGTCGGCTCCTGATGGGATAGGCGCGCCCGTCATGATACGCATGGTCGTCCCTGGCTCCACTGCGCGCTCGGCCACGTAGCCGGCAGCGATGGTACCGATCACGCGCAGCCGCGCCGGCTGCCCCGCCTGTGGCCGGCTGTCCGCACTGCGCAGCGCATAGCCATCCATGGCAGAGTTGGCGAAAGGGGGAAGATCTTCCTCGGCAGTGATATCCTCGGCCAGCACCAGCCCCGTCGCTTCGGCCAGGGGGATCGTCACGGCTGGAAGAGGACTGATAGCGGCCAGGATACGCTCCAGGGCTTCTTCTACACTTATCATAGTCGTGGTCCTTATCCGTGAGGCATGATCCTGCTTGCATGTATGGACGGAGGCAAGAGGAGAGCCTGGCAAACTAGATAGAGGATAACGACGTTTGCCAGGCTCTCCTACAAAATAGATACCTCGTACGGGATTCGAACCCGTGATCTCCGCCTTGAAAGAGCGGCGTCCTGGGCCACTAGACGAACGAGGCCTCTGTGTTCAGCAGCATTAAGCATAGACGGTAGACGGCTCAGTACTGCCTTGTCACACCTGGATTGTACTGCATTCGGCGAGCTTTGTCAAGCATCTGCTGCTCTGGTGATGGCTGACAGGCCGCTCTGCCTCGCCTCAGATGTGCAGGGGAGTGGCTGCTGACCATTTCCATTGCTCTGGACAGGTGTAGTCGATGACTGCCATCGCCCCGTGCCCGACGATAGCGCTGATGATGAACTGGGGCACGCTCGAATGCTGGAGCTGATTCTCTCTGTTGGGGAGCTGAACGCTGATTCCGTCCAGCTCATGAACGTTGATGATCGTGGCGTTGAGGGTCGCCACGTGCCTCAGGATCACCTGTACGCTGAAGCTGGCACTGCTGTCCCTGGCGTTGAGGGCGATAAAGCGTGGAATGATGGTGTCCTGCACGTTGCGAAACGGGTCCTGAAAGGAGAAATCCGTCTTGTGACAACTCCCCACGCCTAAAGGCGGGGGCTTCTCAGTTCGTCCGGTTCCCCATCGGGAACCGTCCCTGAGGGCCGTGCCCCGGCCCGTAAGATATTCTTGGCAGCGTTCACATCACGGTCTGCTACATAGCCAC
>JBHOQN010000170.1:0-97577 GCA_042408965.1 Ktedonobacteraceae bacterium
GTGGCTATGTAGCAGACCGTGATGTGAACGCTGCCAAGAATATCTTACGGGCCGGGGCACGGCCCTCAGGGACGGTTCCCGATGGGGAACCGGACGAACTGAGAAGCCCCCGCCTTTAGGCGTGGGGAGTTGTCACAAGACCTACATTATAACAAACGCAGACTGCACCGCCAGCAGCAACGCTTCCCCCTGCCTGATTGCGTGGCCGCCCGCCAGGCCCTCCAGATGCTGAGCCAGCCAGTGCACCAGCGCGATACACCAGAGACGAAACGGCTCGCAGCAGCCACATAGGATCACGATCAGCAGGATGATGATCACCGGTCCGATCTCCAGCAGTTTGCGCCGCAACGGCAGAAAGGGACGCTCTACGGCTGCCCCGTGGACGATACGCTGCATCCTGCGCTGCTCTTGCGAGGTCTGCCAGAGCAAACGGGTGAGGGGATTGAGCGGATTCCAGGCCATAGACGACCTCCTTCTGTCGCTCAGCCTCGGAGCCGTGCGAGGCTGGCCGCCAGCCTGAGATGCTAGACCAGCAGAGAGCCACTACGCCAGGTATCCACTGCCCGCTTCAGCGTACGGATGTAGGCCGCCACATCGTTGTCATCGGCAGCGGGAGCATAGACCGGCACAATCTGATCGAGCGTGGAGAGACCGCGACGCGCCACGTACTCCTCGGCAATCAGCCGATACCAGTCGATGAAGCCCTCCTCCCAGGTGCGATAGAAGCGGTAGCCAGCATAGCTCTGATATCCCGGAGTCGCCCGAATATTGCCCAGCGAATGCGTGACGCGCGCCACGCCTTCGGTGCCAAAGTGGCTCTCCTCGAGGAAGAAGGCCAGCGCATAGACGGGATCGATATTGTAGGTGACCCCGTCGTCGTAGAGCGCCTGGCCCTTGCCCGCCGCCGGAGAGTTATAGGCTGCCAGCACACGATCAATGAAGTCTGCACTGATCGAGGGACTGCCAACCACGTTGTAGCGCCCGGAGATCTGCTGCGGCCAGAGGATCAGCAACAGGAGCAGTGAGGAGGCGGCCACGATGAGCAGCAGCCTGCTCCTGCCTCTGCTCGCCCTCCTGCTCCGCCTCTGCCCGGCAGCCAGGCGCGTGCCGCTTCTGCTCCGCCTGTAGCTGCCTGGTCTGCGGGTCCATGCCATAGGGTGACGTTTACGCTCCGTGAGATTGCCATTCCTCAGAGAGATACGACCACAGCCGACTCCATTATCTCATGGCTGTACAGATGGCCGCCAGCCTGTCGTCAATCTGACGTCATCTCTTCTGCCGGGAGAAAATTATCCGGCTAGATGACTTGCCACAGGAGCGGCTAGCACTTACAATACAGTAAAGTGCAGATCTCAGCCAGAGACAGAGAGAGGATTCTCTCCATTCGGAACGTGGTCCGTCAAGCAGAGAGCGACAGCAGCACAGGGGAACTGCGGGGCGCGGCAAATGCGCGCTCGATTTCAATAGACTGGGAGCGAGCCTTATGCTTCATCCTTCACCCACCTATCCGCAGGTTCCGGCGCCCAGGCAGCCGGAACCTGAGCGACGACCGATGATGACACCCAGGCGTCCCCGGTTGGGACAGACGCCGGCGGCGCGGACAGTCAAGGCGATTCTGCGGCCACCGATCAAATTCTTTTACTATCTCATCTCCTGGATACGTCTTCATAAGCTGGTCACACTGGGGCTGATCGTGCTCTTTCTGGCCTCCTGGACCCTGACCAACTTTGCCTTCACGGGCCAGTGGCCGCTGGGCATCGGCAACGATCAGTTCAACTTCCACATCAACGGCGGGGATGGTGGGGGCGAGAAGGTGAAAGACTGGCTCTATGCCCTGCGCGACGGCGATGTCGCGGCGATGAATCTGCTCCAGTCGAGCTTGCAGATGGCTCAGCCACCCAATCCCAGCGAGCTGATCAACCAGTTCAGTGAGGCCAGAACCAACCTGGTCTGGAAAGACATCCATGTGGTAGGCGTCTACACTCAGCCCGATACAACGGTTGATAGCGTCGTCAGCGTTGATCTGGCTGCGCGCGGTCCCGGCGGAGGTACAAAGGGCATTCTGCTCTGGCATTTCACCACCGTTCCCTCGCTCGGCGGCGCAATCATTGTGATCGACCTGGTCAATTTCCGAAATACACTACTGTAGAGCGCAGCGCTACGCTTCTTAGCAGGGAACACGCTGCATTGTTGTAGATCGTAGATCACCCCACAGCGAGAAAAGGGACTGCTCATGGCCACCAACAGCAATACAAGCAGGCAGCCCGATCTGGATCAGTCGATCGATCGGGGCCTTGATCAGTTTGGGCGCTTCGTCCGTCGACGCTGGATCTGGCTGGTGCTCGCCGGGATCGTCGTCTGGTACTTTATCGTCTACATGGTCCCGCAGCTCAGCCCACCGTCGCCTGGCGATATCCTGCTCTATGGCTTTCAGATCGCCTTCGCCATCTTCTTCGCCGTCGTGCAGTTCGTCGCCATCTTCTGGTTCCTGGGCCGTGCGCGCGTCTACTGGATCATGCCAGGTGAGACCGGCGTTGGCTTCGAGGACTATAAAGGCAATCCCGAAGTGCTGGAACAGGCACGGCGCATCGTGATGATCCTGCAAGGCATCAAGGAGTTTGAGGAGATGGGCGGCCAGCCGATCCGCGGCCTGCTGCTCTCTGGCCCGCCCGGCACCGGCAAAAGCTATCTGGCCCAGTGTATCAGCACGGAGGCGCAGGTCCCCTTCGGCTACGCCAGCGCTGCCAGCTTCCGCGCCATGTTCGTGGGCATGGACGTGCTGCAGATTCGCCGCCTCTACAGCCGCGCACGCCGCCTGGCTCGCGAGTACGGTAGTTGTGTGCTCTTCCTCGACGAGATCGACGCCATCGGCGGTTCGCGCACCCGTGGCGGCGGCTCCATGGCGATCGGCGGCGGTATCTTCGGGGGGATGATGGGCATGGGCGGCCTCAATCAGCTGCTGATCGAGATGGACCCGCCCAACATCGAGACTGGCTGGTTCAAGAAGATCCTGCGGGTCCTCGGCCTCTATCACGGGCGCGTCCAGAATCAGCCTGTGCTGACCATCGGCGCCACCAACGTACCGGAGTCACTCGACGCCGCCCTGCTGCGTCCCGGCCGCTTCGACCACCGTATTCATGTCGCTCCCCCCACCGATAAGTACCGCGGCGAGGTGATCGAGTACTACCTGAATAAGATCAAGTATGATCCTGACATCTCGATCAGTCTGCTGGTCTACCGCATGAATGGCTATACGCCCGTCGCTATCAAACACGTCATCAACGAGGCCGCGATCATCGCCTGCTTCGACGGGCGCGACACGGTGACCTACCGCGACATCGTGGAGGCCCAGGATATTCACGAGCTGGGCTACCGCCGCGAAAGCGACCTGGCGCCCATCGAGCGCAGGCGCATTGCCTATCATGAGGCCGGTCACGCTGTGGCAGCTTACTATCTGCTGGAGCGCTACTTCCCGGCCTACGTCACGATTCACCAGCGCAGTGGCCTCGAGGGGGCTGAGGCCTTCGCTCTGCCACGTCCCAAAGAGACCATTAAGACGCACAATAAAGAGGAGCTGCTGGCTGAGATCCAGGTCAGCCTCGCCTCGCGCGCTGCTGAGGAACTCTTCCTCGACACCAACCTGGATGGCGTGGCCGGGGACCTCATGCACGCTACCCGCATCGCCACGGCCTACGTCGGCCTCTACGGCATGGACAACAGTCTCTTCTCCTACGGGGCCTTCATCGAGATCGGCGGCAGCGCTGGACTGAATGCCCCCCGCCTGACAGAGCGCGTGGAGGCCGTGCTGCAATCACAGCTACGGGCCGTCAAACGGCTGCTGCAGGAGCACCGCGAGGCGCTGATCGCCGTCGCCGAGGCGCTGATCGATCGCGACGAGCTGACTGCCGAGGACGTGAAAGAGTTGATCGATGCGGCTGACGCGCGCCGCGTGACGGTGGAGATTCTGCCCGAATTTGAGCCGATCCTGAGCCGGGTCAACGGCCATAGCAATGGCTACAGCACCGACGGCCTGGCAGGTCAGGGAACTGATGGGCATCATGCGCTGCCGGCACCCGCTCCCTCTACGGAGCAGGAGCGCTAAGCCGACTGAAGGGGATACGCCTGGTTCGTATCCCTTTCTCTTTTTTTGGGAGCCAGACCACGATGCGAGCCTGACAACGAGCGGCCTCCTCTCCAACGGGCAGCGCGCCGAACGCCAGCAGCGGAGATGTTCTCTCCGTCCTCCCCGTCTCCCCCTCTCAGCCAGTGGTCAGCAGCCTCAGAGTGGACTATGATAGAGAGAGGAGGGGCGATGCTCAGGCTATTCTTAGCAACGGAGATGATCCTATGCAGCGCAAACGAACCTTCAGTACGATGGAGATCGTACTTCTGGGAGTTCTCATCGGCTCCCTTATCCTCTCATACCTGCAAGCTCGTCGTCAGGGCGAGCAGCGCTGAGCGGAGCCTAGCACCGCCAGCTTCGCCTCACGCTGCAGTGACATGACCTATCAGTAGAAGGCTGCGCCCTCTCCGGCTGCAGCCTTCACGCTTCGCTGGCCGCGTCCTGCTCCGCCACCAGTTGCTCCTGCGCCAGCTTCCAGGCGGCAAGCGACTCAGGTGGGCAAGTCAGAAAACTCATGATATCATAAGCGGAGGAGAGCAAGGTTCCAGACGCCGCGCTCTGCTGGCAGTCGCGCTGCCACGTTAGCGCTGCCACGTCAGTGTCACACGCCGCCAGCAAGCGCCAGCCCCGGCTCTCACACACAGACCGAACCGCGCATGCCAGACCAGACGAAAGAGAGTTCCTGCCATGACTACGATAACCTCGGGCGAAGACAGACCACAGACCGAGATGGGCACGACGCCGGCCGCCGGCAACCCGCTGCAGAAATGGTTGCTGGTGCTCGTCGTCTTTGTGGCCGGTGCCGCCTCCCTGGGGGTCGAGATGGCCGCTTCACGCCTGCTCGCTCCTTACTTCGGCTCCTCCCAGTTCGTATGGGCGGCTCTGATCGGCCTCATTCTGCTCTATCTGACCTCTGGCTACTACCTGGGCGGGCGCCTTGCCGACCGCTTCCCACGGCCCGTGGTCTTCTACAGCCTCACCACCTGCGCGGCGTTCGTGATCGGGCTGATCCCCTACATCTCACGCCCGATCCTGCTCTGGTCGCTTAACGCCTTCGCAACCTACTCGGCCAGCGTTTTCATCGGCTCCCTGGCGGCGGTCATCCTTCTCTTCGCCATCCCTGTCATCCTGCTGGGCTGTGTCTCGCCCTTCGCCATTCGCCTGCTGCTCCAGCAGGTCGGTCAGTCCGGTCGGCTGGCCGGACAGCTCTACGCTATCTCCACGGCCGGCAGCATCTTTGGCACCTTCCTGCCCGTGCTCTGGCTCATTCCGAACTACGGGACACGCTTCACCTTTCTGGTCACTGCCATCGCCCTGCTGCTGGTCTCGATCCTCGGCCTGCTGGGGGCCAGCCTGGCAGCGCGCACGGCGGCGACCGCGGGCAAGCCAGCAGCGCGCCTGAACAAGAAGAGCCTGCTCTCCCTCCTGCTCCTGATCCCCCTCGGCCTGGAGTTCTTCACCCTGCATGGTCCCATCAAGCCACCCGCAGGCAGCAACGGCGGCGGCGTGCTGATCGCGGAGCGCGAGTCGGACTATAACTACATCCAGGTTGTGCGCGTGGGTGATGAGATGCAGCTCATCCTCAACGAGGGTGAAGCCGTGCACTCCGTCTATGATCCCCGCCAGATTCTCACTGGTGGCCCCTGGGACTACTTCATGGTCGCTCCCTACTTCAATCGCCCACCGTACACGCCCTCCATGCTGCACCGCGTGGCGATCATCGGCCTGGGGGCCGGCACGATCCCGCGCGAGATCACCGCGGCCTACGGCCCCCTGCCCATCGACGGCGTCGAGATCGACCCGACCATCGTTGAGATGGGACGCCGCTACTTCGCCATGAACGAGCCAAACCTCAACGTCATTATCCAGGACGGCCGCTACTTTCTACGTACCACCACGCAGAAATACGACCTGATCGGCATTGATGCCTATCAGCAGCCCTATGTGCCGTTCCAACTGACCACTCAGGAGTTCTTCAGCGAGGTGCGCGCTCACCTCACGCCAACGGGCGTCGCCGTCATCAACGCCGGCCGCACACGCCATGACTATCGCCTGGTAGAGGCCCTGGCCCAGACGATGCATGCCGTCTTCCCAGACGTCTACATCATCGATACGGCGCGCTTTGAAAACAGCATCATCGTGGCCACTAACGCCCGGACGGCCCTCAACGATTTCGCGATCAACACCGCGCCGTTGAGCAATCCTCTGCTCCAGAGCGTCGCTCAGAGCAGCCTGGCCTTTGGAAACATCCGCGAGGAGCAGGGCCGACACGTCTACTTTACGGACGATCGCTCTCCCGTGGAGCAATTGATCGACCAGATCATTCTCGATGCCATCCGCACCGGCGATGAGTGAAGTCGTCAGCGCCGCGTGCCTGATGCTAGATCAATCTGTCTGTCTGGAGGAATACCATGTCAATCAACCCCATCGATCTGAGCCACATGCGCGTGCTGGACCTCTCCCAGAACTGGGACATCCATACGCCAGGCTTTGCGACCTATGAAGGCCCTACTGTGAAGTGGATCAAACGGGTGGCCTTCGATAAGGTCGGGGGACAACATATTTCATCGACGCTGCACGTCGGAACGCACCTGGACGCGCCCCTGCACTTCATGACCAATGGGCAGGACATCGGCAGCATTCCCCTGGAGAAGCTGGTCGGACCCGGCGTGGTCGTCGATCTGGAGGCTCTGGGGATCGGTGACTACGATATTTATACCTCGGCCCACTTCGAGGCATGGGAGCGCAAGACTGGTCTGCGCATCCAGCCGGGGGATATCGTCGTGGTGCACACCGGCTATCATAAATACTACCCCAGCAACTGGTATGGCGAGACAGAGCCTGACGAGACTCGCTATTTCATCAAGCATCCGGGACCGACGCGCGAGTTTGTCAACTGGGTACTGGAGCGCCAGATCTCCTGGTTCGCCATCGACGCAGGCTCGATGGACCATCCGATGAACACCGTGATCCGCAAGGTGCGTCCGGACCTGGCGGCGAAATGCGCCGCGAAGCTGGGGCGCCCCCTGGAAGAGATCTGGCCCGATGACGACCTGCAATTGATGCATTACGATCTCTTTCCGCATGGCGTCTTCCATGTCGAGAACGCCGGCGGGATGATCGATGAGGTGCTGGACCAGCGCGTCTGGATCGGCTGCTTCCCCTGGAAGTTCAACGGCGGCGAGGCCGCTTTCTGTCGCCTGGTGGCTTTTGTCGGCCGGTAAGGGCTCCTCTGCGCTTCCTGCTCGCCACCCTGAAGGCGAGCGGGGAGCGCGATATACCGCGGCGAGATGCGGCCTCCTCACGACGCACCCCTGCCCCGGTGTTTAGAAGATCGGCAGATAGCGCTCAAGCTCCCAGGGGTGGACATACTTGCGATACTCATTCCACTCGATGGACTTGGCCTCCAGAAAGCCCTCATAGATCAGGTCGCCCAGAGTATCGCGAATGAGCGCATCCTGGCGGAGATCTTCCAGAGCCTCCCCCAGAGTAGCGGGCAGCCGCGAGAGACGGCTGAGCGGCTCGCCCTCGTCGCGCAGAAAGAGGCTTTCATCCATCGCTGGCGGCAGCGGGAGCTGGTGCTGAATGCCATCCAGGCCGGCGCGCAGCATGACGGCCAGCGCGAGATAGGGGTTGCAGCTGGGGTCGCAACTGCGCAGCTCAATGCGCGCCGAGAGCTGGCGCTCTCTGCCGGGCCGCGGCACGCGAATGAGGGCCTCACGATTGACGCGCCCCCAATTGACGTAGACTGGCGCCTCATAGCCGGGCACCAGCCGCTTATAGGAATTGACCAGGGGGGCGACAATCGCGCACATACCGCGGGCATGCGCGAGCTGGCCCGCCAGGAAGTGACAGCCCACCGCTGAGAGGCCATACTCACCGTGTTCGTCGAAAAAGGCATTGGCCCCCGTTTTGATGTCGATCAACTGCTGATGCGTGTGCAGGCCAGAGCCACTGACATTGTAGAAGGGCTTGGGCAGAAAGGTCGCGTAGAGGCCTTGCTGAGCCGCAATGGCTTTCAGCACATACTTCGCCGTCATCAGACTATCGGCGATATAGAGGGCATCGCCAGCCGCAAAATCCAGCTCATGCTGGCCGGCCGCCACTTCATGATGGCTGGCCTCTATGGTAATCCCCATCTGCTGGAGCGCCTGGACCATCTGGCGGCGCACCGTTGCAGCCAGATCCGTCGAGAGATCAAAGTAGCCGCCGCGATCGTGAGGGAGCGGCGTCGGCCCGCCGTCCTCAAAGCGCAGCAGGAAGAATTCCAGCTCAGGGGCCACCTGGAAGCGATAGCCCAGCGCTTCGGCCTGCTCCAGCGAGCGCAGCAGGGTGGCCCGCGGGTCACCATCAAACGGCTCCCCCTCAGGGGTCAGGACATTACAGATCACGCGCGCGATCACATCCCCGGCCGTCATCAGCGCCTCCATCTCCTGATTCAGGACCTGGGGACGCACGTGTACCGGTAGCACGGCGAAGGTCCGTATATCGGGGAAGAGATACATATCGCTCTCAGCTACGCGCGCGAACGCCTCGATCGAGGAGCCATCAAACCATTTTCCATGCTCCAGACAATCTGGGAACTGCTCTACAGGGATCGTCACGCACTTCGCCATGCCCACCACATCGGTAAATTCAAGATTGACGAAGCGCACCCGCTCCTTCTCGATGGTTGTCATGACACGTTTCACAATCGCCTGATCCTGCTGCTCCGCCATGTGCTGCCTCCTGGATGCCCGGCGGGGCATCGCTCATCACTCTGCTCTCTTGTGAGCCTGTAATCAGTGTACGCAATGATCCAATTACTCAGCGTGGGTACCCATTATATCAAAAGTTACCCGCCGTTGATATCTCTCTGCTGGCGCATCACCTGGGAGGTGAGGGACGTCGCCGGCCGAGCAGGCTCAGCCAGCGCACATTCCTCAGAGCGGTCATCTGGAGAGAGCAGCGCGAGATCAGCAGGACAGACCCGGCTGACGAGGCCCGTGGTTGGAGTCAGGTCAGAGCATGGACCTGTGCTGTTCGGCTTCCCGGGCCAGGCACTCCAGGCCGGTGACCTGCAGATGGGCCACCAGGCGCTGCAGGGCCACTTCAGGGTCGTTGCGGCTCTCGGCGACGAAGGCCAATTGCTCCTCAGCCGCGGCCTGGCGGCGTCCCAGAATGGCCTCAATCTCATCGCCCACCAGAGCCAGCTCCTCATCAGCCAGAGAGCAGCGGGCGATTGCCCAGACCCGCTGGGCCAGCTCGGTCACGTTGATGTCATTGATGGTGGCCTCAAAGCCGTACTCACAATCATTGGTCAGGGTGGGCAGGCGTTCACTGAGATCCTCCCAGGTCAGCCTCAGGCCCTCAAAAAGGGCAGCGACCTCCCGGTGGGCGCGCAGCAGTGCCGTTTGCAGAACAAAGGGAATGGCCAGGCGCTCCCAGCCGGGATGGTCGCGCGTGGGCAGCACCGTCGCAGGCGAGCGGCCCTCAAGGCAGAGATAGCCGTCCTCGAGACCACCTTCCAGCAGCAGGCGGCGGAAGGTCTCCTCATCCCCCTCAATAATGCTACGGGCAAACCTGCGCGGGTCGATACGCCCGGCCTGGGGCAGGGCGAGGCGCAGACGGGCGCCATAACGGGGACAGTAGAAGAAGTCGAAGCCATTGAACAGATGAGCCACACAGGGCTGGATCGTCACCTGGCTGCCCGTCTCAATGTCAATGGCACAGACCTCTGCGGCCTGGAGATAGTCCAGGACCGTGAACGAGCGCGTATCCTCCGGCTGAGCCACGGCTCTAAAGACCGTCTTCGCGTTGTGTTCGTAGCCCCCCTGCTTGAAGAGGGCCGAGGAGGTGATGAGGGGACGCTGGTGGCTGAAGACATGCCGATAGTAATCGATGAGGCGCCTGGGCCGCTCAGGCAGGTTCTTGTAGAGATAGCGGTCATCCCGGTAGCGGCTGCTGGCCATCAGTTGAGGCCAGACCTCCAGGCGATAGTCACGCTTACCGCTGCGACGCCCGTAGGCAAAGGGAGAGTTGGCGGTGAGCAGGTTAAACAGCCAGCCGGTAGACTGGATGACTGACAGCTGAGCAGCAGCCTGATCAAGATCGAGCGAGTTCCAGGGATGGATCGCCGTTGCCAGCGTCAGGAGCTTATGGTCCCAGCCGCGGCCACGCGAGGGATCAGACGGGTAGACTCTGGCCAGGACGGAGAGATCGGGATGTGAGACGCTCGGCAACGGCCCCTGGACCAGGCTGTACATGGGACGCGGCGTCACGTAGCGGTAGGCTGCCGCAGGGTCCTCAAAGGGATGGTACGCCGTGGACAACAGGCAGAAGGAGCTATGGCGATCGAGGGCAGTAATCAGCGTGGAGAGGGCCTGGCGTATCGACTGCACCAGGGCGGGCAGGTCTGTGGCCACGCCCACCCTCAGTTCAAGGATGTGCTGAGCAGCATCATAATCAAGCTCCATAGCAGGCGCAACGGCTTTGATCTGCGCCTCTATGGATCGCGCCAGGTCTCGCTCGACAGGAGCTACCCGGCCGCTCTCCCGCTCTACCACCAGAGTCTCAACCTCGCCACCATAGGTCACTGGAGTAGCAGATTGAATGACGTTCATATGATTCCTTCCTGAGTATGTATAAAATACAGGGATAGAGGCGAGATGGATGTATAACAAAAACAAGCATGCTGCGGAGGAGTGGAGTCCGATGCTCCCGGCCTCCGCGAGCACGCCGTGCCAGGGAATCAACGTAGCTTTCTAGGCTTCAATAGCGCCAAGAGAGCGCAAGATTGCCTTCTGGGCGAACGACAGGCCCCTGACGTCCTTTATATTCATCCCCTCATATGGCCGGTCACTTCTAAAGACGCCCAGGAGACGGTTCTCACTAAGATCCCACATATCGATCGTGCCGCCATAGCCGCCACAGACCAGGACCCTGGAGTGTGGGCCATAGGCCAGGGCGCGAATGCGAAAATCAAGGCGCGGCAGGGACCTCAGCAGAGTGCGGCTGGCCACATCCCAGATACGGATGGTCTGATCATCGCCGCCGCTCACCAGGGTCGTGCCATCCGGACTGAAGACCAGCGACCAGATGGTGCTCTGATGACCGTAGAGAGTATCGAGGAGCTGGCCGCTGGTGATGTCCCACAGGCGAATGGCCTGGTCAGCGCCCCCGCTGGCCAGCAGTGTCCCATCAGGGCTGATCACCAAGCAACAGATGCGGGCGGTATGGCCTTCGAGCTTTCTGAGCAGCTCGCCTGAGACCGCGTCCCAGATGCGGATATCGCCCTCCTCACCACCGCTGATGATCCAGCGGCCATCGGGGCTGACCAGAGCCGAATAGACGCGGCGCTCATGGCCCACGAGGACCTGCAGACACTGACCAGTGGTGATATCCCAGATGCGAATCGCCTGATCGACGCTGCCGCTGACGATGCGCGTGCCATCGGGCGTAAACGAGACCATATAGACGCGCCCGGTATGGCCCTGGAGCACCTTGAGACACTGGCCACTCTCCACATCCCAGAGGCGAATCGTCTGATCCTCGCTGCCACTCACGAGGAGGCGATCGTCTGGCGAGAAAGCCACCGACCAGATACGGCCGGTGTGGCCCTGCAAGGTCTTGAGGCAGCGATGCGAGCTGACATCCCAGAGGCGCAGCAGGGAATCGTCGCTGCCGCTGGCGACGCGCTCTCCATCGTTGCTGAACGTGATCGCACTCACGCGGCTGCTGTGGCCCTGCAGCGTGCGCGTACAGCGAGCCGACTTTACATCCCAGAAGCGCACTGTCTGATCATCGCTGCCGCTCACCAGAGTCTGACCATCCGTACTGAGGGCGAGCGAGTAAACGCGGCGATTGTGACCCTGGAAGGTCTGTAGTAGCTCGCCCGTCGTCAGGTCCCAGAGGCGCAGCTCCTCATCGCCGCCGGCGCTGACCAGACGCCGGCCATCGGGGAGGAAGGCCAGAGCGTAGATCAGGCCACGGTGGCCGCTGAGCGGCTCGCGTGAAGCGTGCGTCTGCCTGTCCCAGAGGACGATCTGATCCTCACCACCACAGGCCAGCCAGCGATCGTCCGGGCTGAGGGCCAGGGACCAGATCCAGGTGCGGCGTCCGCTGATCTCATAGGTGTCGACCGTCCTGAGCGAGGAGCCACTGGAGACATCCCAGAAGCGCACCGTCTGGTCCTCGCCACCACTGATCAGCGTCCGGCCATCGTGCGAGAAGGTGACGGCATAGACCCAGCCAGTGTGGCCTGGCAACACGTGCAGGCACTCGCCGCTGTCGCACCGCCAGATGCGCACGGTCTGGTCCGCGCTGCCGCTGGCGATCAGTTCCCCATCGGGGCTGATGGCCAGGGTGTAGACACGGCCACTGTGACCGCTCAGGGTGCGCAGGCATTGCCCGGCCTCCGCATCCCAGATGCGAATCGTCTGGTCTTCGCTGCCGCTGATCACCTTGCTGCCATCGGTGCTGAAGACCACGGCGCGCACCCAGTCGGCGTGGCCCTGGCAGGTGACCAGTGGCACGTTGTCCTTGACCAGGAAAACGCGCACCTCACAGGTGGTGGTGCCCAGCGCGAGCAGGCGCCCGTCGGCACTCAGAGCGACCGAGAGGATCGAGCCGAAGGTGTCCGTGAAGACGGAGCGCGCGAGGTCAGCCCCACTGAAATTGACGCGATGCAGAGTTTTGCCACGCAGGTAGGCCTGCCAGACTACTCGCTCGGAGAAATCACAGCTCTGGAGGTTGCACTGCAGGTGGATCATCAGATGGAGAATGTTGCTCGCAGCATAGCCCGGCGTATTTCTGGGCACACTGGCCAGCAGGCTCTTCAAGCGCTCCTCACAGGCTGCGCCCAGCTCAGAGCGCAGGATGACTGCAAGCGGCTCCAGAATCGAGCGCTGCTGATCTTCACGCACATAATCCTCGGCCTGAGCTTTCATCAGCGCATGGCTGTTGAGGAGAGCCAGCCGGCCCTCCTTAATCTCCTCGGCCGCTGCCTTGATCACCTTCTCTGTCACATACTCCTGGATCACCGGCTGCAGCTTGTAGACCGTGGGACTGTACCCCATGGGACCGGGCACCTCAACCAGTGAGCGATGTCGCAGGGACTTCAAGAGCTGCAGCAGGTCCTTCTTGAGCAGGAGACGTGCGCTGTCTTCCAGCAGCTCGTCGAGCGTCACCACTTCACGTCCGATCGCCAGCCAGTACATAATGTGACGCTCCGCCGGCGAGAGGCGATCAAACTGCTGGTCCAGCAGTTCCTGAATGTCGTCCAGAACCAGCACGTGTTCCTGTAAAAACTCACCAATCTTGCGATTGAAGACCTCGCGAATCGTCGGCGAGACCAGCTTGAGGGCCAGGGGATTGCCAGAGTAGCGTTCGACAAAGAGTCGCCAGTCGTCGTCATCGCCCTCCAGGCCCTCGCCTTCGAGCAGAAGGCGCGCGGCCTCCCAGTCGATACCGGGCAATGTCATCGAGCGCACCGGGGCTGTGCGGCCCTCCAGCAGCGGAATACCACCGGGCTTCTCGCGGCTGGTCAGGATGACGCAGCTCTTCAGCTCACGTATTCCAAGATTGTAGAGCAGATCCTCGTAGCCGAGGCGATCATCGCGATATTTGCCGGCGAGGGAGCCACTCTTGAGCAGAGAATCAAAATTATCCAGTACCAGCAGAAAACGCCGCTCCTGCAGACGGCTATAGAGCAGGCGGAGACGCCGCTCAGGCTCCTCGGGAATGGGTAGACCCTCGCCCATGTAGAGGGACTGCAGACAGCGCTCCAGAAAATATTCGAGAGAGGGGGCGCTCTGCAGAGAGATCCAGACAATGCCCTCAAACTCCAGGCGCTGCTTGAGATCGCGGACCAGTCCCCCGACCAGCGCCGTCTTCCCCATGCCCCCGATTCCCAGTACGGCCACCAGTCGACAGCGGTCCTGTACAATCCATTGCGTCAGCAGCTCCAGTTGCTCCTCGCGTCCATAGAGGCTTTCTATATAGGGAATCTCTTCAAGATCGTACTTCGCCGCATTGCCGCTCACACTCTGCGCAGCCTCCACCGGAGACGGCAGACTCCGCCGCCGTCCGCGCGGGATCTCCTGGCCTCGCAGGCTCTCTGCCAGCTCACCACGCTCCAGCCCCAGCACCCGCTCATACTCGCTCAACAACTGCTGCGAAGGATGTGTGGCGTTGTTCTCCACCGCAGAGAGATAGCTCTTCGAGTAGCCCACCTGACGAGCCATCTCCGTCAGGTTCACACCACTCCTCTGACGCACATACCGCATACGCGCCCCGATGGTGAGGGCTGTCACGTTCTCAGCTCCAACAGCTTTGTCCTTGCGCCCCACGGTGGGTTACCTCCAGATGTCATCTGTCTGTATTATAGAACAAAACGCTCGGATTGTAAAGCCAGTACGAAACTATTTCCTTATTATAGAACGGACAGGATGGAAAATTGATAACAAGATTCGGAACAATCCAAAAAATTCCTCCCTGATCCCCTTGATTGTTAGACGGTTTCATGGTATGATAGTTCCATAAAGAACAAAATTGTTTTGTAACTCACGAGTGCAGCCGGGCTGCTATTGAACAACATCCTGAAACGTCGTGAACTCGGAGAGCGACCCGGAGCATGCTGCAGCTCCCTCACAGGGTCTGCCTGTGTGCACGCTGGTGGCTTCAGCTAACGGACTCATCCCTACCATCCTGAACAACGACAGTCACACAGACCTAAGGAGGAAAACAATGGAACTCTCGCCACCATTGGGAGCTTCTCCCCAGGATAGCGACGATGAATTCACGACGTTCTTCAGGCAGTACCAGGCGCTGATGCGCTGCACCGCCGTCGCCGAGTTGAGGAGGGGTCCGCTTGGCAATGAGGACCTTGAGGAGGCCGTCAAAGACCTCGTGCAGAACACCTGCATACGTCTCCTGGAGGCCAGAACCAGACGGCCTATCCAGTACCCTGTGGCACTGATCCGCATCACGATCCGCCATCTCGCGCAGGATGTGCACCGCCACTACAGGCGTCAGAAACCGACCATCCCCCTCCATGCCAGCGAGGACAATGAACTGAGCCTGAGCGAGCAGATCGCCGCCAACAACGAGGGTGAGCGTGACCCGGCCTACGAGCTTGACCTCCACGAGCCGTCTCATGAATTCCTCGCCTGTCTGGTGCGGGTGATCAAAGACCTGCCCCAGTGTCAGCAACAGGCTATGCTCTGGAAGATCCTGCAGGCCGGACCTGAGGTGGCCGTCCTGACCGAGGCCCTGAAGAAGGTAGGGATAGATCTCGACCACTTCGAGTGGCCGCGCGACGAGAGCGAGCGCCAGCGTCTCCGGGCCTCTTTCTTCGAGGCCCGCAAACGGCTGGGCAAGGCCCTCAGGCAGAGCCAGGTCGAAGCCATGGTCTCGTGAGGAACTCGCTACCGCAGGCCGGGTGCAGACTAGGGGGTCAGTCGCTGAGCCAGATACTTGAGGCTCAGCGGATAGCGATACTCAATGCTCCCGTGCCGAGCCTCAAAGAGTTCAAAAAAGACGTCTGTCACGCCAATCTCCGCCAGGGCCCGCCGAAAGGCCTCGGCCCCCAGATCGAGGTAATACTCGTCGCGTTTGCCGGCGTCAATATAGATGGCCTTCATCGAGCGCAGCGCTTCTGCGTGAATGGGCACCATTCGCACGGGGTCCCAGGCCAGCCAGCGCTCCCAGATCTCGGGACGAAGCTGTCCGGTCGCTACATCAAAGGGCAGATGCACGCTGCCATCAACATCCGCCGAATAACAGGCGGCCATACACCAGACGTTCAGGAGATCACCATCGCTCTCCTTCGAGAAGGCCGGGCGGCTGCGAAAATCTTCCCAGAAACGCTGATAGGAGCCGCCGTAGGAGTCACGTAGTGCGCGCACCACACGAGCAAAGTCTCGCTGATAGCACAGCTCGAAGAGCGCATCACCGGCGTGGGTCGCAAAGCCTCCCCACAGGTCCGGCCGAAGCATGGGCGTTAACATGGCCCCATAGCCGCCGCTGGACTTGCCGGTGATGGCCCGATGCTCGCGCGCCGCCAGCGTGCGGTAGTGCGCGTCGACCCAGGGCACGATCTCTTCACACAGATAGGTGTGGTAGCGCCCGGTCGCCGGCGAGTCCAGAAACTGACTGCCGCCCAGCGAGGTCCAGCAATCTACCCACACCAGAATACAGGGCGGCGCCTCACCTCGTGCAAAGAGATCATCGGCCAGCTCGGGAAAGTTCCTGCGAAAGGCCGATCGATTGCGCCACATATCAAGCTGCCCCGTCAGGCCCTGAATGATGTAGACCGCCGGATAGCGCCTTGCTGGATCGTCGTCATAGCCCGGTGGCAGGTAGATCCAGAGTGGACGCTGATGGGGATCACCCAGAGGATTGCCCTTGAGGGCCTCGCTTTCAAAGATCACTTCTTCATAGCGTCCCTTGAAGTCATGAGACCAGGGATACATCTCAACACCCTCCATAAGAAGATAACAGCACACAGCTGCAGCCGTCGCGAATAGCACCGCATAGTACAGGCGCCAGGCTCACTGCCTCCTCTGCGTTGATCGGTCAGCCTGCGCCTCTCTGCAGATCACGGCGCCGACATCTGAGACGTTGACCGGCTCTTAGTCTAGCACTATCACGCCTCTTGCGTCCACGTCTGGACCACAGGACTTCTCAGAAGAGGTTGCATGCTGTACAATACAGAAGAGTAGATGGCTTGTTCTCCCCATATGGAGCGGCCAGGCAGGCAGGAGACCACATGGCACAGAGCATGGCGCAGCGTGTGGAAGACCTCCTCCAGGAGTGCACACTGCAAGTCTGTAGCAGGGGAATAGCGAGGGGCACGGGCTTTTTTGTGGCGCCCGGTCTGGCTCTAACCTGCGCGCACGTGATCGGCGAAGAGGTACACGAACCGCTGCAGATTCGCTGGCAGGGTCAGATCTGGGCGGCCAGGCTACAGGAGCGATATGGGGGACCCCCTGGGCCTGACCTGGCGCTGCTGGCCGTCGATTGTCCAGACCATCCCTGCGTCTTGCTCTGCGGCACGGCGCGTCCCCACAGCAAGCTCTACAGCTATGGCTATCCGCGCCAGGCGCCGGAAGGCTCGGGGTTCGCCTACTCCACTGGAGGCCCCGCGGGGCCACAGAGCGAGCGCCTCACCTTCCAGCAAGGGCCGGTCGATCTGGGCATGAGCGGCTCGCCCCTGCTCGATCTGGAGAGCGGCAGCGTCTGCGGCATCATTCAGTTCTCCCTGGGCATCGACGCCGATCGTGGCGGCCAGGCCCTCCAGACACACGCCATCCTGGCGACCTTCCCCCGGCTCGCTGAGACCCAGCTGCGCTTTCACCAGACGAACAGACGCTGGCTCGCGGCCCTCGCGGAGGGCCAGCGCTCGCAGCTTCGCCGCCTCTGCCCGCAGTACGCTCTGCTGCTTGCCAGCACCGACAGCCCTGGTGCTCCCCTCAAGGTCTTCCTCTCCTGCGCCGATCACCGCACAGATCGTCGGCTGCTCAAGGAGCTGGAAAAACACCTCAGCGGCCTGAAGCGTGAGGGTCTCATCACCGCCTGGTACGCGGATAAACTCAGTGCGGGCAGTCCGAAGGAACAGGCCAAGGCCGCCCTCGAGGAGGCGGACCTCATCCTGCCGCTGATCAGCACCGACTATATGGACTCGGACTACCACTACGACGAGGAGCTGCAGCGCGCCCTGCAACGCCACCAGGCCGGCACGGCGCGGGTGATCCCGATTCGGCTGCGTTCAGCCGAGAGCTTTGCTCACTCGCCTCTAGGGGCGCTGGTCCCCCTCCCACGCAATGGCCCACCCATCAATGAGTATCGGAACAGGGATAAGATCTGGACGGAGGTCGCCTGCGAGATCCGCACGGTCGTCCAGGAGCTGCGCGGAGGCGACAGGGGTCCCAGGACTGGGGGAAGTCGGTAGCCGGTCCTGGCAGGCAGCGCCAGCCAACAGGCAGCGCCCCAGAGCGGCGAGAACGCCGGGCCGCGCTGCCAACAACGGCGAGCCGGGCCAGACTGCGAGCCTGCTCCAGCTCAAGGACGAGCGATCGAGACGCCGAGGGCGTTCCTGCGGCCATGGCGATAGGGGGTATAATAGCCCATCAGGGCCGCGGGGAGACGACCACTCAGCCAGATACCCTGGGCGCGGTGCTCCTCCAGCTCCACATGTCCACGCCGATGGAACAGCTCCACCAGATCACCGCGCTCATAGGGAATGAGCACCTGGACCTGTGTCATCTGCGCGGCCAGGACTGTGGCGATCTGGCTACGCAGGGCCTCCAGTCCCTCTCCCTTGAGCGCCGAGACCGCAACGGCGTTGGGGTAGAGCGAGGTATCCAACCCCTCAGGATCGGTCAGCAGATCGATCTTGTTGAGGGCCGTCACCCGTGGCTTCTCGTGGGCTTCCAACTCACGCAGAACCTCATCGACCGTCTCGCTCTGCTCGATGGCATTCTCGTGACTGACATCGACCACCTCCAGCAGGAGGTCAGCGTCAACCACCTCCTCGAGGGTAGCGCGGAAGGCCGCCACCAGCCTGGTGGGCAGACGCTGGATAAAGCCCACGGTGTCGGTGAGCAGAATCTCCTGGTTGCCGGGCAGCATGACACGCCGCGTGGTTGGATCAAGGGTGGCGAAGAGCTTGTCCTCCGCCAGGACCTCGGCCCGTGTCAGCGCGTTGAAGAGCGTCGACTTGCCGGCGTTGGTATAGCCAACGACGGCCACCACGGGCAAGGTCTGCGAGGCGCGCTGGCGACGATGGAGCAGACGCTGCGCGCGGATCTCCTCGATCTCGTGGCGCAGCTCGGCCAGGCGCGTGCGAATACGGCGCCGATCGACCTCCAGCCGCGTCTCACCGGGACCACGCACGCCAATGGCTCCGCCGACCCCCGCCGCTCCCAGCGAGCCGCCGGCCTGCTGCGAAAACTCGCTGCCGCGCCCGCTCAGCCGCGGCAGGCGATACTCGAGCTGTGCCAGCTCCACCTGCAGACGACCCTCGCGCGTATGCGCGTGCTGAGCAAAGATGTCAAGGATCAGCGTGGTGCGATCGATCACCCGCGCTTGCAGGATCTTCTCGAGGTTGCGCTGCTGAGAAGCCGTCAGCTCGTCATCGAAAATCACCAGATCGAAGTTCAGCTCGCGCTCCAGGGCAGTCAGCTCCTGCACCTTGCCTTTACCCAGATAGGTCGCCGGGTCGGGGTGCCGCAGGCGCTGCAGCATCCTGCCAACAACTGTGGCTCCGGCCGTCTTCGTCAGGGCCTCCAGCTCATTGAGGGAGTCCTCGGCGCTCCAGATGCTCTCATGCCCATCGCTCTCCACCGCGACGAGAAAGGCCCGTTCGGGTCGCTCCTGCGTATCGCGGACCAGCAAACTGTCGTGTCTTGCCGTAACATCCTCCTTCGATCGCTGATTCCAGCGTCGCTCCTCATTACATTACAAGAGCAGAAACTCTAGCAGTATTGTATGCCCTCACCTGATGGAACGCAAGCCAGTGCGAGCGCTCTACGAATGCAAATGGATAGGGATACGGGTGATCATAAAACTATTGACCTGGGCAAAGAGACTGTGCGCGATGGTGTCGTTGTAAAGCTGCTGCCAGGTGCTGAACTGCGCGGCATCGATGCCCGGCAGGTTTTGCAGAGTGCTCAACACGTTGTGCAGGACCAGCAGGAGCACCAGCCAGAGTAGCCAGGCCTCGATGAAGCCAACGATAGCCCCCAGGACCTCATCGGCGAAACCAACCACCGGGATACGATGCACCACGCCGCGCACGATCGTTGTCAGAATATGCACCAGCAGAACCACCCCTACAAACAGCACGATGTAGGCGATAAAAGGAGTGACACTGAGACCGTTAGCCGCCAGCAGAGCAGTGAAGCGGGCACCAAAGAGCAGGGCGACGGCCAGGGCCAGCGGCAGGCTGATCAAGCCGATGAGACTGGCCACAAACCCATTGCGGAAACCGTTAAAGGCCAGCACCACAATGGTGATCAGGAAAGCCAGGTCGATCCAGTTGAATGGCAGTGACATCAATCGTTCCCTCCACAGCGAGACGAATAGAGCGCCATCATAGCAGAAGCAGAGCTTTCTGTACATGCAGAGACGCAGCGCCCAGGCCGCGCGTCACAGCCGGAGCGGCCAGATTCGCCAGGCATCGCCGCGCGTCACCCACGCCCCTCCCCCGGGTGTGCTATAATAGGAAGCGCTATGAGCACCACAGTCAGCATCACCACCAGAACAACCAGCCAGACCAGGACCGACCTGCTCAGCCTGAGCCTGCCACAGCTCCAGCAGTGGTTCAGCGAGCGCGGCGAGCCAGCCTTTCGCGCACAGCAGGTCTACAACTGGATCTATCGGCATCTGGTCCGCGAGTTTAGCGCCATGACGAACCTGCCGGCGGCCCTGCGCAGCCGTCTGGAGCAGGAAGCCACCATTGGCGCGGTGCTCGTACGCAGCGAGCGGCGCTCAAGGGATGATCGCACGCGCAAAGTGCTGCTGGAGCTGGCCGATGGCCGCCTGATCGAGACCGTGCTGATGCTCTATCCACCGCTCGGCGGCAGCGCTGCGCGCGCCACCGTCTGTGTGTCCAGCCAGGCGGGCTGTGCCTTTGGCTGCAGCTTCTGCGCGACCGGGCAGATGGGCTTTGAGCGCCACCTGAGCGCCGGCGAGATCGTCGCCCAGGTCTTGCATTTTGCACGCGAGCTACGGGCCGCGCCCTGGAGCGCAGCCGGCCTGCCCGGCAGCCAGTCCATCGACCACATCACCAACATCGTGCTGATGGGCATGGGAGAGCCGCTGCACAACTACGACAACGTCCTGCAGGCCCTGCGCATCCTCAACAGCGCCGAAGGTTTCAACCTGGGGGCGCGGCACATGACCATCTCCACCGTCGGGCTGGCGCCGGCCATCCGCCGCCTGAGCCAGGAGGGCCTGCAGGTCAACCTGGCAATCTCCCTGCACGCGCCCGACGACGCGCTGCGCGCCCGCACCATGCCGGTGAATCGCAAGTATCCCCTGGCAGAGGTGCTGGCGGCCTGCCGCGACTACATTGCTGTCACGCGGCGGCAGGTGACCTTTGAGTACGTTCTGCTGGCGGGCGTCAATGATACCCCGGCCTGCGCTGAACGGCTGGGCGAGCTGCTCGCGCCGCTCAAGCAATTCGCCCACGTCAACTGTATCCCGGTGAATAAGACGGCCGCAGACTACCGGCCGTCCGGTCCCGAGGCTATCCGCACTTTCCGTCAGATCCTCTCCGCCCACGGAGTCAGCAACAGCGTGCGCGCTGAGCGCGGCGACGACATCGCGGCCGCCTGCGGACAGCTACGCACCACCTTCGAGCGGCAGCGCCTAGCGCCCGCCACAGCGGCAGCGCCCCGCACCTGAACGCCCGCAGGAAAAAAGAAAAGCGGACCAGCGTCAGGAAGCCTGCCACATCGTCCGCTGGCTGCACCAGACCCAGGCTTGCCTGTGTGCCGCTCCACTTGCTCGTCCGCTCAACGCACTCAACGCGCTCAACGCACTCAACGCACTCAACGCACTCAACGCACCCTGCCTCGCCCAATCAGCCCGTGCCGTGCCGGGCCGGGCCGGGCGGGAACTAGGCCTTTGGCAGTTTGGTCATACTGCGCAGACAGCGCGTGCAGATATGGACCGTGCGCTTGACCCCATCGATCTCCAGATGGCGGCGCTGGACGTTCAGCACAAAGCGCCGGCGAGTGCGATGCTGCGAATGGGGTACATTATTGCCATACATCGGTTTGCGTTGGCATATATCACAACGGCCAGCCATAACGGTCTCCCTTCCTCTCTGCTTCACTATACATGCTATCGCCTATTGATAGAGTGGATCTGCACCACTGCATCTTCTGTCAACAAGGCCGCACACCGGCGGACCGGAGGCCACCTGCGTGCCCTTGATTCTGGCGGGGGCCTTTGATATACTGACTGCGACAGAGCGCAGGTTTTCCACAGCATCTGCGAAAAAACCTGGGCACGCTTTGCGAGTATAGCAGATAGCATGCGTTTTGGCAAGTGCGCGTGCCAGAGAGATGAACCATGGGTATGCCAAAGACGTCGACCATTCAACCGCAGCACGGAACGCGCCCCCTGGGGAGGATCGAGGTGCTCCCCCATGCGATCCACACCATTGCCGCCCGCGCCGTCTGTGAGAGCTATGGCGTCATCGGGATCGCGGCCCCACGTCTGCGCAACGGCGAGGCCGTGCTGCTGCCGGCAGAGCGCAGCGGCGAGGGCATTCGCGTACGCATCATCAACGATCGGCTGATCATCGAGGTCTATATCGTGCTGGAGTACGGCCTGCGCATGTCCGAGATCGCCCACAACATCATGAGCAGTGTCAAGTTCTCGGTTGAAAAGATGCTTGGGGTACCTGTCCAGCAAGTCAACGTGAACATCCAGGGGCTTGGGCACAGCCCCGCAGTGAAGCGCGAGCATTGAACGCACCAGCTTGCTCAGTCAGCCCACATCAGACCACAAAGGTAAGCGATCAACTATGCAGGAACAAGCAGCACGCACGGCACGGATGCAACGTCCACGGCGTATCAGTGTGCTTGACGGCCAGGATCTGAAAAAAGCGATGCTTGCAGGGGCCGCCTGGCTGGAGGAGCGCCGTGAGAGCATCAATGCCCTCAACGTGTTTCCCGTGCCAGACGGCGACACCGGCTCCAATATGTCCGCAACCATGCAGGCGGCGATTCGAGGGATAGTCAACAGCAACGAAACGGCCGCGGGGGTTGTGGCCGCTCGCATCGCGCATGACGCGCTGCTGGGGGCACGCGGCAACTCGGGCGTGATTCTCTCGCAGGTTCTGCGTGGGCTGGCCCAGGGCCTGGAGAAGAAAGCGACCTTCACCGCCACGGATCTGGCGGACGCCCTGCTGGAGGCTTCGCGTCTGGCCTCGCGGGCGGTGATCAAGCCGGTCGAGGGCACCATCCTGACGGTGGTGCGCGACTGCGCCGAGGCGGCCCAGGCCAGCGCCCGGCGCGGTGATGATCTTGCTACCCTGCTGCATGAGGTGGTCAGCGCTGCCCGGGCCTCGGTGGCACGCACCCCGGACCTGCTGCCGACACTCAAGCAGGCCGGCGTTGTTGACGCGGGAGGCCAGGGGCTGTGCACCATCCTGGAGGGGATCTGGCACGCGATCCGCAGTGACGGTCGGGAGCTGCAGCCGGTGGTCAGCAGCGTTCCTACACAGGAGGCGCCCAGACGCGGGCGCGTCAACGTCGAAGAGGAGGAGTACGGCTATGAGGTGGTGTTCCTCCTGCGCGGCGAGCATCTGGACGTCGAAGGCATCCGCCAGGCGATCATCGAGATGGGAGGCGTCTCCACGGTCGTTGCCGGCGACGAAAGGCTGCTCAAAGTCCATACCCACACGCAGTGGCCCGGCAAGATTCTGGACTACGGGGTCAGCCTGGGCAGCCTGCTGGACATCAACATCGAGAATCTGCAGGAGCAGAGTCTGGCCTATGCGGCCGAGAGCCGCGCCGAGCAGGCAGCAGAGGCGGTCGCCCCGGCCAGCGAGCACGCGACGCCTGTGACCCCCATTGCCACGGTGGCTGTGGTCTCTGGTGCCGGCTTCGAGCGCGTCTATCGCGGCCTGGGCGTGAGCGCCATCGTTCCGGGTGGCCAGACGATGAACCCCAGCATCGAGGAGCTGCTCGCCGCCGTGAACGGCGTCGAGGCCGAGCAGGTGATCATTCTCCCTAATAATAGCAACGTCATCCTCAGTGCACGCCAGATACCCGAGCTGACTGGCAGAGCGGTGGAGGTCATTCCTACTGAGACCCTTCCCCAGGGCATCGCCGCCCTGATGAGCTTCAACTACAGCGCCGACCTCGCGACCAACGCACGCAGTATGAGCGCTGCGGCGCAGCGCATTCAGACCGCCGAAATTACCACTGCTGTACGCGCCGTGCAGATCGATGGCCTGCGTGTGCGCGAGGGCGACATCATCGGCCTCATCAATGGGAACCTGGCCGTCGCCGGGTCGAGTCTGGACCAGGTGATTGACGATCTGCTCCAGCGCATGCACGTCGAGCGCTATGAAGTGATCACCATCTACTACGGAGAGGGGACCACTGAGGCCCACGCTCAGGAGGTGGCGGCACGCATGAAACGCAGGCACTCCCACCTGGAGATCGAGGTAGTGGACGGCGGTCAGCCCTATTACGCCTATATCTTCTCAGCCGAATAAGGGCCGGCTGAGAACCCCACCTATCTTCACTGGAGTTCAGGAGGTGCCTTAGCTATGGCCGTCCGCATTGTCACCGATAGCACAGCCGATATTCCCCGGGAGCGGGCGCAGGCCCTGGGGATCAGTGTGGTGCCGCTCAAGGTTATTTTTGGCAGCGAGGAGTATCTCGACGGTGTGGATCTTGACACTGCAGGCTTCTTTAAGAAGCTGGAGGAGAGCAAGGAGTTTCCACGTACCTCGCAGCCAACCCCTGCTGCTTTTCAGGAGGTCTACCAGCGCCTGATCGCTGAGGGCGCCGATGCCATTCTCTCTGTTCATCTCTCTTCCAAATTCAGCGGC
This sequence comes from Ktedonobacteraceae bacterium, assembly GCA_042408965.1. Classification (GTDB taxonomy): domain Bacteria; phylum Chloroflexota; class Ktedonobacteria; order Ktedonobacterales; family Ktedonobacteraceae; genus Thermogemmatispora. The sequence continues at coordinate 24,681 of JBHOQN010000170.1, forward strand.
ACCTATCAGTCGGCCTGCGCAGCGCGCGCTGCTCTCCCAGCAGAGCTGCAAAAAGTTCCCATCGAGGTCGTTGATTCAGAGAGCATCAGCCTTGGAATAGGTATGTCCGTGATGCACGCAGCCGAAGAGGCGGCGCGCGGCGAGTCCCTGGAGTCGATTCAGACCAGGCTGGTTGACCGCCTCCGGCGCACGCGCATCCTGGGAGTGCTGGATAATCTGGAGCATCTCCGCCGTGGCGGGCGCATCGGGCGGGCCAGCGCCTTTCTGGGAGCCATGCTCAGTTTTAAGCCGATCATCGGCATTCATGCGGGTGAAGTGGTTCCGGTCGAACGCCCTCGCACGCGCAGTAAAGCCTATGAGCGGGTCACTCAGCTCTTCCGCGAGGCAACGCCCGTAGAGGAGGTGGTGATTGTCGAATCCAGCGACGAGCTGGGAGCTCAGCTGGCTGAGGCACTGCAGACAGTCTACCCGGAGCCTGTTCCTCGCTACAAACTTGGAGCAGTTCTGGGAACACATACTGGCCCTGGAACTGTGGGCATCATCTATATTCAGAGCCAGTGAGAAAAGGAGTCGGCAGCGCATGTCAGAGCATTACGTCGTCCCCAGTATCTATCAGGACCTCAGTAATCAGGCCCAGGGCTATTTCGCCTTTCGCTTCTCCTGCCAGCACTGTCAGTGGTCGATCGACACCAGTCCGATCCGCTCGAAGAACGCGACGGCGCAGAACGTCCTGGATATCGGCGTGGGCCTTCTGGGTGGCTTCTGGGGACGCGCCTCTCAGGCTGGCGAGATGATCTATGGCTCCCGCTACCAGCAGGAACACGCGGAGGCCTTGCAACGTGCCTGGCAGGAGATCCAGCACGAGTTTCACTATTGCCCGAAATGCTTCCGCACGGTGTGCATGCGCTGCTTCAATATGAAGGTGCACCTCTGTGTCTCCTGTGCGCCTGATCTGAAGGCTGATGCCGCTACCTTTGTGCATGAAAAAACGCTCGAGGCACAGCGCAAACAGATCGAGGAGCAGTTTGAGGCACCGCGCTTCAACGTGGCAGCCATTCCCTCGGCAGTCACGCCGGAGATGCTGGCCTCTTCTCCTTCTCAGCCGGGCTTCCCCGCAGCAGCGGCCCCCGGGGCCTCCGGGGTGCCTCAGATGGTGGCTTGCCCCACCTGCCGCCGTATGGGCATTCCCGGTAAGTTCTGTCAGGACTGTGGGACCCGGCTGCCAGCCTTCGAGCTGCGCTGCCCGCAGTGCTCAAGCCCGGTGGAGGCCAGCACCCGCTTCTGCCCGGAGTGCGGGACAAGGTTGCAACAGGGAATGTAACGGCAATAAAGCTGATACATTATGAGATAACCATTGACGACTTGCATCTTCGTCGGTACAATAGTAGGTAGTAGAGCGCTTACCCACATCAGAAACGGCAGTGTTGCAGGAGCTGCTCCGCAGCACCTCGACAGCGCCTCGACAGCGCCTCCACTGCCTTCCTGACCTGGATAAGCGGCTCACTGCATGGTTTCCTGCGTCCAGGCCTGGAAACGCTGAGCAAATGTGAATCTTCTCTGGTACCTTGTAGTTCGTTCACGAATGGTGTTCGTTAGCCAGCCGCCATCAAGGACGGTGCAAACGACAAAGGAGGAACGACAGTGGGAATGCTACGGGTGATGTCACGGCGCGGTGATGATCGTGTCACCTGGGACGAGCAGAAAGTTCTGGCAGGTGATCTGGAAGCACTGGCCGCCGTGCGAGAAGCCGAGCGCATTTTCGCCCAGGAACGCGCCAAGGGGGCTACTGCTTTCCGCGTCGACACGGGAAAGCCTGCTCAGCGCATCGATCGCTTTGACGCCACCGCCGAGCAGATCATTATGGTCCCGCGTGTTGTCGGTGGATGAGCTTGATCTCGCAGATACTTACGATCCTGGACTGGGTGATCATCGCAAGCGCCATGGCAGCCATTGTCTGGCTCATCACGCAGCCATACGTGCGAGGCTGGTCCCGCGCCGAACGTCGGGCTGCAGATCTGCTGCGCGATACACTCACTCCCGAGCAATTCCGCCAGCTCCTGTGGCATGGCTACCTGGAGGTCCCCAGCCCGACTGCACCGCAGCGCGTCTATCGCGTGCCACGTGGCAAGGGCTTCGTGCAGGTGATCGAAAATGGACGGGCGATTATGCGTCTCTGCCTGCAGCCGGTCGAGAGCCTCCCCGATGCCGATATCGTCGTGCTGCATAAGCTGATGATCGAAGGGAACGAGGAGGTATACCTGCAGAAGGCCAATAAGTATCTCTGCAGCGATCTGGACGTATCCCGCGTTCACAGCGACACAACACGACGATAGATGTCTGTTCGCACCGGTTTGTCCAATCTCACTGGCCTGGCCTGGTCCATCTCTGCCCTCTCCAGGGACGACGGAGCGCGCCCGTCCTGAGCAGGTGCTCCAGAACCAGACGACTGCTCGCATCGCCTGCGCGGGTCACTGGAGTGTGCTCCGCGTCTTGCTGGCAGGGAGCAGCCTCCCACGCTGCTCTTTCCTCACGACACGATAGTCATGCTCGCCCGGAAGGCTGCTCTGCTCTCTCCTTCAGGCCTGGCCGGGTCGGGCCAGGTACCTGGTGGGGCGCATCTCACTCCTCATCTTCATCGTCTTCATCTTCTTCGAGCATCTGGATAATCTTGTGATGTCCATTCTGCTTCTCGCATCTGTGCATGCCTCCCTCTATCGGCTGATGACAGAAGGGACAGACGGGTCGGCCCGCTGCGATCACTCGCATGATGGTCGTCGTCAGGGCCTGGGCCTGGCCATGCGTGCAGTAGAGCGAGAGGGCCTGGTCTTCACGAAGACGGCCCTGTAGCTCCTGACCGGCCTCCATGACGATCTCCAGAGGCACGGCCAGCAGGAGAATCAGTGCACGGCGGCCATCGTAGCTGAGCTTCAACCGGGCTACCTGGAACTCCTCGTCAGGCACTGATGGAAAGTCGGCTGGCATGCTCACCAGGCCTTCTTCTTCCTCCTGCTCCATCCCAGGAGCGCGTGCCTCTACGTGCAGAATCCTGCCCTGCGTCACGCGCGCGAGTAAACGATCAAGCGCCAGGGCCAGCTCGTTGAGCTGCACTTTCTCTATCCACATGACGGCGCTGCCGCTCCCGCTGCGGGCGAAGAGGCGAAAGCGCCGCTCTCCTGGCGGGCCAACAGCATCTGCCCCCAGCAGTTCAACCAGGCCTAAATCTTTGCTCATCGGACCTCCTCTTTTCCTGATCTGTGCCGTGCGCCCTCCTGGACCCTGGTTTCTCTTACAGGAATCACAGGTGCCGCTCTCGTGCATTGAAGCGCACTGTGCAGCCCTCCCTCCGGCATGGCAGCTTATCCTGGCTATTCTATGCTCCTCCCACCCGCGCTACCTCGCGCCATCAGTAGCCGCGCTGGGGATCATAGCGATTCCGCAGCGGCTCACCGCGGCGATAGCGGCGCAGATTGGCGGCGAAGAGCGCCGCCAGGCGTGCGCCATAGTGCACACTCTCTCCCGAAATGTGGGGCGTCAGAATCACATTGGGCAGGGTATACAAGGGACTGTCCTGTGGCAACGGTTCTACCTCTGTCACGTCTAGCCCAGCTCCTGCGATCCACCCTTCGCGCAAGGCTCGAATCAAGGCCTGCTCGTCAACAACGCGGCCGCGGGCCACATTGACCAGATAGGCGCTGCGGCGCATGGCGCGCAGCTCCTCCTCCCCGATCAGATGCTCTGTCTCGGGGGTCAGCGGCACTGCCAGCACCACGTAATCGCAGTGTGGGAGCATCTCTCGCAGCTGGTCGATGGAGTAGTAATGATCGACCTCCTGATCGTACTCGCCGGGTCGGACGGAGCGCCGGACGCCCAGGACGCGCATATTGAAGGCCCGCCCCAGGCGGGCGATGTAGCGGCCGATGCTCCCTACCCCCACGATGCCGAGCGTCTGGCCAGCCAGCTCGAGCGTCCTGAGGTGATACCAGCTCGTGTTGCCCCAGACATGACGATCCTGCAGACGCACCAGATCTGGCCAGGAGCGATTGAACATGATCATGCTGCCAAAAACATACTCGCCGATGGTGGAGACGTGGACTCCGGAGGCCGTTGTGATGATGACATCGCTGCGGGGATCAAGCAGGCCGGTTGCGTGTAGACCATCTACTCCGGCGCCGGCAAACTGTAGCCAGCGCAGGTGCGGCGCCAGCTCGCGGATGTTCTCGGGTAGCCTGAAGCCACAGATGATTTCGGCATGCTCCAGATGAGCGAGCATCTCTTCTTCGCGCGTCGCCAGCACGACCTCGCTCTCTGCAGCAGCGCGAATCTCATCGAGGGCTTCAGCGCTGAAAGGGAAGGTACAGAGGACTTTGAGATTCTGAATTTCACTCACGGCCAGACTCTCCTTCACAAGTTCAAGTGAGTAGACGCCCCGGTAGATGCAGAGCCGCTAGCGCTGGCTTCTCTGCTCTCACTCAGTCTATACGAATTCGCGCTCCCCTGGCAAGCCAGAAAGAAGGGGAGAGATATGCCTGGCTGCTCGGTGCCATCACCTCTCACTCGATTATACAACCGGGAGGTCGCTGCTATTGCAGTCTGGCTCACAGGCGTTGCGACTCCCCTGACCGCCACGCGAAAGAGCGCGGCCTGCGGCCAGCAGACCACAGGCTAACCCAGGCGAGCTGATCAGGCCAGAGACAGAGGAAAGGGGAGGGAGCAGAGCAGGGTCGCCGGGCAGCAGTCTCTACAGGCCGGCAGAGCAAGCATCTCATCTGATGTGGTACGCGCGGACCGCACCTGTCTCCCACCACGCGGCACAGGGCCCGCCGAAGCAGACTAGAGGCCGAGCAGGACCAGTGCGCCGACGGCCAGGGCGCTGCTGACGAGGGAGCCGAGCACGACCTGGACCGGCGTATGGCGCCCCAGGACCACACGAGACCAACAGACCAGCAGGAGCAGGAGAAAACTCGGCAGACACACAACTCCGTAGAGACCGGTCAGCATGGTAGCAGCACCAGCCAGTGTGGCGGCATGAACACTGATCTTCCACCAGAGGGTCACGACCAGGAAGATGACTCCGCTCACCAGGGTCGTCGCCAGGACCAGCTCGAGCGTGCGTGGCCCGCGCAGCAGCGAGAGCAGCAGCAGGCCACTGGCAGAAGAGACCACGCTGATCAGAAACGGATGCCAGCGTTCGGCACGGCGGCTCACATCCATATCAGTGAGCAGGCCGGCGCGTACACTGATCACCACGTAGAGCAGCGGCCCGGCGCTCACAAAGAGGAGCGTCAGCAGGGCAAAGCTGAGCGCCAGGAGGGGCGAGGTCGCATGATAGAAGGCAACCAGGAGGACAAAGGGCACCGATACGCAGGCCGGCGAGAGCAGGAGCGAGACCAGACGTGCAAAGCGTAGATGATGAGCCTCCAGATGCGGTGGCGGCCCCTGTGGCTCATGCACATTTCGCTGCTGGGGAGAGCGAACCTCAAGCGTCCCATCGCCAGCCTCGCGCATCAACTGATCAAGCATGCTTCGTTCCTTCTCTTCTTCCAGAGGAGATCCTCTGCCAGGCACTCAGGCCGCCAGAGGCAGATGGGTCTCGCGAATGACTTCCTGATAGCCACGCAGGAGCGACTCCATGGCCTCATGCCAGCTATGCTTGCTGGCTTCTAGCAAGGCGGCGCGGCGCATGCGCTCACGAAGCTGCTGATCATAGGCCAGACGCTCCAGCAGTGCGCGGTAGGCTGGCACACGCTCCTGCTCAGAGAGACCCTGCGGATCAAGCAGCAGTCCGCACTCGCCGTGCCTGACAAGATCGCACACACCCTCCGCGAGGAGGGCCACCACTGGCAGGCCCGAGGCCAGGGCCTCCAGCACCACCTGGCCGAAGGTTTCCGTCATCGAGGGGAAGGCGAAGACATCCGCCGAGGCATAGGCCTCGGCCAGAGCCTCCCCGCTCAGATACCCCGTAAAGGTCACGGGGAGACCACGGAGCGCCTGACGCAGCTCGCCCAGCGCTGGCCCCCCACCAACCATCACAAGATGACAGCGCGTATGATCCATCTGACGATAGGCGCGAGCGAGCAGGTGAAGATTCTTCTCGCGCGACAGGCGTCCGACGTAGAGCAAGACGCACTTCTCCTCGGCCGCCCGCTCGCTGCCCAGCCAGGCCGAGCGCAGAGCGAGACGGCGCCGATCGGGACGGAAGAGCGCGCTCTCGACGCCGCGCGGCCAGATGCGCAGATGTGTGAAGCCCTGCTGACGCAGCATGGCAGCCGTCGAGGGCGAGGGACAGAAGGTCAGGGCGCACTGGCTATGGACCAGGCGATTATAGCTCCACATCGGGCGAGTCAGGAAGGGAAAGCCGAAATGGTGGCAGTAGGCGGCCAGATTCGTATGGTAGGATGAGACCAGAGGCCGCCGCAGCAGGCGTGCGACGGCGACCCCGGCCGCACCCAGCACCACAGGGTCGACAACGTGTACAATATCGGGCTGAAACTCCCGCAGCCGCCTGATGAAGAGCGGGCGAAAGAAGTTCACCTTCAGCTCAGGATAGAAGGGCAGCGGTATGCCCGCCGTACCCACAATCTCGGCGCCCGCGTACTCGCGCATACCACAGTGCGGCCCAAGCAGCAGGGCACGGTGGCCACTGGCCTCCAGATGGCTCAGCAGCTTCGCCAGGGTGCGTGTCACGCCATCCAGCTTGGGCAGAAAGTTTTCGGTAATGATCGCCACACGCATGGTTTCCTCCGGCCGCAGGCGGCCCCATTCATTGCGTGCTCTCTCCAGAGTCATTCTCACTCTGAATCATCGCCCAGAAGCATTAGCGGCGTGTAAAATTCAGTCTAAATCTTCGTTAAAAAGTGCAACATCCGGAGCAAGCTGACCGTTCAGCAGTTGGAAAACAGCGCTCTATGCGTTAGAATAGTCTTACCAGAAAGAGAAGGAGCAGGCTGCCGAGATTGGAGTCAGAGGAGAGGAGAAGAGAGAGCCTATGGAGACGATTCGTCTGCTGCTCTGCGAGGATCAGACCTTAATGCGCCAGGGGCTACGCACGATTCTAGATCTGGAGCCGGGGCTGCAGGTGGTCGGGGAGGCCGCCAACGGTGAAGAGGCGGTCAGGCGCTACAAAGAGCTGCAGGAGCAGGGACAGAGACCCGACATTGTGCTCATGGATATTCAGATGCCCATCATGAGTGGAGTGGAGGCAACCGCGGCCATCATCAACCTGGAGCCAGAAGCGCGTGTCATCGTGCTCACCACCTTCGATTACGATGAGTACGTATTCGAGGCCATCAAGGCAGGGGCTGCGGGCTACCTCTTAAAGGATACGCCGGCCGAGGAACTGGCCGCCACCATCCGCCGTGTGCACCAGGGTGAACCCTTCATCCAGCCGCGCCTCGCCAGCAAGCTTTTGATCAACTTTGGGCGCGGTCAACAGAGCCTGGCAGGCGAGCATGAGGAGCTGAGCGCACGCGAGATCGAGGTGCTGAAGCTGCTCGCCACCGGGGCCAGCAATCGCGAGATCGCTCGCCACCTCGTGCTCTCCGAGGGGACCGTCAAAAACCACGTCTCCAATATTCTGAGCAAGCTCCACGCCGAGAATCGAACACAGGCCGCCAACAAGGCCCGCGAACGAAAACTGATCTGATCTGATCTGATCTGATCGCAAAAGAACCACATCCATGCAAACTCACAGATGCGCTACAATAGAGCAGGAGAGGTGCAGACGTGCGTCGTACCCAGCAAGGCTCAGTAGAAATACGCAGGTTGCACACCGTGCTACTCAGCAGCCCTGCAAACAGCGTGCAACGAGTGCATTCGAGGTAGAGACGACAGCAGGCGCATCAAGTAGAGCTGCGACCGCGTTGCACAGACAGTCAGCCGTATGCTATAATCCTCACGGTATGATATAATCGTCAAATGAGTGGGACAAAAAGGATGAGTAAGAAGCCTCCCCCCACCGTCTGGGAAAGCCTGGGGTCAGTGGGAGGATTGGGGGTTACGATCGCGGTTCCCATCGCCGTATTTGCCATCCTGGGCCACTACCTGGATGGGATAACGCATACCGCACCGTTGTTTGTACTTCTCGGGCTGCTGCTTGGCCTGATTTCAGGAATATACGGCGCGTACCGTTTATTTAAGAACTTCTTCTCAGGTGTCAAATAGACGGAGTCGACGTTGACAGACCGGGCCACGCAGAGCACGATGCAGATGGAGGATATGAGTGCTCTGGAAATTTCCTGAAGTATCCCTGGCACCAGAAGTCATATGGAATCCAGGCGGGATCTTTCCGATCAGCAATACATTGCTCTGTACCTGGATCACCATTCTTGCTCTGGTTGCCTTTTTCTACTTTGGCACACGCAACGCCACACTGATCCCTTCCGGATTTCAGAATGTTGTCGAGTGGATCATCGAGTTCTTGCAGAACCTGGTGAACGGCGTCGTCGGCACACGCAAGGATAAGGCCCGGCGCTTCTTTCCCTGGGTCGCGTCCTTTTTCATCTTTATTCTGTTCGCTAACCTGATGGACGTTCTGCCGGGGGTTGACACCATCGGCAACCTGAAGGGGGATGAGATCCAGCATGTACACTCAAGCTGCCAGCCGGTCCTTGGCTTCCTGCCGGCCTGCCAGCCGCTCTCGCTGGGACCCATCCATTTCCTGTTCGGTGACATCTCAAACCTGATCACTCCCTGGTTCCGCCCGCCAACGACCGATCTGAACCTGACGGTGGTTATGGCCTTGCTCTCGGTGGGGGCAACGCAGTTTTTCGGCTTCTACCATCTGGGGGCCAGAGAGCATCTCTCAAAATACTTCAATTTCAGAGCGCTACGTAAAGGCCCTATGGGGGCGATCGACCTTATCGTGGGACTGCTGGAGATTGTCTCCGAGACGGCGCGCATCGTCTCTTTCTCCTTCCGTCTCTTCGGCAACATCTTTGCTGGTAGCCTGGTGCTGGCAGCCTTCGCCTTCATCCTGCCCTTCGTGGCGACGATCATCTTCATCCCGTTCGAGATCTTCGTCGCGGTGATGCAGGCGCTGATCTTCTCGCTGCTGACCCTGGTCTTTATGGAGATCAGCACCACCAGCCACGAGGCGCATGAGGAGCACCTTGTCGAGGAGGAGCAGAAGGTACTACAGGGGGAGAAGACCGCCGCGTAGTGCCATCACCTCGTACAGCCGGGACCTCCCCGTGCCGGGGGAGGTTCTCTTGTGCAAATTGTCCGCTTGCCTGCTATTGCAACGGACGTGCGATGTTTGTTTGTGTTTGCTACTCGCAGATCATCTACCCTGCGATTGCATACATTCTTCAATCAACCAAACACAACGTGAAAAGAACGCTTTGTCCTTAAAGGAGGATTTTCAAACATGCAGCAACTCGCAGTCGCACTTGCCATTGGTCTGGGTGCTATCGGTCCGGGTCTGGGTATCGGCATCGCCGCCGGCCAGGCTGCTTCCGCCATCGGACGCAACCCCGAAGCTGAGCCGCAGATCCGTATCAATATGATCCTGGGCCTGGTCTTCGCCGAAGCCATCGCCATCTACGCGCTGGTCATCGCCATTCTGCTGCAGTTCGTCAAGTAAGAGCCTGTCTTCACTGCAGGGCGACAGCTTTGGCAGGCCTGGCCGCTCGTCGGGCGTGGCTCGGGGTCCGTCTGGGCCTGGCTGCGTCCCCCATGGAGCTGCTGAAGCTGTCCCCACCAGGCCAGAAGAGCAGAGTGGAGCAGAGCAGATGACCTCGACGAATGAAAGGAGGGGGTCGGCGTGACATTGATTCTTGCGGCAAGCCCGCTTGAGGGCCTGGGTATCAATACCTTTGCCTTCCTATCACAGCTTGTCAGCTTTATCATCGTCCTCATTCTCCTGCGCAAGTGGGCGCTCCCCGTGGTTCAGGGCATGCTTGACCGGCGGGCAGCTATCATTCGCGAAGGAATTGAGAACGCTGAGCGCGCCCGCGAGGAGTTGAAGCAGGCGACCGCGCGCGCCGAGCAGGTGCTGGCGGAGGCGCGGCGCGAGGCTCAGGAGACCATCGCCAACGCGCAACGCGCCGCTGAGCGTGAGGCCCGGCGCATCGAAGAAGAGGCCCTGGCGCGTGCTCGTCAGATCGAACAGCAGCAGGTTGAGCGCATCCGTCAGGAGGCTGCTCGCGCACGTGCCGAGCTGAGCCGTCTGGTGGTGAATCTCTCCATTGCAGCCGCCTCGAAGGTGATCAGTAAATCGGTCGATAGCGTTGATAACCGCCGCCTGGTTGAGGAGTTCGTCAGTACAAGCCAGGCCACGAAGGGACAGTAATGCTTAAGGGAGCGATAGCACGCCGCTACGCTGAAGCTATCTTCGATATCGCTAAGCGACAGCAGACCATCGATCGCACGCTTGAGGATGTGCGCTCGCTGGCGACGCTCGTTGCTCAGCGCAAGATGGCCTACCTCCTGAGCGAGCCGAAGATCCCTCTGCAGCGCAAGGAGCAGGCCCTTCGAGAAGCGCTCACGTCCAGGGTGTTGCCCACGTCGCTACACCTCGCGTTGCTCGTGGTCCAGCGCAACCTGGTCGAGTTGCTGCCCGCTATCGCGCGCGAACTCGAACAGCTTGTACTCGACTATAAAAACCAGGCAATCGCAGAAGTGATTACAGCGGTGCCCCTTGACGATGCTGCGCTCACTCGCGTAAAGCAGGCGTTAGAGAAGAGAACCGGGAAACAGATTCTGATTCACACGAAGGTTCAACCGGAGATTCTGGGTGGGATCATCGCGCGCGTCGGCGACGAGGTGATCGACGCCAGTGTTCAGCATCGCCTGGCCGCGCTGCAGCAGCGCCTGTTGCGCGAGGCGGCAGCCAGCAGCGCCGATTCGCCCGTCTCCGCTATGCTGGTCGATGAGCTGGCGCTGGTCAATGATCCACCCGCCCGCGATCAGGCTGAGCCGACACCGACACAATAAGGCAGTCAGGACAGCAGGTTCCTTGACCTGACCACAGGTCTATCAGCAGTAGGTCTCATCAGAGCTGCGCACGTGCAGCAATCACGCTTGTGTGGCGTTTTAGCAAGCAAACGTACGTATGCATCCCGTCGGCACTGCCGCGGCAGGGCCTGAGCTGAGGCCTGGCCAGCGAATACCGGCGAGATGAAGCCTGTTCATCGCTGTGCGCTCTCCTCTCCTCGAGCGGCGGTCAGCCCGCCTCCGGGCTGGCTGTAAGCTGGCCAGGCCGACAGGGCGACGGCGATGAACCATTCAGGAGGAAAGACGATGGCATCGTGGGCAGATGAAATCAGTGCCATCATAGAACGTAATATTGTCGGCTTTGATCAAAGTCAGCCTGCCACGGCCAGCGTCGGGACGGTCATCGCCGTTCAGGACGGGATCGCCCGCGTCTATGGCCTGCAGGATGTGAAATATCTGGAACTGGTGGAGTTTCCCCGCACCGGGCTGATGGGCATGGCCTTCAACCTGGAGGAGGAGACGGTCGGTATCACGATCCTGGGCGATTACACAGAGATCCGCGAGGATGACGAGGTGCGCACCACCGGGCGCGTGATCTCGGTCCCTGTCGGCGATGCCCTCATCGGGCGCGTGGTCAACGCTCTTGGCCAGCCCATCGATGACAAGGGGCCGATCGTGACGAACAAGACGCGCCCCATCGAGCGTGTGGCGCCCGGCGTGATCACGCGCCGCTCGGTCAATACGCCGGTGCAGACCGGTATCAAGGCCATCGACGCGATGATCCCCATCGGGCGCGGTCAGCGCGAGCTGATCATCGGCGACCGCCAGACCGGAAAAACGGCCATCGCCATCGATACGATCATCAACCAGAAGGGCAAAAACCTGATCTGTATCTATGTGGCGATCGGCCAGAAGAACTCTTCGGTGGCCCGCACGATCGCGACGCTTGAAAAGTACGGCGCGATGGAGCACACCATCGTGGTGGTAGCGGGCGCCTCCGATCCGGCGCCGATGAAGTACATCGCCCCCTACGCTGGCTGCGCCATCGGCGAGGAGTTCATGGAGTCGGGCCGCGACGCTCTCATCGTCTACGACGATCTGACCAAGCACGCTGAGGCCTATCGCAACATCTCGCTGATCATTCGCCGCCCTCCTGGCCGTGAGGCCTATCCGGGCGATGTCTTCTACCTCCACTCGCGTCTGCTTGAACGCGCTGCACGCCTGAACGAGGACTACGGCGGTGGCTCGTTGACGGCTCTACCCATCATCGAGACCAAGGCCAACGATATCTCGGCCTACATTCCGACGAACGTGATCTCGATCACCGACGGGCAGATCTTCCTGGAGACCGACCTCTTCAACGTCGGCATCCGCCCGGCCATCAACGTCGGCATCTCGGTCTCACGTGTGGGGAGCAGCGCCCAGACACGCGCCATGCGCCAGGTGGCCGGCACGCTGCGCCTCGATCTGGCCCAGTTCCGCGAGCTGGCGGCTTTTGCTCAGTTCTCCTCGGATCTGGACAGGACGACGCGGGCCCGCATCGAGCGCGGTCAGCGCCTGACTGAGATCCTGAAGCAGAAGCAGTATCAGCCGCTGGAGGTGGAGCAGCAGGTCATGATCATCTATGCTGCCACGCAGGGCTACCTTGATGATGTACCGCTGGAGCAGATCCAGGAGTGGGAGGCCGCCTTCCATCGCTACATGGAGGCCAACCACCCGGAGATCGGTGAGGAGATCATCGCGAACTCGGTGAAGCAGCGCAACAACATGTCCGATGATCTGCTTGCACGTCTGAGGGCCGCTATCGAGGAGTTCAAGAAGACCGCCGCGCCGCAGCCGCAGCAGTAGCAAGGCAAGGGAGGAGGCAGAAAGTATGCCATCAACCCGAGAGATTCGGCGGCGTATACGTACGATTAAGAATATCGCACAGATCACCCGTACGTTCCAGATGATCGCCAGCAGCCGCATGCGCCGCGCTCAGGAGCGCGTGCAGCGCGCGCGACCCTACGCTGAACAGATCCGTGAGCTGGTCTCGCGTCTGGCGAACGTGGCCGGCGAGGATCTGGGCAACGAGGTGGCGCTGCTGCGCACGCGACCGGTGAAGCGTGTGGGCATCGTGGTGATCTCACCCAACCGCGGCTTCTGCGGCGGCCTGCCCAGCAATATTAACCGCAAGGCGGCTGCAACGGCTCTGGAGCAGCAGCGGCTCGTCGAGGAGGCAGAGGGAAGGCAGCCGGAGGCCTCTTTCATCGCCATCGGGCGCAAGGGTCGCGACTTCATTGTGCGCACCCGCCAGCATCTGCTGGCTGAGTTCACGCAGCTCAGCGACAGTCCCTCGATGAATGACGCCTCGGCCATCGCCCAGGTCGCGATCGATGCGTTCCTCTCTGGCGAGGTCGATGTCGTCTACCTGATCTACGCTCGCTTTGTCAGCACGACCTCGCAGCAGCCGGTCGCGGTCCAACTGCTGCCGGTCCAGCCCCCCAGGGGTGAGGGCGCCAGCGAGCGGCAGACGATCGAATACATCTATGAGCCGGACCCGCGCGCGATCTTTGAGGCGCTGCTGCCGCGCTATGTGGATGTGCAGGTCTATCTGGCGCTGCTGGAAGCCAGGGCGAGCGAGGAGTCCGCACGCATGGTGGCGATGAAAAACGCTACCGACAACGCCAATGAGCTGGTGGATGACCTGACGCTGGCCTATAACAAGGCCCGCCAGGCCAGTATCACCACACAGATTCTTGAGGTTGTAGCCGGCGCCGGCGAATGAGAACGAACGCTGTAGGGTAGGGCGGCAGCGGCCAGCAGAGCAGGTGGACCGCTCTACCGCAGGAGGCGAAGAGATACATGACAACACGAACACTTGCGAAGGGCAAGGTCGTGCAGGTGCTTGGAGCGGTGGTGGACGTGGAGTTTCCCGCCGAGCATCTGCCACCTATCTATAATGAACTGACGGTACGGCCCGCCGGGGCTGATCAGGACCTCTCGCTGGAGGTGGAGCAGCACCTGGGCAATAACTGGGTGCGCTGCGTGGCGATGGGCCCCACGGACGGCCTGCAGCGCGATCTGGAGGTCATTGATCTGGGCCGCCCGATCTCCGTGCCTGTGGGACCCAAAACACTGGGGCGCATCTTCAATGTGCTCGGTCAGGCGATCGATAACAAGCCCCAGGTGACGGATGCGCCGCGTCTGCCCATTCACCGGCCGGCCCCCAGCCTGGAGGAGCAGGCCAGGGAGGTGCAGGTCTTTGAGACCGGCCTGAAGGTGATCGATCTGATCTGTCCGTTCATGCGTGGCGGTAAGGTGGGCGCTTTCGGCGGCGCAGGCGTGGGCAAGACGGTGATCATCCAGGAGCTGATCAACAACGTTGCGAAGGCGCACGGCGGGTACAGTGTCTTTGCCGGCGTGGGCGAGCGCACGCGCGAGGGGAACGACCTCTACCATGAGATGCAGGAAGCGGGCGTGCTGGAGCGCCTAGCCATGGTCTTTGGCCAGATGAATGAGCCGCCCGGTGCACGCCTGCGCGTGGCTCTGACTGGCCTGACGATCGCGGAGTACTTCCGCGATGAGGAGGGCAAGGACGTGCTGCTCTTCATCGACAACATCTTCCGCTTTACACAGGCCGGCTCTGAGGTCTCGGCTCTGCTCGGCCGCATGCCTTCGGCGGTGGGCTACCAGCCCAATCTGGCGGAGGAGATGGGCGAGCTGCAGGAGCGCATCACCTCGACTACACGCGGCTCGATCACTTCGATGCAGGCGGTCTACGTGCCAGCCGACGACTACACCGATCCCGCTCCGGCGACAACCTTTGCCCACCTCGACTCAACGATCGTGCTCGATCGTGCGATCTTCGAGCAGGCGATCTTCCCGGCGGTCGACCCGCTGGCTTCGACGAGCCGCGTGCTCGATCCGCAGTTCGTGGGTGAGGAGCACTACAACACGGCACGCGGCGTGCAGCGCGTGCTGCAGCGCTACAAGGACCTCCAGGATATCATCTCGATCATGGGCGTGGATGAACTCTCCGAGGAGGATAAGCTGACGGTGGCGCGCGCGCGCAAGATCCAGCGCTTCTGCTCGCAGCCGATGTTCGTGGCCGAGGTCTTCACGGGCCGCCCTGGTAAGTATGTGCCGCTCAAGGAGACGGTGCGCGGCTTCAAGGGTATTCTCGAAGGCGAGTTCGATCATATCCGCGAGGAGCACTTCTACATGGCGGGGACGATCGATGAGGTCATCGAGCGCCATGAGGCGGAGCAGAGAGCGTAAGTCATGGCAAGACTGCATGTTGAAGTGGTGACCGCCGAGCGCGAGCTCTACCGCGGCGAGGCCAGCCTGGTCAACGCGCCGGGCACGGAGGGGCGCCTGGGGATTCTCCCGGGCCACGCCCCTCTGCTGACGACGCTGGCGCCGGGCGAGCTGATCATCAAGCTGGGCGAGAGCGAGGAGCCGCTCTTCGTCTCGGGTGGCTTCCTGGAGGTCTTCCAGAACCAGGTCACGATTCTGGCGGACGCTGCGGAGCACGCCGAGGAGATCGATCAGGCGCGCGCTGAGGAGGCCCGCCGCCGCGCCCTCGAGCGTCTGGAGCAGGGCGCAACCGATATCGAGCGCGCCGAACTGCAGGCGGCGCTTGAGCGGGCTGTCAGCCGCCTGCGGGTCGCCGAACTGGCTCGCCGCCGGCAGTCGCGCCGCATTCGCTCCTCCGGCGAGGAGCTGTAAAGAGCGCCGTCGTGCGCAGAGAAGAGCGGGCGGGGAGGAAGAGAGAGCAGGCTCTCTTCCTCCCCGCCTGGCTATTTCTCACCTACCGCGCACAGCGCTCAAGTGTCCTTCTGCGGCTAGACGACGGTAGCTAAAAGCTGCCTCCTCCTCCTCCTCCTACATCACCACCGCCACTGCTGCCGAAGTCGCCGCCGCCGGGATCGCCGCCGCCAAAACCTCCGCCGGCGCCACCGCCAAAATCGCCACCGGGGTCGATCAATGGACCACCCTGCTGCTGATTCTCATGCTCGCCTGCCATCCTGCCCAGCTCATAGCCGACCAGGCCACCGCCGAGCGCTCCCAGACCGCCGGCTGCCCAGGGATTCATACCGCCTCCCTGTCCGGGCGGGTAGTAGCCGGGCGGGTACGCACCGGGTGGATAGCTGCCGGGCGGCGGCATCGGCTCCTGATAGGGTACGCCACGCGCTCCCCAGCCCCAGGGCTGGCCGGCGCGGCGGCGCGTGACCGCGAATATGATGCCGCCCACAATGAGCACGAGCAGTCCAATACAGCAGAGGAGGCCCAGGCCACTCGAAAGCAGGCCTCCGGCCCCGGACGAGACACCGGGGACAGAACTCCCTGAGAGGGAGCCTTCCAGCGAGCGGATGGCTGCCAGCGTGGCCCCGGTATAGTCGCCGTTGTTGTAGTTACTCTTGAAGGCGCTGTAGGCATCCTCAGCCGCACTGTTGGAGAGCGGCACCTGGGAGCCAGCCTTGATGTAGAACCAGTGATGTACGGTATCTATGGCAATGACGATCAGGCGCGAGCTGGTCACGTGGCTCTGCGTACGCGCCTCAAAGTCCGTCTGGCTGCCGCTGAAGCTGTTCGTTGTATAGATGGCGAGCGGGTAGGCCAGATTCGCTCCCTCGCTCTGGATGCGCGCGTCGTCGAGAACGCCAGCCTGATCGCTGATGTACACGGTGTCGGCCAGGGCGCTGGCGGCCCCCATGAAGAAGAGCAGGCCGACCAGCAACAGCGCCAGCAGCGGCCTCAGACGCCTGAGGCTTCGCACCGGCCGGACGGGCTCGAGGGTGGCCTCTGCCGTGGTCTGTCCGCTGGCCCGTTCCTCGGATTGTGCTCCTGCGAGAATCATGAATGTGTTCCCCTCCTCTGGTTTCCTCCATCTTGCCGCAAGCTGTTACTTTGCGCCACCCTATTTATACGGATGATCCGGCAATGGAGTTGACAGCTCACCGTGGCTGTTTCGCCTGAGCACAGGGAAGAAGCAAGGTGCTCATGTGCTGCGCCTGGTTATCCCTGATCGGGGAAGGCTCCCCCCTCCATTCCTGGCTGGCTGCTCTGGAGCGCCTTCCCCGACACAACAGGGCTGGCCCAGCAGGGTTGGGCGGCGACGGGCAGCAGGCAATCTCCTGGCCCTCAGCAACGAGGAACGGAGGAGGGCCAGGTCTCTTGCGCCCATCCCTGCCGGCGAGAAAGACTGAGTGAGGAGAGAGCAGGTGCGGGCCTAGCAGATGCGCGGCAGCGGATCGCCAACGAGCATATCGAGCACACGCATACCACCAATCTCGGTGCGCAGAAAGACCATGCCAGCAGGCTCATCCTGGACAGTGCCAATGATCGCCGCCTCGCGCCCCAGCGGGTGGGCGCGCATGATGGCCAGGGCCTGCTCAGCACAGGCCGGCGCGACGACGGCCAGCAACTTCCCCTCATTGGCAATGGTCAGCGGATCGAGGCCAAGGATCTCGCAGGCACCACGCACACCCGCATGCACGGGAATGGCCTGCTCATCCAGCCCGATGGCCACCTCGGAAGCAAGGGCCATCTCGTTGAGGGCCGTCGCCACGCCGCCGCGCGTGGGATCTTTGAGGCAGTGCAGCCCCTCACCCACGGCATCCAGTAGATCCGCAACCAGGGTGTGCAGCGGTGCTGTATCGCTCTGCACATCGGTCTCGATGTCGAGCGCCTCACGTGCCAGCATGATGGCGATCCCATGATCGCCCGCGCTGCCGCTCAGCAGCACTCGATCGCCCGGCTGCAGACAGGTCTGCCCCAGCGGCCAGACGCGCTCCACCAGGCCCACGCCGGCCGTGTTGATGAAGACGCCATCGGCCTTGCCGCGCTGCACTACCTTGGTATCGCCGGTGACGATGGCCACCCCGGCCTCGCGCGCCGCCTCCTGCATGGAGGCCACAATGCGCCGCAGATCAGCGATGGGAAAGCCCTCTTCCAGCACAAAGCCCGCTGAGAGATAGAGCGGACGCGCTCCCGTCATCGCCAGGTCATTGATGGTGCCATGCACCGCCAGCTTGCCGATGTCGCCTCCAGCGAAGAAGAGCGGGCTGACGACATAGGTATCGGTTGTAAAGGCAAGCTGCCGCGCGCCGCCTCCGTCGAGGGAGAAGACGGCCGCATCGTCCATGGCGTCCAGCAGCGGATTGGAGAAGGCGGGGGCAAAGACACCCTCGATGAGGTTATGGGTGGCCTTGCCCCCGCTCCCGTGGCTGAGAGTAATGCGCTCGTCGCGCAGATAGAACTTGTGGCGGCGCGCCTGACGAACCCGCTCAATCTTGCGCAGCACCTCAGCGAGGCGAGCCGCATCACCAGATGGTGTGACTTCCATGACGCTCTCCTCTTCTTCCCTTTCCTTTCCCGTCGTAGGTGTTCAATCCTGTCAGCCTCTCCCTGTTCTACTGGCCACCGGTCTGAGCGAAGTGCGTGAGCTGGTCACGCTCGGCTGCCATTGAGAAGCGGCCATAGTTGAAGTAGGCCGCGCAGGCGCCTTCGGGGGAGACCATGCACGTACCAATGGGGGTCTCCGGCGTGCAGGCGGTGCCGAAGACCTTGCACTCCCAGGGCTTGATGACGCCCTTGAGCACCTCACCACACTGGCAGGCCTTGGGATCGGCCACGCGCAGTCCTGGCACCTCATAGCGCAGCTCGGCATCCCAGTCAGCGAACTCAGGACGGAGCTTGAGGGCGCTGTGAGTGATGAAGCCCAGCCCGCGCCACTCAAAGAAGGGACGCAGCTCCATCGTACGCGCCATCGCCTCCAGGGCACGCACATTGCCTTCGGGACGTACCACACGCATGTACTGGTTCTCGACCTCGGCGCGTCCCTCATTGATCTGCCTGACCAGCATATAGACCGCCTGAATGATGTCGAGCGGCTCGAAGCCGGCGATCACGACAGGCTTATGATGGTCGCGCGCGATGAAGATGTAGGGGCGCATGCCGATGACCATACTCACATGGCCGGGGCCGATGAAGCCGTCAAGGCGCAAATCTGGCGAGTCGAGGATGGCCTTGATGGCTGGAACGATGGTGACATGATTGCAGAAGATCGAGAAATTCTGGATCTTCTCGGCCCTGGCCCGCAGGAGCGTAACCGCCGTTGAGGGGGCAGTGGTTTCAAAGCCAATGGCGAAGAAGACCACCTGCCGATCGGGATGCTGACGCGCCAGCTTGAGCGCGTCGAGCGGCGAGTAGACGAAGCGTACGTCGGCCCCCTCGGCTTTGGCGTCGAGCAGGCTGCCCCTTGAGCCGGGGACGCGCATCATGTCGCCGAAGGTGGTGAAGATCACGCCCTCCATGCGCGCGATGGCGATGGCGTCGTCGATACGCCCCATGGGGAGAACGCAGACGGGGCAGCCCGGCCCATGCACCAGATCGATGCTGCGCGGCAGGACATCCTCAATGCCGTGCTTGTAGATGGTATGGGTATGGCCGCCACAGACCTCCATGAACTTGAGCGGCCGCCCGGCCGTGAGGCGGGCGATCTCGGCAGCGATGCGCCTCGCCAGCTCGGGATCGCGGTATTCGTCAACAAATTTCATACTCATGAGTGGTTTCCCTCTCCTGACCCTGTCGGTGATAGCAGCGCCTGGACAAGCTCCAGCAGGGCGTGATAGGCGGTGGCCTGAGCCTCCTGGATGCGGGGAATGTGATCGCCAGGTGAGACGATGCAGTAGTCAACGGCCGGCGAGCGCTTCGTTCTGCCACCATCGTAGCCGGCCATACCAACGGTCAGCAGGCCCTGGCGCTTCGCCTGCTCAAAGGCGTGCAGCACATTCAGCGAGTTACCGCTGGTCGAGATGCCCAGGGCGATGTCGCCCGGCCGTCCGAAGGCGATGATCTGGCGCGTGAAGACGTTCTCGAAGCCCACATCATTGGCCACAGCGGTGACGACGGCAATGTCGTTGGTCAGAGCAATCGCTGGCAGCGGCCGCCAGTGGGCAAAGGGCGGGTGCAGCAGATCGGTCACTAGATCCTGCGCATCAGTGGTGCTGCCACCATTGCCAAAGGCCAGCAGGGTCGCGCCACGGGCGAAGGCCCTGGCCAGGGCCTGGGCGGCCGCCAGCAGAGAGTCGCGCGAGGCGGCCAGCGTGGCACGGCGCAGGGCCACCACCTCGCGGCCCTTCTCCAGGGTGGAGTGACGCACCTGGGCCAGTACCTCTGTCAGGCTGGCCCTGCCGCCCTCAAACAGGTAGGGATAAAAGAGCCGGTCGTATTCAGATCCCTGGTTCTGGCGGGAGTCCATCACATCGCTTCCTTCCGTCTGCTGTGAAGCGCACCCCTGCTCATGCTCATACCGGCCCTCCCAGGCGCTCGAGGGCAACCCCTCCATGCACCAGCAGGGTGACGCCCGGTACAACCTCTCCGATCAGGGTGATATCCACCATCGCTTCCGAGAGGCCAAAACTGACGCAGGCCAGACCTGCCTCTTGATCAACGCTGAGGACAATCCCCGGCAAGGCTTCGTCGGCGCAGGTCGAACAATGTCCCTCGGCGTCTGGTTCACAGGCCAGGCCGTCCGCCACATATCTTGCGTGCAGGACCTTCTCAGGCTCGTTGTTCACTGGAGTAACCCCTCATGCTCGAAAAAGATATGAACCAGCTCCCAGAGGATATGATAGAGGGTCTCATGGACCTCCTGGATGACCAGGGGATCGTCCGAGGGGACGACAAAGCGAAAGTCGACGCTCTCCGCCGTCAGCTCCTCGCCGCCGCTACCGAGCATGGCAATGCTGAGTAGCCCCAGCTTCCGGGCCTGCGCAAGCGCGGCCAGCACGTTGGCGCAGCGCCCATCGGGGGAGAAGCCCAGGGCGATGTCCTGCGGCCGCGCCAGTACGCGCAACTGTTCGCTGAAGGGCATCTCTGCCCGCCCGCCGGCCATGAGGCCGCTGATGGTGGCGCTATCGTTGGTCAGCGCCAGCGCTGGCAAGGCTCGCTTGCCGACGATGACCGGATGGACGAACTCCACCGAGACATGCTGGGCATCGGTCGCCCAGGCCCCATTGCCAAAGGCCAGCAGCCGGCCACCCTGGTGAAAGCGGCGCGCCATCGCCCAGCAGGCCTCGGCGATCTGTGCCGCCTCGCGCTCGAAGAAGACCTGTGGCACGCTGGTGCTGAGGGCAAAACGCTGCTCAAGCAGCGCGGCGCTCACCTGCTGCTCTCTTTTCTCTGCCTCCACGGCGCTCGCGCTCCTCTCACTCAATCTGACTGGTGTGCAGCAGTTTCAGCTCGTCCGTATAGACTTCGCCCATCATCTGCAGGGCTTTGAGCGTCTCCTGGGCCTCCTCTTCGTCGATTTTGCTCATGGCAAAGCCCACGTGGATCAGCACCCAGTCGCCGGGGGCGATCCCCTCGGAGCGTACCAGCGCGACGCTGACGTTGCGCTTGACGCCCGAGACGTCAACACGGGCGATGGAATTGGCATCATCGACGATTGCGAGCACCCGTCCCGGAATCCCCAGACACATCTTCTGGCTCCTCTCTCTTGCTAGCTGAGCTGACTGAAAGGCGATCCTTCACTTCAGCGCTCGCTCTGGCGCCTGCGTTGTAGCGCCCGCCTCTGCCAGGCGCGCCGCCGCAACCGCCATCTGACCGAGGCTGAGGCCGCCGTCGTTGGGCGGGACCAGCCGGTTGATATAGACCACGAATCCCCGTTGTTCGAGATCAGCAAGCAGGTGTTCCAGCAGCAGGCGGTTCTGAAAGACGCCCCCACTGAGGGCCACCTGCGCAACACCGCTCTGCTGGCGCAGCCTCTCGCAGACCCCGGCCAGCATGGCGGCGATGGATCGATGGAAACGCCAGGCAATATGCGCCGGTGCGACGCCGTGCTGGATATCCTCAACCAGCGCACGCACCAGCGGCGCCACGTCAAGCTGCAGTTCGCCAGCAGCCTCGCTGTAGTACGCATAGGGATAGAGGCGCGGGGGCGCCTCCTCCTCGGTCTGGGCCGCCTCGGCCGCAAGGATCTCCAGCTCGACGGCCGCCTGACCCTCGTAGAGTACCTCGTCGCGCACGCTCAGCAGGGCAGCGATGGCATCGAAGAGCCGGCCCAGACTGGAGGTCAGCGGCGCATGCAGCCGGCGCGCGATCATCTGCGCCAGAATGCGCCAGGTGCTGCGATCAAGGCGCTGCGTAAAGGGGATGTCCAGCCGCAGAAAGCTCTCGCCGTAAGCGCGCGCCAGATAGACGGCCGCCATGCGCCAGGGCTGGCGGACGGCCTGCTCGCCTCCCGGCAGGGGCACGTACTCCAGATGGGCCAGGCGCCTGAAATCACGCAGATCGGCCAGCAGGATCTCGCCACCCCAGATGGCCCCATCGGTTCCGTAGCCCGTGCCATCGGCGGCGATGCCGAGCACGGGTCCGCTGAGGCCGTGCTCGGCCAGCACGCTGGCGATGTGGGCATGATGGTGCTGGACCCCGATCTTCTGGGCAATCGGACTATCGAAGGCATACTTTGTGGCCAGATAGTCGGGATGCAGATCATAGGCCAGCGCCTCAGGCGAGATATCGAAGAGCCGCTGGAAATGCAGGATGCCCTCCCGGAAGGAGGTCAGCGTCTCTAGATTCTCCAGATCTCCGATGTGATGACCGACGAGGGCCTGACGGCCTTTACCCAGGCAGAAAGTGTTCTTGAGGTGACCGCCGCAGGCCAGCAGGGGCATGGGCAGCTCGAAGGCCAGGCTGATCGGCTCAGGCACGTAGCCACGCGAACGCCGGAAGAGCTGCTCTCCGCCGGCTACGATGCGCGTCACACTGTCGTCGCAGCGTATGTGAATGGCACGAGTGTGCGTGAGCATGCCGTCGGCGATGCCGGCCAGGCGCCGACGTGCGTCGTCGTCGCGGTAGGCGATCGGTTCCTCGCTGACGTTGCCGCTGGTCATCACCAGCGCCGGCAGACGGCCAGGAGGGAGACACGCCGCAACAGCGCGCAGCAGCAGATGGTGCAGGGGCGTGTAGGGCAGCATCAGCCCCAGCGTGCGATAGCCGGGAGCCACCCCCGGCGCGATGAGGCAATCGGCACGCTGTTCCAGAAGCACAATGGGCCGGCGACGCGACTCCAGCACGGCCGCCTCCTGCTCGGAGATCTCGCAGAGCCGGCGCGCCGTCTCCAGATCGGGCACCATCAGGGCAAAGGGCCGGGCCTCGCGATGCTTTCGTCGGCGCAACCGCTGGACCGCGGCCGCATGGAGGGCGTCACAGGCCAGATGATAGCCGCCCAGCCCCTTGATGGCCAGAATGGCCCCCTCCGCCAGGAGACGGGCGGCGGCCTCAATAGGAGCGCGCTCGCTCTCCCCCAACTCGGTCAGCCGGAGCTGCAGAGCTTCATCCCAGACCTCCAGCGCCACCTGCGGACCACAGCGCGGACAGGCGTTGGGCTGCGCATGAAAACGCCGGTTGGCGGGGTCTTCATACTCCGTCCGACAGGCCTCGCACATTGGGAAGACGCGCATCGTCGTCTGCTCACGGTCATAGGGGACATCTTCAATGATTGTGAAGCGTGGTCCACAATTCGTACAATTTATGAATGGATAGAAGTAGCGGCGATCCTGGGGATCAAAGAGTTCGCGCAGGCAGTCGACACAGGTCGCCGTATCGGGCGAGATCAGCGCGCTGCGCTCCAGGGCCTCCCGGCTGTGGGCAATGACAAAGGCTCGATCATGGCAGGGAGCCAGCTCCTCCACCTCGCAGTGCTCGATGCGTGCCAGAGGTGGAGCCTCAGTGAGCAGGGCCTCGCGAAAGCCTTCCAGCGCCGCAGCCGCTCCCTCGACCTCGATCGTCACGCCACGGCTATCATTGAAGACGAAGCCTGTCAGGCCAGAGCGCCGCGCCAGCGCATAGACAAAGGGCCGGAAACCAACGCCCTGGACGATGCCCTGGACAGTGATGCGCTGCCGCCGCAACAGCGACACAGCCAGGGGCGCTCCCGAACGACCAGCAGATGTCATGGGTGAGCACCTCCCTGCTGCACGCCGTCAGCCAGCATCTGGCCGCTTGCGGACGGCGGCAGTGCACCCTCGGCGGACCGAGCGAAGGCGAGCAGCCAGTCGCACCAGGTCTCCAGGCCGGCGGCGCTGCGGCAGCTGAGCGTGAAGATCTGTAGCTGCGGATTGACGGCCAACGCCTGGGCGCGCACGCGCGCCAGATCGTAGTCCACATAGGGCAACAGATCCAGCTTGTTGATCAGCATCACCCGCGAGGCCGCAAAGATCTGGGGGTACTTGGCCGGCTTTTCATCGCCCTCGGTTGTGCAGACCATCACGGCGCGCAGGTCCTCGCCCAGATCCCAGGCCGCCGGGCAGACGAGATTGCCGATATTCTCGATGAAGAGCAGGTCGATGCGGGCCAGATCGAGCTGCGCCAGCGCATCGTGCACCATGTGCGCCTCCAGATGACAGGCGCCGCGCGTGTTGATCTGGACCACCTGGGCGCCCGCCGCCTCGATGCGCTCCCCATCAAGGCTGGTCTCAATATCGCCCTCGATTACCCCCACGGCCAGCCTGCCGCGCAGCGCAGCCACGCTGCGTTCGAGCAGGGTGGTCTTGCCGGCCCCTGGTGCGCTCATCAGATTGATACAGCGCACACCGGCGGCGGCCAGCTCGTGACGAATCTCGGCGGCCACGTTCTCGTTCGCGGCCAGCAGATGTCTGGCAATCGTCACTCTGGGCATACGTCCCGCTCCTCGTCTGAGCCCACGCGAGCAGACTCAGCAGTTTCAATCTCCATATCGATGATCTGCAGCTCCAGACCTGAAATCACGCGCTCGGACCACACGCCACAGGTCGGACAGCGGACAACGAAGTGCTCAACGGCGAACGCACGGCCACAGCTCTCGCACCAGGCACGATGCGGCATCACCTCGACGACCAGCCGCGCCCCCGCGAGAGTGGGCGTGAGCGCCGCCAGCGTCTCGAAGCAGAACGTCAGCGAGTCGACCTGTACCCCGCTGGCCTCGCCGATACGCAGGCGCACGCTCCGCACCCGCAGCGCCTCGCACTCCTCAGCCTTCGCCTCCAGGGCCTCGATCATGCTCTGAGCCAGCGCAAGCTCATGCACCGTCGCTTCCGCCTCTCAATACAACACAGCACTCCATGGCGCACTACATCGCCCGAATGCGCATGTAGCGCTGAATATCGGGTAATTGCTGTCTGATGACCATCAACAGAGCAACGGCTATCAACAGTCCCAAGAACCATCTGATCATGAGCGTTCTCCTCTTCAGATAGACAGCGACAGAGACTCAACACTGCCCCCTCATCAGGAGCAGCGACCGGCCGGCGAGCAGAGCCGCTCGACCAGCGTATCCAGTAGACTGACGGCCCCACTCACGGCGGCCTGCACCGGAGCGCTCAACCCCATCTGCAGGTCCTCCTCGGCCTCCTCCTCAGCGGACGCAGGGGAGGCCGGCTCACAGCCCACCAGCAGCGTCGGACGTGGGGGCGCCCCCAACGCCCTGGCAAAGGCCAGCACGCGCAGCGGGTCCATGCTATGCGCCTCCAGCGCCAGACGACCAGCAGCCAGTCCCTCCTCAGGGGCGATGGCCGGCAGCTCCGGCTGCAGCAGATAGAGCGTGCCCGGCCTGCCACCACGCGGCACGGCATCCACGAGGATCAGCGCATCATAGGCTTCGAGCAGGGCATAGGCCAGCTCCATGCCACGGATGCCGAAGTCCACGACCTCGACGCCGCGAGGATAGCGGCCCTGGATCTGGCGCGCCACCGCGCAGCCGAAGCCATCGTCTCCCAGAAAGATATTGCCAATACAGGCGATCAGAATGCGGCGTTCGGCGGGACGTGACTCCGCAACCTCCTGATGCTCGCTCATCGCGCTTCCTCCCCCTCAGTGAGCGGCTCAACCTCGTCAGGAAAGAAGAAGAAGCGATGCCCCGGCAGCACGCGCTCGTCCCACTGCTCACGGCCAGGATCATCGTCGAGCGTCACCACGAGGTAGAGGCGGTTCTCGAAATCTTGCTGGATCTGCTCGACCCGGGCCGTGCGGCCCTCCAGAAACAGATCGATGGCGTCGCTGAGCCGCCCCAGACGGGTGCGCGCAGGACACAAACGCAGGCGGGTGCCGGCGCGGACCTCCCTCCCCGCGATCAGAATGACCGCGGGCGGCGGCGGATCCTCGCCGGGGAAGGCTGGCATCCCCTCGCAATCGGAGAACCTCATGGCGCGCCCTCCTCGACCGGCCCCAGCCCGCGAAGCGTGCCGTGGAGCTGCATCAACTCCTCAGCTGTGAGCCGCTCGGCGCGTTCGAGGAGCGCACGCGCCCGCTCATCCCCGCGGCGGATCTGCTCTTTCTCCTCATCCGTCAGTGTCATGATACGCAGCGTCAGAAGCTCATCGATCTCCGTGCCATCGAAGAGAGGGCCGAGGCTCTCCGGCGCGATCTGCGGATAATCGTCGAGAATGATCGGCGAGGAGAGCAGCGTCTCACGCTCGCCAGGCGCGCCGACCAGTACAGGCCAGGTGCCACTGTTGCGACAGGTCTCGGCGAGATGGCGCAGCTCAGCGGGTGGATCGGTCAGTGAGACGAAGGCGGCCCCTCGCGCCTGCAGGATGGTATGCGTCGAGATACAGGCCGCAAGCAGGGCCTCCTGAGTGCGCAGGCTGGTCACCTCGGCATCAGGAAGTACGCTGGTATTGGCGATGCAGACGCCGAGCTTGAAGACCTGCCCGGCGAGCTGCTCTGCGCTTACGGCGACCTCACCTGTCAAGGCTCGCTGCTCGCGCACGATAAAGTCCCCTACCAGCCGATCCTGCTCCATCAACCGCCGCGCAGGGAAAGCAAAGCTCAGGCGCTGCGTCTCTCGCAGCAACACGCTCAACGGCAGCGGCGGCGTACTGATCGTGCGCTCGACCCCCTCCTCCCAGGCGTCCTCGACGCCGCCGCGGCCCCCTTCCCAGGCGAGCCGCTCCCCCGCACCTGACGAGCCTTCGCGCGTCCGCTGCAGCAGATGGAGAAAGCGCACGTGCACGGTGAGCAACGGGTCCATTCCCTGCTCTGCCGTCAGCAGGCATTCAGTTCGCATCTGCCAGGGTTCCATCCCCCCACCAGCCTCGCTATAGGCGCGCGGATAGACGACGCCGTAGGTCCAGCGCTGACGATTCTTCAGCGCCGAGTGCCGATAGGGGTAGAGCAGATAGCCCTCGTAGAGGACCGCATCGGCAATCGCACGTACCTCTTCCAGCTTCATGGCCTCACCTTCTCTTCTGACTGACCAGCACACTCCAGCAGGCGCAGCAGCGCCTCCTCCCAGGTAGGCAGGCCGTGCGCCGCTTTATAGGCGGCGAGCCGATCAAAGATGGTCTTGTGGAGGCGAATCCAGGCGCTCTGCGGGTAGAAGCGCGCTATGGTCTCTCGCCAGAGGCTGAGCGGAAGGCCATAGGTGGCCTCCCGAGACCAGGGCACCTGCGCCACCTGGAGATCACCTTCCATGTCACGGTAAAAGATCGTGCCGCTGAAGAGAAAGGTCAGCGGGATCTCTCCATCCTGCAGTGCGTCAAAATACTTCGTGCTGACTACCTCGAAATCGTAGCTGCAGGGAACAGGGAGATCGACCAGTGTCTCCTCCTCGAAGGCCGGCACCACCAGGCTGGCGTGCGTCCAGAGCAGCGCATGCAGCGTCTCTCCCCAGCGCCGTGGCTCCCCAAAGACCTCCAGCAGGCGCGCCTGAGCTTCGGGGCCGTACCTCCGACGGGTGGTCTCGATCTGGATCTGACAGCGCAGGGCAACGCTCTGGACCGGCTCGTGGGCGCGGGCGTTCACGATGCGCAGCTTGAAGCAGAGCAGCGGCACAGCGGCAAAGGCCGGAACCTGCGCGCCAACGACCTCAAAACTCAGGTCTGGCATGGGGCCCTCCTCGCACAACCTGAGACCTGGCGCGCAGCTCGGCGAAAAAGGCCGCGATCGCCCGCCGCGCCTCCTCGCCACCGCTCAGACCACGCCAGGCCCTACGAATCACGCCCACCAGCCGATAACAGGCATCAATCGGCACCAGGTAGTACTCATCCGCCCCATGCACACGATTGATCAGCAGCGCCTCCACATCGGGAGCAAGGGTCTCTAGAATCGGATTCTCCTCTCGCAGGTGCGCCCACCGCTCCAGTGCCAGCAGCGACTCCGTAGCTCCCGCCGGCCCAGGATAGCAGGCCACCACCCGTCCCGCCGGCGTGCTCTCAAAGAGATAGGCCATCCCAACGGGGATCAGCAGCTCCTCCCAGACGGCCGCACTCATTTGAAACTCCTCCAGCGCCAGATAGCGCTCGGGAATCAGGCGATAGCGCGCCTGCGGCGCAGCCACGGACTCCCGGAAGAGGAGCGCGCAGGGATCACACACACAGAGCGCCTGACGCTGCAGAGGATCGCAGAGATGACGGTGCTGCGCCGGCAGGGGGGCACTGCACAGCTCGCAGCGCTCCCGCGGTGCGCGCTGCAGGCGGCGCGCCTCCCCCACCAGACGGCGCAGCGCCTCCAGGGAGGCGACAGGAGACGGCGGCCGGAGATCGGAGCCCGAACGCTCCCCACGCGAAGCATCTGCTGCCATCATCCTCACCTCATCTCCGCGGGTCCAGCCGTCCGCTCGACGCCCCTCACCGAGCGCCGCCGCGGCATAAAGACCACGGGAACCGCAGTCGGCCGCGGCGGCGCGTTCACACCCTCCACCTCCAGTCCCTGGAGATCGGGGACAGCGCGATAGAGCGCCTCCTCGATCGTCTGCACCAGCGTACGGGCCGAGGCCTGGCATCCGTGGCAGCTCCCCTCGAGTCGCAGGTGAGCCACCCCCTCCTCAACCCGCAGCAGCGTGACATCGCCCCCATGCGCGCGCAGCGTCGGCCGCAATGCAACGAGCGCACGCGCGATGCGCTCCTCAAGCCCCAGTGGATGGAGATCGTGCAGCAGCAAGAGACCACCGATCAGCTCATCGCCAGCCAGTAACTCGATCAGGCGCAGCCCCGCAGGCGGCTGCCCCAATCCCTCCGTGCGGGCGATCAGCTCAAAAATACGTTCCAGACCCTCACCGTAGAACGCCACCACAGCCTGCAGCAGCTCCTGCGCGACCGCGCGCAGATGGGGATCAGGAAAGGCCTCCACCTCCTGCAGCAGACGCTCGATGCGCTCAGCGGGGTGGCCCTCCTGCGCGTCGTATGCCATCAGATCCTCCAGTCTCTCCCGCCGCTTTGCAGGAAACGATCGCCGGCACCACTCAGGATGAGCCGCGATACAACCGGCCAGCAGAGGGAGTCGCCGCTGACAGCGAGCGATCTCCCTCCCGCCAGCCAGCAACACAGCGGCAGGTCCCACCCCTATGGCACGCGGCCAAAGGTCGGCGAATGCACGATGTCCAGCTCCTTACCCTCCCCCAGGTACATATGAACCCCACAGGGTAGGCAGGGATCAAAGCTGCGCACTGCCCGCATGATGTCGATGCCCTTGAACTTGTCAGGACCGTTCTCCTCGAAGATCGGCGTATGCTGCACTGCATCCTCGTAGGGACCCGGTGTGCCGTAGACGTCGCGCACGCTGGCGTTCCAGGGCGTCGGCGGATAGGGATGGTAGTTGGCGATCTTGCCATGCTCAATGACCAGGTGATGGGAGAGCACGCC
Source organism: Ktedonobacteraceae bacterium (assembly GCA_042408965.1). GTDB lineage: Bacteria > Chloroflexota > Ktedonobacteria > Ktedonobacterales > Ktedonobacteraceae > Thermogemmatispora. Next base: position 54,221 of record JBHOQN010000170.1, read on the forward strand.
GCGCACCGCCTCATGGAAGCCGCAACCGATGGCCTCCCTGGGCACCGTGAAGTCCGCCCAGGTCCTTGTGCGACCAGCGCGGATCTCCTCCAGAGCCTTCTCCACGCAGTAGAGGCCGACCGCAGCCGCGTAGGCCTGGAAGTAGGTGCGCGCCCGATCGCGTTCGAGAGCATTGCTCCACTTTGGAATCTTCCACTCGAACTCCACCTCAGGCTTGAGAGCTGTCTTCGGCAGACGGATCTTCACGCTCTGGCCGGTGGCCTTGATGTAGCCGCCCAGATCCACCAGGCCGGCCAGGGCGGTCGTCCAGAGCCGCGCCAGGGGACCGCCCCCCGTGTCGAGCGCCAGATACTGCCCTGTGCGCTTGTCATACCAGCGCGGCGACATCACCCAGCTATACTTGCCTTTGAAATCACGCTTCTGGGGCTTCGGAATCGTCGTCTGGTTCCAGGGGTGCCGCTGATCAACCGGGTTCCCGAGGGGATCACGATCGACGAAGGTCCGTTCGTTCTCCCAGTCCTCGTAGTAGGAGCTGCCGAGCAGAATGCGGATGCCCAGGTTGATCTCCACCAGGCTGGTCGTCACCAGCTCGCCATCGACCACCACACCTGGCGTCACGAACATGGCGCGTCCCCACTTATCCATCGTGCGATAGTCGTAATCACAGACATCAGGGTCCTGGAAGGAGCCCCAGCAGCCCAGGAGCACGCGGCGCTGGCCCACCTTCTCGTAGCCAGGCAGCGCCTGATAGAAGAAGTCGAAGAGGTCGTCGTGCAGCGGCACCACCTTCTTCATGAACTCGACATACTTCATCAGACGCACCAGATAATCCGTGAAGAGCTGCACCGTCGCCACCGTGCCCACGCCGCCAGGATAGAGGGTCGAAGGATGAACATGACGCCCCTCCATCAGGCAGAACTTCTCGCGCGTCAGGCGGCTCATCTGCAGCGCCTCGCGGTAGAACTCCCCACTGAAGGGGTTAAGCGAGCGCATAATGTCGGCGATCGTGCGATAGCCATGCTCGCGGGCATGGGGAGCCTCGGTCTTCTGGGCCAGTTCCCAGACGCCAGGATTGGTCTCGCGCACCATTTGCTCGCAGAAATCCACCCCCACCAGATTCTCCTGGAAGATGTTGTGATCGAACATGTACTCCGCGGCCTCGCCAAGGTTGAGAATCCACTCGCCGAGGGCGGGCGGCTTCACGCCGTAGGCCATGTTCTGGGCGTAGACCGAGCAAGTTGCGTGGTTATCACCGCAGATGCCGCAGATGCGGCTGGTGATAAAGTGGGCGTCACGCGGGTCCTTGCCCTTCATGAAGATGCTATAGCCGCGGAAGATCGAGGAGGTGCTATAGCACTCCACCACCTGGCGCTTCTTAAAGTCGATTTTGGTATAGATACCCAGGCTGCCCACGATGCGGGTGATAGGGTCCCACGCCATCTCAATCAACTGGGAGGGTTCAGCCGGGGCCGTCTCACGTCGTACCTCAGTGGTCATCTTGCTCTCTCCTTGTCCATGAGCGATCTCAGCTCAGCAGCCGACTGAGCATCACCAGCGCGGCTGATAGCCCGTATGCAGCTCGCGGCCCTTCTGGCGCCACGAAGGCTCCTTATTGAGAGTGGTCTTCGTGATGCGGCGCAACGCACGGATCGCTGTGCCATAGGCAGTGACAGCGGTCGTCGAGAGCTTCGCGCCGGGCGGCTCATCCATAAAGGGCATGAACTTATCAGGGAAGCCCGGCATCGTACAGCCAATGCAGATGCCGCCGACGTTGGGACAGCCACCGATGCCCGCCATCCAGCCACGCTTGGGCACATTGCACTGTACCACCGGTCCCCAGCAGCCCAGTTTGACCAGGCACTGGGGCTGGCCATACTCCGCGGCGAAATCGCCCTGCTCATAGTAGCTGCCGCGATCGCAGCCCTCGTGGACCGTGCGGCCGAAGAGCCAGGTCGGGCGGCCGAGGTCGTCGAGGGGGATCATGGGCGCCATACCGGCAGCCTGATAGAGGAGATAGAGTAGCGTCTCCATGAAGTTGTCCGGCTGCACGGGACAGCCCGGCACGTTGACAATGGGAATACCCGCCCAGGACTTCCATCCGTGGCCCAGATAATCGGCCAGGCCCATCGCCCCGGTGGGATTACCCTCCATGGCGTGGATGCCACCGTAGGTCGCACAGGTGCCGATGGCCACCACGGCCCAGGCGCGGGGCGCCAGGCGGTCGATCCACTCACAGGTTGTAATGGGCTGTCCTGTGGCCTGGTCCGTTCCCAGAGCAGCCCAGTAGCCCTCGCGTTTGATCTTCTCATTGGGGATCGAGCCTTCAACAACGAGCACAAAGGGGTCAAGCTCGCCGCGCTCGGCTTGATACCACCAGGTCATGAAGCTATCACCGCCCAGCTCGTAGGCCAGGACAGGATTATGGAGATGGACCCGGGGCAATCCCGGAATGGCTCCCATGACCACATCTTCAATGCTCGGCTGACTGGCTGCCGTGATCGAGACCGAATCCCCATCACAGCCCAGACCGGCCGTCATCCAGACGATGTGGACCGCCTCCACGCGCACCCTGGTCATAGATATGCCTCCTCGAGCGCAAAAAACGCTCCTGGCTGACTCTCGATGCGGTCTCCTCTCGTCCTGATCACCGCACCCCGAACGCTCAACGTCCTATATCGAGGATAAATAGTGACACCAAACGCGGGCCGCCCCCAGCCCCGGTCGCAAGGCGCAACGCAGGCAGATACTAGAGCAGGCAGAAGGCGCAGGCGGGATCACTCGTCTCCCTGCGCATGAACAGGCCCGGACGCTGCCCATTTCAGAAGGGGGCAAGTACCCGGAATCAAGAGATCCAGACTGGTGAAACAGGCGCAGCTATGAGGCGCAGGCGGGGTTCCTGTGTAAGCAGCACAGCGAGAAAGCCCACAGCCGGTCCGTCTTCATCCTCCAGCACACAACACACATAAAAGGCGGCACTACAAAGGACCAGCACGTCCCTGAAGAAAGAGTTCCCTCATGCGCATCCCACGACAGAGAGGGATGGACTTCCAGCGTGTTCAATCAGATGTTTTGTTGAGGTTACAGTCCAGCTAACATTCCAGGACACCATCAAATATAGCATAGACAGTACATAAGAGTCAAGACTGTACACGTAAAACTCATACATATGTAGAGCAAAACCTTTGCAGATGTGAGGCAGTGTTACTCAGCGTGATGGGCCGATAAGATTTTATTCCCAGGACTATTGACAGAACCGGCCAGTGAGGCGTAGTATATAGAACATAAATTCTAGGCCGAACGGCCTTCCCGAGAAAGGAAATCGCTTGATGACGATACAGATCAGGCAACCACCAGCGGTGGTCAGGAGGACCGCCGTAACAGAGGAGGACGATGCCATTTATCTGACGCGCCTGCCGAGCAGCACGCGCCGCTATCAGCCGCCCTCGACCGCCGATGTCAGCACCGAGGACGAGCTGGGGATCAGCGCCACGACCGGCCTGCAGCCGGCGATGTTTATACAACGGCGGCGCGCCAGCAGTCAGACGAAGCCGGCCTACGGCACTACCTCAAAGGCCGTGGCGCCAGCAAAGATCAGGGCGCGCCGAGCAGGTCGCTCCTGGTTTCTACGCAGCCTGCTCCTGGGCATGCTGCTGACTGCCCTGCTCGGCCTGGGCCTCACATATCTCGGCTCCTGGTGGCAGCTTCACCAGGATGATGTTCAGTACGGTCGCCCGCGTACCTGGCAGATGGACGCCGTTGTCGGGCACAACGACAGCCCGGCCCACCCCACTCATTTTGTCTTCATCAATCTACATAGACAGGTGGAAATTATCGAATTTCCAGGCGGGGACGGCGCCCATGCGCGCGTCTACAACGGTCCCGTCCTCACAGGCGACGGCCAGGACCTCGTACCCATTACGGCCGAGGTGCGTGATGTGAACGGAGACGGCAGACCCGACCTGATCGTCCACATCCAGAATCAGCGTCTGGTCCTGCTCAACGACGGCACGGCCTTCCGGGCCCCCGGACCGAACGACCATATCGTCCTCTAAGCGCCGGTCGGTGGATGTGGATTCAGCCAGGCGCTCTCTTCCAGGCAGCTCTGGTCCCCATCTACATTCACCGCCGGGTCAGCAGGGCCTTCGCCCGCTCCAGATGGCGGCGATCGTGCTCCCAGTCCTCCTGGCCATCCTCTGTCTCCTGAATGGGCGTCTCCAGGATTACCGTCACCTGCGCCAGGCGCTCGTCGCCGAGCAGAGCGCGCAGGCCCACCTCAGGAATCAGACCCTCTCCCAGACGCGCATGCACATCGCGATGGCTGCCTAGCGCCTTCTGTGTATCGTTGAGGTGCAGAACCCACAGATGCTGCAGCCCGATCAGGGTCTCAACCTGCTGCAGCACCTGCGCCACCCCCTGCGGTGTGCCAATATTGTGGCCGGCTCCCCACAGATGCGCCGTATCCAGACAGATGCCGAGGCGCGTGGCATACTCAGGTTCTGGCAGCAGCCTCAGGACAGCGGCCAGATGCTCGAAGCTGTGCCCCAGGGAGTGACCAGCGCCAACATCGTTCTCGAGCAGCAGGCGCACCGTCGGCGGCGTCGGCGGCAACATCAGGCGCAGCGCCTCGGCAATGCGCGCAACCCCCACCTCGACCCCTGCACCGCGATGGCTGCCAGTATGCACTACCACATCTACGGCTCCCAGCAGTGCGGCACGCCGCAGGGTCCAGGTCAGCAAGGCCAGTGACTTCCCCCAGACCTCGGGCTCGGGCGAAGCCAGATTGATCAGATAGGGTGCATGGATCACCAGCGGCGTCAGACCCCGGGCCTGCGCAGCGCGCGCAAACTCCTCAGCTCCCTGCTCACCTCCCGCCGGCGGCCGCCAGCCTGTTGGATTGCTGGCAAAGATCTGGATCGTCTCACAACCAAGCTGAGACGCAATGTCAATGGCACGCAGCGGCCGGCCATTGAGCGGCATATGGCGACCAATACGCATCGATCACGCTGACCCGTTTCTAGCAGGCTGGTGAGCCTCGCTGCTGGCAGGCTCCACTGGCTCCAGCGGTGGCGGCAGCACATCGGCGACGTGCGGCAACTCCTCCAGGCTCGTCAGGCCGAACTGCTGCAGAAACTCCGGCGTCGTCGCGAAGAGGGCCGGGTGGCCCACCGTGGGAGCGCGTCCAATCTCCGCCACCAGTCCGTGCTGAATGAGGCTCGCCAGCGCGCGATCGCTGTTGACCCCGCGAATCGCCTCGATCTGCGCCCGCGTCACTGGCTGACGATAACAGATCACCGCCAGCGTCTCCAGGGCCGCCGGCGTCAGCTTCGCGCTCATCGGCAGACCCAGCAGCGCAGCCACGTAACGCGCATTCTCCGGGGCCGTCACAAGCTGCACCTGCGTCCCCAGACGCTGCAGCCGCAGACCACGCTGCTGGCTCTCCAGCCCCTGCGCCAGCGCCCGCAAGCCCGCCTGTAGCTCCTGCTCACTGACATCCAGCAGCTTGCGCAACTCAGCCTGCTCCAGGGGGCGCCCCGAGACGAAGAGCAGACTCTCAATGGCCGACGCGAGGCGCATCTCCCCCTCGCTGGCCCCTCCGACCAGAGCGGCCTTCCCGGCCTCGCATGCGGCTGCTTCCTCTGCCGCCATCGCGGCGCCCTCGACGGGCTTCTCTCTGCTCAACTCGTCCTGCATGGCGCGGCCATTATATCACAGGCCCGCCGGGGAGACCAGCCCCTCTCGCTGGAATAGCCAGACTGAAGCGTGTTCCCCTGACACTCAAACTTTGATAATATTACGCTCAAATCTTCTTGCAATAGTCTGCTCAATGTGGTATAGTACTGACAAAGTACGCAGTTCTCTGTTACGGGGAGGATATGGATGAAAATAGAGCGCTTCACAGAGAAGGCCCGCGAGGCCATCACGGAAGCCTCGGAGCTGGCACGTTCCTACAACCACAGTCAGATCGAGCCAGAGCATCTGCTTTATGCCCTGCTGGAGCAGCAGGGGGGCATCACGAATGAGATCATCCAGAAGGCGGGGGGAGATAGTGGGGCCGCCCGGCGCTCACTCAAGAGCGACCTGGAGCGGATGCCGCGCGTCTATGGTGGCAGCGATCCGAGTATTTCGCCGCAGTTGCGGCGGGTTCTCGAAGAGGCCTGGCGGCAGATGGCCACCTTCAAAGATGAGTACCTGAGCGTCGAGCATCTCCTGCTGGCCCTTTTCGACGTGGGGGGCGAGAGCGTTCAGCGCGCGCTACGGGCCGCCGGCATCACTCGCGACACAACCCTGCAGGCGCTGAGCGCTATTCGCGGCTCGCAGCGGGTCACGGATCAGAATCCCGAAGGGAAGTATCAGGCGCTGGAGCGCTACGGTCGCAATCTGACCGCGCTGGCCGAACAGGGCAAGCTCGATCCGGTGATCGGGCGCGACGAAGAGATCCGCCGTGTGATTCAGGTGCTGAGCCGCCGCACCAAGAATAACCCTGTGCTGATCGGCGATCCCGGCGTCGGCAAGACGGCGATCGTCGAGGGCCTGGCGCAGCGGATCGTGCGCGGCGATGTGCCGAAAACGCTGCGCGATAAGCAGATCATTGCCCTCGACCTGGGGGCCCTCATTGCGGGTGCGAAGTACCGCGGCGAGTTCGAGGAGCGCCTGAAGGCCGTTCTGAAGGAGATCCAGAGTTCTGAGGGACGCATCGTTCTCTTCATCGACGAGCTCCATACGCTGGTCGGTGCGGGTGCCGCGGAGGGTGCGATGGATGCCTCGAATATGCTCAAGCCCATGCTGGCGCGCGGTGAACTTCACTGCATCGGCGCGACGACCCTGGATGAATATCGCAAATATATTGAGAAGGACGCGGCCCTTGAACGACGCTTCCAGCCGATCATGGTCGAGGAGCCGTCGGTCGAGGATACCATCAGCATCCTGCGTGGCCTGAAGCAGCGCTACGAGGTCCACCATGGCGTGCGCATCCAGGATAGCGCCCTGGTGGCTGCGGCGGTCCTCTCAAACCGCTACATCAGCGACCGCTTCCTGCCTGATAAGGCCATCGACCTGATTGACGAGGCGGCCAGCCGCCGCCGCGTGGAACTTGACAGCACACCCAGCGAGCTGGACGCCCTCGAACGCCGTATCCGCCAGCTCCAGGTCGAGCACGAGGCCCTTAAGAAAGAGACCGACGCGGCCAGCCGCGAGCGCCGTGAGCGCGTCGAGCAGGAGATCGCTAACCTCAATGAGCAGCTACACAGCATGCGGCTCTCGCTCGAGCGCGAGCGCGAGCCGGTGGAGACGCTGCGCCGCCTGAAGACTGAGCTGGAGCAGGCCCAGGTGGAGCTGGAGAAGGCCGAGCGCGACTACAACCTGGAGGAGCAGGCGCGTCTGCGCTACGGCGTCATTCCCGATCTGGAGCGGCGCATCCACGAGATGGAGGCTCGTCTGAGCGAGATCCAGGGCGCTCGCATGCTCAAGGAGGAGGTGGACGCCGAAGACATCGCCGAGATCGTCGCTCGCTGGACCCACATCCCTGTCTCTCGCTTGATGGAAGGCGAGGTCCAGAAGCTGCTCAAGATGGAGGAGCGTCTCCGCGAGCGCGTCGTCGGCCAGGATCACGCGCTGCGCGCCGTCTCTGACGCCATCCGCCGCGCGCGCGCCGGCCTGCAGGACCCCAATCGCCCGCTGGCAAGCTTCCTCTTCCTGGGTCCGACCGGGGTCGGCAAGACCGAGCTGGCGCGCGCCCTGGCCGAGTTCCTCTTCGACGATGAGCAGGCCTTGATTCGCATCGATATGTCGGAGTACATGGAGAAGCATAGCGTCTCGCGTCTGATCGGCGCGCCGCCCGGCTATGTGGGCTATGAAGAGGGCGGCCAGCTCACTGAGGCTGTGCGCCGGCATCCCTACAGCGTCGTGCTCTTCGATGAGATCGAGAAGGCCGCTCCTGACGTCTTCAACGTTCTGCTCCAGTTGCTCGACGACGGTCGGCTCACGGATGGCCAGGGACGCACGATCGATTTCAAAAACACGGTGATCATCATGACCAGCAACGTGGGCAACCTCTGGTTGAGCGAGTATGCTGGTCTGGACGAAGAGGAGCTGCAGCGCCGCGTGCGCCAGCGCCTGCGCGAGGAGGGCTTCCGGCCGGAGTTTATCAACCGCATCGACGAGATCGTCATCTTCCACGCGCTCTCGCCTGAGCGCATTAAGGAGATCGTCACGATCCAGCTCAACCGCCTGGCCCCGCGCCTGGCCGAGCGCCACATCGCGCTCACAGTGACCGAGGCCGCCAGGGAGCTGCTGGCGAACGAGGGCTACGATCCGCAGTTCGGCGCGCGTCCGCTCAAGCGCGTGATCCAGCGTGCGGTGGAGAATCCGCTGGCGCGCGCCCTGCTGGATGGTACGATCCGCGAGGGCGATACGGTGCAGATCGATGCCCGTGACGGCGCGATTGTGATCACGCCAATGAGAGCGACGGCGCAGGTGTAGGTGCGAGGCACCTCCTCCTCCACCGTCCGGCGAGGAGTGTGGACGGCTATGCGATTCGTCGATTCAGCCCAGGCTGAACAGAGCGAGCGCCTGACGCAGAGACTGCGCTCGCTTCTGGTGCAACTCAATGCTCTGCAGAGAGAGGCAGAGCAGGCGGCCTCGCCCGGCGTGCGCGCGGGTCTGGCGGCGCTCGAGATGGAGCTGCGCACACTCCTGGAGGAGGTGCAGAGCTTCGAGCACGATGCTGAGCTGGAGACGCTGGAAACCCTGACGCTGACGGAGGCCCTGAGCCTCCTGGTAGAGCAGACGGCTGAGCGCCTGGGCCTCGCTAGCCGCGTGCAGGTGACGGGCGAGGAGCACCCCCTCGATCCTGGCAGCGAGCAACTGCTCTACCGCATCGCCCGCGAGGCGCTCTATCGTGTGGAGAAACACCAGGGCGTTCGCCGGCTGCGCCTGCTGCTGAACTATGGCCGTGAGGCGCTGCTGATGAGCATCGAGGATGACGGTGTCGGCGGGCCCGGGCTGTCGGCACCACCTCCCTTCGCTCCGCCGAGCTCTCTGGCGGATTCTCTCCTGGAGGCGCTGCGTCGCCGCATGAACGAGCTTCACGGCACGCTGGAGATCACTAGCACGGGGGACCAGGGCACACGCCTGCAGGTGCGCTTGCCCTATACACAGGCACAGGCTGAGGAGCGACCAGCAACGACCGCAGCCCTGGAGGCGCTCTCGGCGAGCGCGAGCGTGCTCTCCTCTGCTCCGCCAGGGCTGCGCCTGCTGATTGTGGAGGGCCAGGCGGTCACGCGCGCTGGTCTGCGACGTTTGCTGGAAAGCTACCCTGACCTGCAGGTCGTCGGCGAGGCCGCCGACGGCGTACAGGGAACGGGTGAGGCCCTCGAGCTGGGACCACAGGTGGTGCTGCTGGATATGCAACTGCCGGGCGGCCAGAGCCTGGAGACCCTGCAGCAGATCAAACAGCTGAGTCCTGATACGCGCGTGCTGGCCCTCTCAACCTCGGAGCGTGAGGAGCAGCTCTACGAGGCTCTGCGCGCTGGCGCGGACGGCTATGTGCTCAAGGATATTGCGCCCGATGACCTGGCGCAGGCGGTACGCTCGGTGGCGCGTGGCGAAACGCTGGTGCAGCCTCAGCTCGCTGGCCAGCTTCTCCAGCGCGTTGGGCGCCAGGGACGTGGCCTGGCCCCCGATGCCCTGACCGCTCGCGAGCAGGAGGTGCTGCGCCTGCTGGCTCGCGGACTGCGCAATAAAGAGATCGCCCGCCAGCTCCAGGTCAGTGAGCGCACGGTGAACTTCCACCTGGTGAATATCTACCAGAAACTCAATGTCTCCGGCCGCACGGAAGCCCTCCGTAAGGCGCTCGAACAGGGCCTGCTCTAATGCATACTGCCCTGTCTCTCTGTGGCGGCCGCCTGCAGGCTGATCGTCCCATCATGCTTGTACTCTTGCATTGGAATATGCTATCCTCACTCTGAAGGGCAAGGCGACACTTCAGGGTGGTCCGGCGTTGCGCTGCTGCCTCACCTGAGAACGATTGGCTGTGGTCACTCCCCCCGCCTGTGCCACCTTCCGCACGGGCTGATCTGGACGGGCAATCTGGAAAGGAAGAAGATGCTGGCATGGCCGAAAGAAGAGAGCAGAACTGGCTTGTTCCTCTGCGTGTGCGTCTGCGCAGCAGCGAAGAGCTGCCGCCCTGCGAACGCAGCGTTCACCAGACCACCTATGCACGGAGTAAGGCTGCTATGACAACGTTTCCCCGACCTGAGAGCGCCTCGAAGCGAGAGCAGATAGCGCTACAGCCGCGAACGGCTACAGCCACCACCAGCACGCCGCCAGCAGCGGAGCCGCTCTGGCACACTCGCCAGGTGAAGGAGCTGATTCGCCTGGGGAATATCCTGCGCGCCGAACTGGGCCTTGAGGACGTGCTCCAGCAGATCGCAGCCTCGATCACCACCTGCACCGGCTTCCGGGCTGCGGTGATTAAGCTGATGCAGGAGGGCAGCGACTACCTGAAGGCGGTGGCCTTTGCGGGCATCCCTGAAGAGGACCGCCGTACGCTGATCGAGCACCCGATGAAGGTTGAGCAGATGCTGCGTCAGATGCGCCCTGAGTTTCGCATCAGCCAGAGCTATTTTATTTCGCATGAACACAGTCATGAATTTACAGATGTGGCTCTGGTCGGTAACATGCCGCTGGATGACTATGAGCCGGGCGGCTGGCATCCCCTCGATATGTTAATTGTGCCGCTCTACAGTCCACGCAAGAGGAAGCTGGTCGGCTTCATCTCTCTCGACGAGCCAGAGGACCGCCGCATTCCCTCGCTGGAACGCATCGAGATGCTGGAACTCTTCGCTAACCAGGCGGCGATCGCGATCGACAATGCTCTCGTCTTCGAGGAGCGCGAGGCCGAGCACCGCGCTCTGCAGGAGGCCATTGCGACGGTGCGCGCCGATCTGGAGCCGCTGAGCCGCGGCGATCTGCGTGTGCACCTGCGCGCCACTCACCCGGAGCTACGCCCGGTGGTCGATGCGCTCAATACGATGATCGCCGATCTGGGTACCATGCTCGCCGACGTCCAGAAGACGACGCGCACTATCGACGATTATACGCATGACCTCCAGCGCAGCAGCGAGCTGCTGATGCGCGACGCCGACCAGCAGGAGCGCCAGGTCTACCACATCTCACATGAGATCGAGCAGATGGCGGGCCTGATGCGCCAGCTCTCCGAGCATGCCTCGCGCCTCTCACAGATCACCTCTGAGGCCCTGGACGTGACGGCCAAAGGCCAGGAGACCGTCGACCGCGCCGTCGAGGGTATCCGCCAGGTGCGCGAGGCAACCATGCAGTCGGCGCGCCTCATGAAGCGCTTGAGCGAGAGCGGTCAGGAGATCAACGACACGGTCACTGCGATCACTGACCTGACGACGAGCATGAATCTGCTGGCGCTCAATGCAGCCATCGAGGCGGTACGCGCCAGTGAGTACGGCCAGGGCTTTGCGGTGATCGCTCAGGAGATTCGTACGCTGGCGGTGCGCAGTGCCGAGGCGGCTCGCAAGGTGGCCACCCATATCCGTACGGTGCAGCACGAGACGACGGCCATCTCTCAGAGCGTCGAGCGCAATACGCAACAGGTGATCATCCAGACGGACCTGGTGACACAGACGGGCATCGAGCTGGACGCCATCCTGGCGGTGACGGAGCAGATCGCGGACCTGGCGGATGTCATTCACGTGGATAGCGAGCGCCAGGGGAAAAGCTCGCAACTGGCGGTGGCCTCCGTGGAGGAGATGTCGCGTATGAGCAGCGAGGTAACGGAGCGCATGCACCAGTGCAAACAGTCCCTCGATGAGCTGGCTGAACTGACCGAGGGCCTGCGGCGCCGCGTGGGCATGTTCAAGATGCAGGAGCAGATCTAGCGGGTGACCCACTCTATGGGGCCACAGGACGTCAGAGCCATCAGCGCTGCCCTGAACGGCGGAATAGAAGGCCTGGAGTATCTCTATGGCTGACGATCTGGGAGATGTCCAGTTTCTTGGTAAACTTTACCTATGAAACGACGTCAATACGCGAAAAGTGCGTTGAGCGCGTGATGAAGGAGGACGGATGGCACTGGTTGTACGCGGCTACAAACCTGAGTTAGACCTGAACAACCAGCAACGTACCGCTTGTTTGAAGCATGCGGGTTGTGCTCGCTTTGCCTACAATTGGGGGCTGGCTCGTTCTCAGGAAGTGTACCGTGCAACGGGTAAGCGTCCCCATGCCATCCAGCTGCATCGGGAGCCCAATGCTCTGAAGAAGACCGACTTCCCCTGGATGTACGAGGTATCTAAGTGTGCGCCCCAGGAAGCCTTGCGTGATCTTGACCGTGCCTATGCCAACTGCTTCCGCCGCCTGGAACTGAGCAAGCAGGGCCGATGGAAAGGCCAGCTCGGTTTCCCGACATGCAAGAAGAAAAGCAAAGGCATCGGTTCCTTCCGCCTGACCGGAAGCATCCCTGTCTCTGCCGAGAGCATCCAGTTGCCGCGGTTGGGCCGTCTTCGCTTGCATGAGCATGGCTACTTGCCTGTGGGCGCAAAGGTGCTTTCCGCAACCGTCTCAGAGGAGGCGGGACACTGGTTGGTGAGTGTCCTGGTGGAGGAGGAGCAGGAAGCGACAGCGCACACAGCCACGGCTGCTGTTGGCGTTGACCTTGGTATCAAAACGCTTGCCACGCTTTCCGATGGCACCACAGTTGAGAACCCACCCGCCTTGAAGCACGCTCAAAAAAGGTTGAGGCGCTTAGAGCGGCAAAAGTCCCGGCGTGTCAAAGGCAGCAAGAACCGCAGGAAGACGGTGAGGAAGCTGGCAAAGCAACATGCGCGTGTTGCCCGCATCCGCAAAGACGCTATCCACACGTTGACAAGCTATCTGTGCAACAACCACGCACTGGTAGCGATAGAGGACGTGCACGTGTCCGGTCTGCTCAAGAACCACCGGCTTGCTCAGGCCATTTCTGATAGCAACTTTGCAGAGATCAGGCGGCAACTCACCTCCAAGGCCGAACGCCACGGAACCTGCCTGGTGGTCATCGATCGCTTTTATCCTTCCAGCAAGACGTGTTCTGCTTGTGGATACGTCAAGCCAGCATTGGGCTTGCACGAGCGAACCTTTGTCTGTGAGGCTTGCGGCATGGTGCTTGACCGAGATCAGAATGCTGCCATGAATCTCTTGAATGAAGCTTTACGAACTACTGTCAGTTCGACAGGAAGTCACGCCTGTGGACAGAGCAGCTCTGGTCGGTTCAATGGAGCCGGTGAAACTGCTCTGGACGAAGCAGGAACCAACCATCGTTGAGGCGTGTCCTCACTGTCTAAGTGTTGGAGAACGGTCCTTTACTTCACCGCTCAGGCGGGCTTCCCCATAGCGTACGCCTGCCTCAGACACATCGAGAGCAAAGCAGCTTTCAACGTCGATGTTGACGCCTGCCTGTTCTATATGGAAGTGGGCACGCCTGGGCGACACTACCAGGCCGAGGTCTACGACGACCTCTGCGCCTGCCGCCCGCACTCAGTGCTCAGCGTTAGCGGAGCGCTGCTCATCACAGCGATAGAGATGCGTCCAGCTCTGATGAGCATCTATGGGAACAGTCCTCTCACCTGGAGCCAGGGCTTGAAGCACGAGGCGGCCTCGATTCTAGAGCTGCTTCGTCAACCTGCTGGAGGCTGGACCAACCGACTGGGAGAACCCGTTGCAGCGGAGGAGGCGTTTCTCTACCCCCTGCTCAAGAGTTCAGACCTGGCAGGGAAGACTCACCCCCGACCAGAACGCGCACCCATCTCTCACCACCCTGCTGCAGGAGCAGGCCGCTGCGATCCAGCCCGCCGAGGCACAGCCACGAACAGAGCAGGACAGGTAGGTCGAGGCTCTACCCCGCTCGGGCACGCTGCATTCACGCCCAGCGCGTCCTGCTCACCACGCTCCTCACCTTAGCCTCCGGGCCGTAAGCCCCGTGCCTTCAGGCACGGGGTATTTCACAATACCTCCTGATGACGATACCAGAACTGATCCCAGGCCAGCCAGAAGTTCTCAGCGGTCGATACCACCGTGCGTGGTCCGATGATCTCCACTCCCCGGCGACCACGGAAAGCGGCGACCCGATCGGATGAGGCCAGCTCGACTCTGAAGGTCACTGGCGTGCTGGACGGTTTGTAGGGCTTCGGCCAGTTGCGCGTGCTCAACGCCCGCGCCACGCCCGTTTCGATCAACGAGCAGGCATCCTTAGGAGGCATACTCAGCGCCGAGAAGCGCCCCAGCCCCTTCTTGACCTGAGCAGTGACCACCTCCGGCCCGAGCAGCGCCCGCACTTCACGACAGGTCGCCTCGTCGCCAGAGACGAAGACCGCAGGCACATCCCAGCAGCCGGCAATTGCCGCCAGGATGCCACTCTCGCCGACCAGCGTCTCGTTAATGCGAGCGTCATACCATTCCTCCGACGAGACTGTATGGCAGAGCACCCCGTCGGGCGTGCCCGCCATCGCGTGCGCACCCACAAAGAGAATGGCATCGCAGCCCTGCTCAAAGGCCTGCACATAGCGCGCCCAGGGGTAGCCCAGCACGTACTGCGCCCCCGACTCCAGACGCTCAGGCACCACGCTCTTAAAGTTATATGCTCCCCCCGCACCATGGCTGTCTACAACGGTGATCTCCGTCGCACCAGCAGCACGAGCACCGCGGACAGCAGCATTGATCTCATCAGTATAGAGCTTGCGACACTCTTCATAGAAAGGAGTACCCGCTGTGACCTGCTCCCAGGTCTCGATACACGCGACTCCTTCCATATCGCAAAAGATAAGAACACGCATACCGATCCTCTCCTTCAGTCTGTGCTCTCCCCAACGACCTTACCTGCCTGGCCAGGCGTTCCCTTGAGCAGGAGCAACGCCCCTCGCTATGCGCCAGAGCAGGAGAGCAAGAGAGAACTCCTCCATCGGCCTGGCAGTACGCTGGCACTTGCGACCAACCGGGCCACTGGAGTCTGGAGCCGATATCGCTCTTTACGGGTCTTCCCTGACGTTCTAACGCTTCTACCTACTATGACGAACAGCCGAGCGTTGCGTCACACGCATCCAACGGGGCACGGCACCAGCAGACGAACAGATACGATGCCAGAACGGGGGCAGTTAGCGCCCCCGTCGTTGCGCGTACTTGCGCTCCAGCCGTTCGAGACGGCGACGCTGGCGGGGACTCAACTCATACTCGCGATAGAGGTGCCGCCCGACCTTCCAGCCAAGATAGCCGCAGACCAGCGCACTAACGGCCGCGGCCACAGCCATCAGCAAGCGCAGTAGCGCCCCACTGAGGACATCGGTCAGTGGCGAGCCAACCAGCCGCGCCACCACCACGAGACTGAGGCTCAAGAGCAGGCCGATCGTAACTCCTAGACAGCAGCCGAGCGGCCCTCCGTTGGTCTCCCACTCCAGATCGGCAGGGGATGCAGCGCTCGCAGGCTCCTCTGGCAGGGATTCCTCTGAAGATGGAGCCGCTTCAGGCTCACGCGCCTCACCAGCCTCTCCCCGCACCGGCCGCGGGTCCGCGGGGTTCTCCCAGAACTCCTGGGCATTTGATTCGTGCATAGGTCGACTCAGAAGGTGCCGAACTGGCGATCACCAGCGTCGCCCAGCCCTGGCAGAATAAAGCCATAGTCGTTGAGACTCTCATCGAGCGCAGCTATGTAGATCTCGATATCTGGATGAGCCTGGGAGAGCTTGAGCAGGCCATAGGGGGCCGCAATGATACCGACGTAGCAGAGGCGGGGGATGTGGCGCTGCTTGAGAATGTTGATCGCATCGATGGCCGAGCCACCGGTCGCCAGCATGGGATCAACGGCGTAGCAGACCTGCAGATCCACTGTACGTGGCAGGCGATTGTAGTATTCCTGCGCCTGCAGGGTGCGCTCATCGCGGCGCAGGCCCAGATGCCAGATCTGCACATCGGGGATGACCTCGCGGAATCCCTCGGCCAGACCCAGCCCGGCGCGCAAAATGGGCGTCACCCCGATCCCTCCTGCCAGGCGATAGCCAGTCGTGATCTGCAGGGGCGTCTCCACCTCCACTGGCTCCAGCGACAGGGCCGCCGTGGCCTCATAGGCCAGCAAGGCCCCGATTTCCTTCACCAGGCGATAAAACTCCGTCGGCGGGGTATGCTTATCCCGCAGAGCGGTCATCTTATGGGCCATTACCGGATGGGTCGATATATGTACACGGGGCAGATTGAGGACCTCCTCCCGGCGAGGTTGAGGCACACCGCGCATCGGCAGAGCGGAATGATCCTCACTGCGGGTACCTACTTCTGTCATGATCTCTGCTCCTTACAGATAGGTGGAAAGAAAGATGGCCTGTATGATTGCCTTGTTCATTGTAGCAGAGATGGTGAGAGGCGTCGAGGGTCTGCTGCGCCGGCCCTCAACGCGCCCGGCAGAGCCGCCTGACCCTCGCCTTGCCAGCAGGCCAGGGCCAGAGGTCCGGCAGCAGGTCACAACCCAGAGAGAGTATGCTATACTAGCGCCATGGTCATTGGCGTCTGTCAAATCACTCTGCATCTGCCCGCCTGTCACTCGCTCAAGGCCAAGCGGCAGGTCATTCAATCTATCATGGCGCGCGTGCGCAAGCAGTTTCAGGTGGCGATCGCCGAGGTCGAGGGGCACGAACGCTGGCAGATCGCCGAGCTGGGTCTGTGCTACGTCAGCACCAGCAGTCAGCATGCCGAGGAGGTCCTGGATCACGTTCGGCGCTATATCGAAGAGACCCGGCCCGACGTGATTCTGACCGACACCAGGGCCGAAATCATCAACTGGTAATACCCGTCCATAGCCGACACGAGTGCTATGTCAGTACACGAATTGAGCATCAGACCAGAGCAGCAGGCCACACGCTCCGTTTACGTCCTGGGCGTACGGGTCGATCGCGTCCTACAGGAGCAGGCGCTGGACCTGATTGAGGCACTGATCAGGCAGCGGCGCGCCGCGAACAACCAGCGGGCCTGTCAGCAGATTGTGACCGTCAATACAGAGTTTGTCATGGAGGCGCGTAGAAACCGCGCCTTTCGCCAGGCCATCAACGCCTCTGCGCTGGCGGTGCCCGATGGGATTGGCGTTGTCTGGGCTACGCGCTACCTGGGCCGGCCAGCCCCGGAACGCATCACCGGGACGGATCTGCTGCCCGCCATTGCGGAGCGCTGTGCCGCCAGCGGCTACCGGCTCTATCTGCTCGGCGCCGCTCCTGGTGTGGCCGAGGCTGCGGCTGAGCGTCTCTGTCAGCGTTTTCCCACGCTGCAGATCGCTGGCACCTATGCCGGTTCTCCAGCGCCGGCCGAGGAGGAGGAGATCATCGCCCGCATCGGCGCAGCCAGAGCCGACGTGCTCTGTGTGGCCTACGGCGCGCCCGCCCAGGAGCTGTGGATCCATCGCAACCTGGCGCGCCTGCCGGTGGCCGTGGCCATGGGCGTCGGAGGGGCTCTCGACTTTCTCTCTGGC
This sequence comes from Ktedonobacteraceae bacterium, assembly GCA_042408965.1. GTDB lineage: Bacteria > Chloroflexota > Ktedonobacteria > Ktedonobacterales > Ktedonobacteraceae > Thermogemmatispora. The sequence continues at coordinate 71,721 of JBHOQN010000170.1, forward strand.
CGCAAGAAGCGCGCCCCTCGCAGCATGCAACGCCTGGGACTGGAATGGCTCTACCGGCTCTATCGCGAGCCGTGGCGCTGGCGGCGCATGCTGGCCCTACCCCGCTTCGCGATCGTCGTGATCTCCAAAGGACGAGGAATACAAGAGCATGACGCATGAGCAGCAGTACGGTGGCGCAGCGCGCGCGGAGCGTCTGCGCGCCCTTATTTCTGGCTTCGCCGGCAAACGTGTCCTGGTGATCGGCGATATGGTCGCCGATGAGTACCTGATCGGACGCCCGACGCGCATCGCGCGCGAGGCGCCGGTGCTGATCCTCGAGCTGAGCGAGGAACGCACGATACCCGGCGGGGCCACCAACGTCGCGGTCAACGCCCGTTCGCTGGGAGCCGAGGTCTTCCTGGCCGGCGTGGTCGGCGCGGACGCCGCGGGCGAGCGCCTGCGCCGCGCCATCAGCGAGCTGGGCATCCACCAGGAGGGCCTCTTCACTGATGGCGAGCGTCCCACCTCGACGAAGACTCGTATCCTCGCTGGCAGCTCCCAGGTGGTGCGTCAGCACATCGTGCGCATCGATCGCGTCGATACCTCGGAGGTCTGCGAGCCTTGCAAGGGGGAGATCATCGCCTACATTCAGCGTATGCTCCCCTCCATGGATGCCGTGATGCTGGCCGACTACGAGAACGGCGTGATCAGTCCTGATATCATTGCCGCCTGTCTGCCGATGGCGCGCGAGCTGGGCAAGATCAGCGTGGTGGATTCGCACGGCTCGCTTTTCCGCTTCCAGGGCGTCACCGCGCTGACGCCCAACCAGCCAGAGGCCGAGTCGACGCTGGGGATCACCATCCAGAACAGCGCCGACCTCAACGAGGCGGGCCGGCGCCTTCTCGAGGGCAGCCATGCCCGCGGCGTGCTCATCACCCGCGGTAGCGAGGGGATGAGCCTCTTCGAGGCCGGCAAAGAGCCGCTGCACCTGCCGATCTACCGGCTGAACCGCCACAGCAGCGAGGTCGTCGACACCAATGGCGCGGGCGACACTGTGGCGGCCACCTTCACCCTGGCTCTGAGCGCCGGCGCCAGCATGGCGGAGGCCGCCTATCTGGCCAACGCCGCCGCTGCCCTGGTGGTACGCCGCCTCGGCTGCGCCAGCAACACACCTGAAGAACTCCTGAGTGCGCTCAGCGAGTAAGGCAATTTCTCTGGAAGAAAAGGACAGGCAGCATAAGCGTGTATGATCCACTGGCAATACAGCGCAAAGTCATGGAGCACCCGACGCTGGCGGCTGAGGTAGCCCGGCGTCAGCGCGCCGGCGAGCGCGGCGTCTTCACCAACGGCTGTTTCGATCTGCTGCACCTGGGACATGTCCGCTACCTGCAGGAGGCGCGCGCCCTGGGCGATTTCCTGGTCGTCGGCCTCAACAGCGATAGCAGCGTGCGCCTCCTGAAGGGCGCTGGCAGGCCGCTGGTCCCCGCGGCAGAGCGCGCCGAGATTCTGGCGGCGCTCGCCTGCGTTGACTATGTGACGATCTTTGGCGAGCCAACGGCCAGCGCCCTGATCGCTCTGCTGCGGCCAGCCCTCTACGTCAAAGGCGGCGACTACGCCAGCGGCGCAGGCACGACCCCTGATCCGCAGCGCTTACCAGAGGCGCGGACTGTCCAGGAGTATGGGGGCAGCGTGCGCCTCATTCCGTACCTGCCAGGGCACTCTACCACTGAGCTAATCGCGGCCATCAAAGGCCTGCCCTGATCCGACGCGCCAGCGATGCGCGCGGCGCGCCCACTTACCCTTGCACGGAGACCAATCTCATCATGGCAGATGAACACTCTCTCGATCCTACGCACGACGCCACGGCTCCCGAGGCGGAGCCGTCTGGCGCCAGCCCTCTGGTGATGGCTGCTCCCGGGGACCAGGAAGTGCCCCTGCCCGCGGAGGAGCCAGCGACTGTAGCCCCACCCGCCGATTCAGGTGTGCGGCGGCAGGTCGCTCGCGGGGCTTCGCTGGTGATGCTGGGCAACCTGGGCAGCAGCATCATGGGGATGGTCCGTCAGATCGTTATCTCGGCCCTTGGCAAGAGTATCGCTGGTCCCTTTCTCTCAGCCAGCGTCTCGATGCAGACCTTCTACGACTTTGTGATCAACGGCTCGGTGGACAAGGCCCTGATCCCTACGTTCAGCGATTACTCTTCCCCCGAGAAACGCCAGGAGTTCCGGCACCTGGTCTTCACGCTGGTCAACATTGTCACCCTGCTGATGCTGCTGATCGCTCTGGTCTACGCCGTACTGGCCCCCCAGTTTGTGAACTTCGTGGCCCAGGGCTACAGCGGTCCCGAGAAGACCCTGACGCTCCACTACTCGCAGATCATCTTCTTCTCTCTGGTGGGCCTGGGGCCTTTCTCAGTGCTGCTGGCGGCCCTCTATACCTTGCGTGAGTTCGGCTGGCCGGCCTTTGCCACGGCGGCTTTCCACATCGGGATCATCGCTGGAGTGATCGTCGGGGCCATCATCGGAGAGCAGCACTTTGGGCAGTACGGCATCGCCTGCGGCGTGCTGCTGGGAGCCGCCGGCGAGATCCTGCTTCTGCTGCCGGGCATTCGCCGTCAGAAGCTGGGCTACCTCTTTGTCTTCAACCTGCGCCACCCGGCTATTCCACGTATCCTCAAGCTCTACGCTCCGGTGGCCCTGAGCTACTTCGTGCTCAATGTGCTGCTGGCCAACTTCGATCTGCATCTGGCGTCGCTGACCCCCGGCGATGGCGCGGCGAATGTGACCGCCCTGCAGAACGCCACTCGCCTGTTGCAGTTTCCTGTGGGGCTGGTGGCCTCGGCGCTGGCGTTCGCCATTCTGCCGCTGCTCTCAGTTCAGGCCAGTAACGGCGAGGAGGAGCGCTTCAAAGAGACCCTGATGGCGGGCATTCGCCTGGGCCTGCTGGTCATGATCCCCGCTGCCCTGGGGCTGATCATCCTGCGCCAGCCCATCTGCGACCTGATCTATCGCCACGGCCGCTACACGCCTCACGATGCGCAACTGGCGGCCACGGCCCTCCAGAATTACGCCTATCAGCTGCCCTTCGTGGCCGTGGACCAGCTCCTGATGGCGGCCTTCTTCGCGCGCAAAAACACGGTCGTGCCGGTCGCCGTGGGCTTCATCACCATCCTGGGCTATCTTTCGGTGGCGCTGCCCTTCTATGGGACGATTGGCATGCCCGCTCTGGCCTTCGCGAACACCGTGCAGAACTCCTCACACGCCCTGATCCTCCTGGCCATCTGGCGCCTGCAGCGCGGCTCCCTGCACTGGCGCAGCACCCTGCCCACGCTGCTCAAAATCCTGCTGGCGGCGCTGGTGATGGGTTGCGTGGCCTGGTTCCTGCAGCTTGCCCTGGGGCAGATTGCCGTCTTCTCTACCGCGAGCACCCTGGGTGCACTGTTGACCGTGGTAGTCGTTGGAGGCGCTGCGGCCGGGGTCTACTTTGGCTGCGTGCTGCTGCTGCGTGTGGAGGAGGTGGGCCTGCTCAAGAACGCCGTGCTGGCAAAACTGGGGAGGAAGTGAGCAACCTTCCTTCCTCCCGCTGCTGCATGCCATACTGGTGGCCGGCTGGAGGCCATGGCGCCGGACATCGGGGATCGGCCAGAGATGCTTGAGGTGCTAGCTGACGATGATCACGCCCGCCCGCCAGGTATCGACGGCATGCTCCACCGCATGGATGTAGGCCTGCTCATCGTTGTGATCGGCCGCCGGCGCATATTTGGGAATGATTTGCTCGATCGTCACCCGTCCCCACTGGGCCACATAGAGGTTGCGAATCAGCTTGTACCACTGCAGAAAACCATCCTCCCAGCTATACATGATGGCGAAGCCCTGGCCGTTGGGGTTGGTACATTGACGAGTGGGAATGCAGCGGATATTGCCAAGGGATTTCGTCACGCGAGCCACCCCCTGGGTGCCAAAGGTGCTCTCATGCATGAAGAAGGCCAGGGCATAGACTGGATCAATGCCGTACTGCACCCCGTAATCGTAGAGCGCCTGACCCTTGCCAGCCGCGGGTGAGTGATAGGTGGCCAGTACCTTGTTAATAAAGGCGGCGGTGATGGTCGGCTTGCCAAGCACAGAGTAAGGGCCGGCATTGGTGGGAATGCTCTGCCTGGGCGGGAGAGGACCGTTGCTCGCTTCCCAGGTGTTGAAGGCGTCGAACGAGCCGCCCACCTGCACGGGATAGACCTGCCCGGCGATGGTAATCAGATGCATGCTCGGCGTGCGCTCGAAGATGGCGGCGCTCACCAGCACCAGCGTGCCGAGCACAACCACGACCATACACAGAATAAACGGCCCCAGCCAGTGCCCGTGCTCTCGCCAGGTGGAGAGTGGTGAGCGCGTCTCTTTCACCTCTACAACCGGCGGCCCACTCGTTACGACCGAGCGCGGTCGGACACTCGTCTGGTGGCGCGATGCGGCGGTCAGCGCGGTCGGATGGATCTCTTCCTCGGCCAGCACGCGGGTCGCCCGTCGCCGGGGCGGCTCAAAGAGCCGTGCCTCTTCCTCAGAGCGGCCATTTCGCCCGTAGCTGCTCCCATTAGCCATATGTGAATCCTCTAAGAACTTTTGTTCCAGTCCCTGACACGAAGGCAGCGGTTATTCTAACACACTGCGCCCTGTTTCTGCAAGGAGGGCTGATTTGAGTCACGCTGATACGTTCGTATGCATATGCATGCGCTCTGGTACTAGAGAGGATACCACAACTCCGCTAAAAATGCCAGTTGATGCACAAGATTACAGACGACGAGTGTCACCAGATTTGGGGAAGAGAGGTGTCAGTAGAAGGGGCCAGCCGCGCTCAGTACGATTGCTGGCAACCGGGTGAGGCCACCGCTCGTACTTGCCAGTGTCACAACGGAGGCGGCGATCTCAGCCTCTCGGGAGCAGGTAGTTCGTTGTCCCACCCAGGTTCAACGCATATCACAGGAGGCGAAAGCAGAGACAGTGTTTGAGTTTCTAGGAGCCATTGGCGGAATCATCCTGGTTGATCTCGTGCTCAGCGGTGATAACGCGCTGGTGATCGGGGCCGCCGCTGCCGGGCTACCGCGGCGCCAGCGCTGGCTGGCCATTGTCGTCGGCGGTGGAGGAGCCGTCGTCCTGCGGACAGGATTTGCCGTGATCGCCACATTTCTACTGACGCTGCCTCTGCTGCAGGCGCTGGGAGGTCTGTTGCTCCTCGCTGTCGCCATCCATCTCTTGATGGGCCGTCCCGCCTCAGGAGAGGTCACCGCCGGGAAGCCTGCGGCCCACACGGGGCAGCACACAGGTGGCTCGCTCCTTTCGGCGATGCTCACCATCCTGATCGCCGATGCCACGATGAGTCTGGACAACGTCATAGCTGTGGGGGCGCTGGCTCACGGCGATCTGCTGCTGCTGGCCACGGGCATTCTTCTGAGCCTGCTGATCCTCATGTTCGGCAGCGCCCTGGTGGCAGAGCTGATCGGACGGCTGCCCTGGCTGCTGGACCTGGCCTCGCTGGTACTGGGCTGGACGGCGGGCCACCTTATAATGAGCGATCTGCGTGTAGGCCCCGTGCTCAGGCAGCTTCCCTGGATGGAGGTCGCTGTGCCTGCCGCCTGCCTTGCACTGGTGCTGCTGGCCGATGTGCTGCTGCGCCAGCGGGTCCGCCAGGCCAGCTAGCCGGCCCCGCGCGAACCTGCCTCCCGCCCTCTTTTTCAGAGACCAATCTTGCCGCGTCACTATAAGTAGACTATAATGGACGCAAATCCCACCTCCCGGATGGGTCTCTTCACGCTCGAGGAACAATATGCATGTCAGCGAGCCTGCCGAATATGCCATCCTGGGGTTGCTCGAAGCTCGCCCCATGCATGGGTACGAGATGTTCCAGCATTTCCAGAGTGGCGCCCTGGGCCAGATCGTGCATCTGGAGATGAGCCAGATGTACGCCTTCCTCAAAAAGCTGGAGCGGCTGCGCTATATCGCAGCCGAGCTGGAGCCACAGGGATCGCGGCCGCCCCGCAAGGTCTTCCACCTCACGGAGGCCGGGCGGCAGCACTTCACGCACTGGCTGATCCAGCCAGTCGAGCGTCCGCGTGACATCCGCATTCTCTTCCTGATCAAGCTCTACTTCATCCGCTCGGTGCTGCCGGAAGAGCTGCCCTGTCTGATCGAGCGCCAGATCAGCGCCTGCGAGAGCTTCTTGCAGCACCTCGAAGCGCTACCGACTGGCTATGACGTCTCGCAGGACTTGGCCTTCTTTGATCGCGTGGTTCTACGCAGCCGCATCCACCAGACACGCGCCCTGCTCGAATGGCTCCATGAGCTGCAGAGCGACTGCCACCGCTACTGAGGCGCAGGCCAGCAACCGCTCCCGCCCGCCAGCGCTCGGATCGGGGGTCACACTCGACCGCAGCAGCGGCGCCCCACTCGTTTGACGCTCTTCCTCTGCTATGCTACTATCTGTAGGAACACGATTCAATCTCCCGACCGGGCCTCTACCCGTCGCACGCTCCGGGGGACGCAGCGCCGCCAGCGTGCACATAGGCGATCTTATGACCTGGATGGTTATTGTTATAGAGCGAGGTTCAGGATGCAGCTATTATTTGTCACAGCCAGCAGCGGGACGGCGGACCTGCAGGGACTGGCTACGCTCTCTAAGTATCTCTTTACAACCGGGCTATGCATGATCGGGGTCATGACGCTGGCCTATCTCTGGTACACCATCGGGGCGGCCCGGCTGGCCAGGCAGGTGGCCGGAGCCAGAGAGCGCGATCGCCGCCAGAGCCGAGCCGCGGGCAAGGGAGGCAAACTTGCGGCAGCCAGCGACGGCAGCGGCAACGTAGCTACCCTCGTGCGCAGCGAGGTGATCCTCAATGAGCAGCCCGATGGCGAAACCCCTATCGCCCTTAATCGCAATCTGATCACCGTCGGGCGCATCGGCACCACGGTGGGCTGGTTCGCCGTCATCACTCTCATCCTCTCTCAGCTCCTGCGCGCCATCGTCACCCAGCACGCGCCCTGGAGCAACCTCTTCGAGTTCAGCGTCAGTTTTACCGCGGCACTCCTGCTCAGCTACCTGATCTTCGAGGCTCGCTTCCACGAGCGGGTGCGCGCCTGGGGCATCTATGTCTGCGCACTCTCCGTGATCACGCTGGCGATCGCCATCTATGTGGGCACCTCCTACAATCTCATCAGCGGCTCAACGCAGCTCATCCCTGCTCTGCAGGATCAGCCCATCCTGACACTGCATGTCTCCATGGCGATCTTCGCCTACGCGCTCTTCAGCGTGGCTTTTGGCACGGGGATCATCATCCTGATCCAGGGCGGCGAGGGACAGCGCTTCGCCTGGCTGCCATCGGCGGAGGCCGCCGACGAGCTGGGCTACAAAGCGGTGATCATCGGCTTCCCGCTGCTGGCACTCAACCTCATCCTGGGAGCCTACTGGGCCAACTACGCCTGGGGCCATTTCTGGAGCTGGGACCCGAAAGAGACCTCGGCCCTGATCACCTGGCTGATCTACGCCGTCTACCTGCATGCGCGCGGCATCCGCGGCTGGCGTGGCAGGCGCATCGGCTGGCTGCTCGTGATCGGCTTTGCCGCCACGCTCTTCACCTACTACGGGGTCAGCTTCCTGGTCCCCAGCCTGCATAGCTACGCTACCCCCCAGTAAGCTGGTGGCTGAGCCTGGATTAGAATAACTCCCGCGAGAGCTGCAGGCGGTAACGTGGATTGTAGGCTCTGTCGCAGAAACTACAGGAGACCGGACGACTATAGCGGCGCGCTCGAGGATATTCCTTCCCACAGTTGGGGCAGACGTATACATAGCGCAGCGGACGATGGGCGCGCCGCAGACGCTCGCGGTAGGCGCTCTCTTCCTGCAGCAGGCGCCGCAGCTCCTCCAGATCATAGCCGGTGACGGCAGCCTCATCGGCCGCGATCGAGTCGTAGCCGTGATGGCGATGGCGACGTGGAGTGCCGCGTACACGATCAGCGAGGTGGATCAGCTCATGGGCCACTGTCACCTCCAGCGAGCGCGGCTGCATATCGGCCTCGATGAAGATCAGATGACGGTGGCGCGCCGGCGCCGGCGGCGTGGGATTCTCGCCAAAGCCTGGCAGCGTTGGTGCCGTGCCGGAACACCTCCCAGTACGCGCAAGTGCGCGCCAGCTCGCGCGATCAGCCGCTGGCGACTCTGCGCGCCCTGGCAATTGCACATAGCAGTAACAGCCCAGGACCATAAAATTCAAACGCTTGCCGGTCCAGCGCATGTACTCGCGCCGGTCCTGGGTCAGAGCCAGCAGCTTCAACTCATGCTCAGGCAGCTCCAGCTTGTGCCAGTAATGCCAGAGCCAGCCCTCAACCACAGGGCTGGCATGAAGAATCGGGCCGGCCTCTACCGGCGGCAGGGCCGGTGAACCTGCTGTGCGCGCGGCACTCATAACCGCTCTGCTCCTCATTTCCCCATGCTTGGCCAGGACGTTCCCGGCAACCTCTGCTCTGCACTAGCAGTATATCAAGCGGATACAAGAGACGCAAGCTTCCTGGAACCGTGCAGCAGGCTACTGCCTCGCTTGACAGGCCTGGAGGATAGAAGTAAGATGAGATTTGCAATGCAAACAAGGACCCTTGAATGTCCCTGGTTCTCCGCTCCCAGAAGGAGTCATCGGTATGTCTTTCCAGATCTGCATCAACACAGATAAATCTCTGCACCAGTTGACCAGCGACATCTGCAAACTGCTCTCCCTGCCCCCTTTCACCCAGCAAACGGCTGGGAACGATTCCTACTACCAGTTTGAGATGCTGGGCATGCTGGTCGTCGTCTACTACATCGATGAAGAGGACCGCGCTCCCGAAGTGCTCCGCTACGCCTACGGCCTCGACCTCCACCTCTCGTTTACTGAGCACGAACTGGATACCGACGATCTGGAATACCGCCTGCAGCCTTACTACGCAAGGCTGCTCAGTTTCCATCTGGGCGTAGAGACCGCCTATCACGAGAAACAGAAGGTCCATCAGAGCTGGCGCATCCGCTACCACTTCTGCCGCAAGAACCCCCACTGGAGGGAGGATATCCTCTACGGAGAGCCAGGCTGGCAGCCGGCCGTGATCGAGACACCTCCCAGTGAGTGGCGTAGCCACCCGCGGCCTGAGTGATCATTCCTCTGACCACCGTTGCGAGCGAACGGCGAGTGGTCTGCTCCGCCCCTTGCCTAAAGGGCATAATCATGCTACAGTTTCTAGCGAGAGCAGCCTGTGCAGTCATTCTAGCCTCTGGCGCTCAGCGTTTAATGATCCGCAAGCACTGGTCACAGCCGACCAGGCCAGCAGGGATGGAGACCACCAACCACCTCCTCCCTATGAAAGGCAGGCTATGAGCATTGTAGACGCAGCTATCGGCAGTGAACTTCCCCCACTGGTGAAACCACCAATCACACGTGAACAACTTCGCCGCTATGCGGAAGCCTCCGGCGACTTCAACCCCATCCACCTGGACGATGAGATCGCGCGCAGCGTCGGCCTGGATGGGGTGATCGCTCACGGTATGCTGAGCATGGCCTTCCTGGGACAATTCGTCGAACAACAGCTCGCCTCGCACCCCGACGCTCTGCTCGCACGGATCACCGTGCGCTTCTCCAGTATGGTCCGCCCAGGCGATGTCCTCACCTGTCGTGGCATCGTCAGGCAGCGAACGCAGGAGCCAGACGGACGCACGACGCTGACGATCGAGTGCTGGGCCGAGAATCAGCGCGGCGAGAAGGTGACCGGCGGCGAAGCAGTCATTGCCCTGCCCTCCGCTTAAAAACAAGGAGGTTTCTGCATGGTAGAAGCAAAGCGCATCACGGACATCGCAGACCTGCGGCTTCAGTACGACCTCTCGATCTACAACTGTCAGCACTTCGGCAGCTACGAGGCGCTGGTCTATGAGGACCCTGATCGCGGGACAGCACGTCGCTACACCAACGAGGCGATCGCCAGAGAGGCTGTGCAACTGGCCGCTGGCCTGCGCGCGCTCGGCATCCAGCCGGGCGACCGCGTCATGGTGATGATTCCCAACTGTCCGGAGGTGATTATCTCCTACCAGGGCATCGCACGCGCCGGGGCCATCATCATTCCGGTGCTGCCTCTGCTGAAGCCCCCGGAGGTGCGCTACATCGCCGAGAACTCAGGGGCGCGGGCGCTGATCACCAGCCCGCTCCTGCTCCCCCTGCATAGTGGCACACTGGCCCAGGTGCCCACACTGGAGCACATCATCAGCGTGGGCGCGAGCGAGGGCGAGACTGCGCCAGCCGGCCCGCAGGTCCACCTCTACAGTGATGTTATCGGCCAGGGAGCCGACTACGCTGATTACTACCTCAGTGATCTGCCCGGCATTGAGCTGCAGAGCGACGATACCGCCGTCATTCTCTACACTTCGGGCACCACCGGACACCCCAAAGGGGTCATGCTCTCCCATCGCAATGTCGTCTCCAACGCGGTCGGCGGCCGCGGGGTCGGCGATGATCCGGCGGTGGAGAGCCGCGGCGAGACGCACCTGGCGATTCTGCCGCTGGCCCATGCCTACGGTCTGGTGGCCTCCAATGTGGGCTACCTCAACGGCGCCCGCATCGTCATGCTGCCACGCTTCGATACGAGCGCCGTTCTCGCAGCGATCGAGCGCTACCGCGTCACCGGTTTCGCCGGCGTCCCGGCTATGTTTGTGGCTCTGCTCTACAGCCCGGATGCCGAGAAGTACGATACAAGCAGCCTCCAGTACTGCGTGAGCGGCTCGGCACCGCTGCCGGTGGCGGTGCTGGAGGCCTTCGAGCAGAAATTCGGCTGCCGCATCCTTGAGGGCTACGGCCTCTCTGAAGCCACTGCCGCCCTCACCGGCCACGCGCGTGACATCCCGCGTAAGGCCGGCTCCGTCGGGCGGCCGCTGCCGGGCGTGGAGATTCGCATCGTGGACGAGCATGATCAGGATCTGCCCGTCGGCGAGGTGGGCGAAATCATTGCGCGCGGCCCTAACATTATGCAGCGCTACTACAATATGCCCGCCGAGACCGAGGCCGCGCTGCGCAATGGCTGGCTGCACACTGGCGACATGGGCCGCCTCGATGAGGATGGCTACCTCTACGTCGTCGAGCGCAAGAAGGACCTGATTATCCGTGGTGGCTTTAATATCTACCCACGCGATGTGGAGGAGGTCCTCAACCGCCACCCGGCCGTCGTCGAGTCGGCGGTCATTGGCATCCCTTCAGAGCGTATGGGTGAGGAGGTCAAGGCCTTTGTCGTCACACGCGAGCCGGTCGATGCTGAGGCCCTGAAGGCTTTCTGCCGTGAGTCGCTGGCGAACTACAAGACGCCGAGCGAGATTGAGTTCGTCGATTCGCTGCCGCGCAACCTGGTGGGCAAGATCGACAAGAAGGAGCTGAGAAGACGCCATGTCCATCAATAACCCGCTGGAAACTGCTCCGCTCGCACAACTGCAGCAGACCCCCATCGAGGCGGTTCTTAACATTATCGATCAGGGTCTGGTCCACCTGCCCAGTTACCGTGAACTCTACTACCGCTGGGAGCGCCAGCAGTGGCAGGCGCAGGAGCTGGACTTCAGTGTTGACCGCCAGCAGTGGGAAGGCATGTCGCACGATGAGCGCCAGACCCGTATGTACGGCCTCTCCGCCTTCTTCAAAGGGGAAGAATGCGTGACGAACACGCTTGCCCCCTACGTCATCGCTATGCCCGACGAGGAGATGCGCCTCTTCCTGACAACTCAGCTGGTCGATGAGGCCCGCCATACGGTCTTCTTCGCTCGCTTCTTCCGCGAAGTGCTCGGAGTGGAGAAGGAGCGCCTGGACGAGGCGCTGGAGGTGGCCGTCGACTACATGAATGACCATCTGCGCGCCATTCTCATTCGCTCGCTGGACGAGGTGGCTGAGCGCATCCGCCAGGAGCCGAGCAACCTGGATTACCTGGTCGAGGGGGTCACGCTCTACCACGTGATCGTCGAGGGCACTATGGCGCTGGCGGGCCAGCGCTCGATCCTGCAGAACTATCGGCAGTTCAACCTCTTTCCGGCCTTTCAGGCGGGATTCACTGCGGTCGCCCGCGATGAGTCGCGCCATGTGATCTTCGGCGTGAAGTTCCTGCGCGATATGATTCAGCAGGATCATGCACGCGCGCGTGTTGTCTACAATGCGGTGCAGCAGTATCTGCCAACGGCTCTCGCTGGCATCACGCCGCCCGAGAGTGAGGTGCCTCAGTACCTGGCGATGCAGGTTGATCCCTGGCTGACGCCGCGCTATGCTATCGAGTCCCTTAGTAAGAAGCTGAAGGTCATCGGGCTGGAGATGGAGCTACCCACTGTGCCACCACCACCCGTCTTCCAGGCATAGGTGGGTGAGCAGCAGAGACTGCCTCCTGGCCGGGTCGCCAGCCTGCAGTCCTTGTCAGGCAAGCAGAGGCGCTGGCGGTGCCGGCCAACTGGCTGTGGACCTGTGGCCTCGTACTTGAGCGTGACCACAACGCCGCCTTCACGATTCTTGCAAAAGCAGGAGGCCGTACCGGTGGGCAATCGGAAATGGGTGGGCCACCGCACAACGCTGCTGGACAGACACCCATCTCTGTCTCTCTCCCAGGAGGAAGGTGGGCCAGGTGGCTGGTTGAAAGCAGAATCTCGCGTATAGAATTGGGAGCATGTCAGAAGGAGGAGGTTGTTGTCAATGATTACTGCCCTGGTCCTGATCAACGTGCAGCGTGGTCAGATCAATGAGACAGCGCAACGGCTGCTGGAGATTCCAGGGGTGGCAGAGGTCTACTCGGTCACGGGCGAATATGATCTGGTCGCTCTCTTGCGCCTGCCCCGCTATGAAGATCTCGCTGAGGTCGTCACCACTCGCATGGTGGAGCTGCCGGCTATCACGAAGACGCATACGCTGATGGCCTTCCAGTGCTATTCGCGCGAGGATCTGCAGCAGGCCTGGGACCTGGGTGTGGAGTAAATGGCCTGCATCTACTCCACAGCGCTTCCTACCAGGCAGGATGACGCCCTGCAGCCGTCTGGCGGGGTCGACGACTAAGGGGTCATGGTGGGGACCAGTCCAAGCTGGCTGACCATGCTCAGCGCGTCGTAGTAGGTGTGTACCTGGGCGATGTTGCCATTGTGCAGCGTCACGACGTCGCAGAATCGCAGCACCAGCTTCTGGCCCGTCGGCGGGATCTCACCGGCGGCGCTTCTGAGTGGGCCTGTGTGCGTGCCCCGCCCGATGAACTCCGTGACGACCTGATCCCCGCTGGCTACCATGCTGCGGATCTCAATCGTGCTGTCGGGGAAGGCCCTGGCCCAGGCCGAGAGGAACTGCTTCATGCCCTCGGGTCCCCGCAGGATGGTTCCTGAGGGAACGTCAAGCTGCTCGGCGTCCTCCTCGACCAGGGCGGCCGCCTCCTCCAACCAGGTGGGATCGGAAGTATGCCTGTTATACAGCTCGTACATCCTGCGAGCGACGGTCAAACTGTCCTGTGCTGTCATCTTCAGCCTCTTTTCTCTATGCCACGTGCTACACTGACATCTGGATGAGCCAGTCTACCCACCCACGGGATAGCAGACGCTGGAGCGCAGCACAGAAGGTAGTGCTCTCTCCTCAGCTTCGCAGGAATCCAGCACAGATCGGTATTTTTACGGAGTTGCTCCCTTGCTCCCTCCTGCACGCACCTGCTCAGATGGGCATGCCGCGCTTGCCCAGTTCACCACGGATGTAGGCGATCTCGCCCAGGTGGGTGAAGCAGTGGGTGAGGCAGATCTGGCCGATCGTCCGAATAGCTGGCATCTCGCCAAGGGGCTTCACTGTTACCAGGCGCGAGGAGAGTTCGGCGCCACCGTCCTTGATCGCTGCCAGGTACTCCTCAAACTCACGCCAGACGCTCTCGGCATACTGCATAAACAGGCCTGGATCGGCAATGCGGAACTGGCGTGCCTCCTCGCTGCTCATACCGGTTCCCTGAATACGCGGCGGCAGAGCCAGACGGGCATGCCACCCGCCCTCACTCCAGATGGGGGGCCGCCCCTGGAGCACCAGGTGCAGTACATTGTCCTCGGTACGCACACAATGCCAGACCAGGAACGCCACACTGTTGACCAGCCCTGGCCCGTGGTAATGCCACTCCTCCAGGCTGAGGTCGCTGACGCTATCGCGCATCCAATCATGCAGGCGACGCTGCTCCAGGCGATAGAAGTCAATGATATCCATGGCTGTTCTACTCCTTCCTGACGCGCTGCCAGACATCGTCATTGATGAGGGCACCAGCCGTTCGCGGGCCGCAAAAAGACGGCGTGCTCTCAGAGGTAGTGTACACGCCGTCAAAGGTTCTGGCCATGTTGCCAGCTAACGTCAGTCACGTTCCTCAGGTCAGAGAAAGAGCGCCGGCAGGGCCAGTCAGACCCTGGCCCCGCTAGACAAGCTCGCCAACCTTCACTGCTCCAGCTAGCAGGGGCGCCTCGTGGCTGGCCTCAACCAGCTTCTGTTCGCCAGAGATCTCTTCAAGCGAGCGCCCGTTTGGCTCGGGCAGGGTGAACAGCGTGAGTAGCAGTCCTGCCACCGAGATGATCGCCGTGAAGGTCATCACTCCTGAGAGATGGAAGCCACTCAGCAGGAAGGGGAAGAGCAGGGCTCCAATAAAGGCGCCAACCTTACCCAGAGCGGCGGCGATGCCATGCGCCGTCGAGCGCACCATCACTGGGAAGATCTCCGCCGGATAGACGAAGGTGGTGACGTTGGGACCAAACTCGGTGAAGAAGTAGCTCACGCCATAGACCAGCAGAAAGGGGGCGGTCAGCGTCGTCAGGGAGGGGAAGACCGCCAGCAGCCCGTAGGCCAGCGCCATCATCGCAAAGCCCACGCCCTGAATCCAGCGGCGTCCCAGACGGTCGATGGTCAGTGCCGCGATGATGTAGCCGGGGAAGGCGGCCACCAGGAAGATCAGCAGCGTGTAGACCATGTTCAGCAGCAGATTGGAGTGGGCATTCAGGGCCTTCAGCACCAGTGGACTGGAGATTGTCGTGCCATAGTAGGCGATATCTAGCAAGAGCCAGGTGCCGGCCGTGCCAATCAGCCAGCGCCGGTAGGGCTGACGCAGCAGGAGGTAGAGCCAGGAGCGCTTCGCCTCTGGCCTGCTGCTCACAGTGCCCTTGGAGCGCCGAGAGCCTCCGGTCCTGTTGAGCTGCTCGTGACCCTGACCCGTTACCTTGCTGATCGTCGCCGCGGCGCTCTCCAGATCGCCCTGGATCATCAGAGCGAAACGGGGCGTTTCAGCGATCTGACGCCGCAGATAGAAGGTCGCCAGAGCCGGGACCGCACCGAGCGCCAGCATGATACGCCAGGCCAGATCGTGGTTGATGCCGGTCGCCAGCAGCAGGATGGCCACCAGGGGACCCAGGATCAGGCCCACGCCCTGCATGGCAAAGACCATCGTCACCAGTTTCCCGCGATCCTTCCGGTTGGCGTACTCGCTCATGAGGGTCGCGCTGAGGGGATAATCGCCGCCGATGCCCAGACCCAGGATGAAGCGGAAGACGATCAACCAGAGAACGTTGGGCGCGAGGGCCGACGCCAGGGCTCCCGCCGCCAGCACGAGGAGGGTAAAGCCGTAAATGGAGCGGCGCCCCACAAAATCGGCCAGCCGCCCGAAGACCAGTGAGCCGAGAGCCGCGGCGATCAGTGAGGTGCTCCCGACGAGGGAGATCTCAAAGTTACCCAGGTGCCAGAGGGGAGTCAGAATTGCGAGAACCACCCCGATAATAAAGAGGTCATAGGCGTCGGTGAAAAAGCCCATGCCTGAGGTGATCATCGCTTTCCAGTGAAAGCCCGATAGGGCGCTGTTGTCGAGGGCGCGCAGGACGGATGCGTGTGTTTCGCTAGCACTATCCACGGTTGAAACCCTGGATGGCTCTAAGCCATCAACCATAGTCTTCTTGTCTCCTTGCTTCAGGGACATGTCTTTAAATTACCTGATCTCTGTCAAGATCGTAGCGCGCCAATGTTATCTTTGTGTTAAGCCTTGTTTAAGGGAAGGTTAGGACCGCGTGGACCTCAGACTGCCGTCACCAGCACACGCCTGCGGCTGCGCCGCCCGGCAGCGCTGACTGCGAACGTGGGAGCGGCGCAGGGAACCATGCCTCACCTCATACAATGCTATGCTCTTCGATCCCATCCATTGATGACAACACCGGCCAGGCAGCATCTATGCCCGGAAGCAGGAGTGGACACACAGGCAGGGTTTCGCTCAGCCGTGGCGTGGCCGCGAAAGCTTCTCCCAGGGAAGCGGCTCAGGGAGATCGAGATCACGCAGATGAAAATGATCATTATAGGACACCAGGTTCCAGGCCTTCTGCTGATCGAGAAACAGAGGACCATAGCTCCAGTGTGTGATTGAAGTATTTTCAACTAGAAAGCGTATAGGTGGTACTGAGAGCGTCGTCAGACCAGCGAAATAGACAAACGCCCCTTCGATCACTCCCCCATGACAGACCACGACGATGTGTTTGTCCGCGTAGTCCTGTGTAATGCGATGGAGCGCCCGCCCGATGCGCAGCATAAACTCTGGCCAGCTCTCAGCGCCAGGGGCCCAGGGGCGAAAGGGGTTCTGCATGAAATCCGGCATGCCAAAGCGCTCGAGAAACTCCTCCTCGCTCAGAGAAGCGGCCTCCCCCTCGTGGATCTCCTGGACCTCATCATCAGGGACGATAGGCAGTCCGAGGGCCGGAGCAATAATCTCCGCGGTCTGATAGGCACGCCGCAGCGTGCTGGAGATTAACACATCGGCCTTCATCTCGCCCGTTGCCGCCAGGCGATCGCGCAGGCGCTCCGCCTGCCTCACGCCCAGAGGCGAGAGGTCCAGGTCTCCAAAGCGCTTCTGCACAGGATTCATGGATTCACCATGGCGAATCAAGTAGAGATGCGTCATAGGTGGGAAGTTCTCCTCACTTCATATAGATTGCTTGCTCAACGCGACGAGTGTGGTAGAGGCGGGGAAAGCCATGATCAGGGAAAGAGCGAGTGTGCTCACTCAGACCGGCTCCCCAGCCATTGTACCATGGGAAGAGTGCCTCAGCAAATCAGCCAGCCCGTCTCGTTCGTAGAGCAAGCCTGCAATAAAAAGGGAATATAGTATAATGAAGTGAGTCTGTTTGATCATCACTGACGCAGAGAGTGGAGAAGAACCGTGGCGCGTAAAATCCTGATTGTGGATGATGAGGAGGTCCTGGTAGACACCATCGCCTACAATCTGGAGCAGGCGGGCTACCAGGTGATCACGGCGGCGGACGGTCACAGCGCCCTTGAAGCTGCGCGGAGCGAGAGTCCCGACGTCATTCTGCTGGACATCATGCTGCCCGGCATAGACGGACTGGAGGTCTGCCGCCAGTTGCGGCGCGAGCCGACGACAGCGACGACGCCTATCATCATGCTCACCGCCAAAGGCGACGAGATTGATAAAGTTGTCGGCCTCGAGGTGGGCGCCGACGATTATGTTACCAAACCCTTCGGGAGGCGCGAACTGCTCGCGCGCATTCGGGCGCTGCTGCGCCGCGCCACGTATGGCAACGCCACCGAGGAGGAGAGCGAGGGTGACGAGGCACCGCGGCCGCGCCCCCCTCGCGAGCTGGTTGCCGGTCCCCTGCGCATCGATCTGGCCGGCAGACGTGTCTTCTGCCGCGAGCAGGAGGTCAGGCTGCAGCCCAGGCAGTTCGACCTGCTCGTCTATCTGGTGCGCAATCGCGGCACCGTGCTGACGCGCGACCAACTGCTCCACAACGTCTGGGGCTACGACTACGTGGGAGACACGCGCACCGTCGATGTCCATGTACGCTGGCTACGTGAGCAGATCGAAGAAGATCCAGCGAATCCAAAGCTGATTCAGACGGTACGCGGCGTAGGCTACTGCTTCCGCCGCTAGCGCTGACCGGGCGCGACGGTTCTCTTCCACCATCTCACAACAGCCTCAACACCTCACAGAAGGAGTCAGTTTTGGAATCGTTGATCGCACAGCTTCGACTCTCCCCGGAAGCGCCCGTTGACCTCCACATGCACACCACCAACAGCGACGGGCGCTGGAGTCCCGAGCAACTGATCGAGCACCTGACCAGCGAGGGCTTCGCGCTGGTCGCCGTGACCGACCATGATCGCGTTGACACCATCAAGAGCGTACGCGCGCTGGCCGCCAGCAAAGGGCTGCCGGTGCTGCCCGGCGTGGAGATGAGCACCGACTGGCATGGGAAGATGGCCCATGTCCTCTGCTATGGCTTCGACACCGAGCAGACCCCGCTGCGCGAGATCACCAGGACCGTGGTCGAGCGGCAGCTTGAGAACACCCGCGAGGTCCACGAGGAACTCAAGCGGCGTGGCTACAGCTTCCCACGCCAGGAGGAGCTGCTGGCTGCCAGTGGCGGCCAGCCACGTCTGCCGCGCGACAACGCCTATCTCCTGGTTGAGCATGGCTATGCAGCGGACTGGCCGGCGGCGCTGGAGCTGATTCGTGCGGCGGGTTTTCGCTCGATTCACGCCGATATGGCGGAGACCGTCGCGGCGGTCCATCAGAGTGGCGGCGTGGCGCTGATCGCTCATCCAGGACGGCGTGAGCGCGGTTTCACCTTCTACGACCCTGCATTGCTGGATGCGGTACGCGCTGAGGTGCCCCTGGACGGTATCGAGGTCTATCACCCCTACCACACGCCCGAGATCGTTGAAAGTTACCTGGCCTATGTGCGCAAACACGACCTGCTGCTGAGCACCGGCTCGGACTCACACGGACACGCCGGACGCATGCCCATCAAGTACCGAGCCGAGAACAGCCAGCGCCTGCTGGAGCGCCTTGGCATCCAGGTAGGATAGAGGCAGCCGCCTCTATCCTGTCTGTGGGCCTGCCGGCCCGTCACCAGACGGCGTCAGATCAGATGCCATTGTGGACAATGTACCAGTCGGTCGTCGTGATCCCAGGATACGAGACCGTCTTCTTGACCACGCCGGGCGGCGGGCCGGGGAATTGCTCGACGGGCTTGCCCTTCTCGACAAGCAGCATGGTGTCATGCCAGATGGGGCCAGCGCCATCCACGCCTGTGACATTGATCATCGGCGAGTTATCGTCGTTGCCAGCCCAGACGCCCACCACGACGTCCGGCGTGTAGCCAATGGTCCAGTTATCCATAAAGTCCTGGGATGTGCCTGTCTTGGCAGCTGCCGGCCGCACCACCCCTGGATTGCCAGCATAGCACTGCTGCTGAGTGTTGCTATAGAGGTAGAGGGCGCTGCACTTGCCGAACTCATAGGTGCGGTTGTTGTTATCGCTGAGCACGTTGGTCACCAGGAAGGCCACCTGGCGGCTGATGACGCGCTTGCCCTGCGGAACAAAGCGGTAGATGAGCTGGCCCTGGGGATCAGTGACCGTGTCGATGGCGTGGGCAGGAACACGCACGCCGCCGTTGTCAAAGACCCCGTAGGCCGAGGTCATATCCAGCAGGTGGACCCCCAGCGTGCCCAGCACCATCGTGTAGTTGGGCGTTCCCACGTAGCTGCTGATGCCCATCACCTGGGCCGTATGCAGGGACTGGCTGACGCCGGTCTTGAGCAGGAGCTTCACCGCCGGAATGTTGAACGAGTTCTGCAGGGCGTAGCGGAACGAGATCAGGCCATGATAGCTCTGATCATAGTTGTGCGGCGTGTAGGGCGGGAGGCCGCAGCACATCTGAATCGTCAGTGGCCCATCGTAGACGGGCATTCCAGGGCTGACCCCCTGGGAGAAGGCCGTGGCGTAGATGAACGGCTTGAAGGAGGAGCCGGGCTGGCGATAGCCCTGGGTGGCCACATCGAACTGCCCCGTCTGGGGATCGTTCGGATGAATATTGCCTACCAGGGTGCGAATCGCTCCGGTGTGGGGATCGAGCACCACGACCGCCGCGTCGCTCATGTTGTGCCCGGCCATCTGCTGAATATGCTTCCTGGCGATCGCAAACACCTGTTTCTGCAGGCTGAGATCCAGAGTCGTATGCACCACCAGACCCGAGCGCGCTAGCTGCGGTACCTTCACATGCAGGACCTGAGCCAGCTCATTGAGCGCATAGGTGATGAAGTGAGGAGCGTTGGGATTGTTATGCACAACGCCGCGGTGTAGGAAGTGCGGCTGCTCCATCTCGACGATCGCCGCGCGCTCTTGCTGTGAGGTGATATAGCCCTGGACGTACATCTGATTGAGCACGTCTTTGGCGCGCTGGAAGGCCGCTGGCCAGTTGACAAAGGGATCGCGCGCGATCGGTGAGCTGGGGATGCCAGCCAGCATGGCGGACTGGGCGATATCCAGCTGGGCCGCCGCCGTGCGCGTGGGGGTATCCTTCAACCCGAAGTAGGTGAAGGCCGCTGCCTCGGCGCCGTAGGCCTGCTCGCCATAATAGACCGTATTCAGGTACATCGACAGGATCTGCTGCTTGGTATAGTAGCGCGTCACCTGCGGGGCCAGAATGATCTCCTGGAGTTTCCGAATAATCGTGTCGCGGTTGCCAACAATGGTGTTTTTGATCAACTGCTGGGTGATGGTACTCCCACCGGAGACAATGCGCCCGTGCGTGAGATCGGCGAGGGCCGCGCGAATGATCCCCGTGATATCGTAGCCCGGGTTATTCCAGAAGTTCTGGTCCTCAATGGCGATCTCAGCATGCTGCAGGTTGACAGAGATCTGGGAGAGCGGCACCGTCGTCTGCAGACCATCACTGGTCATCTGGTAGATCAGGTCGCCCTCGGCGTCGTACATCTTCAGACTATCCTTGGGCAGAATGTCGGCAAGCGTGACCACCTGATTTTCAAACCGCTGCTGTGTTGCATTGACCAGACCGGCCACACCCACCAGCACACTGGAGAGGACCACGATCACCGCCAGAGAGACTAATGCCAGGGGCATCAATGTCCACTGGGTCCCGATCTTATCAACCAGTGCATAGCGTAGATTGCTGCGATGCAGATTCTTGCGCTTGAAGTGACGCTTCAAACGCCAGCCACGTGGATGCGTTACCAGGTGAGGGGCTGCATAGTAGACCCCGACTGGCGGCTTCTCAGGACGCTCTTCCAGGCGCTGAGCGGCCGCTGCCCGACTGTTTGCCGGCAGACGCGCTGGCAAAGGGGCTGGCTTCTCGTGCTGCCCCGTCGGTTCTTCTATAACCTCTATCTGCCTCTCATCGGACATCGCTCATCCCTTCTTTTCTATGCTGACTTCGGAAGCTCGCAGGAAGACTTCCACAGGTTGCGTTTATGAGAGATAACTAGAGTGCCACCTGTACTCTCAGCACCAGCTCATCGTCTGAGAGTTGAGCAGGCTTTGTATCCAGAATAGCAGATACAAAAAACTGATAGTATATTCGTTTGAAGTGGATGCTACAGGAAATGCAGAATTCCGCCTGCTTCCACCGCTTTAGCGCTCTGGCAGAAGCAGCCAGACGGACATGTCAGCATGATTGCTGTGTTTATTTCTGATCGTACCCGTATTCAAAGACGTGCGATGAGCCTCTCCAGTCACCAGTCTGCCCCGCACTGAGAGCAGCTCGGTTCTATTCATGTTGTAACCCAGAGCGTACCAATAATTCAACTCGGATCGAGAGGTCAACTGATACCTTTGAACTGGTGTCGAGGATGAGTAGCATCTCAGAGTACCAGGCGCGTCAGGAGCGAGATTTCTAGAGAGATTCTTCTGCGCTCCGCCTCCGCGTGGAGAAGGTGCTGTGCGCTCATCACCCTGAATGCATCTATATTACCCCCTCTGTGCCATCTTGAGGACGGCCTTAGGAGATATAGGTCAGTGGCGTAGGGGCGTCCTCCGCCTGCGATCAGTCAGCCAGCAGCGGCTGGCGGCCGACGGGGCTGATCACGGGGGTCGGGGTCAGGTGGGCCAGTCGGGTACGCTGCCTGGCAGAACCCAGTCGCCGGTGTAGACGCCAGTGGGGGAGGTGCCCGTTGCCCATGGCAGGCCGCCAGGATTGACGAAGGCTCTGATGGGGTGGCCTGGCTCTGCTGCCCCCTGGACGCGGCTCACGTCGATCACAGCCTGTGGATCTCTGGTTGGTGGAGCATGAGAAGTGAGGGGGAGAGTTCGAGCGGGTGGTGCGTGGAGGCAGGTCCAGCGAGAGAGGCGATCGGTGAGGGGCTGATGCATGGCTGTATTCTGACATCTAGCCTATCGGCAGGCGTTCTCTTTGAGCGCACGGAGCTGATCCTTCCTGGCCGGGAACATCGTTGTCTATAGACACCATCGCATCATAGCCATGCATCACAACGAAACGTGCAGGTGGGAGAGAGGGAGCTGGTGTTGTGGGCAAGGTGTGGCTGGAGGAGCGAGGCGGGGGCGCTGGCCGCCTCTTCTTGTGTCTGGGTCGAGCGGCTGGAGGGCTACTGTGCTGGAGCGGGGGTTGATTCGGCGAGGGCGGCCTCGATGAGGGCAGGCAGGATTTCGTTGGTGAGCCGCTGGATCTGGTAGAGGCTCTCGGCCCAGGGAACCTCCTGGTGATCGCGAACGCCCTGGACTTCGGCAAGCTGGATGAGCGTTTCATCGACCAGGCTGCGGAAGTAGAGGAAGGCGCGCACAGCGTCAGCGACGGGAACCTGTGAGGCGCGGGTGATGGAGCCGTACTCGCTGCCGAGGGCGGCGGCCTCGCGGAGCAGGTCGGGGTAGGAGGTAGGATCGGTGAGGGCACGCAGGAGGAGTTCCAGCAGGCGGCGGCCGAGGCGGCGGTAGGCTTCGCGGGCCTGTTCATCGAAGTGCTGGTGCCAGGAGAAGGTATTGAGGACGCCCTCAGCCCAGGCCTCGCGCACGCGGCCGAGGACGCTCTGGACGAGCAACTGAGCGGCGGGGCGTGGTTTGCGTTCGGCCTCCTGGCGCAGGTGCGCCTCGATGTCCGAGCGGCGGAAGCGGCGATGGCCGCCGCTGGTGCGGCGTGAGGGCAGGGCGTTGCGATCGGCCCACAGGCGCACCGTGGCCGGGTGCATGCCGAGCAGCTCGGCAGCTTCGCGCAGGCTCAGCCATTCGTCGTCTGGCTGGGATGAAGCGGTTGTCATGGCCCGTCCTCCGAAGCAGGGCTGGCGGGTGATCGATCGGATAGCCCTGGTGCGAGAGAAGCGTCGTGAGACAGATTTATGAGCTGACTGGATGAGACAGCCCCTGTGAAATAGATTGTATGGGAATCAGGGGCACACGTCAAGGGAGATGCTCGATAGCGCGAGGCTACAGCAGAGCCTCATGGGGAGCTTGATGAGAGGTCAGTATCATCGTGTTCAGCCTATCGCCTCGTTCACAAGGCTCGCGATCAGTGCCTCATCCTCGCCAAAATGCTCGGCCAGACGGCGAATCGCCAGGGCCCGCAGCCGCTGCCTCGCATTAGATGAGAGCCCCTCCATCAGCGCAGGATTGACAACATACTCCTGACCATCGTCGCTGATCTCCAGCAGACCCTGGCGCTCAAAACGCGGAAAGGGATCAATCCTGACCATGCGCATCACCTCTGCCTCATCTACAGAGCCAACCTCGATGACAGCGTGTCTCGACCCACGTGCTTTCTCGAGAGGCAACCCGGCTTCCCTCCTCAACTGATAGAAAGCAAGAAAACATCGCGCCGCCTCTCGCTGGGGAAAGTGTCCCTGCTCATCGGCCCGAGTCAGCATGACCAAGCAAAGGAGCATCTGATAAGCATAGACCATGCGCGTCTCTTTGAGATAGCGTTCAAATGTGCTGAGCGCAAGACGCTGGACCTCCTCAGGAATCACAGGCCGTGTCGGCGCCGACGGCTTGATCCCAACGCTGATCAGATACTCGCTGTATGCACGCTCATTGACCTGCCTTCCGAGCCGCTTTTCAGCGATCTCCAGCTCTTTAATCAGCTCATCATCGAGCAGACGCGCATCGCGCCGAAACTTCTCGATAGTGGCTTCCAGCTCCGGAAACGGTTCTCTCAGCCGAGGCCCTTCGATAAATATATTTGCTTCAATATTAAGATCAAGGCCACTGGCTGTTAGATTGGAGGAACCGATCATAGCCCAGGCTGCTCCCTTCAGCGTTCCATAGTAGATCTTGGGGTGAAAAATCGTGCCTGGCCGAGGTACGTAGACAGAGACTTCCACCCCCAGGTCCTGGAGCTGGCGCAGAGCATTGACGCGATTCAGCGGCGCCAGACCGACTACCGCCCGCACACGTCGAGCAGCAGTCATCAGAGGCCGCAAGTTGAAGATACCGCTGGCAGAAATATAGGCCACGGCGACCTCAAGGTTCATGCCAGCGTAATCGTGTGCCACACGAACCAGGGCCTCCAGCGGTTGATCAGTGAGGTCGAGCGTTATATCAGCCATCATTGTACTTTCCAGATTAGAACATCCCCCAGAGAGAGCTCGCCGCGGAGGCCATACCAGTCCCACGTACGCAGCCCGCTTGTTAAGAGATTCTAGCACAAAGGGAAGAAACGTCAGAATCCAGGGGTCTCGGAGGAGGGCGTCCCTCGCGTAGCCGGCAGGGACTGGCGGCGCCCGACCCCCTGTGGTAGAATCGAACACAATAGAGCATGGACGCGCACGATGCCTCCCTCGCCCACCAGCCACGAGGTCAGTCAGGCAGCCAGTCAGGCAGCGCCCCAGAACGGCACGGGCCGGCATCGTCACCAGCAAGGAGAGGAGCAACAGAGAATACCATGCAGCAGTACGCCATCCTCGGCGGCGGGGCCCTCGGCCTGGTTGCCGCCTATCGGCTCGCCCAGGCGGGCCAGCACGTCATGGTCTTTGAACAGGAGGAGATCGCCGGAGGCCTGGCCGCTGGCTTCGAGATCGCCGACGGCCTCTGGCTCGAGAAGTTCTACCACCACCTCTTCCGCACCGATAAACACGCGATTCGCCTCATCCACGAGCTGGGCCTCGGCGAACGCCTCATCTGGTCAACCCCACGCACCGAATCCCTCATCGGCGGCAAGATCTATCGCCTCGATTCGCCTACCTCCCTACTCACTTTCCGTCCCCTCAGCCTGCCCGAACGCCTGCGTATGGGCGCCGTCGCCGCCTTCCTCAAGCTGACCCCCTCCCAACCGCTCGAAGGCCGCACGGCCGCCCCCTGGCTCAGACGCTGGATGGGAAAACGCCCCTACGAGATGGTCTTCGAGCCCCTCTTCGTCAGCAAATTCGGGAGCCTCCACGAACAGATCGCCCTCCCCTGGTTCTGGGCCCGCTTCCACGACCGCACCACCAGCCTGGGCTACCTCCAGGGCGGCTTCCAGCAGCTCTACGAACGCCTCGTCGAACGGATCACCTCCCTCGGCGGTAAGGTGGCCCTCGGCACACGCATCGAACGCGCCGATCCCCTCAGCGACGGCCGCTGGCAGATCCAGACCACCCGCGGTAGCTGGACCGTTGAGCGCGTGATCTCTACCCTGGCCACCCGCCTGACACTGCGCCTCATCCCTGCCCTGCCAGATGACTACCGCGCTCGCTACGACTGGGGCCAGGCCTACGGTGCTCACTGCCTCATTCTGGCTCTCAACCGCCGCCTGACCACTACCTACTGGCTCAATATCTGCGATCCCGGCTATCCCTTCCTCAGCGTCGTCGAACACACCAACCTGCGTCCTCCAGAAGAGTACGGCGGCCGCCACCTGCTCTACCTCGGCAACTATCGTCCGATGGACGACCCCCTCTTCCAGATGAGCAAGGCGGAGGTCCTGGAAGCCTTCCTGCCTCATCTCAAGCGCATCCGCCCGGACTTTGACCCCTCCTGGGTCGAGGCGAGCTGGATCTTCCGCGCCCCCTTCGCCCAGCCTATCGTCACCACGGACTACCGCGACCATATCCCCCCCCTGCAGACTCCCCTCTCCGGCCTCTGGCTGGCTAATATGTTC
>JBHOQN010000012.1:0-30417 GCA_042408965.1 Ktedonobacteraceae bacterium
GCGGTATACTGCTCAAGCGTGGTTTTGAGGCTACGGGCTTGCTCTGGTGTCGGGTTGAGTTGTACGACGATCGTTCTATCCATACAAAAAGTATATCATATATATATCGGGATATTGTCAAGCACAGAAAGGAGAGGGCGCATTCCTCCCCATGGCTAGAAGCCAGGGGTCTCCTGCGCCTTTCTGATGAAGGAGACATTGATATCAAAGATATCGAAAAAGGTGAAGAGAAAGCCCGCCCCGATGATTCCAATGTAGAGGTAAGGCAGGGACCAGATGGGTATGCGATCCAGGCGCGCTATCACAGCGGCAGCAGAGGCACTTTCTCCGGCAACGGGCTGCGAGGGATTACCTGCTTCGGATGCCATACACTACTCCTTTCGAGGGCACACCAGGCCCCCCGGACGACTGAGCGACATCGCTACCTATCCGATTCGTGATCTGGCCCGATTGGACGAGCAACCAGCCCGTTTTATCCAATTGTACCGATTCTATCACGTTGCTGTCAAGCGACGAGCGATCCTCCAGAGAGCGCGAGGACTGCACTCTGCTGTCAGCCACAGAGGGACAACACAGCTATACCTGCGAGCGATCTTCATCAGTTCTCCCATCTCCAGAAGCCCGGATACATGCCATGCCGCCCCAGAGCAGGGTTGAACTGGGGACTCGCTCTCTCCCGCCGGCCACTTGACATCCGCCTGCTCCTGCCATACACTGCAAGCAACGACGCTGGCAGAACGCACAGGAGTAGACGAGACAGGCCAGTTCTTTGTCAGGAGAAAGGGCACTTCGCCATATGGCTCATCATACATCCGAGGAGATCAACAGCAGACTGACACAGGAGGGAGAGGCAGACCTTTCACAGCTGCCGGAGCTTCCACCCGGCATGCTGATTCCAGCTCCTGGAACGACGCCGCGCAAACGCACACGCTGGCCCGACGCCATCGACGTCATCTTTGAGAAAGATCCCGCCTGCAACAATATTTTTGAGGCGCTGCTCTATCAAGGGCTGTGGGCCATCTTCTTTCATCGCATCGCACATGCTCTCTACAGGCTGCACGTTCCTGTAATCCCCCGCATGATCTCGCAATTCGCGCGCTTCGTCACGGGCGGCATCGAGATCCATCCGGGCGCCAGAATCGGTAAGCGCTTCTTCATCGACCATGGGGCCGGCGTGGTGATCGGCGAAACGACCGAGATCGGCAATAACGTGATGCTCTACCATCAGGTAACGCTCGGCGCGACCGGCTGGTGGCGCCCCGGTCCCGGCCGCAAGCAGAAGCGCCATCCCACCATCGAGGACGATGTGACCATCGGCGTGGGGGCCGCTATCCTCGGGCCGATCACCATCGGCCGGGGCAGCAAGATCGGGGCGATGGCGCTGGTGCTTGAATCGGTTCCCCCTAACTCGGTGGTGGCGGCCAAGCCCGCTGAGCTGCTCGTCAAAGGCGGTGAACCGCTCAAGAAGCACCAGGAGCTGACCCAGGGCTGGGAAATGGACTATCAGATCTAACCGAGGCGGCCCTTCCCGCGCGGGCCAGCTCGTTCGCCAGCCAGATTCCCGCGCGGGTCCCTGCACGCCGCCTAATAGCTCGCCAGGGTTTCTATCAGCAGATCCCAGAAGCGTTCAACCGCCAGGCTGTAGCCGACACAGGCGTTGGGCCGCCTGCCAAGCACGCCATAGACATCACAGACGGTGCGCCCGATGGTGTGCTCTCCTCGCGTTTCAAGCGCCACATACATCTCGTGGGTGGCGATCAGCGAAGGATCGATGACGGCGGCCACGGCGCAGGGATCGTGCACCGGAGGGGACGCGAAACCAAAGACCTGCCTGTAGGTCGAGGCAAAGAAGGTGAGCAGGTCGGCTGCCAGGGTGGCGACGGGCCGCTCGATGGCGCGCAGGCGCGCCAGAACCTCTGGCGTTGCCAGCGCCTGGTGGGTCACCTCCAGGGGCACCAGGGTGATGGGACAGCCGCTGTGGAAGACAATGGCAGCCGCCTCGGGGTCGAAGTGCATGTTGAATTCGGCCGCCGGCGTCACATTTCCCAGACCGATGGCTCCCCCCATCAGACAGATCGACTTGATACGCCCGACAATGCCTGGCTCGCGTGTAATGGCCGTGGCGATATTGGTGAGCGGGCCAGTAGGTACCAGCGTGATATCTCCTTCCGAGCGCAGGAGCAGATCAATGATGAGGTCCACTGCATGCTCAGCGATCGGCTCGATATCTGGCTCGGGCAGCTCCGGCCCATCCAGACCCGAATCGCCGTGGATGTCGGCCGCATAGCGCACATCTCGCACCAGTGGCCGATCCATGCCCCTGGCGATGGGCACATCGCGGATATCTGCCAGCGTGCAAACCTTGAGGGCGTTGAGCGTCGTCTTGTCGACGCTTTGATTGCCGGCTACGGTGGTGATGGCAAGGAGATCGATGGTGGGATGACGCGCAGCCAGCAGCAGCGCTAACGCATCGTCATGTCCGGGATCACAATCAAGAATGATCTTCTGCTTCATAATCCTTCCTTCTAACACCTTCCTTCAAAGGGTGCGTCATTGCAGGCCGGCCCGGCATGCTCCTGCCTGGACAGGCTCTCTTGCGCGCTGAGCATCTTTCTCTCGGCTCCTGCACCGCAACGCCGGCCAGAACTCTACAGTCGCCCTGCCCTTTACCAGATGCTGCCTGGATTCTACCATCTCGATCAACAAAGGAGCGCTGTTGTCGACTCCGCCGGCCGCGCCGACCTCGTGGCAGAGAACCGGTACCCTTCTCACGTTTCTCTTGCTATAATGGCCGCAGACAAACTCTTTTCAGGGGGCTTGCTTGACGATAATGGAAGGCGCCAACCTGCTCATCGGGCAATCGGGCGGCGCAACAGCCGTGATTAACGCCAGCCTCGTGGGGGCCGTCAAGGCGGCGCTCGGCGAGAGGCGGATCGCGCATGTCTACGGCATGCTACATGGGATCGAGGGCTTTCTCCGCGAGGAGGTGGTCGATCTGGGACAGCAGCCAGCGCAGCTCTGGCCGCGCCTGCTGCACACGCCCTCGGCCGCGCTGGGCACCTGTCGCTACAAACTGCACGACGACGACCTCGAGCGTGCACTGACGCTCTTGCGTCGCTATCGTATTCGCTATCTGCTCTACATCGGCGGCAACGATTCGGCCGATACGCTCCACCGCCTGGCAGGGGCCGCACACCAGGCGGGCTACGATCTGCATGCGATCAGCATCCCGAAAACCATCGACAACGATCTGCCACTGACCGATCACTGTCCTGGTTATGGGAGCGCTGCACGCTTCATCGCCCTGGCGACCCTGGATTCGAGTATGAACACCATCTCGATCCCCTGGCACTATCCTGTAAAGATCATTGAGACGATGGGGCGCGACGCCGGCTGGCTGACCGCGGCCTCAGCGCTGCTCAAGCAGGATGAAGACGATCCGCCCCATATCATCCTGCCACCGGAGCGCCCGTTCTCCCTGGACGACTTTCTGACACAGGTCGAGGAGGTCTATCGGCGTCTGGGCTACGTCGTCGTCGTGGCTGCGGAAACGATCCGCGACGAGCAGGGGCGCGCGCTCGGCAGTCTCGGCTCCATGGGCACGGACGCCTTTGGCCATCCGCTGCTGAGCGGAGCAGCCCAATATCTGGTAGAATCTGTCAGAGGTCAGCTCGGCTTACGCGCCCGTTTCGATAAGCCGGGCGATCTGCAGCGCATGGCCTCCATCGCCGTCTCGAGCGTGGACCGCGACGAGGCCTATCTGTGCGGGCGCATGGGGGTACAGGCGGCCTTGCAGGGCGCTCATGATCAGATGATCACCCTGATCCGCGAGGAGGAGCCAGCTTACCATTGCACGACCGGGCTGGTGGAACTGGACCGCGTCGCCAATGAGAAGCGCTGTCTGCCCGCCGACTATCTGGACGCGCGCGCAACGATGGTCACGGAGGCCTTTTACCGCTATGCGCTGCCATTGATTGGAGAGCCTCCCGCGCGCTACGCGCGCATTGCACACATCAAGGTCAGGTGAGGGACAATGGGGTCACTGAAACGTGCTATTCTGGTGGTACTGGATGGCGTGGGAGCCGGGGCCAACCCCGACGCTGCCACCTATGGCGATGAGGGAGCCAGTTCCCTCGAACACTGCGCACTGGCCGTCGGTGGTCTGGAGCTACCCAATCTGGGCCGCGCCGGTTTCGGCAATATCACGCCACTCGCCGGTACGCCTCCACGAGCAGATGCCGATGGCTCCTGGGGCCGGATGGCTGAGCAGGGCGCAGGTAAAGATAGTACCACCGGCCACTGGGAGATCTGCGGGCTGATCCTTGAGCGGCCTTTCCCAACCTACCCGCAGGGCTTTCCACCAGAGGTAGTCCAGGCCTTTGAGCAGGCCATTGGCCGCAAGGTGCTGGGTAACAAAGCCGCCTCTGGCACGGAGATCATCCAGGAGCTTGGCGAGGAACACCTGCGAACGGGCGCCCCCATTCTCTATACGTCCAGCGACAGCGTTTTCCAGGTCGCAGCCCATCAGGAGGTCATTCCCCTGGAAGAGCTGTATCGCATCTGCCAGATCGCGCGCCGCCAGCTCGTCGGGAAGCACGCCGTCGGGCGTGTCATCGCCCGTCCGTTCATCGGCACACCGGGCCACTTCACACGCACGGAGCACCGCCGCGATTTCTCGCTACCACCCACCGGACCGACGCTGCTGGACAGCCTCAAGCATGGCGGCTACGCCGTGATCGGTCTGGGTAAGATCGAGGATCTCTTCGCCGGGCGTGGCCTGACGGCCAGCGAGCACACCGAGACAAATCGCGCCGGTATGGAGGCGGCTCTGCGCTGGATCGAGCGCGATTTCACGGGCCTGCTCTTTCTCAATCTGGTAGAGTTCGATCAACTCTGGGGTCACCGGCGTGACAGCCAGGGCTATGCCCAGGCACTGCGCGAGGTCGATGCCTGGTTCGGAACAGTGCGCGAGCGTCTGCGACCGGGCGACGCGATCTTCTTCACCGGCGACCACGGCGTCGATCCGACCTATCGCGGCACCGACCATACACGTGAACACGTCCCGCTGCTGGCATACGGGCCGGCGGTGCGGGCAGGCATCGACCTCGGCGTACGGGCTAGCTTCGCCGATCTGGGACAGACGATCGCACACGCCTTCGGCGTCGAACCGCTGGCAGCAGGCACCAGCTTTGCACAGGAACTGGGGCTTCTATGACCGAGACAGAATTTAACCATCCCTACCCGCAACTCCACGGAGAACGTGTTCATCTGCGCCCTCCGCGGATGAGCGATGCACCGCTGGTCTTCGAGTGGGAGCGCGACGATGAGGTCTGGCGCTACGATCCACATCGGCCTTACTCGCAAACGCTGGAGGAGTTTCTCCCCATCTTCGAGCGTAATTACGTCGTAGGTAACGGCCGACAGTTCTGGTTTATTATCGAGGACGAGCGCCACACCCCCATCGGAACGATTACCTACTTCAACGTGGATCACCGCCTACGCCAGGCCGAGGTCGGGCTGGGGCTGGGCGAGAAAGCCCGCTGGGGCCAGGGATACGGTCCCGAGGCCATCCGGACGCTGGTGCACTATCTCTTCAATACGCTTGGCCTGGTGCGTATCTACGCAGAGACCGCCCAGGCAAATCGCCCCGCCAGGCGTGCCTTCGCCAAGGCCGGCTTCACTGAGGTGGGTCAGATCTTCGATCCCCGCAGCACCGGAGCACCCTGGGTGCTGCTAGAAATAGTAAAGAAGGAATCTGCTGCTTCATGAGTACAACGGGAACCCCTATCGATCCAGGCCTTTTCAAGGCGTACGATGTGCGCGGCATCTATGGCCGCGATCTTACGGATGAGGCGGCTTATCGCATCGGGCGCGCTGCGGCGCTCTACCTGGGCGTCCCAGAGATTGCGGTCGGACGCGACATGCGCCTCTCTTCGCCCCGGCTGGCCACCGCCCTGATGCACGGTATCAGTGACCAGGGCGTCAACGCCGTCGATCTGGGCCTGACCACCACGGATGAGCTGTACTTCGCCGTCGGTAAGTTTGGCTATCCAGCCGGGGTGATGATCACCGCCTCACACAATCCAGGCGAGTACAATGGCATGAAATTCTGCCGTGCCCAGGCCTCACCGATCAGCCTGGACACGGGGCTGGCCGAGATCCGCGATCTGGCGCTGCGCGGCGACTTCCCGGAGCCGGAGCAGCGGGGCCGTATCACGCAGCGCGATGTGACCGCCGAGTACGTGGCCCACGCGCTCTCCTTCATCGATGTCAATAAGATCCGGCCGCTGAAGGTGGTCATTGATGCAGGCAATGGCATGGCTGGTCTGATCATGCCGCGGGTCTTCGAGCACCTGCCCTGCGAACTGATTCCGCTCTATTTCGAGCTGGATGGCCATTTCCCTCACCATCCCGCCAGCCCGATCGAGCCAGAGAACATGGCCGACGTGCAGCGCACCGTTCGCGCAACTGGCGCCGATCTGGGGGCCGCCTTTGATGGCGATGCTGACCGCATGTTTCCTGTGGATGAGCAGGGCACGATCATCGATGGCTCGATGGTCACGGCCCTGGTCGCACAGAGCCTCCTGCGCAAACATCCCGGTGCCACCATCCTCTACAACCTGATCGTCTCGCGCAGTGTACCC
The DNA here is from genome assembly GCA_042408965.1 of Ktedonobacteraceae bacterium. Classification (GTDB taxonomy): domain Bacteria; phylum Chloroflexota; class Ktedonobacteria; order Ktedonobacterales; family Ktedonobacteraceae; genus Thermogemmatispora. The sequence continues at coordinate 6,645 of JBHOQN010000012.1, forward strand.
GAGCTGATCGAGCGCATGGGCGGCCGGGCCGTGCGCACGCGCGTGGGGCACTCCTACATCAAGGCACAGATGCGCCAGCTCAACGCCATCTTTGGCGGAGAGCACTCTGGCCACTTCTACTTCCGCGATAACTGGTTCGCTGACTCCGGTCTGATTGCTTTCCTGATCCTCCTGGAACTGGTCTCCATCGAGAACCGGCCGCTCTCGGAGCTGATCAAACCGCTCGATACCTACATACGCAGTGGCGAGATCAACAGCCGTGTCAACGACGTTCAGGGCAAGCTGCAGGCTCTGCTGGAGCGCTACGCCCCGCAGGCGCGCACGGTCGATCAGCTCGACGGCATCACGCTGGACTTCGGTGACTGGTGGTTCAATGTGCGCCCCTCCAACACGGAGCCGCTGCTGCGCCTGAATATCGAGGCCAGCGACCGCACATTACTGGAGCAGAAGCGCGAGGAGCTGCTGGAGTTTATTCGCTCGTGAGGAGCGCCCGGCTCGCTGGTGGAGCAGAGCCACACGGAGACACAACGGAGACACAGAAGCAGCCGAAGCCGGCGGGGCTGCCTGAGGGAGCAGGCCAGCTTGCTCCTGCCCTTCCTCAGGACGTCACTTCCGGCTTCGGTCGTCTGTGGATCTCCAGCCCGGGCTAGAGCTGAATCGTATAATCGTTCCCCCCCTGACCATATTGATAGAGGAAACGCACGACCAGGGTCCGCAGGCCAGCCGGAGCGCTGAACATCACGCTCCCAGCGACATTGTGAGCACCCGCCTTGAAGCCCGTTGGCAAGGTGCTATCGAGCGGAGCGCGTACGCTGGCGCCCAGGACGAGGCGAATATAGTCAAAACCTCGTCCCGGATTCACGGCGACCCCGTTGGGGTTATCCACACGGAAATTGAGGATATAAAACTGCTGACCGGCCTTCACCTGGCCCCAGGAGCCATAGGAAAAGGCTCGCTCCGCACTGACCAGGTGATAGGTCAGGTAGAGGCCGGGCTGGGCATTGTACGTATAGGAGATCGCCAACGACTGGGGCGTGACCTTCGCCGCATAGATCTCCGGCGTAAAGGGACCGCTGAAGGGAACGATGACCAGCGACTCATTGAGCGTCATAGAGCCGAGCTGCAGCTTCAAGCCAGCGAGCTTGATACCTTGCGCCACCGGGAAGTCGAGCCAGCCGGCCGAGTGCTGATGAGGGGCCAGGGCGACGGCCAGCTTGACATTGCTGGGGGCCACCGCCCGGCCATCAGGCAGGAGCAGGTGAGCGGCATCGTAGTAGATGACAGAGATCTGCGCGCCGCTCGTATTCACGACCTCCAGGTGAAGACGTACCACCGCTGGCCCCGCCTGAATGAGGTCGTCCGCGAAGGCGTTAGCGTACTGGGCATCGATCAGCGTGAAGGTCAGGCCAGCGTAGGGCGCGCTGCGCTGCACCTTCAAGGTCGTGATCGCCGGTGGTGGTCCATAGGGATTATCAGGAATCTGTAAACTATGCACCCAGTTCCAGACAAAGAGGCCCACGCCACCCAGGGTCAGCAGGCCCACGATCAGCGCCAGACTCAGCGATATACGCTGCCAGGAGGGACCGGCCTCTCCATGCAGGTGCCTGCTGATCGAGGGACGCGAGGAACGCGGCCTCTCCGGCGGCGACGGCTGTGCAATGGGAGGTGCCATCGGGTTCATGTCAGACATGGATACAACACTTCCCCTCGTAAACATGCTTTTAGCAAACGTTTTGAGATGTCGTTGAGCCAACGGGACAACGCTGCTCATCACCAATACCACTATACAGATCGTCTCAACCGTAAGAATTGTAGCAGGTTTGCTCAGCGTTGACAGCTTTTTCAGGCGGTGATAGCATTTGTGTTGCCACATTCACAGGTCCTCTGTGAAGACTATCACATTACTAGGGAGACGCGCCTTCTGTCAAGAAGCCTCCCGGCAAGGTCCCTGCTACAAGGATTGACAGAGAGCGGCGGACGGCGCAAACAGGGCGAAGCGGCCAGCCAGGAGCACAGGAGGCACAAGCGCGAGCGCGCCGTTCGCACAGCGGGCGTTTCCAGTACGTGGAACACAGGAAACGCCGGACCTCGAGCACACACACTACGAACAGGACAAGGAGATGCTTCGTTGAAGATCCACGAGTATCAGGCCAAAGAGATCCTGGCGCGCTACGGCATCCCGATCCAGCCAGGGCGCGTAGCCTATACGCCAGAAGAAGCGGAAGCGATCGCCCGTGACCTTGGGGGGCCAGTGGTCATCAAGGCCCAGGTCTATGTCGGCGGACGCGGTAAGGCAGGTGGCATCCAGTTCGGGAATACGCCCGCCGAAGCTCGTGCGGCCGCAGCAAGGGTGCTGGGCATGGATATCAAAGGGCTGACAGTTCAGAAGGTACTGGTGGTCTCAAAGCTGGATATTCAAGAGGAGTACTACCTGGGAATCGTGCTGGACCGTAAGTCCCAGACTCCCGTGGTGATGGTCTCCACGGCCGGCGGCGTCGATATCGAAGAGGTGGCTGCCACCACGCCGGAGAAGATCATCAAAGCCCCTATCGACTTGCGCTGGGGCCTGCGTCCCTTCGAGGCGCGCACCATCCTGGCCAGGGCCGGCTTTCCCTCGACCGTGATCGCCAGAGGTGGCGCTATCCTGGCCGCTCTGGCTCGCGCCTTCATCGAGAGCGACGCCAATCTGGCGGAGATCAATCCGCTGGTACTGACCAGCAATGGCCAGGTGCAGGCAGCCGATGCCAAGATCGTGCTCGATGATAACGCGCTCTATCGTCATAAGGACTACGCTGCCTGGGAGGAGCCAGAGGAGGCGAATCCTCTGGAGTACGAGGCCCACCAGGCCGGTCTTACGTACGTCAAGTTGAACGGCAATGTGGGCATCATTGGCAACGGGGCTGGCCTGGTCATGACCACCCTGGATATGGTCGCCTCCTGCGGCGGGAAACCGGCCAACTTTCTGGACATTGGTGGTGGCGCCCGGGCTGAGGTGATGTACAAAGCCCTGACCTTCGTCTCGCGCGATCCCGACGTCAGAGGCATTCTGGTCAATATCTTTGGCGGCATCACCCGCGGCGAGGAGGTGGCAAGAGGCGTGATCATGGCCCAGAAGGACCTGCCAGCGGGCCTGCCGATCGTGGTCCGTCTTTCGGGCACGGGGGCTGAGGAGGGCCGCGCGCTGCTCAAGGACGCTGGCCTCGATTGGGGGAAGGATATGCGCGACGCCGCGCAGAAGATCGTCGCTGCCATCCAGGCGAAGGAGAAGGAAGAGCAGGCATGAGTATTTTACTTGATGAGCATACACGAGTGATCGTTCAAGGCATTACTGGCCGTGAGGGGAGTTACCACACGCTCAGAATGCAGGAGGCCGGTACGACGGTGGTGGCTGGCGTGACGCCCGGCAAGGGCGGCCAGACCGTCTGCGGCGTTCCTGTTTTCGATACCGTCGCCGAGGCGAAGGCCGCGACCGACGCCAATGCCAGTTGCATCTTCGTGCCTCCAGCTGGGGCTGCCGACGCCGTGATGGAGGCCGCCAGCGCGGGTATCCAGTTGATTGTCTGCATCACTGAGTTCATTCCCGTGCTCGATACTGCGCGCGCGATGCTGGTCGTGCGCGAACACGGCGCGACGATGATCGGGCCGAACTGCCCTGGTCTGTGTACACCCGGCCAGGGGAAGATCGGTATCATTCCCTACCAGATTTTTACACCCGGCCCCGTCGGTTTTATCTCGCGCTCTGGCACCTTGACCTACGAGGTGGTCTCGCTGCTCACGGAGGCCGGCATCGGGCAGTCGACCTGCATCGGCATTGGCGGCGATCCCATCATCGGCTCGACCTTCGTCGACCACCTCAAGCTCTTCGAGCAGGACCCGCAGACCAGAGCAGTGGTGATGTGCGGTGAGATCGGTGGTAGCGATGAGGAGGACGCCGCTGAGTTTATCAAGACGATGAGCAAGCCAGTGGTGGCCTTCATCTCCGGGCGCACTGCCCCTCCGGGCAAGCGTATGGGCCACGCCGGAGCCATTATCTCTGGCAATACAGGCACGGCTCAGGGGAAGGTGGCTGCCTTGCGCGCCGCTGGTGTTCCGGTGGCCGACTCGATTTTTGAGATACCTGATCTGGTGAAAGAGGCGCTGTCGAAGGTCTCCTGATCTCACCAACGTTCGTGGCGGCGGGGAGGAAGCCAGCACGCTCACAGTCAGTCCAGATAAGCGGGCGGGCAGCCTGCCGCGCCGACCCGTTCGACGTGGGGTCGGCTGGCTTTCTACTGCCGCGTCAAAGGACAGGCATGACTACCGCACTGATCTACGATCCTATCTTTTTAGAGCACATCACACCCCGCAGACACCCGGAACGCCCGGAGCGTCTCCAGCAGGCTATGGCGTTGCTGCAGGCTCTGGGCTGGCTAGAGCGTGAGGGTCTGGTCCGGCTGGCGCCGCGCGAGGCCAGCGAGGACGAGCTGGCTCTGGTCCATGACCGTCACTACATTCGAGCCGTCCGGGAGGCCGCTGAGCAGGCTGCCCGGGAGAGCGCCGCTGGCGGGCGCGTCTCGCACTTCTTTGCCCCGGAGACCTTTATCTCCGCACGCTCCTATGAGGCAGCCGCCAGAGCCGCTGGCGCCCCGCTGACGGCGATCGACGCCCTCCTGAAGGGCGAGATCGATAACGCTTACTGTCTCGTGCGCCCGCCTGGTCACCATGCGGAACGCGATGAGGCGCTCGGCTTCTGCCTCTTCAATAACGTTGCCGTCGCTGCCCGCTATGCGCTCGACCGCCAGGGTCTGGAGCGCGTGATGATCATCGATTTCGATGTCCATCATGGCAATGGCACGCAAAACATCTTCTATCGTGATCCGCGTGTTCTCTACTTCTCTACGCATCAGGCCCCATTTTATCCGGGAACAGGTGGCTCCGACGAGTGCGGCGAGGGCGAGGGACTGGGAACAACCATCAACGTACCGCTGCCAGCCACGACGGGCTTCGAGACCTACGAGCCGGTCTTCCGCCAGGTGATGGCTCCGGCTGCCGACCGTTTCAAACCGCAGTTGATTCTGGTGTCGGCTGGCTTCGACGCTCACTGGAAGGATCCCCTAGGGAATATGTATCTCTCCACGGCTGGCTTCGCTCAGTTGATGATGATCGTGATAAATCTGGCCCGGTCGCTCTGCGACGGGCGCCTGATTATGGTGCAGGAGGGAGGCTATGATCTTCAGGCCAACGCAGCCTGTGTGGCGACCAGCATCAATCTCCTGCTGGGCGATGACGCGGCTGTGGACAGCCTGGGACCGGCTCCCAGCAAGTCCTTCCGCCTGAACACTGATGTCCTGATCGCCGAACTGCGGCGCATTCACAAACTCACCGGCTATCGCCTGCGCACGACTTCGCGGCCAGATATCGAGCGCCTGCGACGCGAGGTGAAAGGACCCGACGCCTGAATAGCGTCTGGCCAGGAGAACGCAGAGATCATGCCGCCAGTGAGGAGGCCGTATGCAGCAACGAGGTTCTCAACAGGTACAGTCTCTGACCGTAGCCCATCTGCCCGACGTCGAAAAGCTGCTGCGCTTCTCGGACTACGTCTATCAGCGCTTCACTCCCGAGGAGCTTCCACGTCTGCTGGAGCACTATCCGGCCTGCGGCCTCTTCAGGAATGGCTCGCTCCGAGGCTTTCTCCTCTCGCAGACCGTCAATCCCCCCTGTGCCTGGATCGGCGGCTTCGGAGTCACATGGAGCGAGCATATATACGCCCTGGACTATTTCGATCAATTACTGGCCTCGCTCAAGCCGCAGCTGCAGGCCCGCGCCGTGCGCCAGCTCTACTATTCGGGGAACGACCTGGAAGGAGACTGGCTGCGTGCCTCACTGCTGCAGCGCGGCTTCGAGCTGTATCGCCTGCTCTACGCCTACGACAAGTTTGATTTTCATATCCCGACAAGCGGCAACCAGGAGGTGCTGGTGCGTGGTGTGGAGCGGAAGGACTTCCCTGCACTGTGCGCGCTTGAGCAGCTCTGTTTTGAGCCACTCTGGCGCTATGACGCAACGGCCTTTGCCGACATTGCGGCCACCCACCCCTACTTTGTCGTCGCCGAACTGGGAGGCCAGGTGATCGGTTACCAGTTCAACACCCTGGATGACGAGTACGGCTATCTGGTGCGCATTGCCGTCCATCCGGCGCTTAGTGGACGTGGCATCGGCGCCCGCCTCATGGCTGAGGCCGTCAGCTTCTTTGCACGCGCCCACGTCCGGCGCATCATGCTCAACACCCAGGACGATAACCACCATGCCCATCGGCTCTACGAGTGGTTTGGCTTTGTGCGCATGCCCCAGGTCGGCTTCATTCTACGCAAGGAGCTGGGCAGCGAGCGAGGGGTGCGCGCCTCCTGAGCTGGTTATGGAGAGAGGCCTTTCAAGCGCACGACCTCTAAGGGCTCGCTCTTGTTCTTGACGCTGATCTGACCCACGTAATCAACCTCCACAAACTGACGGACGCGCTGGAGGGTAGAGTGGTTGAGATAAATATTGTTATCGGTGGCATTGGACTGCAGACGTGAGGCCACGTTGACCGCATCACCGATGGCGGTGTAGTTCTGAAAGCGCTCGCGAGAGCCAATGTTGCCAACGACCGCCAGGCCGGTATTCACACCGATGCCAAAGGTCACTGGCACCTCTTCAGGATGGGTCCGCTGATAGTCGAGGATGGCCAGGCGCATCTTCCAGGCGGCCCGTATGGCCCGCAAGGCATGATCCGCCTGCTCAAGGGGGGAATTGAAGATCGCCATTAACTCATCCCCCCAGAAAGCAGTCAGTGTTCCCCCTTCACCCCAGATGGCCTCGACCATCAGATCCAGATAGTTATTCAGAAGATTCATCATGCGTTCGGGCGCGAGACGCTCGGCCAGACTGGTATAGCCGCGCAGATCGGCCGAGATCACGCTGATCTCACGGGTCTCTCCACCCAGCTTGAGCGCGCGCGGATCTTCGATCAGTCGCTTGACAACACTGGGATGGACATAGCGACCAAAGATCGACTTGATCTCGCGAGCCTCAGCCTGGGCACGCTTCAGGTCGGTGCGGTCGTCGATCACCAGCGCCATACCGATGTGATGGCCATGCTCATCGCGCAGCGCGCTGACATAGAAGTTCATGTTCACCCAGCCCAGGCCAGTGATCTCGCCCTCCACGGCGGCCGGCACGCGCGTGCCATGCTCATGCTGGGCTATGGCCTCCTGCAACAATTCAACCAGGCCCAGTTCGGCGCGTGCGCTCAGAACTTCACGATAGTGCTTGCCCAGAGCTGTCCGCTGATCCAGCCGGAGGATCTCGCCGGCTGCGCGATTAAAGGTTGTGATCGTCCCGGCCGAATCGGTTGTAATGACGCCATTGGCAATGGACGAGAAGATGTTGTCCATGTATTGCTTGTCTTCGTTGACCTTGCGCAACGTGCGCTGGAGATCAGCAAACAGGCGTGCATTATCAATGGCAATGGCGGCCTGGTGGCAGAAGGCAACAAGCAGATCACGATGGCCTGGCCCGAAGAGGTTGGCAGTGAAACGGCTATCGACATAGACCGCCCCGATGCAGCGATCGCGCACAACGAGCGGCGCACACATGATGGAGCGAATACGATTCTCTATGATGCTGCGCTGATCCTTGAGATCTTTATCTTCCTGGGCATCGCTGGTGAGAATGGGCTGGCGTGTCTGTACCACACGATTGACGGTGCTCTGGCTGATGCCGAAGTCAAAGGCTTCACGTTTGAGACTGCGCGCCTGCTTGTTGCGAGCAATTTTGAATTCCAGCTCGCCACGCTCGTTTAAGAGCACCAGAAAGCCGCGCTCAGCCCCCACGACGCTGATGACCTGATCCATCACTAACTGCAACACTTCATCAAATTCAAGCGTAGAGTTCAGGGTTCTAGCGATCTCATAGAGCGTCTCCAGCTCGTCGCGCTGGCGCGTCAGGTTGCTGATGCTGGTCTTGAGCTGCTCACGTTCGCGCTCGAGGGTCGCAGCCGGAAGCGGCGACCCTGGCGGCGCGCTGGCCCGAGTCTGCAGGTTGAAGAGGGACTGGCCCAGGCGCGACAGCTCCAGGTCGGCCCGGCGATTGACCGAGAGCGCCTTGCTCAGCAACTTGACACGAGGGTCACTCAAATCACTCGCATAGGTGCCTTCGACGGCTTTTTCCAGTTCGCGCGTATACTCGTGAAGCTGGCCGGATATCCGCCTCAACGCCTCGCTCAGCGAACGCAATTCATCCAGATCCAACGCTGATACAGCCAACGATAGTGCCTCCTCCGGAACAGCCGCTCGATGCCATGCCGCTGCCCAGCCCCTCTCCCGGCAGAGCGGCTGGCCGGCATGGACAGATGGGAAACATTCTCTCCATGCTGCCTTATTATAGCATATGGATCACCTGCGCGTCTTGATCATGCTAACCCTGCAGAGCAGCGCTACAGGAAGAACGACTGGGATCGGGTGCCTCCCTCTGCCAGTCTGCAGCTCAGATGCCTTCCTGACCACGATGGGCCAGATACTCGCTCAAAGCCAGCGGCTTGAAACCAAAATCGCGCTCTACCGCATGCAACGCGGTGATGTTGTCGAAGGTAAAGAGCGTCAGCGCCGCACGAGTGATCGGCGGATGCGGCAGTACCAGTTCCATGACAGTGGCCCCCAGGCCTGCCAGCGAGAGCGGCAGCGGGAGGGTGAAACGTCGTGTGTGCATGGTTTGCATGAGTAAGTCGATCAACTCACGAAAGGTATAATACTCCGGCCCACCAATGGTAAAGGTCTTGTTGTGGCTGCCCTGGGCATCGTCCAGGACCTTGAGAATGACGGTCACTACGTCCTCAACATAGATGGGCTGGAACCTGACCCTTCCACCGGCAATGAGGGGAACGACGGGGGCTGAGCGAATGAGGCCGGCCAGACCCTTGAAAAAGGGGGCGCCTTTGCCAAACAGCACGGAAGGCTGAATAATGCTCCACTCGAGTGCGCTCTTCTTGAGCACTTCCTCAGCCAGGTACCGCCCCTGCATATAGCTGCCAGGCCGATCGGGCCTGGTGCCCAGGCCACTGATCTCAATCATACGACGCACACCGCTCGCCAGAGCTGCATTGACCAGATTCGTGGTCCCCTGCACGTTGGTCGCTTCATAGCTGTTGCCCCTGGCTTGCTTGCGATCCGCCGTCATAAAGGCGGCATGTACAACGGTATCCACACCACGCAGGGCCACCTCCAGCGAGACCGGCTGCGTGGTGGCCCCTGCCACCAGCTCAACCTTGTCGATAGGCAGAACGCTGGCCGCCCGCCCAGGATCACGTACCAGACAGCGCGGGCGCTCTCCACGCTCCACCAGTCGTGCCACAAGATGTCGTCCGATAAAGCCTGTAGCGCCAGTAATCAGTATCATCACTTCTCTCCTGTTCTCTGCAGCTTCGCCAGGAATGAGTCTTCTCCCCAGCGAGGTGGTCTGTTAAGAAGACGCCAGGAAAGCGCCCTCTAGAGCACTGCGAGTTTTGCCCGGCCGGCATAGAGTGAAGAGAGAACGCAGAGAGCGCATCTGCATTCAATAGAGGAGCGCCTCAGCCGGCAGGTGAATACGCACGGTGACCCCCTCGCCGGGAGCGCTCTTGATGCTCAGACTGCCCCCAGCAATGGCCAGCAGGGCGCTATGCGTCAGCAGGCCACCGCCGGTGCCGCTGGTAGCCGCATGGGCTGCCGCAATGCCCACACCATCATCGGCCACGCAAACCTCCAGATCCGGTCCATAGTGTGCCTGCAGGATCAGACGCAAACGACGATGTACATCGGAGCCGCGCGCGTGACGGGCCGCGTTGCGCAGCGCCTCCTGCACAGCCGCGAAGATCAACTCGGCGATCGCCGGAGGCGTTACCTCATCGATCTGCGCGGCCGTCTCCTCATCAACCTCCCAGAGCACCTCATCGAAGGCGTTCTGGAAATCCTGCTCAATCATGGTATGAACAGCCTGCATCAGGCCCTCGCGCTCCAGGCGATAGGGTGCCCCTGGTGCAGTTTCGCGCATCATAGCGGCCAGACGCCGATGAGCGTCGCTGATGATCTCGACGGATCGTTCGAGGGCCGCACTGGCACTGCCGTCATGCGCTTCAGCCACCAGCGTGCGCAGTGTCTCCAGATGGAGCAACGCCAGGTGCATTTGCGGCAGAATCTCATCGTGCAGCACACGCCGCTGTTGTGCACCCAGCAGCTTCACATCCACAATACGCCGTCGCAGGAGGCCGGCCATCGCCTGCATGGCCTCGTGATCACCAATCGTATCCAGGATACGCTGGCCACAGGCCTGAGCAAGATTCATATCCTCCTTCGTAAAGGTGCCTCCATCCTCGCGGGGACCCAGGTAGAGCGTCGCGACCAGTCCGCGCTCATCGTAGAGGGGCATCACCCAGCAGATCATCGGCTCGCCGCTGGCCAGCCTCATGCGCACGCGATGCGCCAGGGCCGGGCCGCTCCCTGTTCTGCGTACGAGTGTTGGCAGCTCGGCGGTCGCACCCGCTCCGGCGCGCGGATGTTCAGCGCCGTTCACACGGGCCTTCGCCGGCCAGCGGTAGCTGAAGGTGCGACGCATGGGTCCGGCGACAATATCGAGGCGCGCACAGCGCACAGCCAGCACACTGTGGCAGAGATAGAAGAAGAGATTCTCCAGCTCCCGCTCGCTCTTTTCAGCGCTTGCATTCAACCAGCGGCGCAGACTGGTGCTGCTCAAAAAACGGCTCAGCAGGGAGATATAGCGATCATGGGCCTGGTAGTTGCTCCAGGTAAAGAGGGCATAGGCCAGCGTTGCCAGTGAGGTGATGCAGAGCAGACCGCTGAGGCTGCTCCGTGTGAAGAGCACCAGCAGGGCGATAAAGGTCGCCACCGTAGCCGCCACAATGACAATGCCACGCCATTGCTCGAAGAAGCCGCGTCGAGCCAGCGGCCGTTCAATTAGAATGCCGTGACGCACGATCGAGTAACCAATCACCAGGATGATCAAAGCCACGGCAAGGTTGGCAATCAGATCGAGGAAGAGCAGCACCGGGGGAATGGTCGTCAGCGGCGGCAAGGGGGTGGTTGGCCCCCTTCCTTCGAGCCAGTGAAACATCGACCACAACCCGGCCAGAGCCAGGCCGCTGGTCAGTCCAACCATCAGCAGCGCCGCCAGCAGCAGGGCGGGTCGCGCCAGGTGCCAGGAGAGCTGCGGCTCCTCCAGGGCTTCAACATCGCTCGGATCGTCCCAGAAGGCCTCCACCAGTGCGCGGCGCAGCGTTGGCAGAACAGGCCAGATGCGTACACCGCGCTCGCGCAAGGCCTGCTGCAAGGTACGCCAGCCGGCCACCACCAGATAGGGAGTGCGGCTGGAGGTGAACCAGGGTCCAATAGCGCAGAAAGCCACATAAACCAGGAAGAGTAAGGGCACAAAGAAGAGAGGAGAGATGAGGGTCGGACCGGAGGCCTGCGGCGACTCGCTGTAGACCAGCAACTGCAGCGTCCCCACAAAGGTAAAGGTTCTCCAATTCGTGAGCAGCAACAGCAAGATGACCATGCCCAGCGCCGCGCCCAGCGCCAGCAGGAGCGGAATACGCTGGCGCCAGCTCGCATTGATAAGCGAGGCGTAGTGCAGACCGATGGCGAACCAGATATAGGGTACCCAGAGAGCGGGAATCCAGGTCAGCATCCAGAGGGCATCGAGCAGCGGGTGATTACGAGCATCCGCCAGCGGCATTGAGATGAGCAGGGCATGCAGGAAGAAGAAGAGGGCACTGAGGCTCAGTCCCACCACACCCCAGAGCGTGATGCGAGCATGATGATCTCTGTTGAGCCAGACAGTACTTGCCAGCCAGAGGAAGGCAACCAGATTAAAAACTGATACAGCCAGTGTAACGGTTTTTAAAAGCTCAACCGGCTCAAGAAGTGTGTCAGGCAACATGCTCACTCCTGCAGCTGCGCACGGCCATGCACAGCGTCGGGCCGGCGCAGCTAGGCATCGTTATAGAAAGGCACCCATTCACCTTTGCGGTTCTGCACATACGCTACCCCCTCTGCATCCCAGATAATCATGCGGTTCAGTGTATAGATCAGGGTTGCCCGTGCTCGCGCAACCTTATCATCCACCGCCGACTCACTCAATCCCCAGGCCGCATAGATGCGTCCATTCGTTCGACTGACCGCTCGTTTATCGTGGAGATTGAGGCGGGCGGCAATCTGCTCATTGGTCATGCCCTGGGCCAGCAGCTCAGCCACACGCAACTCGTTCGGCTCCAGCAGGGCGCGCGGTGATTGTTCATCCAGGCTGCGCACCTCCTGCACGCGATCCTCGATCTCCGGGTCAACCAGGTTGCGCCCGTTGATCGCATCTCGCAAGAGCGGCACCAGCATACTCGGCAGTAAATAGTTGCTCTTGCGCACATAAGCGTAGTGTGTGAGAATGCCAGAGGCGCGGAACTCACGATAATACTCGTCATCGTCTTGAATGGAATAAAAGACGACTGGCATGCGTGGACGCTCACGACGAATGGCTACCGCGGCCGCCACACCGCTCATGGCTTTCCGTCCCAGCTGCGGATCGCGCAACTGGACATCCATGAGAATCACATCCATATCGAGCTCGAGCGCCCGCGCCAGGGCCTCGCGTCCGGTCGCGGCCTCGCCCACGACACAGACAGCGCCGGTGGCCTCCAATCCTTCGCGCAGCGCCTTGCGCAGGGATCCATGATCATCAACCAGCAACACTTTCATGGTGTTCACCATACAAGAGAGAGCACCTCCATCCGCCCAGCCCTCTCTGGCAAGCGTGGAGATTCTGTTCCTGCTCTATAGAACGTTCCGCCTCTGGCTCAGGCAACAGGAGACCTTCACCACAGGTCCGGAGTGGGCAGGAGCGATCGACCAGACAGCGGAAGCATAGGAGCGAAGGGGCAGCAAACAGAACAGAGCATGATAGGGTCGCGGGCATCTCGCGACCATCTGCTGGAAAGCGCTGCAGGCGAGATGGGCAGACCGGCGCCATGGGGTGCCTTCCTGCGCAGACGATTGTCGCCGGTCCGTCCATCGGTCCATCCATCTCTGGACACCATTAGCCAGAGATGATCAACGAGCGTACCTCACCGCGAGCTGCGCTTACCTGGAAAGCAGATCGTGCGCTCGCCTCACTCAGCGTACTAGTAGCCAGTGGTAGCTTCAAAGGCCTGAGCGATCACCTGATAGCCCTTATCTGTCGCGTGAATGTCATGGAAGACACTGCACATCCAGGTGTAGCTACAGATGTTAGTATTGGGCACAGCCGGGCCCCCGAAGGTGCTGAAGACATCCACGATGATGCCAAACCCCTGAACGTCGTTGGCCAGGTGCTGATTCAGCTCCTCGCTGTAGGGCACCGTGTTGGGGCAGATGTTCTGATCAGGATCGTAGTAATTCATCAGAATCAGGTCGCCCGTAACCTGACCGTTGACCGTGAGCGCATCGCGGAGCGCTGGCAGAATGACCTGCGTCAGATTGTAGTCCAGCGTCTGCAGGGCGCTGGTACTGCCGGCGGTATCGACGGTGCACGTCTTGGTATCGAGATACGGCAGCAGATCGTTGGCTCCGATGTCGAGCGTCACAGGACTGACCTGGCCCGCATGGGCGTGCAGGTAACTCACAGCCGCTTTCAACTGTGAGCCAATATAAGGATACTTGCGCAGGAAGGGATAGGGACACTTGCCGTTGAGGAAGGTAACACTGGTCTCTCCAGGACATGACAGATTGGCCAGCGTTGTTGTACCATGGGCCTTGAGATCCAGGAAGAAATCATTGACGTAGCCATCATCAAAGTCGAGGTCTGGCTGGAACCCGAAGGCCAGCGAGTTCCCCAGCGCAAGATAATACTTCTTAGGACCAATCAGCTTGACGCTCTGAGCATGTGCAGCGCGCACATCAGGAGCAACGACGAAGAGGAGTAGCAGAGTCAGGGCGAAGGGCAGGACGAGACGCTGGAAGGAAGGTATGCGTTTACCCATAGATCTCCCCCTTTGATGTCAGGGATAAAGTTGCAGCAAGCTACGAGGAAAAGTACACACCCCTGCTACATAGTATACATTCTGAAACAAATTAATACAAGCTAATACATTATAGAACATGTGTCTGCTGGCATCAACTGGTAAAAGCCGGGCGAGGGAGCCACACTCGCGCTTGACCCCTGTCATGGTTTTCGTCTATAGTTTCTTCAGGAAAGCATAGGGAGATCCTTGTTCTCCAGCGTTTCAACAAGAGAGGATCAGACACGCATGAAGCAAGTACTGGCCGTGCAGCAGACCTGGGATGATCCACCAGGTTATCTAGGCGAACTGTTGCAACTCCATGGGATCACCTGCAAAACGATTCAAGCGGAGCATGAAGCGCTTCCGCATGGCCTGAACGGTTACAACGCGCTCATCATGCTGGGCGGTCCCCAGCACGCTAATGATGACGAGAGCTACCCCTATCTGGTACGGGAGAAGGCCCTGATTCGCCAGGCCATCGAGCAAGACATTCCTTACCTGGGGATCTGCCTGGGTGGACAATTGCTTGCCAATGTGCTGGGAGCTGAGGTACGCCGCCACAATCTGGTGGAGATCGGCTTCTACGAGGTAGTTCTGACTGAGGAGGGACGCCAGGACCCTCTCTTTCAGGGGCTGCCAGGCTATCAGCAGGTCATCCACTGGCACGAGGACGTTTTCGACCTGCCTCAGGGTGCCCACTTGCTGGCAACCAGCCGAGAGACCCCGCACCAGGCCTTCCGCTTTGGCCATCGCGCCTACGGGCTGCAATACCATATCGAACTGACGCCTGCTATGTTCGATACCTGGCTCTATACGCCTGGCTACAGCGAGGAGATCATCAAGATTCTGGGACCCGGCTCCCTGGAGCAGTTGGAAGCGGCGCGCCAGGCACGCTATCCTGTCTATCGCGAGCATACCCGCATTGTCTTTGAGAACTTCCTGCGGATCGCAGGCCTGCTCTCAGGATAGGGTCTGGCAAATCCCGGAGCGCTCTCAAGCTCACTTGTGCGCAAGCAGTTGACCGAACGGGGACAGCATACTATAATTAGCGTAAGCGCGATCCAGGGGCTTATTCAATCCTCTTTGTCCACCAGCAATGCTGCTCATCAATGAAGCAGGTTCCTGTCATCGCTTGCTCAGAGATCATCTAGCATCTAGCTGCTCGCATAGGGGACGTGTTCGCAGAGACTCACTCCCCGCACACGGGCTGTACCTCCGTAATGCTAAGAGAGCATGCACATTCTGACAGCACAGAGCCAGGACCAGGATGCCAGGAGAGAACCGTGGAGTGGAGCTGAAGGAGTCATTGATCAAGATGCCGCACTCACGAGGCAGCCGACGCCAGCAGCGGCTGGCCAGGGGCATCGCCTCTCAACAGATCTGTTTTGTGTTTTCTGCCTGCAGCATTCCCTGTGAAAGGCACCCAGAACGGAACGAGGATAGCTTTATCGCTGATGCCTCCACCGGGCTGGTGGCAGTTTTCGATGGCGTCGGTGGCAGTGCCGCTGGCGAGATCGCGGCTCGAACCGCCGCCCGCTTTACCCATCAGGGCTGGAAAACGTTTGTGCGGCAAACACAACAGCGTCTTGCCGGCGGCCTCGTCCTGGAGCACTGTCAGCAGCATGATCTGCAGAGCCACCTGCGCACCGTCCTCGAGGAGGCTGATGAGCTAATTCGCACCGAGGGCGCTCTGCTCGCGGGCACCGATGACCTCGCCACTACTGTCGCTCTGGGGGTCTTCTGCCGTCTGGCTGATCGTAGTGGAGCCTTGCTTCTCTATGCCCATGTCGGCGATAGCCGCATCTACCTGCAGCGCCCCGGCGAAGCCCTCAAGCGCCTGACGGCTGATGACGGCCTGCTGGGGAAACTGGTTGAAAATAAGGTGCTCAAAGATAGCGATGCCTTGCGCATCGACCAGGCGATGCACTTCGAGGATCTCACCGATCTGGAATTGAGCTACTTCCGCTGGCGCGGCGGTATCACTCAGGCCCTCGGCGGCCCGGTTCCTCCAACTATCCATATCAGTGAGGCCCATATTCAGCCGGGCGACCGTGTGCTCTTCTGTACCGATGGCTTCCACGATAATCTGACCGATGAGGAGATCAGCGCTATTCTGACAGCCAGTCCGCGCACTTCTGTCGCACGTCTGCTGGTCGAACGCTCCCTTCACCGCTCGCGCGAAGAACGCCAGACCACCATTCGTGCGAAGCCTGACGACATCACAGCGGTGGTGGTGACCTGCCGCTTCTAACTTCCCTACCTTGCATGAGAGCAGAGCCACGCAGAGAGCAGTGGCCCGTCTCCTCTCGACCGTCTCCTCCTCCCCAAAAGTACCATATATAGTGATGTATGTGCATGCATACAGCGGTTGTATGCTACACTCCTTGAGGCGGATCAATACAGGCAGCAAGGAAGGAGAGACCTGGAGTTCATGAGCAGACAGTACTGGTTTCTCGTCGGGCTGATGCTGATGGCGCTGCTGACAGCCTGTGGCAACAACAGCGGCCAGAGCGCCTCTGACGCTCACAGATCCGCCACGCGGCCTTCGCTGGCCAGCGACTCGCTCAGCAACCTGGAGACGCTGGCGACGCCTACGCCAACGGTGGTCATCCCCAGCCAGCGGGCCACCGCCAGTACTCCTCCCCACAGCAATCAGCCTGCAATCAGAGGGCCGGCTCCCTATGGTCCCCCGCCGGCAATGACCGCCCTTGAGCAGTATCTAACCCAGAAGCTGTTTCAGCAGATTAACAGCGATCGCGCTGCGCGTGGCCTTTATCCCTATACCTGGAATGCCACCCTGGCGGCCGGAGCGCGTCTGCATAGCTGGAACATGTACCATTGCGGCTTCAGCCATACCTGTCCCGACGGCCTGCCCCAATGCACACGCATCGCCAACGAGGGATTCTCTTTCACGGATTGCGGTGAGAACATCGGTCTGGCTGGCCCTTCAAACCCTCCCCGGACCAACGTGTACAACGTGCAGGAAAGTATGGTCAACGAGCCCCCAACCGGCTGGCATCGCATCCATCTCTTCAGCACAACACTGCATCGCGTCGGTGTAGGCGTCTATATCGACCCCAGCGGCTGGGTCTGGTTCACCGAAGACTTTGTCAGTTGAGGTCCGGTCCGCTCAAGCAAGGCATGCGGGTTTCCACGTGCAGCGCTCCGGAAACGCCGCTCATCTTGATCGGGGTCCCTTGGCCTTGCACCGCAGCCTGGACCTGGCGCCGGAAAACGGCCACTGCCAGGCTTCTCTCTGGCTCCCGACGAGGAGAGACCGTCCTTCCCAGGAGAGCGTCTTCTGGCGTTAGCCTCCTGTCCTCACGCAGCAGCGTGTACCCAGCGGAGATGGCCCGCTCCGCTGTGATCGGATGGGTATCAGAAACCACGCCCGCTGCTCGCTTGACGCTCTCCTGGGAAAGGAAGAGCCTGTCAATAGGAACGATACCGGGCTGCACGACTATGTGCTTCTGGCTTTTCGTCTTGACGGGGCCCTGCGCGCCGTTTCAGCACATAGTCCTTTTGTAGACTACTACATTGGCTCTCCTGAGCGGGCAGCGCAGACGCTGGCAGAGCCACTGCCACCTGCCTCTGTCTGGATCACGCACTTCCTGAAAGGGCCTGATTCTGCCGTCAGCCCTGCTCGCTGATGTCCATGGGCTTTCGCGTACACCTTCCGCGCCTTCGCCCGATGGAGCACTGAGCTGCACTGTGCGTTCCTTGATCTCTCCATGAGCAGGCAGGCTGGCCTGATGGAGGACGACAGGCAGCCCTGCAGGAGGCAGACGTCGCGTCCTCTCCGCAGAGAGCCTGCCCAGCCTCAGATCTCAGCCCTGAGTAGCCGCCGCCTGGCTCTCCTGGGGAGCTGGCGTCTCCTCAATAAGCTCGACGGCGATCTGCACATCGACCTTCTCGCTGACCAGCCAGCCCCCAGCCTCAAGAGCGACGTTCCAGTTCAAACCCCAGTCTTTGCGATTGAGAGAGGTTGTGGCAGTAAAGCCAAGACGACGTTTGCCCTGCCAGTCACGCGAGGCTCCCTCCAGAACAACATCCAGCACCACTGGCTGCGTGACATCACGGATTGTCAGGTCACCATAGAGCTTGCCGCTTGTGTCGCTGAGCCGCTCGACACGGGTGCTGCTGAACCTGATCGTTGGATAGGTCTCCACCTCCAGAAAGTCCCCTGATTTGAGATGGGCATCACGCTGTGGCTGATTGGTGTCCAGGCTTGCCGCGTCGATCTCAACCACTATTCGGGCCGCCTCTGGATGCTGCTCGTCGAGGTCAATCGTCCCCGACCACTGCTTGAAGCGCCCGCGCACTGTGGTAATCATCATGTGCCTGGCTGTAAACTCGATGCTGGTGTGGGCCGGGTCAAATTGCCAGACCATAGCCTCTCTCCTTTTCATCTGTCTGATGGACAACTCTACCATAGTTACTATTTTTAGTATAGTAACCATAAAAATCATAGAATCTATCCTGCCGACTGTCAATATCTGGCATGGCATACTCAGCGAACGCACTCCTCAGCAAGCGAGGGCGTTGCAGGAGCGGACGTTGCAGGAGAGGCGGGAAGGCGGTATCATGAAGGCAGTACGCCTCAGGGCCGGGCAGGTCAGCTTCTCGGCTCTGACGGGGGTCAGCAGCGCCAGGATGCAGCGACAGGCGAGGATACTCAGAGAGCAACGAGCGAACGGCACGCCGGGATCTCTCGCAGATAGTGCTAAAGAGGGGGGCTCACCGATGATTCCTCGAGATGATTTCACTCCGCATGGGTATCTTGACAATCCATATCATAGCTGGAAGCTCAATCCAGACGGAGTGATCCGCTCCCTACCGCCGCTAGGTATGGGCTGGCATGTGCCCAATCTGGGCAGCTATGTGCGCAATCAGTTCCAGTACACAGCCCACCTGAATATTGGTCTGCAGATTAACAATGATCTGTTGCTGATCACACCGGAAGACTTTCAGCAGCACGGCTGTGTGATTAACAGCCCGCTCCATACAAAGAATCGCTTTGAATATAATTGTATTGTTCCAGCATACGGTTTGCTGCTGCGGGCCCGCTACTTCCTGATCCACGAGCACGCGCTGGGCTGCATACTCTCCTTCACCACGACGCGCGATGAGCCGCTGAGCATCACCTGCTATCTCCTGCATCAGCACACACACAACCCCTTCACCAGCCGTCTCTGGGAACACGGTCTCTACGCACGGGTCCTCCCTGGTGGCAATCATGCCATGCTGGGGATCGCCAGCGAGGGCGATGTCTTCATCCACGGCTGGCAGATCGCTGATACAGGGCCAGCCCCTGTCAGTGGAACAATGGGCTACAGCCTCTCGCCAGCAGAGCTGGCGGCACGGCTGAGGGGTAAGGAGATTCCACCGCCAGGCGTTACACAGGCTGACGCAGAGAGCGGCTGGCAGATACGCACCGTAGCGCTTCCCTGCACATTGCTGATCAGCGGCTCTGTCGAAGAGCGCCGCCTGCACGTCGTACTGGCACGCGGCGTCTCGCTCGACCAGAGCTACGCCCACTGGCGCGATGGGCTTGAAGGGCTGACCGCAGCCGAGGAAGCCCACCGCCGGGAGGATGAAGACTTCTGGCGCCAGGCGCCCCAACTGGGCGGCGACTGGCCGGCGAGCTGGCGACGTGGCTTCGTCTACGATCAAGAGACGTTGCGCATGGTCATCAGGCCTCCCTGCGGCGTGATCGAACAGTACTGGGATGGCATGCAGATTCAGGCGCCGCGCATGGTTCTGGCCGAGGCAGCGCTGGACTGCCTCTCTCTGAGTTACGCTGCGCCTGAGCTGGCCGCCACGGTCTTGCTCGGTCATTTCACGCAGGGTCCACATGCCAATCTTCCCTGCATGCGCGAGGACGGCAGCTACAATATGGTTGCCGATGACGGGCAGATCTGCGGCACAGCTCCCTCCTGGGGCTTTCCACTCTACTGCTGTGACCTGCTCTTCCGGCGCACAGGCGATCGGCGCTGGCTGCGGCGCCTCTATCCGGCCGCCGCAGCCTATCTGCGCTGGTGGCTGGAGCATCGGCGCGATCTTGAGGGCTGGCTCGTCTACGCCTGTTCCTGGGAGAGCGGTCAGGACGTTTCCAGCCGCTTCGGACCTCAACAGACCGGGGGAACCTTGATTCAGCATGTGCGCCCCGTGGATCTGCAGGCCAGTATGGCCCAGGGCGCGGCCATCCTGGCACGCTGGGCAGAGTCACTGGCGCAGGAAGAGCAGGCAGGCGAGTCCGATAGTGAGCACGGCTCTGGCAACCATTCCAGAGGTCAGCCGGAACAGAGGCAGCACGGGGAGCAGTCCTCAGAGAGACAGGCGATCGATTTTCAGGCGGAAGCCAGCCAATGGGAGCAGGTGGCCGCCGAGTTCACCGTCAAGACGCGCCTGATGTGGCAGCAGGGCTGGTTCAGGGACTATGACACACTGAGTCAGGAATGGTCCTCACAGGAGGACGCCATGCATCTGGCAGCGCTCTTCTGCGGAGCCGCCGGCTGGGGTCACAGCGAGCAGCTGCGTTCGGCCCTGCGGCATCCCCCGAATCATAGCCGCCACTGGGCACCCCTCTGCTGGCCACCGGTAGCACTCACCGTCATCGGAGCCGCTGCAAATGCTGGGCTGGCGGAGGAAGCCGCCGAACTGGCCTACCAGTTTATTGATGGGAGTTACCGCGACCTGGATCGCCGTCCTCGGACTATCGATGACGGATTGCCAGGGATCACGCGAGAATATCGCCAGGCCATAGCGCGCGGCGAGCGCCTTGACTATGTGAATGCGGGTATCGAAGGATACGGCTGGGGAGCGCTCAGCATCCACCTCCTGCTGCGCTATCTGCTAGGTCTGCGGGAAGAGGAGGCTGGGACACTGACGCTTACCCCGATGCTTCCCCAGGCTCTGCGACGTCCGGGCGCGACCTATTACATCGGGCCACTCCAGTGGGGCACGCACACCCTGGAAGTGACCTGCCACGTAGAGGATAGCCAGCAGTATAGCCTGCGCCTGATCTGCCGACCACGCGGAGGTATCCAGGGAGAGACCATACAGTGGGAGAGGCAGGGGCACTGGGGCGAGCAGCATGCTCTGCGCCTGACGCCCGGTCCTTCCAGCGAGGTCTGAGCCTTCCATCTCCCACACGAGCGGTGGCGGTGGACAGCTCTGCCCACCGCCCGCACAACCCTGGGAGCCGGGGGTCAAGAGGTCTTTCATGCCTGCATCAGGGCCTCAAACTCGGCGCGATTGAGCTGTTCATGCTCCAGCAAGGCCTCAGCCAGTCTCTGCAGCTGATCACTGTGCGTGCGTAGAATCTCACGCGCCATCGCCCGTCCCTCGTTAAGGATACGCTGCACCTCGGCATCGATGAGAGCGGCCAGTGTCGTGCTGGTCGCACTGGCGTTGCGCGCTCCCGGCAGAGCCATTGCTAACCGCCGTGCATGGAGCTGGGCCGCAGCCTGGAAATCCCCATTGGGAAGCAACCTGCCATCTTCAGTCAGCAGGAGCGTCCGCGCAGCAGCCGGACCATCGAGGGTTAGGGGAGTCATGTTGAGGGCGACAGTCGCCTCATCAGGCTGGTAATCGGCGAAGACGACTCCCACTTGCTCACTCATGCCCCAGCGCGTCACCATACGCCGGGCCAGATCCGTGACGACCTGGAGATCATTCTCAGCCCCAGTAGTCACATGTCTGGCGCCAAAGGTCAGCTCCTCGGCAACCCGTCCTCCCAAACCTACGGCAATGCGCGCCATCAACGCCTCACGGCTATAGTTATAGCGATCCTCTTCGGCGATGAACTGGGTGACGCCCAGGCTCTGTCCCCTTGGCAGGATCGTCACACAATTGACCGTTTCAGCCTCAGGCAGGTGATAGGCAACCAGGGCGTGACCGCCCTCATGATAGGCAATCACACGTCGCTCCTGCTCGCTCATGACGATCGGGCGCAATACTCCCAGCTGAACGCGCGCCAGGGCATTCTCAAAGCAGTCCTGTGTCACCACCTCCAGGTCGCGCCTTGCTGCCATCAAGGCCGCCTCATTGACCAGATTGGCCAGATCGGCCCCGCTCATGCCCGTCGTCATACGAGCAAGGCGCTCCAGGTCAACGTCCTCATGAAGGGGCGTGTGGCGCGTATGTACGGCCAGAATGGCCTGGCGTCCCACGCGGTCAGGCAGGGAGACTGTAATCCGGCGATCGAAGCGCCCGGGACGCAGGAGGGCGCGATCGAGGATATCCACACGGTTCGTAGCTGCCAGCACGACCACCGCCTGGCGGTCGTCGAAGCCATCCAGCTCAACCAGCAACTGGTTGAGGGTCTGATCACGCTCCTCATTGCTGAAGACACGCGCAGCGCGCTTGCGGCCCACAGCATCGATCTCATCAATAAAGATGACACAGGGTGCAGACTTACGCGCCTGAGCGAAGAGATCACGCACCCGGCTGGCGCCCACACCAACGAACATCTCGACGAATTCCGAGGCGCTGATGCTGAAGAAAGGCACGCCAGCCTCGCCGGCCACCGCTTTCGCCAGCAAGGTCTTGCCCGTCCCAGCCGGGCCGACCAGCAGGGCACCACGTGGAATGCGGGCTCCCAGCCGCTTAAAGCGCTCTGGATCGCGCAGAAACTGGACTATCTCCTCCAGCTCGCTGCGCACCTCATCGATGCCGGCCACATCCGCAAAGGTCACGGCAGGCACGGTGGTGACACGGGCGTGCGTAGCCTGACCCGCTGGGGAGGTCAGAGATGTTCGTGACGGAGCGGACTGAGTGGACTTCGGAGTCGCTGAGCCTTTCTCGCCAGAAGTATCGCGCTCGATCCGTCGCGCACGGCTGCGTCCCATACGCGCGAATCGCTCATCGAGAGCACGCAGAGGGCGATTGTTCCGCTGAGATAGCAGCAAGAGCGAGAGGATCAGACCAACCACCAGAAAGGGCAGAATGCGCCAGAGCACCTGTAGCCAGAGCGGATTCTGGGAAGGGGGCAGCGTCGTCACCAGGACATGCCTGTCCATCAGCAGAGACATCAACTGGGGATCACCCTCAGCCGGGAGACGGGTATAGATCTGGCGGGCTGGATCAATGGCCGGGGTCTGCGCACTGCCAGCCCAGGAGGAGTAGCCCGAGCTGATAGCTCGACTCCAGGCAGCGATCTCACCGGCGCTCGTCCGCGAAGCAGTGGCCGATGCAGGCTGACTGTTTGAGGAGGCCAGCAGCCCATACACTGCACGATCTTGAACAACCACAGCCACGACTTTGCCGGCCCTGACCTCATCAAGAAAAGCCGTATAGCTGAGCGACGTCATCCCGCTGGGGACGCTGCTCGTCAGTGGCGGTTGCAGCTGGCTGAACAGGCCAAATAGCAAGACCAGAAGGGCTGCCAGAAGCAGGCCTGTAAGCAGGGCATTTCGATGCGTATGTACAAACGTGAACAGTTTCAGCGCGTCAGTTTTTCTATTCCTCACACCATTCTGCCGCCGCTCAGGACGCCACCAGCGCGAACGGCGACTACCCTTATCTTCCATTCCTTCACCTCACCTGAGGAAGGTCGGCAAGCCAGGAAGGTATGTCTGCTCGCCAGCCTTCTGTGTCCTTCATGACTTCGGCGGCAGGATACCCACGGGTTCAGCCGTGGGAGGAATGCCGCTCCTCCTTTCCACAAGGTATGCCCTCGCTTTCTGGACGAGTTCGAGTTGCTTGTGGCTGGCACTGGCATGGACCCTGGTACCATCA
>JBHOQN010000013.1:0-41375 GCA_042408965.1 Ktedonobacteraceae bacterium
CTGGCGAGGGCTTCAGTTGCACAACGATGGTTCTATTCACGCAGATAGACTATCCTCTGCACCAGGCCCTTGTCAAGGGGGAAGGAGGGGCGCATTCCTCCCCACGCCTGAAGGCGAGGGTCTCCTGCGCCTATCCGATGAAGCTGACGCTTCCGATTTCGTCGCAGAGTATATCTCACCGCAAGGGAGATGTAAACCTGGTGCGCCTGGACGGTGTGGAGATGGCCCTCCTCTGGCGCTCACTCCATGCTCTCTTGCGGCCTCGGGCGGTTATGCCAGATAATAGGAACAGTGCGTCGCGGTAGCGCTGGTGTGTGCAGAACGATCTGCCCTGCTGCCTGCTGAAGATAGCATGTGACCATCCACAGATGTGAGAAGGAGGCCCTGGTGTGTCGGAGCAACGACAAGTGCCCACAGATGTGATGCGAGTGGTACCGCTCTCGCCGGGCGTGGCCATTGGAGCGGCCTGGCTCTACCGTCCCCAGCCGGAGGCAGCTCCGGCAGCGCTGACGATTGCACCGGAGCAGATTACCGAGGAGCAAGAGCGCCTGCGCCGTGCGGTGGAGGCGGCGCTGCGCGAGCTCGATCTGCTGGCTGCGCGGGTGGCGCGCGAAGCTGGCGAGAGCGAGGCGGCGATTTTTGAAGCCCATCAGATGATGCTCCAGGATCCTGAGATTCTGGATGCGGCTCTTGACCTGATCAGGGAGCGTTCGCTCTCGGCCACCAGTGCCTTACAGGAGGTTGCGGAGCAGAGTGCACAGGCGCTGGCGGCTGTGGAGGATGAGCTGTTGGCCGCGCGGGCGGCCGATATCCGCGATGCTGTGGCGCGCGTGCTGCGCCTGCTCAGCGGTGAGAGCCGGACAGGCGCTCTGCCGGCTGCCAGTGCCGTCGTTGATCCAGTTATTCTCGTGGCCTACGATCTTACCCCGTCGGATACGGCCACGCTCGATCCCGCTGCCGTGGCCGGCATCTGCACCGTTGTCGGGGGTCCCACCACCCATGCGGCCATCATTGCCCGCTCGCTGGAGATTCCGGCAGTCACGGGAATTGATCCGCAACTTCTGGATGCGTTAAAGGCAGGCCAGTCTCTGGCCCTGGATGGAGAGCAGGGGCTGCTCTATCTGAACCCCGGTCCAGAGGAGCGGCGCGTACTCGAAGAGAGTATGCGTGAGCGCATGGAGCAGCGGGCGAAGAGGCGGGAGGCGCGGCAGGCCTGGCTACACCAGCCAGGCAGGACGGCCGATGGCGTGCCGGTGGCGGTATTTGCCAACGTGGGCGATGAGGCTGGAGCACGTCAGGCGGCCGAGCTGGGTGCTGAGGGCATCGGGTTGCTGCGCACCGAGTTTCTCTTTGGCGGGCGGGCGGTCTTTCCCGATGAGCAGGAGCAGTTTGCCGCCTATACGGCGCTCTTTCGCGCCTTTGTTGCAGGGGCCGCGGGTGGCAAGACCATTGTGGCGCGCACCCTTGATGCCGGAGCAGATAAGCCCTTTCCGGCGCTGGAGGCTCTCATTGGTTCCCAGCAGGAGGCCAATCCGGCCCTGGGATTGCGCGGGGCCCGCATTCATGTGCGTCATGGAGAGCTGCTACGTCAGCAGTTGCGTGCGCTGCTGCGAGCCGCCCACGAGGTGGGCATCGTCCTCTACATCATGTTCCCCATGATCGCGACAGTGGAGGAGGTACGTCATCTGCGCGCCCTCTACCAGGAGGTCTGCCAGGAGCTTGCTCAGGGAGGCCTCGTGCTCTCGCCTGACGCGCGCCTGGGGATCATGGTGGAGACGCCGGCGGCGGCCCTGATGGCCGATGTGCTGGCCCGCGAAGTCGATTTCTTCAGCATCGGTACCAACGATCTCTACCAGTACGTGATGGCCGTCGATCGCACCAACGGACGGGTGACCTCACTCTTCGGGCGGCTCGAGCCGGCAGTCTGGCGCGCCATTGCCCAGGTGGTGCGCGCCGGGTCAGCGCAGCAGCGCCTGGTCGCCGTCTGTGGCGAGCTGGCGGGAGATCCCCTCATCGGACCACTGCTGGTCGGTCTGGGAGTGCGCGAGTTAAGCATGAATCCACCAGCCCTCTCAGCTGTCAAAGAGCGACTGGCGCAACGGCCGCTGGCATACTGGCAGGAGCAGGCACAGCGTCTGCTGGAGGCTGAGACGGCGGCCGATATGCTGCGTGTGCTAGAATCTATACGGTAAGGGGGCAGAATCCGGAGCCGGTGTCGTTGAGTGAGGACACCCTGTCCGATGAAGACAAGTGTCACCTGAGCCGTTTCTGTCTGCCCGCTCTCTGAGAGGAAGAGAGCAAGACAGCCAGAGGACTGCAAGGCAAGCGCGCTGGCCACCAGTCATCGTGGGGGCGTGGTGCAGTTCAACCTGTGACGATCCAACCAGTAAGGCAGGAGATCCTCACTGCCTTACTGGTTTTACGAAACCGTGGTGAGTTCAGGACGTCCCCTTGCACGGAGAAGACCTTCCTGGTGTACGAGAAGCGCGATACGTCCAGGCAGTGCTCTGGTCGTGGAAACCTGCAGGCTCTGCCGCTGTGGAAATGGACCGGTTGTTGCAGAGGATATGAACTCATCATAGGTCGAGACAAGAAAAGCTCCGTCGACCTGCTGAGGAGGTTCCTTGCCCGGCCAGGGCCACACACGGGCGATCCCGTGCGGTGTGCGGTTGTTTTCACCACAATCGCATATCGGGGGGGCTGAGGTTTCCAACGCCGCCGACCAGTGTGTGACTACGTTTGAACACATGGAGAAAGGCAGAAGCATGGGTATCATCCATCGTCTACAGGCCCCGGAGCGCGGTGAGTTGCGCTGGCAGGGAGTGACGGTGCGCGCCTATGGGCCGGAGAACAGCCGGGCCGAGGGAGCCACGCGCCAGATACTCATCGGCAACGATGAGGGGTCGTTGAACTTTCATATGCGCTATTTTGCAGTCCAGCCCGGGGGCCATACCTCGCTTGATCAGCACGCCCATGATCATGGCGTCTACGTGCTCCATGGGCGTGCGCTTCTGCGCCTGGGTGATGAGGAACATGAGGTGGGCGCAGGCGATGCCATCTATATCCCTGGCAACGAGATCCACCAGTTTTTCACGCTGGGCGATGAGGCCTTCGGTTTTCTGTGTGTGGTACCTGCCAGGAGATAGGTGGAAGCATCATGCGCGCTGTTGAATATCATAGCAATCACGATGTGCGGCTGGTCGATCTGCCGCGTCCGACGATCGGCGCCGGCGAGCTCCTGGTTCGACTCGCGGCCTGTGGCATCTGCGCCAGCGATGTCATGGAGTGGTATATGCGTCCGCGAGCACCGCTCTACCCTGGACATGAGCCAGTGGGCGTGGTCGTAGAAGTTGGTGATGGGGTGGAGCAGTTCCGCGTAGGAGACCGGGTCTTTGTGCATCATCACGTTCCCTGTATGGTCTGCCACTACTGTCAGCGCGGTTCCTTCTCGCAGTGCCCAACCTTTCGCGCCACACGCCTTGATCCAGGTGGACTTGCGGAGTATATTCGCGTCCCAGCGTTGAACGTGAGCCGCGATGTCCTGTCTCTGCCGGCCGGGCTCTCTTTCGAGGCCGCCACGCTGATTGAGCCGCTCGCCTGCTGTATTCGTGGCATCGAGCGCTCCATGCTACGCGCTGGTGATACGGTCCTCATTCTGGGGGTTGGCAGCAACGGCATCATGCTGACCCGGCTGGCGCGTCTGCGGGGAGCTGTGCGGATCATCGTGGTTGATCCGATTGCCTATCGGCGGCAGCGTGCGCTGGAGGCAGGTGCCGATCTGGCTCTCAATCCTCCATCGGCCTCGTCCGGGTCGCTTGTAGAGGCCCTCCTCGCTGCAAATGGCGGTCGCAAGCCCGATGTGGTGATTGTGACTCCCTCGAAGATCGAGGCGATGCAGCAGGGACTGGAGCTGGTGGGACCGGGTGGAACAGTGCTGCTCTTTGCTCCTCCCTCGCCAGAAGAGCGATTACCTGTGAGTCCCAACGAGCTATTCTTCCGTGAGATCAGTCTGCGCAGCAGCTATTCGGCCGGTCCCTATGAGACACGCCAGGCGCTCGATCTTCTGACCAGTGGACGCATACGCGCGGAGCACGTGATCACCCATCGCTTCCCCCTGGAGGAGGCGGCGCAGGCCTTTCGCCTGGTAGCGCAGCCAGGTGAAGCCCTCAAGGTGGTCATCAGCGTGCTGGAAGAGGAGGTCTGACAGAGAGCCTGCTCTCATCCTGTGGGTGGGAGAGGAGAGCCCGCTGGGCGTTCAGCGCTGGCGACACGATGTTTCCTGGCAGGCATCAGCTTGCTCTGCGGGGGGCATTCGCCTACAATAGGACCGTGTACAGCAACACGTTGAAAAAACTAGATCTAATGAGGATTGGCAGATGACGACAACTCAGGCACATTCGAGGGTTGAGCAATGGACGAATCTTGCTCAGCAGTTGCGCGTAGATAGTATTCGCTGCACGACGGCGGCGGGCTCAGGTCACCCTACCTCTTCAATGTCCGCTGCGGATCTGATGGCAGTACTGCTGATCAGCTACCTGCGCTATGATTTTGATCAGCCACGTCATCCCAATAACGACCATCTGATTTTCTCAAAGGGGCATGCAGCTCCCCTGCTCTACTCGATGTTTAAAGCGGCCGGGGCGATCACCGACGAGGAGCTGCTGACCCTGCGCAAGCTTGGCAGTCGCCTGGAGGGTCATCCAACGCCTGTCCTGCCCTGGGTCGATGTTGCAACAGGCTCACTTGGCCAGGGCCTGCCGATCGGCGTGGGTGTTGCGCTGGCCGGCAAGTATCTCGACAGGTTGCCCTACCACGTCTGGGTGCTGCTGGGCGATAGCGAGATGGCCGAGGGTTCGATCTGGGAAGCCTTCGCCCTGGCCGCCCATTACAAGCTCAACAACCTGGTCGGCATTCTCGATTGTAACCGCCTGGGCCAGCGTGGCGAGACGATGCTCGGCTGGAATACCGCTGCCTATGCTGAGCGAGCCGAGGCCTTTGGCTGGAACGCCATTGTGATCGATGGCCATCACTATGAAGAGATCGATAATGCCTATGCCCAGGCTCTCCAGGCCAGCGATGCGCCAACCCTGATCATTGCCCGCACGGTTAAGGGCAAGGGGGTCTCGTTTCTGGAGAATGTCAATGGCTGGCATGGCAAGGCGCTGAGCAAGGAGCAGGAGGCTCAGGCCCTCGAAGAGCTGCCGCACGTGCGCAGCCAGGTCTTCGCGGTGCAGAAGCCAGAGGATCTGCAGCCCGCGCCCCTGGCAGAGAAGCAGCCGCTGGCGCTGCCGCGCTACGATGGTAGCGAGGCGGTGGCCACGCGCAAGGCCTACGGCGATACGCTCAAGGCTCTGGGAGCGGCTTATCCCGAGCTGGTTGGCCTGGATGGCGAGGTCAGCAACTCCACCTACACTGAGGAGTTCGCGAAGGCCTACCCCGAGCGCTACTTCGAGCAGTATATCGCCGAGCAGCAGATGCTGGCCTCGGCGGTGGCGATTAGCGTCTGCCGGCGTATTCCTTTCGCTTCTACCTTCGCTGCCTTCCTGACGCGCGCCTACGACTTTATCCGCATGGCTGCCATTTCGCGAGCCAATATTCGCCTCTGTGGTTCTCACGCCGGCGTCTCCATCGGCGAGGATGGGCCGTCGCAGATGGCTCTCGAAGATCTGGCGATGATGCGCGCTGTCTTCGGTAGCACCGTGCTCTACCCCTGCGATGCCAACCAGACCGCCAGGCTGGTGGCTCAGATGGCTGAGCACAATGGCATTGTCTACATTCGCACGACGCGCGAGAAGACGCCAGTCATCTATGGCCCCGATGAGGACTTCCCCATCGGCGGAAGCAAGGTTGTGCGCAGCTCCTCCAACGATCAGGCGACGATTGTAGCGGCGGGCATTACACTGCACGAGGCGCTCAAGGCCTATGAGTACCTCAAAGCGGAGGGCATCCTGGTGCGTGTCATTGATGCCTACTCAGTCAAGCCGATCGATGAGGAGACGCTCTTCCAGGCTGCGGAGGAGGCGGGCAATAAATTTGTCACCGTCGAGGATCACTGGCCTGAGGGCGGTCTCGGCGAGGCTGTCCTGGAGGCCTTTACGCAGCGTGATGGCCCTCTGCCGCAGGTGGTGAAGCTGGCGGTCCAGGAGATGCCTGGCTCCGGCAAGCCGCAGGAGCTGCTGGAGGAGGCCGGCATTGATGCCCACCATATTGCGCAGGCCGTCAAGATGTTGATTCATCGCTAGTGGCCAGGCCCTCTGCCTGCTCGCGCTCTCCACGCCCGCACGGACAGCTCGCTCCGTAAGGGCGTGGAGAGGGTGGCGTCTGTGCGGGCCGGGCCGGATGATGAGCTGCCTGTATCTATGGAAAGACAACGGCATTGAAGGAGAAGAGTGCGCAGCAGTCGCCTGACAGAACCGCGGCCAGGCCGGCCGAAGAGAGAGGGGGCCGACCGCCGGGTGTAGCTCTGGCGGTCATCTTCGACTGGGCGATCGTCGTGCAATTGCTGGTGATGCCCGGCCTGGCCTGGTGGCTGCATCTACCGCCTCCCCTCAGGCTGCCACAGCTTCCTGCCCTGTGGAATGCCCTGCTCTCACTGGTGGCCGCCCTGCCCTTCGCAACACTGATCGCCTTCTTCGGTGAGGGTGTGCGCCGCGGCTGGCCATGGACGCGCACCCTGCAGATCGCCTTCAATATCCTTCTCTTTCTGGCAGGCCTGGCGACGGTCTACACCTTCTGGTTGCGAGCGCAGGCTGGCGACTACTGGCCGGTGGTGACGCTGCTCCTTCTCGCAGGGGGTTCCCTCGTGATTGTCTGGCGTCTCAATCGCCGGGAGACGGCGCGCTGGTTTGCCACGGTGGCTTCTGAGGAGGCCCGCCGGCTGCATGGTGGACTCTGGCTCTGGTCGGTGCTGCTGCTGGCACTCCTGGTTGGTGTGCTCCAGGCCCTGGCGGCTCTGTATCGATAGCGATAGAGAGAGGCTGCGTGCTGGCTCCCATGCCGCCCCTTGACGGAGCAGGGTCGCAGGCTTTATAGTGGGCTGGACAAGCCGGAACTGACATGCGCACTGTTCCAGGCAAGAGAGCAGGATTCCCGTTGCGTCTGAGTTTGCTTTGTGATTGGGATAGATAGCTTGCTGTGAATCAAGATCAAGAACCACTGGAATGGCGCTCCGTGAAGGAGGCTCTGAGCCGCCTGTCGGCCAATGAAGTGCGCGCCCTGCTCAGCAGCAAGGCGGCAGTCGTAGCCTATACCGATGGTGCCTGTGTTGACAATCCAGGCGGGCCGGCCGGCTGGAGTGCTATTCTTATGCCGGTGGAGCGCCTCGACACGCCATGGAGCCAGTTACCGTCCGAGCGCATTGAGTGTCATGGACATATCCCCGCTGCAACAGAGACGACCAATAATCGCGCGGAGATTGCGGCGGTGCTGGCGGCCCTGAGTCTGGCTCCGCCGGATCGTCCTCTGAAGATCTACAGCGATAGCGAGTATACCATTAAAGTGGCCACGGGGATCTTTAAGCGCAAGGCCAATCCCGATCTCTGGCAGCTCTTTCAGCTGCTTTCCAACCATCGCACAGCCCCGCTCCGCTTCGAGTGGGTGCGTGGCCACGCCGGCCAGGCGCTCAATGAGCGTGCCGACGAGCTGGCCGGGTTAGGAGCCTGGCGAGATGATCGCAGCGCCTACGAGCGCTGGCAGATCTCACAGCGGCCAGAGGCGCGTAGTAGCGGTCTGCCTCCTGCAGAGCGGCAGGCCTTGTTCGAGCAGGTGCAACGTCTGCAGGCCTACTTCGCGAGCGATCACGGCGCCGCCAGGGAGAACGAGCGCCAGTTTGTGGAGGATATGGCGAAG
The DNA here is from genome assembly GCA_042408965.1 of Ktedonobacteraceae bacterium. Taxonomy (GTDB): domain Bacteria; phylum Chloroflexota; class Ktedonobacteria; order Ktedonobacterales; family Ktedonobacteraceae; genus Thermogemmatispora. Next base: position 7,849 of record JBHOQN010000013.1, read on the forward strand.
CGCCTGCATCGCCCTGGGTTTGTGCCCACGGAGAAACAGCGCAACTGGTTGAAGGGTCTCATGGCAAAGTACAGGCCCTGAACCAGCGATCGACCGGCTGCCAGTTTCTGTGCTACAATCGGAGCGAGGCCGAAGTCGGGGAACGCTCCGGCCGGAATAGAAAGGATAGTTCTCAGGTGGATCGTGCTCTTGTCCAACGATTCTGCGATGTGCTCCAGCTCCAGACTCCTCCCGTAGGGCTGGCCTTTGTTGAGGGGCAGCCCCAGGGGATCGCCCATACAACCACCGGCGTTCCGTCTGCCTGTACCTTCTGGCGCCTGGCCGAGCGTGGTGTGTTTTACGCCACGGCCAGCGATCATCAGGAGTGCCCTGTTGGCATGATCACGCTGGGCTTTATGTCGCCGACCGCCCCCAGTGAGCGCGCACGCTCGCTGGTCCAGATGATGGCCGAGGTCGGCTACTTCTCACCTGACGAGATCAGCGGACTGCCCGTCGTTCAGAAGCCGCACGACAGTGTTGTCTACGGGCGTCTCGATCAGTTCCCACTGGAGCCAGAGGTCATTCTCTCGCTGCTCGATGCGCGCCAGGCCATGCTGATTGCAGAGGCCGAAGGAACTGTCAACTGGCTGCAGAGCGGCCAGGTCGCCTTCGGACGACCGACCTGTGGCATCATTCCGCGCACGCTGCACTCGGGGCGTTCCTCGCTCAGCTTTGGCTGCGTGGGGGCCCGTACCTATGCCGCCCTCAAACCCTCCGAGGCCGTGCTGGCGCTGCCCGGTGCACAGTTTGCCGGGCTGATCGAGCGTCTGGAGACCGTTGTCAGTGCTAACGAGCAACTCGCGCCCTTCCATCGGCAGCAGAAGGAGCGCTTCAATGCCTGGAGTGGCGAATGATCCCGGTGGCCTGCCCTGATCTGTAGCATGCGCAGGACCTCCTGCTGTGGGAGAGCAGGGTGGTCCATGTTCCAGAAAGGAAAGAGAGCGATGTCTCTGGCAGATCTGGATCGAGTACAGGTCTTATTTGATTGCCGTGTGCCCATGCGTGATGGGGTCAGCCTCTCGGCCGATGTCTACCTGCCCGTGGAGGGCGAGAGACCCTATCCCACGATTCTCCTCCGAACGCCCTATCTCAAGGCCGATCTCTCCCTGGCCGAGGTAGCGCTCGCCTATGTTCAGCATGGCTACGCCTTCGTAGCGATGGATGTACGCGGACGAGGCGATTCCGCTGGTGAGTTCGTTCCCTATGTTCACGAGGGGCGCGACGGCTATGACGCCATCGAGTGGTGCGCTGCTCAGGAGTGGTGCGATGGCCATGTCGGTACGCTGGGCGCCTCCTATGCGGGACGTATCCAGTGGCTGGCCGCTCTCGAACGTCCGCCGCACCTGTGTGCCATGGTTGTCAAAGTCGCGCCCTCCGATCCATTCGTGGAGGTCCCGACCGGTCTGCCGAGTCCCATGCATCTCTGCTGGGAGCACCTCGTCAGCGGGCGCGTGCTTCAGCCGATGGAGCTGGTCAACTGGGAAGCAGTCTATCAGCATCTGCCTTTGCTGACGATGGACCAGCGCGCCGGGCGTGTCAACCCCAACTGGAGGCGCCAGATCGCTCACCCGCTGCTTGACGAGTACTGGCTCCCGCTCTGCTATCAGCGCCGTTTTGAGGAGATCGCCGTTCCTGTGCTACATATCTCCGGCTGGTACGATGATGAACAGATCGGCACTCCACTCAACTATATCGGCATGACCACCCGTGCCGCTACTCCTGAAGCGCGTGCCAACCAGCGGCTGATCATGGGACCCTGGGGACATCAGGTCAATAAAAGCCGCAAACTGGGAGATCTTGATTTCGGCCCACAGGCCCTCATCGATCTCCAGGCCGAAGAGCTGCGCTGGTTTCAGCGCTTCTTGAAAGCGGAGGGCAGGCAGGACGAGCCGCCCGCTCCACCGGTGCGCATCTTCATCATGGGAGCCAACGCCTGGCGTGACGAGCAGGAGTGGCCCCTGGCGCGCACGCAGTGGACCCCCTTCTATCTGCACAGCGCCGGGTCGGCCAACAGCCGCTTCGGAGATGGCGTCCTCTCAACCGCCGCGCCGCTTGTCCCAGAGCCGTGCGACAGCTATCGCTACGATCCGGCGCATCCTGTGCCATTCATCACCGAGGTCACCTCAACTCAGATCGGTGGCCCCGATGACTATGCAGCCGTACAGCGCCGTGATGATCTGCTGGTCTATGTGAGCGAGCCACTGGACCAGCCGATCGAGGTTTGTGGTCCCGTGCGCCTCGATCTCTACGCAGCATCTTCGGCGCCAGACACCGACTTTATGGCCATGCTCTTCGACGTCTGGCCCAATGGCGTTCGCCAGCGTCTCTGTGACGGCATGGTGCGGGCGCGTTTTCGAGAAGGCATGGAGCAGCCCTCATTGATCGAGCCGGGTCGTATCTATCATTACCAGATCGATCTCTGGAATACCGCTCAGCTTTTCAAGGTGGGCCATCGTATCGGCCTGCAGATCGCTTCCAGCGCCTTCCCGAAGTACGATCGCAATCTCAATACCGGAGCGCCTCTGGGGGTGACAGCCGAGATGGCCATCGCCGAGCAGCGCATCTATCACGATCATGAGCATCCTTCAGCGGTGGTGCTGCCAGTGATTCCTTGCGAGAAGCCTTGAAAGCGGAGGAAGAGCAGGTCCCTGTGTGGCTCGCCGTCGCCCTGCCTTGACAATCACGCATCTGTCAAGCATCATAGATCGCAAGAGCGATCCGCGCCAGGACCGGGCCGCCAGACGGCGACATCTGGCGCTTCCTGAGGATAAAGACATGACAACCACCAGACAGAGTGTAGAGCCACAGCAGTCTTCTACGACGAGAGAGGTCCCGGTTGAAACCGGCTCTTCGACGCCCGGACGCAATCCGGGGATTCCTCTGGACACTGGCTGGCTCCGTGAGGTACACATCAATCGCAGCGCTGTGGAGCGCCGAGCTGCCACCCTGCCCACCCGCCGCACTGTCAAGAAGGAGTGGCAGGCTGCCTGGCTCCTGAGGGCAATTACCTGCATCGATCTGACCACCCTGGCCGGCGACGATACGCCTGGAAACGTACGGCGTCTGTGTGCCAAGGCCCGCCGGCCGCTGCGATCCGAGCTACTGGAAGCGCTGGGTGTGCCTGAGGGAGAGATCAAGGTAGCAGCGGTCTGCGTTTACCATAATCTGGTGCCAGTGGCGCTGGAGGCCCTGCGTGGCTCGGGTATTCCAGTAGCGGCCGTCTCGACGGGCTTTCCGGCCGGCCAGATCAGCTTGGAGCAGAAGCTGGATGAGATTGCCGCCTCTGTCCGCGCGGGGGCGCAGGAGATCGATATTGTCATTTCGCGCGCCCACGTGCTGACCGGCAACTGGCAGGCCCTCTATGACGAAGTGCGGGCCTTCCGCCTGGCCTGTGGCGAGGCCCACATGAAGACCATTCTGGCCACCCATGAGCTGGCCACACTGCGCAACGTGGGCATGGCCAGTCTGATCTGTATGATGGCCGGAGCCGATTTTATTAAGACATCGACAGGCAAAGAGGCAGTCAACGCCACGCTGCCGGTAGGCCTTGTGATGGCTCGGGCCATCCGTGATTATTATGAGCGTACCGGCTACCGTGTTGGCTTCAAGCCTGCCGGAGGTATTCGCAACGCGAAGGCCTCCCTCGATTGGCTGATCCTCATGAAAGAGGAATTAGGGGATGCCTGGTTGAACAAGCGCCTCTTCCGTCTCGGAGCCAGCGGCCTGCTCTCGGACATCGAGCGCCAGCTCTCCTACTTTGTCACCGGCCATTACGCAGCCGCCCATTACAATCCGCTCGTCTAGCCTGTCTGCTCTCCGTATCGATGCAGTAGGGGCAACGACGAGTGTGTAGCGTATAGTTCCGTGACGACTCCCCCCGCCTTCAGGCGGGGGCTTCTCAAACAACTTATGCTGCTTGATGGCTCCGTCCAAGCCCAAGATGTTGGATGTTGATCGCGGCGTTGTGATCGCGGTCACGAGAGCACCCACGTGAACAGGAATGCCAACGCTCCGAAAGCTCTTTCTTGACCACCACGCCGCATCCACTACATATCTGGCTGGTATACCTGGGATTCACTTGTAACACAGCACGCCCAGCATACTCTGCTTTGTACGTGCAATAGGCCACAAATTCAGCCCACCCAGCATCGACTATCGACTTGTTTACCCCGCCTGTTGCAGCCGCCCCATTCGGCAGGTACTTCCCGTTCTCATCCTGTTTGGGCTTCGGACGGTGCGTCATCCTGGCGGATTGTAATTCTTCAAGTGCCTCTCGATTGCGAGATGCGACCACGACAGTTGCTCCCTCTGCTGCCAAAGCGGCTGCGCTCGCTCGCCCAGGTCCTTTACTTGCGGCTGTCACTAAAGCAACTTTTCCTGCGAGTCCAAAATCTATATGAGTTCACTTTCTTCACAAGTGTTTTCCTCACAGATAAGTGTACACTATCCCGAATTATTGAAGGAAGTCAGAGCTATCTCTTTCTCTCTGGTTCGAGAAATATCAGGAAAAACCTTTGAAAATCCATTACCCCTTCCCGGCTATCCTTCCCAATGGGTTGTGAAAACCTGCAATAGAACGCTAGAAAACGCTATATTTTTGGCAACTTGTTTCGATACGCGAGCCAGCCAGAGCCGGGGCTACCAGGCTGGAGCCAGACCGACCCCGGCCTGACTGACACCCCATGCAGATCTAGCCGACCAGGGTAGTGTAGACCACCAGACGCAACGTTGTCTGGTGCTGACTGGGAATCCAGTCACCGGCGCAGGTGATCAGATTCAGATAGGAGCCGCCAGAGTTGGCGAAGATCTGCTGTAAGGGGGCCGCCTCGGGTCGGTAGTAAGCCAGGGAGGTCACGCGGAAGTGGCGCAGGCGACCCTGGGAGTCGAGCACCTGTACCGCTGCCCCTGGCTGCAGGTCGCGCAGGCGCCAGAAGACAGCCGGTAGGCCGCCCGGGCGATCCAGGTGGCCGTCGATGACCGCACTGCCACGCTCGCCCGGACGAGGACCATTGCTGTACCAGCCGGCATCGTCCCAGGGATGGACCTGGGGTACCGCGAGCTCGCCCGTGGCAGTAATACCGACCTCCTCGATCGGGGCGTTGACGCCGATCGAGGGAATGCGCAGGCGGATAGGCCGTGCCTGGGAGGCCGACGGCGTTGGGGCCGAGACCCAGGGCCCATTCTGGCGCGAGACGAGGGCGCCATCCTGATGTGGCGCTGTGGACGTACTGGCGCAGGCGTCAAGCAAGAGCGCCAGCGAGGCCAGCAAAGACAGACCACAGATGAGCGATGTGAAGAGCCTCATGGTTCGATGGCCTGCTAGGATCATCTGCGATGACGTGACTATCATGGCGGCGCCGGCCGGTCCAGCGGCTGGAGAGCAGCACCAAGCCGAGCACTTTGCTCACAGCAGAGCGCGGTGACGTTCTCCTCCGCCTCCCGGCCGCCAGGATAGGTATAGCGCTGCCCGCTCTTCAGCGTCGTGGACGCGGACGCAGGAAGAGTGCCGAAGCCCCTCCACTGACAGCCAGACCGGCAAGGATCAGCCCGATCCACAGCGCGAGTGGAGTGGTGCTGCCAGGAAGCGTGACCGTCGGTGCATGCGGATCACTCCCCGTGGCGGGCAGTCCCGGGGTGCCAGGCACCTCGCGCGAGATCAGCTCCAGTTTCGGAGTGCGCTGCAGCAGACCGATCGTGAAGATGCTGGTGATCGTGTTCGCCTGCACGTTAAGGGTCATGGACTCGCTGGCCTTGTCCTGGCTGACGCTCACGCCGAACGTGTACTGGCCGGGAGTGAGCAACTGGTAATCACTGGCCTTCAGGTAGCTGAGCCCCTCAACCAGGGGATTCCCATTGACAGAGATCGTGGCCGAGCCACTTTCAGGTGAGAGGTGATAGAAACGTACCTTCGCCTTCCCGCTGACAATCGTATTATCTTCCTTGAAGACCGTCAATGAAAGCCCCGTCGACTGATCTCCGATAGCTGCCACAGTATAGGCAAAGCCAGGCTGCACCGCCAGCGTCTGGGTAATCACCGCCGCAGATGGCCCTTTGCCGATCAGGGCCACCTGAACCTTGTGCGGCCCGGGAGGGATGGCCAGATAATCGGTGACGGTTCCGAACTCAAAATTGCTCAGTGCGCGCGTCCCGTCCAGAAAGACATCGGCCACCCCGATATCTGGTGAGGCATGCATGATGCGCACGAACGCCGGAGTTTCAGCCACGGCCGATCTCAAGCCGCCGCCGAACACCATACAGAGAGAAATACTGAAGATCGCTGTCAACAGACTTCTACAGAAGACAACTGATAAAGATGCACCTTTTTTCATGGCGGTTACTCCTTCTCCATCTTGCGCCCTGCTCTAGAAAGTCTCTGCCACAGAGTATAACGTATTGGTGGTTGAAAAGTAAGAGCATTGAAATAATTCGATCTATGAGGCAACGTCACGTCTCTGACACCATAAGAAACAAATACAGACAGTATTCCTGAAAGAGATAGAATTCCACTTGTACTGATCACCTGCACAATAATGACTTCCTCGCGGGAATGCTGCCGTTATCGTCCAGGGTGCCGATCTATTTCTCCCCGCTAGCTGATGTGTAACTGGCCTGTTACTTCTTCCACCCGCCAGCGAACGCTGCTACAGAACGCTTCAAGAACGCTCCCTGCGCTACACTCTTCTCCTGAAAAGATAGGAGTGGCTTGCAGACCTTTGGCTCTACGGCCTTTATGAGAGGAGGAACAGACGCATGAAGGAAACGAACGCGCGTCCCCGCACCCATCTGTTTTCTCTCCAGGTCTGGAGAGAAGCAGTTGGGACAGAGCAGACTGAGGTGCGAGGTAAGGTGCAGTTACTCTCTACAGGAGAAATCAGGTACTTCCGCGAATGGACAGCTCTGGTGCCGCTGCTCATTACCATGCTATCGGAAGAGGAAGAAGTGCAATCAGTTCAATACTAGAATCTGAGTGACTTAACCTGAAAGTAAGGGATGAAATGTGATGGACATAAAGAACGCAAATGCTACAGCAGATGGAGCAACACTGCCAGCCTCTCTGCCCAGGAGTTGCCTGTGCTCTCTCTCGCGGTCGCTGCTGGCCCATCGTCTCAAACGGGGAGCACTGCTCTATTGGGCTGCGCTCTTCACGCTGAGTGCGGCTGTGCTGCACTTGATTGCAGTCTTGAGACAATCCCCACCTGCCGGACTCCTTGGGCTATCCTTGCTGGGCCTGGCTCTCGCTCAGATTCTTGCGGCCGTTGCCATTGTAGCGATGCCAGCGCGTCGGCCGTTGTTCGTGGCTGCCGTGGTTCAGGCAGTTGCCCTGCTGGCCTGGACGATCGCCCATACTGTGGGCCTTCCTGATGGCCATGCTGTGTGGCGCCCGGAGACGCTGGGGGTGCCTGATCTCTACCTGCCAGTCATGGAGGGCCTTTCTGTCTGCTTTTGCTTCTGTCTCTTCGCTCGTACCAGAACGATTACCAGCAAGCCTGGGCGGGCCCTGCTAGCCTGGTTGCCTACGCTGCTTACCCTCCTGGTCATCCTCGTTATAGCGCTGAAATCAGTAACGCTGGTAATCATTATCCTGGCTGCTGGACCCATTGCAAGCTTGCAGTACCTCTTCCTCCCTGCCGTTGGAATCCTGGCAATCTTGCTGCTCCTGCGTCTGGCGATTCCACCGTTGCGTGTCAGAACGCAGGGGGCTGGGCGTAGCGCGCTTCTTCTGCTTCCGGCACTCCTGGTGACCAGCCTCCTGACCTGGGGGGGGAGTGTGAGCGCCAGCGATACTGCCTGGCTCTCCACGTCGGCCCCGGCCAATATTCCTGCTGGTCAGATGGTGACCCTGGAATATTGTCAGTCCGCTAATGGGACGCCCCTGGCGATGGATCTCGCCGAGCCGTCGGTGCAGGCTGCACGGCCCGCGCCGGCGGTCATCTACATCCACGGCGGTGAGACGCTTCTGGGGTCGCGCATCCTCGATGACGGTAGCGCCGACGGGAGGTACTTCGCGCATCTGCGTGCTGATCTCCTCAGGCGTGGCTTCATCGTCGGCGCGATTGACTATGGACTCGTTCCCCTCTACAATGTCCCGCAACAGGTTGAGGCTGCTAAGTGCGCTGTTCGCTTCTTGCGTGCCCATGCAAGCCAGCTGGGCCTCGATCCAGCGCGCATCGGCGTCTATGGTCCCAGCCAGGGTGGGTATATTAGCGCGATGCTCGGCACTGCCGGACCATCTGCAGGCTACGATGTGGGCCAGTATCTGGACCAATCGAGCCGCGTAGAGGCTGTCGTTGACATGTGGGGACCAGCCGATCTGTCGAACTTCAGCGGCTCTCCCTGGTGGGTCTCGCTTCTGGTAGGCCGCGGTACTCCCGCTCAGCTACGAGCTGCCAGTCCCATTGGCCATGTCGCGCCTGGCGATCCGCCCTTCCTCATTCTGCAGGGGACAGACGATTGGTTCGTTGCGCCCCATCACTCGCAGGACCTGGCGAAGCTGCTCCAGGAGGCAGGTGTCCCGGTGACGCTGGTGATGATTCAGCACGATGGACACGGGCTCTCCATGCCCACAGCCGGACAGGTCGAGCAGCCCGCTCCTGACGCCCTCATTCATATGATCAGCGACTTCTTCGCCCGAACCCTTCTGGTCTGAGGATAGGTGCAGGTACGGGGTGGAGAGCAGTGTGGTAACCCCTGGCTGCACTCCACCCGGTGTGGAAGAACCTGTTCAGGGGAGCAAGCTCCTCCTGAGCGCTGGTCGCGGCTGACTGATCCCATCTCAAGAGCCGGTTGTGCGTGAAAACTGACCGACATTTGCCTGAACAGCGTTCTTGCTATCTGTAGTGCTGGGCATGCCTGGCTATCAGGAGATAGGGGCCGGCTTTGCTGCGCCGGTTAGAGCGAAGGAAGGTCACAGATCTATGAGAGTTTTAGAGGTACCCCAGGTGTCTCGCAAGAGGCACCACCTGCTGAAGCAAGGCATTGGCCTCTGCCTGCGCTCCGCTCTCCCAGGCACGCACTGCCGCTTCGAGGAGCGTGTCTAGAGGCGCTGCAGGAGGCTGCTGCGTTGGATCGAGCAGCCAGCAAACGTCGTCGATGGCGGCGGCGATCTCCCCTTTCGCCAGGGCCACACCAATCAGCGGCCATCGGCCTGCCCACAGGAATGGGTGAGGACGTACCTGCTCTGGGAGTTGCTGCAGTGACTCGTGGCCATAGCGCTCTGCCAGGGGCAGATTGCCCTCCCGCCAGGCCACCCAGGCAGCGTGCCCGGTGAGAATACGATTGTAGGGCGCGATCCCCAGGGATCGCGCCTGTGAGAGGAGACGACGTACCTCGTCCACCTGGCCACGGCGCCTGAAGACCAGCGGCAAAAAGATCAGACAATTATTTTGCACCCAGGCGTTCCCCGTCTGTTCTCCCAGACGCAGGGCCTGGCGCAGTTGCTCCTCCGCCTCGTCAAACTGATCTGCACACACCAGGCCGATCCCCAGCAGCGCCAGATCAATGCCTCGCTGCACCTCGTTGTCTGCTGGTTCCATCGCGGCAATCGTTGCGCGCCAGGTGGCCACGCGCTCTGCCGGGATGACGAAGCGATCACGATGGGCATGATAGATACCTGTCACCTCCAGGAGAAGCTTGCGCTGCTCCTGTGTCCCGTACTGCTCAACGATGGGCTGCATCTTTGCGATCGCTGCCGCCATCTCGTCCAGAGATCCCCACCACGCACGTGCAAACTGAAGCTCCAGCCATTCAGCACGCCAGTCTCGACTCGAGACATTCGCCGCCTGGCTCAAGAGGTATTCCGCTTCTTCAAACGCCTGACGGGCCCGCTCGTGAGCGTGGTTGTCTCCCTGTGAAGAGGCTGCCATCCAGGTGGTGGCTATCTTCCAGCGGGCGCGCGCCTGCCAGAGGAGTCCTTCTGGGGGACAGTATGACAAGGCGCGGCCATATGCCTGCCTGGCTTTCTCATAGGCCTCGCTTGCCATGGAGCTATCGCCCAGCGCCAGATATACTTGAACAGCTATCTCCCAGGACACCCTCGGCAAGACCTGGCCAGGGAGGTGCGCTTCCAGCAGCGTAGCGGCATGCTCAAAGGCGTGCAGTGCTTCTGTAACGGCGGAAAGGCGGCTGGCCACGTCCCCTGCCCGTCGGTACCATGAGATCGCCTGCTCTAACAATCCTGCCTGCTCGTAGTGAGCAGCGATCTGTCCAGAGACGGCATCCTGGTCTTCTTGATGGATCGCTCTGAAGGCCTCCGCGACGCGCTGGTGCAGCAGACGACGGCGTGCGGGACTCAGCGTTGCCACAATCTGTTCGCGGAGCTTGTCATGACTGAAGTCATAGGCATGGGTGGTGTCCCCGGCGTGTTCGCGCACGATGCGCCGCTGCCAGAGTTCATCCAATCCATGTAACACCGTTTCTTCAGGTTCCCCGCTCGCGTGAACCAGCACTGTGACCTCGAACTCGCGACCGATGATGGCTGCTACGTTGGCGACCTGCCGTGCCCATGCCGAGAGGGAAGCCAGCCGAGTTTCCAGCATGGCCTGCACTGCTGGCGGAAGGAGCGAGGTGGCATGAGTGAGGAGCAGATGCTGAGCGGGCGTATCCGGACGGACGCTGCCGCCTTTCTCCATCGTGCCGGCTCGTACCAGCTCGACAACAAAGAGCGGATTACCCTCGGTTTCCTCGTAGAGGCGCTCACTGCGGATCGGGTCAAGCTGACTGCCCAGCAGCGCTTCAGCCAGGGAGGTGGTCTCCGACCTGGTCAGCGGTCCGAGGGAGATTTCCGTGACCAGACCGTCACGTTGCAGTGGACTGAGCCGTGTGATCAGGGGATGCTCAGGCGGTGTCTCCTCGGTGCGCACGGTTCCCACGAAGAGCAGGCGTGCCTCTGGCGCAAAATGGAAGAAGTAGTGCAGCCAGTCCAGTGTTTCCTGATCGCACCACTGGAGGTCGTCGAGCAGCAGCAGCAGTGGCTGGCGCGCGCAAAGGAGGGCGCGGGCCAGGGCCGCATAGAAAAACTGGCGCTGCCATCCCTCTGTCATAGCAGTGGGGGGAGAGAGGCGCGGGTGCGCGGCCAGCACCTCTGGCAGCAGCCGGGCGATCTCGGTGAGGGTGGTTGCATCAAGGGCTGAGAGATTTGCCTGGAAGGCATGGCTGCGCAGCCAGGCGGCGACAGGCGCATAGGCCAGGTGCCTCAGCGCTTGGTAACAGCGCGCGCTTGCGGTGCTCATGCCAGTCCGACTCACCCATTCCACCAGCTCCTGGGCCAGCCGAGTCTTGCCAATGCCAGCCTCTCCGGTGAGCAGCACGAGGTGAAGCCTGCCTGAACGGAGGCCATCTCTTCCGCCAGTTGCGTTATCCCATGCCCTCTGAAGAAGCCGCCATTCGGCTTTGCGGCCTTGCAGGGGGGCATCGCTTTGCTGTGTTGGGAGCCTGATGGGTGGCTGGGGAGTATACTTCGGCTGCATGAGTGCAGCGTAGATCTCCTGGGTGAGGGCGCTCGGCCCTGTTCCCAGTTCACGCTCCAGCCGCCTGGCGCAGAGATGGTAGACACGTAGTGCTGCGGCCCTCTCGCCACGCGCGGCGTGCAGGCGCATCAGGTGACGATAGGTCGCTTCGTGCAGGGGGTCCTGGCGAAGAAGCTGTTGTGCTGCCACAATGGCGGCTGCGGTCTCCCTCTCCTCTTCGAGCAGCGTGACCAGACGTTCGGCTGCCTGGAGGAACTGCTGACGCCAGCGGTCGCGCTCGGGGAGGATCCATTCCTCATAGCATGTCGGCAGCAGATCGCCGCGATAGAGATGCAGTGCCTGTTCCAGGGCCTGTCGCAGCTTGTGTCGCTCCTGAGCTTGATCTGCCTGCGCTGCCTCAGTCAGTGCCTGCTCCAGTGCCAGCAGGTCGAGGGTCCAGGGAGCAGCGGCGGAGGCTGGCAGCCAGCGCAACTGCCGCTTGTCGACGGCGATGAACTGGTCAGCTCTTGGGAGGGAGCGGCGCAGGTGATGCACCAGTTGACGCAAGTTGGTGTGCGCCTGGGCTTCCGTCGACTCTGGCCAGAAGAGAAAGGCTAGATGCGAACGATCCTGAGGAGTCTCGTAGTGCAGGACCAGATAGGCGAGCAGGGACTGCAGGCGAGGCACAGTGATGGTGGTCACTGGCGTCCCGTCCAGGACCAGCTGGAAGTCGCCCAGCAGCTGAATGTGCAGCGTCGAGGGCATTCAGCTCCTCCTTATTTCAGGCGAGAGGCGCCCGGCTGCGCTGGAAGAGCGGCTGAACTCTGCTGAAGAGATTGCTCCCTGGTCAGTGACCCTTGCTGCCGGGAGATCTCTCTCCCACGCGTTGCGCCTCCGCATCTGCCATACTACCGTTCCGTCATGTTGAAAGTGAGTCGCGTATACTCTGAGCTGTGGCAAGGATAGGATACCTGAGATGGGCGAGCAATGCAACCGTCTGCAAGCCCGTGCGTCGTGCAACCATCCTGGTGAGCTTGATGAGCAGGGCCGGAGGGAGAGAAAAAGAGGGGGCTGCGAGCTGAACCGGCCGGAGAGATGACATCCCCAGGCGAAGGAGGATGTCAGGGAACTGAGGATCTGAGGGCGTCGAGTTGGAACCACAATCGCCGCTGTAACGCCGGGGCTGACTCCTGATGGTCTCCAATCTGAGGGGGATGCTTTGCTGACCACTGATACCCCTACGCCGGCCTGGCCTCCTGCCTGTGAAGCGCTGCTCCGCCCAGTAGACGAGGGTGATGCTACACCCTCTGCCTCGCGGTGTCTAAGAATAGCGTATATGATACAGGCACCTCCGTTTTTTGTATACTTGCTTGCTTTTTTGTAAAGGTCTAGATTGCTTGTTCTATATTGACTTTCAACTTATTCTATGGTTCAATACTATCAAGGCGCTTAAGTATGGCTAAAAGGGAGCATAGACTGTGGCGACTCGTCAGAGGCTCTGGCTGCTCATCGCGCTGGTTATCTGTGCGGGCAGCGTCTATATAGCCAGCCTGAGGCCAGCGCTGGCCTCGACCTTCTCTCCTCTTGTTCTCCAGTCGACGGCGACCTCCAGGCCGTTGTCGACGCCTGGCCAGTCTCAGCCAGATCAAGTAGACCAGAGCAGCGTTCAGGAGGTCGGCTCGACCGGCGTCGTGAAGCTTGTACAGGATCAGCCCCTGCTGGGACTGAATATTGACGCCTGGCTGGAATCCTGGCTCCTTCCCGGTGAGGCTTCGGCGCGGATCACAGTACTACTCATCAATATGGGCTCCGCACCGCTGGTTCTCGTGAAGCCTACCCTTGCGCTGGTCGGTCAGCAGACAAGCAGCATCCCCTCACTGGCCGTGGTCTACCCCGCGTCTGAGCTTACCCTGCCACCGCAGCAGCCTGTGCCCCTCGTGATTACGATCGATAGGAATATGCTTCTCCCCGATCATTATACGGGCAACATCTACTACCAGCTGCAGGGGAAGAACGAGAGTATCTCCATTCCCCTGGATATCAGTGTCCGCTATGGACCCTTCTGGCCAGTAGTGGTGCTGCTGCTGGGGATTCTCCTGGGCAGGCTGGCCCTCAGCATGAGGACCCCGACGGCGACGAAGCAGCTGCACCTCTGGCCCTACTATCTCCAGGTGAAGCAGGAGATCGAGCGTATCCCTGCTGGGCAGCAACAGGAGTTCAGACAGCAGCTCTCAGAGATCTACGACCATATTGCCTCTACGGACCCGGCTCAGACGGAGGACACGGTGAGAGCAGAGCTGCGCGATCTGGAAAGTAAGATCCAGACGCAGCTCTCCGTTGCCAATGGGCCGACACTCTCTGGCTATCGCTTGCTTGCGCTAGTCAATCGTCCCAGCCCCACTTCAAGCCCTGCAGTGCTACGCGGGCTGTACGACCTCTGGTCATGGCTCTCGCGGGCCTTTGCGAGCGCCCTGGCCTTTCTCGCCGACCATCCTCTGCCAGATGCCGCCTTGCGCTACTGGTTTCTGCGTCCGACCCTGGCTCTGCTCTTGATTCTGCTGCTCCTCTTGATCGGGCTGCAGACCCTCTATGTCAATAGCGGTGCGATCTTCGGATCTGCCGGTCTCTACGACTATCTTGGTCTCTTCCTCTGGGGATTCAGCGCCGATATCGCTCAGCGTTCGCTGCAAAACCTGCCCCAGGCACCCTCTCGCTGAGGTTCACTGTATCTTATTGGTCAAAGGGCTGCGACACTGTGCGTGGATTCGGAGGCTGGCGGCGTGCTCAGTTTCCTCATATTCCACGGTAGAGACTCTTGTTTATCTATCGATCCCTGTTTATAATGGGAGAGGCGTTGTCTGTGGACGCCGTACTCTTGCCGGAGTCAGACATGCAAAGGTCGCAAGCCAGGCTTGCTACAGGGACCATTGTCAAAGACCCCTATCATATTCGTTACCGTGTTGAAGCCTGCCTGGGTACTGGTGGCTTTGGGGCCGTTTATCTCGTCACCGAACTGCGCGGTGAAGGCAAGCTATTTGCCCTCAAAGAAGTGGTCACGACGACGGAGCGCGAGCGTCGGAGTCTGGCTTTCGAGGGCGAGCTGCTGAAGCGCTTGCAGCATCCTGCGCTGCCGCGGGTCTATCGTGTCTTTGATGATATGCGCAATCAGCGCAGCTATCTGCTGATGGATTACATCCGCGGAGCCAATCTGGAGGAGTTGCGCCGTCTGCTGCCAGATCGGCGCATTGCGCTGACGCATCTGTTGACGACGCTGGAGCCGGTCATCGACGGACTGGACTATTTGCACAGCCAGCAGCCGCCAATCATCCATCGCGATATCAAGCCTTCGAATATTATCGTACCAGCAGCCGGGCGCGGGGCGGTGCTCGTCGATTTCGGGCTGGCAAAGGCCTATGTTCCTGATAGCCTGACGACGACAATCCGCCAGGGTACGCCTGGCTATGCCGCGCCAGAACAGTATGGTGGTAGGGGACGCACAGATGTGCGGACGGATATCTATGGGCTGGGAGCGACGCTCTATACCTTGCTGACGGGAGTCTTCCCCTGCGACGCCTTTGAGCGTGTTCTGGAGATGCAGAACAATGGCGAGGGTGATCCCCTCAGGCCGGCACATGAACTGGTGCCGGGCCTGCCGCTGGCTATCTCGCGGGACCTGCAGCGCGCGATGGCGATCAATAGCCAGGAGCGCTTTGCCAGTGTGCGCGAGTTCTGGCGTGCGCTGGCCAGCCATGCGCGTTCTGAGCCAGCACAGGTCTCGACGGAAAACGAGGAGCCTACAGCCTCGCTGGAGGCGATGGCGGCCTCGACGGAACTCTTCTCCGATAAAAAGGCCCTCGGAGGGGCGTCGCGCACTCATCTGCGCAGGCGGCAGAGAGTTCAGCTTGTCGGAGTTGTGCTCCTCCTGGTGGTATTGCTCGTGGGAAGCGGCCTGGGACTCTGGTTAACTGGCTCACTACGCTCTCTTCTACCGTCAACGCGCTCTGATTCTGCTCTTACTCCGCGCGCTTCAGCGACCATTGCGGCGACGCAACAGGTGCCGCTGGCCTCTGGTCAGGCGGCTCCCTATCCAGCGCTCTTTTCCAGCTACGTTGGCATTGTCCAGGATCTGCTTACCGGAACGCGCACTCCTCTCTTGCTGACCCGGTTGCATCAGGAGCAGAGCACATTTACGGGCTATTTCAGTGGTCTGGGTCAGAGTGGGCCACTGCAGGGAACGCTGGATATGGAGGGGACCATTCACTTCCGTGTCCAGGTGTATGGTGGGCAGTCGACCCTGGTCTTTCAGGGCGTCATTAAGCTTGGTAGCCAGATCGCTGGCGATTTCGCGGTCCATAACCAGAACGGAGAGTCGACAGGAGAGGGTGGCCTGTGGAGTGCCTCGCCAGCTCTCCCGCCCAGCTGATCAGTCTGCACTGATGCCCGCTCTGCATCTGCCCCTCTTTCGGCAATAAACTTCTTATAGCCGTGGAGAGTAGAAGTGAGTCGGGTGCCTGGGACTGGCATGCGGTTGTATCCCGGTCGACAGTAGTATGACGTGTATCTGTCTGTGTGCCCGGCCCCAGGTGTGTCTGGTAGACGCCTGCTGGCAGCGACCTGGTGCACCGCTGGCTGGTGGAGCAGGCTGTGGTGCAGGTGAGATGGCGTGAGATGGCGTGAGATGGAGCCTGGGCAGCCGGTGCCGCGTCGATGTGCCGATGTGCGTGGGTGCGTGGACTTGCCCAAGGACGGCCTGGGGGATTAGAATAGGGCTGCGACCGCTGAAGAGGAGCGCGCAACAGATACGGGAGATCAAGGGGGATGATTATGAACGTGATGGAGCTTTTCGAGACCATGGAGTATGGACCTGCTCCTGAGGCTGCAGAGCCTGCTCTCAACTGGATCGCTCAGCGCGAACCGTTCGGGCTATTTATCGGTAATCGGTGGGTGAAGCCAGCGAGCGGAGAGTATCTGGCGACGCTCAATCCGGCCACGGGGAAGCCGCTGGCTCAGGTGGCTGCCGGCAATGCAGCTGATGTCGATGCGGCGGTCGCAGCGGCGCGCAAGGCCTTCCCCGCCTGGAGCAGGACGCCTGGTCATGTGCGCGCACGTTATCTCTATGCAATTGCGCGCCACGTGCAGAAGCATGCCCGTCTGCTCTCTGTCCTGGAATCGCTTGACAATGGCAAACCCATCCGTGAGACGCGCGATATCGATATTCCCCTGGTGGCGCGTCACTTCTATGCCCATGCGGGCTGGGCCCAGTTGATGGAGAGCGAGTTGGCAGGCTACGAGCCGCTGGGCGTGGTTGGGCAGATCATTCCCTGGAATTTCCCGCTCTTAATGCTAGCCTGGAAGATTGCCCCGGCACTGGCGATGGGCAACACGGTCGTGCTCAAGCCGGCGCGCTATACGCCGCTGACGGCGCTCAAGTTTGCCGAAATCGTTGAGGAAGTGGGCCTGCCGCCAGGCGTGGTGAATATTGTGACCGGCGAGGCCTCGCAGGTGGGCGACCCTCTGGTGCGCCATCCCGACGTCAATAAGATTGCCTTTACTGGCTCCACGGAGGTGGGACGGGCGATCCGCCGTGCAACGGCCGGTTCTGGCAAGAGACTCTCGCTGGAGCTGGGCGGGAAGTCCCCCTTTATTGTCTTCAATGATGCCGATCTCGACAGTGTCGTCGAGGGGGTCGTCGATGCGATCTGGTTTAATCAGGGGCAGGTTTGCTGTGCCGGTTCGCGTCTGCTGGTGCAGGAAGATATCGCCGAGCGCCTGATTGCAAAGGTGCGCACACGCATGGAGAAGTTGCGTGTGGGCAATCCGCTAGATAAAGCCGTTGATATCGGTGCTATCGTCTCGGCGGGTCAGCTCAAGGAGATCGAGCGCCTGGTGGCTCTTGGTGTGGAGGAGGGTGCGCTGATGTGGCAGCCCTCCTGGGCCTGTCCGAGCGAGGGCTATTTCTTCCCGCCAACGCTCTTTACGAATGTAGCGCCGGCTACGACGATCGCGCAGGTGGAGATCTTCGGACCGGTGCTGGTGGCCCTGACCTTCCGTACGCCTGCGGAGGCGGTTGAGCTGGCGAATAATACACGCTACGGACTGGCTGCCAGTGTGTGGAGCGAGAACATCAATCTGGCGCTGGATGTGGCGCCGAAGTTGAAAGCCGGGACGGTCTGGGTGAATTGCACGAATCTCTTCGACGCTTCCAGTGGCTTTGGTGGCTATCGCGAGAGTGGCTTTGGCCGCGAAGGAGGCAAGGAGGGCCTCTACGAGTATATACGCCCGAAGTGGGAGGCCGCCGGGCAGGTGCGCGGGCGGCGCCGCACCCTCGCTGAGCAGGCGACGAAAACGAACGAGCCGAACCAGACTCACGCTGGCGATGGGCATGACAGCGACGGCGCCAGCGGTGCTGCTCTAGCTGGCAACGAAGTCTTCGCCGATCTGACGGGCCGTATCCCAGCGATTGATCGTACACCCAAGCTCTTCATAGGGGGGAGGCAGGTGCGCCCCGATGGAGGCTATAGCCTGGCTGTGCGTGATCCCCAGGGCATAATCATCGGCCAGGTAGGAGCTGGCAATCGCAAAGACATTCGCAATGCCGTGGAGGCGGCGCATGCAGCTGCAAGCTGGGCCACGACGGCTCCTCATAACCGCGCGCAGGTGCTCTACTATATTGCCGAGAACCTGGCGGCGCGCGAGCAGGAATTTGCCCTGCGCATTGGGCAGCAGACGGGCCGCACCGCTGCAGATGCCGCAGCGGAGGTACAGACAGCCATCTCACGCCTCTTCAGCTATGCCGCCTGGTGTGATAAGTTTGAGGGCACAATCCATCGTCCGCCGCTGCGCGGTGTGGTGCTGGCGATGAAGGAGCCGATCGGCGTCATGGGTCTGGCCTGCCCGGACGAGTTCCCACTGCTGGGCTTTATCTCGCTGGTGGCGCCAGCGATCGCCATGGGCAATACGCTGGTGGTCATTCCCTCGCAGCAGGCGCCCCTGAGCGCCACGGATTGTTACCAGGTCTTTGAAACCTCCGATCTACCTGCCGGAGTAGTGAACATTGTGACGGGCGAGCGCGAGCCGCTGGTGCAGGTGCTGGCGGAGCATGAGGACGTGGAGGCGCTCTGGTACTTTGGCAGTGCGGAGGGGAGCGCGCGGGTCGAGCTGGCTTCGACGAGCAATATGAAGCGGACCTGGGTGAACTACGGCCGCGCGCGCGACTGGCTTGACCCCGTTCAGGGCGAGGGCGAGGAGTTTCTGCGCGAGGCCACCCAGGTGAAGAACATCTGGATCCCGTACGGGGAGTGAATGCTTATCGTTTGAGCCATTGGACCGGGGGAAGCGCTGCGCAAGCCTGGGTGGCACGTCAGCGAGCGAGCCTTGAGCAGGGGACGTGCCAGAGCAAGCCGGGGCCTGAGTCCATAGAGATGCTGCTGCTGAGAAAGGTGCCACCAACGTGATCTTGAGCGATCTTTACAACTGGCCACTCGCTGCGCTGCTGCTCTCCATCGCGGCGCTGGTCCTGAGCCTCGCTCTGATGGGGGGCGCTTTACTGCGCCGGCCGCGCTCGTTGCCTCGTGCTCTCTCCAAACCTCCTGCTGTCTGCTTCTGTGCTGGTCTGACCCTGGCGCTCTGCGCCTGGTCGATGATCACTGCAATTCAGGCCTCGCGCTATCGGGAGTACCTTCTGAGAGACCTTCCTGCGCACGGTCTGGGACTCTTTCTCTTCCGCGTAGGGGCCAGTTCCACCTATCAGGCATTCCTTCTGGAGGCGCGGATGCAGTGTATATTCGCAGGGTGCCTGCTGACCCTACTCCTGGCGTTGCCAGTCCTGCTCTGGCGGCGTGGCAAGCGCGCTTCAATGCCTGAGGACCCCGATGGCTTGGGACAGCTCACGGGCGGCTAGCGCTCCCGGACGGGCGCTCGTCCCAGAAGTCAAACCAGCTTTCTCCCGCAGCGCAAGGGTGGCGAACAGACCGTCCATGGACGAGATGGAACGTGTGAGTGGACGCGGGCGCAGCGTGCTTCCGCCGATCACGTTCATCATACATCGCTCGTCTGATTGGTCTGGACAGGCTCTCCGGCTTCGGCCAGGACGAAGACGCAGTCACCGGGGGCGACGACAAACTCGCCCTCCTCGGCCAGTGTTGCGTAGAAACCGCGCATGCCGCTGTTGAGAAACTGCAAGGCAGCCTTCATCTGTGCCGCGGGCAGCATCTCAGGCTCCCCAAGGGCGAAGCGCGTGAACTCCTCACAGGGAGCCGCCACCTTCAGGTGCACCAGGCATAGCTGCCGACCCGTGACCACGGATTCGATGATGAGCACTCCGCTGCGCAACTCCTCGGCTGGCACCAGTTCAGCAGTCTCGACCAGGATGTTCTCGCCGGCGCGTCCGTCCAGCAGGTGTTCGCCAAAATGAGCACGCATTGCGTCGTAGTGGCTCGTGAAGCCGAGCGAGATCCCATTCTTACCGCGCCGATTGCGTGAGCGGGGATGGTCCATATGATGCACGTCCTGGATAGCGCCGTAGATTTCGCTCAGGCCAATGGCGCCCCGCCGGGAGATCAGCAAGTGCTCAACAGGACACAATGGAGCCGGATCATAGTAGCTGCGAGCCCCGCGCTCGATTTTAAGAGGGGCTGATTGGACCTGCAGCCCCACGATCCGACCGAGCCGCCGTTGTCTGGGCATGGCATCCTCTCCTGTCCTGATCTGATGGGCCTGCAGATAGAGGCACATCGAGGCATTGATCTATCTACAGACCCGAATAGAGAGATCACCTCAGCGGCCAACCACCTGGCGTAGCTGGCGTACCACCAGTTCAAGCTGTTCCGCAGCGCTGGTCGCCGAAGTCGCGCCAGCCGCCAGTTGCTCACCCACCTGGGTTGTGACCTTGATAGCCGTAGCCAGCTTCTGGTTGCTGGTTTCTTGATACTGGATGGCCTGCTCGATGTAGCGCGCCGTCGTGGCCATCTCACGCAGGACGCGCTGCGTGGTCTGTGCATCCAGGTGCGGCCAGCGTTGCAGCAGTTCACTGGCCATCTCGCTGAGCTGGCGAGCGGCCACATTGCTGGCATCGGTGTAGTACTGCACCGATTGCAGGCCTACCTGAGCCGAGTCAATCACCCACTGCTGTTCGCCGGCCGAGCTCTGCTGCTTGGTGGCCAGCGTCTGGAGAGCCTCACTGCTGCGGCGCAAGTTATCAACCGAGCGCAGGATTGGTTGTGTGATGCGCTGACCGATCCAGAGACCGACAAAGGCCGCCAGAAGCAGGACGAGCGCAGCGATCACGCTCGTGCTCACCAACTGATTGTTCACCACTGCCGTCACCGTGCTGGTCGGGCTGAGCACATAATAAGTCCAGGGAACCACACTCATCTTGTGGCGCATAATCTCATATGGCTCACTCGCCCCCGCAGGCGTTGCCTCGAACGAGGTCGAGGCTTGCGTATCCTGCAACGACTGAGCCAGGGTGCTGTCTGCCAGCAGCGGGACCGTGCTCTGGTTGCCCTGCAGACCGTAGAGGCCCTCACTCTCCACAGTGAGCTGGTCCGGAGGCGAAAGCGTCGCCACCGCCGTGAAGCGCCGTGCCGGATCAGGGTCTGCGATACGCACGCCGTACTGGTCCAGGAGGAAGGCGTAGCTACCCGGGCCATTGGCCCCCTGCTCACTGTTGACTGTCTCCCAGATGAAGTCGATATTGAGGCTGGCGCGCAGGAAGCCAATCACATGCTTCTGGTCGACGATAGGCGCATAGATATCGACCGAGGCTTTATGGGTCGTCGAGTCGTAGTAGACACCAGAAATAAAGAGTTGATTCGAGTCCACGCGCCGCAGATAGTCCTGAGGAACCAGGGTTTTGCCGTGGGCCTGAGGATGAGCATTTAAGGGCCAGTACTGCGTCAGATTGCCGCGGGCATCGAACAGCCCCCAGAGGGTATAGTGGTTATCGCGGTTGATACCGGCCTGCAGCGCGTAGAGCGAGTGTGGGCTGATAGCAGGGTTCGTGCGCCCAGCGGGCGGCGTCTGCAGGTACTGAATCACCGTAGGCACCTGCACCAGGGTTTCAGCGTCCAGCAGACGTTCGTTGAGGTAGTTACTGATCAGCTTAACGCGCTCGCTTGCATCAGTATCCATCGATGCTCGAGCCTGCGAAGTCAGAGCCGGGCGCGAAACAATCTCACTGATCACCACGGTGATCACCAGCGGAGCGATAGCCGCGAGGACGAAGAGCAGTGAGACGCGCACAGTCAGGGAAAGTCCCCGCCGGCGATACGGTCCTTGGTTACGCATGGGAAAGTCCCATCCTTTGGTATCCAGGAGAGGCCAGCCATCCCCCTGGCATAATCTCCTTGACTTTCGTTCAGATAATGCGTGTTGACTGCAGAGCACCGCTGGCCTGGGCCCTGCTGAACCTCTCTACGGTGAGACGATGAAGCCGGCGCGCTCCAGATCGGAGAGGAGAGACCAGACCTCATCCTCTGCGCGTCCCATGAGGCGTGCCAGCTCTGCTGGCGAGCGCATCCCATCGATGAGCAGAAAGAGGCGTCGATGGGTGCGTGAGAATCCCCGCTGTTCAAGGAGACGCAGAGCTTCCTCGTAAGGTTGGACACGGACGGGAGCACGCGATGGGCTGGCACCCCCCGCCGGGGATCCCATCCACACGGGACCAAGTTGAGAGTGAGGCTGCAAAGGCAGCGTTGCGCGACTGCCTGCCTGCAGGCGTCGCAGGGCCGGGTCCGTTTCCTGCGGGCGACGAAGCGCGGGCAGGGAACCAGGCGTCGCGTGGCCGTTGATCGTAGGTGGAGCGAACGGCACAAAAGCGAAACGGCAGGGCCCCCAGGAGCGCAGCACTTTCAGCGCCTCCTGGCCGCTCTGTTTGCCCACCCGTGCCTGTACTGGCTGCCCATTGACAAATGTGATGGCCCCTTCTTCCAGGGATGCACCCTCTCCGCGCTCAACCGTCAGCAGGCCGGTCTTACGTCCTAGCTGAACCACCTCGATCACGTCGGCGAGCCGGTTGGTGACTGTCTGTAGCTGCTGTGGCATGGGTGCCTCGCTCTGCCCGATGATATCCGCGCTCCGCTCCCCATTGAGAAGAACTCCGGCAGTCAACCGATAGTCTATCATAGCATATGCCAGAGAAAAGTACCATACCTCTGCTAAACTTCTAGGATATCTGTCTTATCATCCCGGAGGCCGTTTCTGTCTCAGGTGCCTGCTGTAATAAAATCTGCATGCTCATCAATAGAGGCGAGAGATGTGGTGGCTCCACACTCCTGAACAGGCTTGTCGATCGCTCTTTCTAATGCTATACTGCAAGAGCGTCTACTACCAGCCGTTCTGGCATGAATGCAGGGAGGGGAGTTTGCTCATGGAGTCTCGCAGCTATTCGCAGCGCGGTGGGGCCGAGCAGGGGCTGAGTGCGCCGGGCGACAGTGCGCCCTCACTTGAGCAATGGACAGTATCCGAACTGGCACGTTGTTGCTCCGAGGAGACTGCCAGGTTTCTCAAGCAGAATACATCCAACGATCGCTATTGTATGGAGTTGTTCCGCCGGGCGATTATCCAGCGCGACGACGACGCCTGGTCCTGCCTCTATCAGCAGTATGCTCCCCTGGTGCTGACGTGGATCAACCAGCATCAGAGCGCCTCCCCGCTGCTGGCGCAGGACGGTAGTCGGCCGCTGGTCAATATGGTGTTTGCCAAGTTTGCCCAGGCGCTGACACCTGCCAAAATCAGCAACTTCGACTCGCTGGCCGCTGTATTGAAGTATTTAAAAATGTGTGTGCACAGTGTGGTCGCTGACGAAGTGCGGGCCAGGCAGATGCAGCAATTGGAGGAGGCGCTAGAGGACATCGAGCATGAGCCAGCGGCCGCTGATCCTGCCGAGGCAGTGGTGGCACATATTTCGGCCCAGGCCCTCTGGCAGGTTATTCAGGAGGAGTTGAACGGTGAGGAGGAGCGTATCCTGATCTATCTGGCCTATATTCAGGGCCTCAAGCCTGGCGAGATCTCCCTGCGTTATCGCCATCTCTTTCCGGCGGTCGAAGACGTCTATCGCATCAAGCGCAATGTGCTCGAACGTCTACGGCGCAATCGCCGGCTGCAGGCGCTCTTCAAGGGGTCGTAGTCAAGCCGCCTGCTGCTTGCCTCTCTGCCCTGCTGCGGCGCCGTCTGACCGCGGGCCGGGTCGGCGGCCGTTTCTGGGGTGAGGGTGCAGGAGGAGGGTGTCGCTGGTGTGCCGGCTGGCGCGTGCGCGTTAAAATGCTAGTAGCAGTCGTTTATTGAGATAAAGAGACAGGGAAGCTTGCAGGCAGGCCTGTGGCGCCCTGGGGAGCGGTGTGACACCAATCGGTTCCTGAGATGACCGGCCCAGAATTCTAGGTTTATGCAGAGGAAAAGCTCATGGAGTGTAGTCAACGGGGTGCTATCAGCGAAGAAGAGTTGCTCGCCTATCTGGCCGGCGAGGACGTGCGGCCGGCTGTCCTGGAGCACCTTGCGAGCTGCCCGGCCTGTACGGCGCAGGTAGAGGTTTATCGGCGCCTTGAACTGACCTTGATGCGTTCGCTCTATCGCTGGGATTGTCCGCCAGCTCAGGTGCTGGGCGAGTATCATCTGGGGCTGCTCAGCAATGAGATGGCGGTCGCGGTGCGCTTCCACCTGGGCACATGCATGCGCTGTGCCGGCGAGCTGGCGTTACTCTCCGAATTCCTTGCCGTTGATCCTGTGCTGGCTGAGGCGCCCCTGCCGGCCGAGTTTGACCCTGATCTGGCGATCTTCTCTGCGGAGCATGAGTCAGATAGTGCTCTGCAGGAGCCGCCAGCAAGCAATCATCATCAGCCGCAGCCGCTCTCTGTGCCTGGCCTGGCCGCTCTACGTGAGCGGGCGATCTCCGGTGCCAGGCGCATTATCGCCACCCTGCTGACGCCGCAGCCACGTCTGGCCTATCAGCGTGAGCTGGCGCGTGCCGAGGCGCTCTGGCCGCAGCGCTACAGCGCTGAGGATTTCAGTATCTCGCTGCATGTAGAGCGTGGCCCAGGACGCCGTGAGGCGTTGCAGTTGATCGGCTTTGTGACGCGCAAGGGAACGACGCTGGAGGCTCTGCAGGGAACGCCGGTGCTGCTCGTCTCGGCCGCGGGGATGGCGCAGAGCTGCATCATTGATGAGCTGGGCAACTTTCTCTTCGACTCCCTCGCGCCGGCGACCTATACGCTTGAACTGCAGTTCAGCGAAGGTACGGTGGTGATCGAGCAGTTGCAGGTCATGCTCCAGCATTAGGATGCTCATCCTGGTCCTGGCTTCTTCTTCCCTCCGGCAGATCCGTGATTTTTGGCACTGCAAAACGTTTGAACACTGGAAGCCTGATCGGGGATAGCACGCAACTGTGGGCTTCACTATATCTGTTGGATGAAGACGGATCTGCATGACACCGCAGGAACTGGCTGCTGAACTGCTCTTGATTAAGGATGAGGCCAGGGGGCGGCGCTTTCTCCAGCAACATCTCCCCGCACTCAGTGCCGCGGCTCTGGCTCGCCTGGTTGATCTTGTCAAGCGCGAGGCGGATCGTCGCTGGAATAGTGATCCGCAGCTCTCCCTGGTGCTGGCTGGCCATCTGCTGACGATCGGTGAGATCAGCGGTCAGCGGGTCTATCACGCTCTGGGTCTGATGGCTCGTGCCGATGCTTTACGCCGTCTCGATCGTGATCAGGAGGCGTTGGTCTGCTTTGACGCCGCCGGCGAAGAATTCCGAGCGCTCGGTGATGAGCTGGGCTGGGCACGCACTCGCATCGGCCGTGTCAGTGTCTGTCTGCAGTTGAACCAGCCACAGGAGGCGCTGCGCGATACGGCTGAGGCTCGTGAAATCTTCCTGCGTCATGGAAAGCTGCTGCGCGCCGGCCAGATCGATGTCAACGCTGCGATTGTCAATTATGAGCTGGGCCGCTATGATCAGGCGCTGCGCCTCTTCGATCGCGCGATTGAGACTTACGCGCGTCAGGGTGAGGGAGTCGACCTTCATATCGCGCGAGCGCGCGGCAATAAGGCGATTACGCTCGCGGCTCAGGGGAAGTTCCGCGAGGCGGTGGCCCTGCATGAGCAGGCGCGAGCAACCTTTGCGGCCTACGGCGGCCAGGAGGTGGCTGTAGCCCGTGAGGAGCTGAACATGGCTCAGATCTACGCCGCCCAGGGTCACTTCAGCCAGGCCCTGCTCCTCTTTAATCGCAGTCGTGCGGTCTTTCAGCAGCAGCAACTGACCCTGGCCGCCGCGGAGGTGGCCTGCGAGATCTGCCATTGCCTGGTTCGTCTGAATCGATCCCGCGAGGCCTACGAACTGGCGAGCGAGGCGGTGGCCTTCTTCCGTAGTGTACAGGGCGGTCGGCATAATCTGGCGGTGGCCCTGATGTGGCAGGCTCAGGCTGCTCTGCTGGAAGGTCACCTCCGCGCTGCTGAAGAGATGCTGCGCGAGGCGCGTGATATCCTGGAGGCTGGCGGGTTTAAGGCCCTGGCGGCCAGTGTGCGCCTGCAGCAGGCTGAACTCTACTTCTCTGATGGACAACTGGAGGCCAGTTTGCGTGAGTCGCGCCAGGCGGCCGATGCCTTCGCTCTCCAGGAGGCGCTGCCGCAACTGGCCCGCGCGACGCTGCTGCAGGCGCGCATTGCGGCCCTGCGTGGCGATTCTGTTGGAGCTGAGTACCTCTGCGGCCACGCCCTGGAGATCGCTCGTGGCCAGGGTCTGCTGGACCTCACCTATCGCTGCCATTATCTGCTGGGTCAGATCGCTGAGCAGCGGGCGAACCTGGACGAGGCGGCGCGCTATTACGAGCAAGCGGTACAAGGTATCGAGGAGATCCAGGGCCGACTGGTCCTCGATGAGCGCACCAGCTTTCTGGAAGACAAGCAGCGGATCTATCAGGATGCGGTTCGTCTGGCTCTGCGGCGTGGCGAGGCTGAGCAGGCTCTGGTCTATGTGGAGAAGTCCAAGTCGCGCGTGCTGGGCGATTACCTGCGCAATAACGTTGATATTCGCCTGCGCGCAGATGGGGAGCAGGGCGCTGCGCTGCTGGAGGAGCTGGCCCGTCTGCGCGAGGAGCAGGCCTGGTTCAGCTCGATTGTCTATGAGGCTGAGCACGAAGCCAATCTCAGTGATACGGCTGTGATGCGTTTGCGCGCGCTCAACCCCTCTCAGGCGCGTCAGGAGATGCAGCGCCGCGAGCGTCAGATCGAACGTCTTCTCGAACAGGTGCATCTCTCTCTCGCTGGTGACCTGACGGTCAGGGCACCAGCGCACTGGACGGCCAGCATCCTCGCGGCGGTGACTGGTCAGGTTGATGGGCGCACGCTTGTGATCGAGTACTACCTGGCCGGCAATGATCTCTACCTCTTTGAGATTGCTCAGGGGCGAGTGATCTGGCATGTGGTGCCCGACGCGCTACCCCAGATCGAGCGCCTCTATGCACTCTGGCGGGTCAACCTCGATCTGGCGGCCCAGGCAGCGGGTGCGCAGGAGCGAGCTCAGAGCTTTGCTGGCCTGCAGGAGAACTGTCTGGGTTTGCTGCAGAAGCTCTATCACCTTCTGCTTGCTCCTGTGGCCCAGACCCTCTACGGATGCGAGCATCTCATCATTGTGCCCTATGGGGTCTTGCACTATCTGCCGTTTCACTGTCTCTTCGACGGCGTGCAGTTTCTGGTGGAGCGTGTGGACATCTCCTATCTACCGGCGCTCTCGCTGCTGGAGATCTGTCGGCAGCGTGGGCAGCGCAGCCGCACGCGCGCTCGGCCGCTGCGCGATTCGCTGGTGATGGGTCTCTCGGACAATGGCCGCCTCCCCTGGGCTGTTGAGGAGGCCCAGGGGGTCGCTCGTCAGCTTGGTGCTCCCTGCCATCTCAATCAAGAGGCAACGGCGGCGCGCTTGCAGGAGGCGGGAGCGCAGGCCCCGATCGTGCATATTGCTGCCCATGGTCTCTTCCGCCTTGATGCGCCAAACTTCTCCTTCATCAAGCTGGCCGATCGCCAGTTGAGTACGATCGAGGTGTTTAATCTGGATCTCTCGGCCTGTACCCTGGTCACGTTGAGCGCCTGTGAAACGGGCCGTGCAGTGGTTGGTGGGGTTGATGAGGTGATTGGACTGGGACGCGGCTTTCTCTATGCCGGCGCCGCCTCGCTGTTGCCGACTCTCTGGAAGGTCGATGATGCCAGCAGTGCTGAGCTGATGAACATGTTTTATGAGGCCTTGCTCAATGACTGCTCCAAAGCGGCGGCCCTGGCCGGGGCCCAGCGAGCTTTTCTGGCGCGCACACGCGCCTCACTGCATCCCTTCTGTACTCATCCCTACTTCTGGGCAGCGTTCCACCTCATCGGTGATCCCGGTCCGCTCTAGGCGGACGAGGTGGCGTGCCGCTCTGCTGCCGGTGGCGCTGCCTGGCAGCGGCTGCTCTCGTCCCTCCCTTCGGAACCTGCCCAAGAGATATAATGGAGCGGGAGCAGATGCTGCTCCTCTGGAGAGATGGCAGACCCGTCTGCTCTTCAGTAGCTGAAAGCCACAGGGGTTCTGATGATGACCAACGATGCGTTTCCTACCTCGTTCCTGCTAGATGAGGAGCGCCGCGCGCTAATTCTGAGCTGGAGCGATGGCCACGAAAGTCGCCACTCCTGGGAGGCCCTGCGCTGGGCCTGTCCCTGCGCCTTGTGCGCCGGCGAGGGCGGGCAGCCTGGCCTGCTCAAGGGCCGTCTCAGCCTCAGCAGGGAGGAGACCACCCTCGTCAATATTGAACCGGTCGGACGCTATGGCCTCACGCCCGTCTGGGAAGATGGTCACCGCACCGGTATCTTTACCTTTGAGAAGTTACGTCAGCTCTGTGAGTGTCCTCAGTGTCGCCCGCGCGCTGCCCGGTGATAATCGCTCCGGAAGTCCTGATCGTGTTAATATGGCCACAGACGCTCGTCCTACAAGGAAGTGGGAGAGAAATGTGGTGTGAGACGTGGAGGTCTCCAGGTACGAACGATCGGTGATAGCGCAAAAGGAGGTATGCGATGCATGACAGTCGATCATCCCTCTCGCAGGGAGGACTGCGGTCCGATCGACGCCGCTTCATTGCGGGCTGGCCTCTTCGCCTGCTGATCGCTTTCATCATCAGCTGGCTGCTGGCCCTGGCTCTGTTCGTCAGTGGGGCGATCTCCCACTGATGCCTTGCCAGATCTCTGGAAGAGGGAGGCTGCTTCGTTGATGCCCGCTTCGTTCTACGCGCCCGGTTGTGGTTCTTCTCTGGCAGCATCTGGCCGGGCAGGAGGTCGCTCCTTCCCCGGCAGATCTTGCCACGTTTCTGTGATCTGGTGCTCAGTTCCCCTCGATCTGCGCTTCGCCAGCGCCTGGCGATCAGCCGCTCGCTTCTTCCCAGGACCCACTCGCTGACTCTGACGACCACCTGGATCTCTTGCGGGCCTGGCTGGCCCTGATTGGTCTTGATTGGTCCTGGCTGGCTCACAGACCGCTGGTCGTTCCTGGACTTCCTGCCCGCTCAGACTCACGCTCCGATAGACTTCAGGTACTGTTCCAGGCGTTCCTCTGAGATACGCCCATGCATCAGGCGGCGTGTGATCGGCAGAACGCGCAGGCGGTGTGGCAGGTGTGGCAGCACGCTGTGCAGCCCCTGCATCGTCAGCTCGAAGGCGTATTGATGCTGTTGATCCCAGGAGAAGCCGTAGAGGGCGCGCACGGCTGGCGGGAGAAGGCCGCAGGTCAGCAGAAAATGAAGATGCAGTGCCGGCCGGAAAATGGCGGGCAGAGGCGGAAAGAGCACTGTCTGGGCCAGCCGTCGTGCCTGGGGGGTAGCCGCCAGGCGGTCGCTGGCGATCATTTCCTGGACATAGCGCCTCAGGTCTTCGACTGTGGCGGGCATGTTGCGCGGCTGCAGACCGAGCAGGTGGGCCTCGATCCTGGACTCCTGATAGTAGCGATCTTGCTCCTCAGGTGTGAGCGGGCCAATCAGGCTGGTGTACATCAACAGGATGGTGTCCACCAGCGTGGCGTGAACCCAGAGCAGGAGTTCCTGATCACGCGCGCGATAGACGGTGCCGCGCCGATAGCGGCCGGCGTCCTGCGGAAGCTGGCCGAAGACATGCGCGTGCAGGCGGTTGATCGTGCGTGCTGCCTGGTTTGCCTCTCTCGTATGGCCAAAGGCGAGAATCTGTCCCAGCATGAAGGTATGCTCGGTGCGCGCGTAGGGATTTGTCAGATAGCTGCTGTGGCGATAGACGCCTTCGGCAACGAGCGGGTGCGCGATCTGCATGAGCACAGCCCGTGCACCACCTAGCATGATAGCCACTTCGCTGCCGATTTTCCAGGTCATGCTCTCAGGGCCATAATAACTGGATGCGTGTGCCTCTGCCATGCGCTCTCTCCTTGCTGAAGCCACCGATGGCTGGCTGACGGGCGGGCGGGAGGGACGCTCTGGCGGGATAGGGGCCGGCGAGCGCCCCACAAGGCTGCCACTGACGTTTTCACACACTCAGGCTTCGTACTCGAGGGCCTGCAAACGTTGCTGGAAGGCGCGCCCCATGACTTCCTCGGCCTTGTCGGGGCTGGCCTGCATGATCTCCAGAATGGTGGCCGTGGCCTGATCGGGGGCCAGGGTCAGGTCGTGTTGGCCACGCAGCGCCGCCTCGACGATCGCTTCTGCGACCTGCTCCGGCTTGAGCAGGACCTGAATGTTGAGCAACTGGGCGTTCTCCTCCTGATGGACCATCGGCGTATCGACCCATGAAGGATAGACGGTAGTGATGTCGATCCCGCTGCCATAGAGTTCGGCGCGCAGAGCGGCGGCGAAGCCGCGCACCGCCCACTTGCTTGCGCAGTAGCCACTCAGGGCTGGCACTGGCAATTTACCGGCCACTGAGGAGAGGAAGACGAAATGGCCGCCTCCCTGGCGACGCATGGTGGGCAGGGCTGATTTCGCGCAGAGGAAGGTCCCCATGAAGTTGATCTGCAGCAGCGCCCGCATGTCCTGCACTGAGAACTCGTCGATCAGCCCGCCGCGTCCGATGCCTGCGCTGGTCACCACCAGGTCGATGCGACCTGGCGCATCTGCAGTAGCCTGACGCATCAGCTCCTGCACCTGTCGTTCGTCGGTGACGTCGGTTGGCACACGCAGAATGCGGCCGCCCTCGGCGTTGGCGGCTCTCACCTGGTGCTCCGCCTCCTGCAGACCGACCTCGTTGATGTCGGCGAGCACAACATGCGCACCTCGGGTGTAGAGTGCGCGCGCCGTTGCCAGTCCGATGCCACTCGCTGCGCCGGTGATCACGGCGACCGCGCCCGAAACAGTTGTCAATGCCATGCTTCACGACTCCTCAGGGAGATGATCGCACCTGTCGTGGTGCAGGTACGGGATGCCGATACGGTCCATTCTATACCGATTCTAGTGCGCTCTGTTGCTGTTTGCAAACACAGCTGGCTGGCCCTCGCGGCTCACTGCTGCATGGGAGGCAGCTCCTGAGGCGGTTCCGCTGGGTAGCCGGTCTGTGGCTGCTCGTAGCTAGACCAGGTGTTGTGGCTCTGAGAGGGCTGTTCTTGCCCGTCTCTCCTGGAGACCTCGCCACGATAGCCTTCCTGATATGGCTGGTAGGGAGGCTCCTCGGCCGCCGGCGCCGTGGTTGGATGTGGCTGGCTGGACGGTGCTGGGGCCGTCGTGAGAGGAGGAGGTGTCTGCAAGCTGCCAGATAGAAGAGCCATGATCGGCTGCCAGAGCGCTCCCATGATCAGCGAGAGTCCCATGGAGACCACCAACCAGAGCCACGAGCCAGTGAAGAAGCAGAGCGCCAGCATTATGAACCAGGTGAAGCCGTGGAGGCCGCCGTAGATGCCCTGCGGATGGCTGCTGCTCAGGCTGCCCAGCAGGATGCACACTCCCATCCCGGCGAAGAGCAGTGGGAGGAAGAGTTGTCCCTGATGGATGCTGGACAGGTAGAGGCCTGCTGCCAGCGCTAAGAAAAAGATTCCCCCTCCCAGCCCGGCTAGAGGACTCTGGTAGGCTCGCGTCTGCCGTCGATAAGCGCGTTCTTGTTCGCGGTTGTCCCACATCATATGGTTCCTGCCTTTCTGAAAGGAGTCGAATGTATTCAACTCCATTGGTCGGTGGCGTTGGAAACCGCTGCGCACCGACGTTCGATTGCAGTGAACATGTCCGCACACCGCACGGGATCACCCGTGTGTGGCCCAGGCCGGGTAAGGAACCTCATCAGGATATTGACGGCACGGTTTTCGTCTCGATCCTTGACGAGTCCACATGCGTTGCAGCGATCGGTGCGTTTCCAGAGCGGCATGGCCTGCTGGTGTCCACACCGACTGCAGATCTTCGACGTCTCGCGTGCATCTAGTCTCTGGAGCTCTTTTCCGTACATCTGGCACTTGTCACGTAACATCTGCACAAAAGGTGTACATCCCCCCAGTCATTGAACATGGCCTGGTTCAGGTGCGTGTTGCACGCTCGATGCTTTTGCCTGGCCACCTGCCGTTGAGAAAGATCCCCCACCACCACGGTGCTTTCAACCAGTCGGTGGGCGATCAGATGACTCGCCTGGTGCAGCGAGTCCTGCTGCTTGTTGCGCTTCTGCCGGAACACGCGCCGGAGGACCTGGCTCAACCGCTGGAAGCGCCGTGACCCTTTCGTGCACCTGTCCCGCTTGGAGCGGAGACAGTCTATCTGCTTATTATACCACCGGCTGCCTTTGAACCCGCCAATGTGATAGAAGCGGCCGTGCGCATTGACGCCGGTGACCAGCGTCCTCACGCTGACCCAGCCAGGCCACGGCTCTCCGTTCCACAGCCGCATCACCCACCAGTTGTAGAGACCTCGGCACCTGGCCTGCATGAACTCGAGTGGTTCGGCATCCTGGGCGCTGATCTCCAGCCGGATTTTCTTGCTGATCAGCATGGGCTCCTGCTGCCTTTCCTGGTGACTGCTGGTACGAGGGGTGGGTCTGCTGCCCTGGACGAGCGCACCGGCGCTGCCGGACGGTCAGCAGACCTGGTCGGGTACCTCATTCTCAACGCTCCTCGGAGTCCAGTCCGAAGAAGCTGCGAGTGCGCTCAGGACTGGCGACTTCCCACTCCGGCAGCGGAGCCAGGCCGAGGGCACGACAGAGGGTCACCGCTTGTTCACTCGTTGTGCATCAGATTCCCATGGATGGATAGAAGGCAGGCAACGGACACTAGCAGGCCTTCCGTTTGCCAGCTTCTCAAAAAGGCCAGATACGGGATGGCGTGATGGTGATGTCATTGCACACGCCATCGTAATGGCACTTGTCGCCGCTGCCAACAAAGGAGATATTGCGGACTGCTTTTCCTCTAGCGATGGGAATACAGCTATCAGATCCATTGAATATCTATCTGAACTGCATGATCGACTCATTGCGACGGAACAATTGATTATGGTCAAAATAGGTCTATTCATTATATAAGAAATTAAATGTATATGAATACATAAAAGAGATACAATATCATATCACTGAAGGATTAAAATGAGCATGGATCAAGCTCATGTAAAAGTCAGCAGCATGGATAGAAAAGACGAAATAGCCAGGCTGGAGGACATCGAAGCCCGCCTATTAGTCAGCCTGTGGAAAGGGACTCTAACTCGCAGTGGGCATCCAGGGCTAATAATAAGAAAAGCTATTTGAGTAGCAAAAGACACAAGAATAGCCCCTATACTCGAATACCACCATATTCTGAGTCATCATTTCGAAATGAGTATATTTGAATATATTGTTTGAAAACAGTGAAATCCTCCTGTGAAGCGATCAGGTTCGAGGAAGAGGAGCATCTCCATAGCCGTTCAACGTTCCCGACGGATTGAAGACGCACTGGTGGCTGTCGACGCCCTCCCGAAGGCCAACGGCTCGGAGACAGTGGACAGCCTCTCATCGTGCAGCGCGCTCTTCAATCAGAGGCGCATCTCATGAATGACTCGTCCGATTGCAATCAATGCCTGCTCGATGTCCTTGCGCTCGATGCCGTAGTGGGTGACGGCCCGTAGCAGCCCGTTGCCCATACTG
>JBHOQN010000014.1:0-3325 GCA_042408965.1 Ktedonobacteraceae bacterium
CATCGTGGGGATGAGCGTGCGCATGGACAGCGATCGGCTCGTCGGGGCGGCTGCGTCTCCTCCTGCTGTCGTGATGGGAACGCCGGGGACGATCCGCGTGGGCCGGCCGGCCGCGGTGGGATGCTGGCATCGGGGCGCCTCTGGGCAGGGGCGCGATGGGGGGCGCGATGGATCGCGCCCGTACGAACGGCAGCTTCAGACGGTCCTGCTCCTCCTGCGAGCAAGGCAGGACAGAGGGACCGGCGGGCCGCGATATGATGCCGATGGTCATGGGATTCCTCCTTTCCAGACGCATCCCTGCTCTGCATACGTCCATCAAGATGGTAGGTATCGTCGTCCGCTTGTTGGATCATCAGGATATCCTGGAGCTATGAGCCGCGTCGTCACGGGGGAGCCGATCGGACGCGGACGCGGCGGCGTGTGAACGGGCGGCCAACGGCCAAAAAAGGTCATCTCAGTACTCCTCTTTCAAGCGACGGCTCAGAGCGAGCCACAGCGCTATCATGCGTGCACATAACGATCGAATGAGAGGACAGCTGAACCTATGGATGTTGGGCAGTCGCTCCGTCGGTCACCCACGTCTGATTGCTGGAGGCTGCCCGGGCAGGGCGGCTGCGGCGCGAGAGAAGTCATCAGCGGTTGCACAGCCGTCGCCATCAGGTACTGTTCCTCTCTATTGTCTGTCTACGAGCATCCCTGCTGTGGCCTGGTCTATGTTCTTTGATCGGCTGTTCTTCAAAGCGGCAGAGGCTGGAAGAACCGCAGATCATCCGTCCATCCGGCCCCCATGAGTCAGACCTGTAGCCGGTGTGAACACAGGTAACTCATGTCCAGGGAACCAATGAGAAGTATAGTGAGAAAGGAGGAGCCTGCGCGATTACAGAGAGATTACAGAATGCAGGTGACTCGTTACCCACGTAACAGTTTGTGACGTCGCCAGGTAACGCCAGGTAACGGCACATAAAGAAAACAGCACCACTCTTTCATCAATGGTGCTGTACTTTCTTGTGCGGTTGGCTATCAGCAGACAAGCTGCTCACGCAGTTCCCTAACGCGCTTCTCGCCGGGCCACGCCGCACGCATAGCGGTATAGGTTTGAATCGCTTCGGCAAAGCGCTGCTGGCTTTGCAGTTCTCTTGCGCCGTTTACCCCCTTCTGCCACAGGTCAATGCATCGATCCATATTCCGGGGTTGGTCGTCTCGGCTTGTCTCGACCATCACTTGCTCAAACGTGGCTTCGATCAGGCATGACCGATGTTGGCCGTTTTTAGCATACTGTGTCTCGATCTGCTCGAAAGAGTCAAGCGCTTCTTTATATAATCCGAGCTGCAAGTGTGTGCCCCCATCGTGAAGCAGGAGGTTCCCAAGACTGTGTTCAATCCAGATCGGTGGTGTTCCAGTTTGGGCGAAGAAGGAGTCATGTGCCTTCTGGAGTGACGAGAGCGCTTCTTCCTTGCACCCACTGGAAGCCTGGTAGAGCGCCAGTCCAGCGTAGAGATAGCTTTGCGCGAGCGGGGGAATCGGCTCCGTGGCAGCCTGCGCGACTGAGGCATGTTTCTGCTTATCTCGCCTGGCTTGTTCCTCCAACAGGTGCTTCGCCTTCTCAGTCGCCCGCAAGGCTTCATCCCACCGGTTGGCATAATAGTGCGCAGCGGCTTGCATCTTGAGCGCCACAATCTGGAGGAGAAGGGTGTCGGCAAGAATGCTGTAGTGCTCGGCCTGTTGCGCATAGCCCACTGCACTGCTGGCCGTGGAGAGGTGCCAGGCGAGCGGCGCTCTCAGTAAAAAGCACTGCGCGAGCAACTCGGAGGCAGCTTTGCGTTGTGGTGGGGGAGCTGTCTTCAGGATCGCCTGGAGCGTGGGGACGTATGCGGAGACGGTCAGGTCAGCAAAGGCTAGCTCATGCTCCTTGCGGAGCTTCCAGCAGGCAATCATGCCAGCCGCACAGTGCTTTAAAATATCCTCGTATGAGAAAGGCCGCTTGAAGACTGCTCTCGACCGGGAAAGGCCAAGCATGTCCAGAGGGATCAGTGCCAGGAAGCGCAGGGCGTCGCGGCGACTGAGTTCAGTACTCATAGCGTTATCCTCTAGCTCCGCTGTGATGAACTGCTGGAGCCTCTGATAACCGGTGTTACCTGCTGGCCAGTTCCAGACATGGATCAGAAGACGCGAGATGAGGTGATGTTGCCGAAAAGCGGCCAGCACCCCCTCCTCTTCTGTCGCCTCTTGATCAAAGTCAGTGCTGGTCGGTGCCACACTGGCGCTTTCTGTCAGGTCAGGAGGCGGCTCTGGGAAGCCAAGGTCTGCCGCCGACTTGCCGAAGAGATCACAGAGGTTCCGAAGGTGTAACGGCTGCGGAATATTGCCTGCTCTCTCCCACCTATGCACTGTCGTTTTGCTCACTCCCAGCCGTGCTGCCACTTCGTCCTGAGAAAGATGACATGCATGCCGGGCGGCAATGAGCTGCGTTCGTTCTTTACCTGACACCGTAGATAGCTGTGACTGTCCCATGAGATCTGATCTCCTAGCTCTACAACGTAACTTCTATGGGCTGCCTCCGTTATTTTCGCACATCATATCATGATAGGGCGGCTTTGTCGAATGTACAAGGATTCGACCTGCGGCAATCTGGAGAAGGCGTCCGTTGTATACCTGCGACCTGGCAATTCGTCTTTGTGACAGAGGCCAGGAGAAGTGGAGAGCCAAGAAAGGAAGAATCGCTATGCATGTTATGCGCATCAAGCGTCCCTACTATGACGCTATCATGGCTGGTCAGAAAACACTTGAGGTTCGTGTCGGGTATGACAACATCAAGCGTTACCAGGCAGGGGAGGTCATCCGACTTGAGACATCAGGAGCTTCGGCGACCATACGGATCAAGGCGATACGGACGTACGCGAGCTTTGAAGCTATGCTGGCTGTTGAGGGATGGCAGAAGATTGCACCAGATGCTGGTGATGCGAGCACGGCGTTACGCCTGATTCGAGAGATCTACCCGCCAGAGAAAGAAGCCCTGGGTGTGTATGTCTTTGAGGTTGAGCCAGTGACTGACTAACGTCAAAAGCGGCCCGGGACGGTGATAGATCCCAGGCCACTTTTGTATGTGTCACATCACCTCGGCTGTCTCATTGCTGTCGTCTTCCTGCTTGTTCATCTGAAGCCAGCGCTCTCTACTCCATCCCACCGTCGCCATGACGGCGGGCCCCAGGAGCGGGCCGGGATGGCAGCGACGAGCAGGCGCTGATGGGTGTAGGTGAACTGGCCGTCCGGGAAGGGGAGCCCCTCCAGGACGTTGGCCCGGACAAACACACAGGTAGGCGGGACC
>JBHOQN010000015.1:0-7406 GCA_042408965.1 Ktedonobacteraceae bacterium
CATCGTGGGGATGAGCGTGCGCATGGACAGCGATCGGCTCGTCGGGGCGGCTGCGTCTCCTCCTGCTGTCGTGATGGGAACGCCGGGGACGATCCGCGTGGGCCGGCCGGCCGCGGTGGGATGCTGGCATCGGGGCGCCTCCGGGCAGGGGCGCGATGGGGGGTGCGATGAATCGCGCCCGTACGAACGGCAGCTTCAGACGGTCCTGCTCCTCCTGCGAGCAAGGCAGGACAGAGGGATCGGCGGGCCGCGATATGATGCCGATGGTCATGGGATTCCTCCTTTCCGTTCTTCTCTCCTGCTCTGATACCTCAAGAGGCTTCCGGGTGCCTTTGCCTGATGAAGGAGAGCCGTGGATGCCATATGTGCCGGTAGCCAGGAGAGCGGTTCAGGCAAGGAAAGCAACCCATCTCTGATGCCCCAGGACCCCGCCTGGCTGTGGTCTGTGGTGTGAGATCAGGAGAAGGCCGTGACGGCCCGCGGGCCTGAAGCGAGACCACACCACCGTACCATGCCCGGCAGCAGACAGGTCGCTTGAAGCCTCCCTTGCCATTTGTGCTCTTGCAGTCTCCTCTTCCTTATGTTAGACTTCTCTTATCAAGAAGGATCTTCTTGCAGACAGTGCTTGCTGCTTGTCTGATTCTTCAAAGCCATTGACTCTTGAAAGGAGGACGCCGGATGCCCCAGGATACCCTGGTCCGTTCACCGCTGCTTGCAGCCCTGCAGCGACGAGCAGAGGCTCCCTTTGGCTTGCTGTTTCTTGAGGTGATGGTGGCCGGAGTTCCCCCGCTCGATAAAGCGCTGACCACGCAGACCAACGAAGAGGCCAGTAACGATGGTCCCTCCAGGCTCGACCCGCTCTACGATGAGGATGAAGATGAGGATGAAGCGCTGCCAGAGCGATATGAAGTGAGATAACGACTGATGCCACAGAAGGTGCTCATCCTTTCCCATGATCTCTCGTCAGGTGCAGTCACTTTCGGAACCCTGTGCTCGTCTCGTGAAGAAGCGAGGCTTCTTCGGGAGCGCTGCTCCTGCAAACGAGCACGTGGTTTCCTGACCCGTGCCGAACCAGAGGAGGCAAAGCATGGTTGCTGAAGGTCCTGCTTTCCAGGACGGGCTCGCTGAGCTGCCGATGCCGTTTCTCTTGCGCTTTCTCGTGCAGCCTCCCTGTCGAGCGGATGCTCCAGGCGGAGGGACCATTTTCGAGAGTCCATATGAAACGGGGCACGATAACCAGGTCGTGGAGGATTATGCTGATGACGAAGATGAGGATGCCGAGATTCCCCCGCAGACTGGCCTGTTAACCGATTCTGACCCAGGGGAGGATCAGTGAGCACGGCGACGGTCCTGATCTTAACCGAAGCGGCTGACGCACACGCGCAGCCGGTTCAGGCATCCCTTCGCCGACATGGGGTGCATGTGGTGCGGGCCGCCCTTTCCTCGCTGCCTGGCCAGCTGGCGCTCACGGCCTGGCTGGGGAAGCCGCTCGAACCGGTTTCCGCTGCTCCACCTCTGTGTTGGGAGGGGACCCTCTGGCTGGAAGGGGAGCCGCTGGTCCTGGCCGAGCTGCGAAGCCTGTGGTGGCGGCGGCCTGGTCGGATCCAGGCTCCGGTGGCCTATCCTGCGCCGATCACTCACGTGATTGAGCGTGAGACGAGACGGGGCCTACTCGGCCTGCTGTATAGCCAGACAGGCCCGGGTGCCTCCACTCCGGCGCTGTGGGTGAGTGCTCCAGAAGCCATTGAGCGAGCCGAGTATAAGCCCCTGCAACTGGCCGCAGCCCAGGCAGTTGGCCTGCGGGTCCCCCGGACGCTGCTGACGACTGATCCTGTCGCCGTGCGGATGTTCTTCGAGGCGTGTGCAGGGCAGGTGGTCTGCAAGGCACTGGCCCGTGGGGTGGTGGAATGGCCTGATGGCTCAGCGGCGTATCTGTATACCAGTGCGGTCCAGGTCACCGATCTGGCGGCACTGGAGGGAGTCCAGGCCATGCCTCACCTGCTGCAGGAACGCTTGCCAGCCGCTTGTGCGCTGCGGGTGGTGGTGATCGGCCAGCAGCTCTTTGCGGTCGAAATCCACCCGCCTGCAACGGAACCAGGGATGCTCGATTGGAGGCGGGCCTACTCCCAGCTCCACTATGAGCTGCATTCCCTGCCCAGGCACGTGGAGACGCAGCTCTTGACGCTGACACAGTCGCTGGGATTACAGTTTTCTTCGCTGGATTTGCTGCTAACTCCCGAGGGCGAATATGTCTACCTGGAGCAGAATCCCAATGGTCAATGGTACTGGCTGGAAGAGCGCCTGGGGGCCCGACTCCCGCTGGCGGAAGCGATGGCCAGGCTGCTTGCCCATCCCGAGGAGGTAGCGTTATGACGCTCGATTCTTCGCTTCCTGCGGTTCCTGATCCGAGCCAGGGCCTGGCGTCCCGTTCGCGTCCGTGGCGAGAACGATTGGTGGCCACCTTAGTGGCCCAGGGGAGCCTGCACACGCCGGCCCTGCGTGAGGCCTTCCTGAGGGTGCCGCGCGAAGCCTGGATCAGTGCCTATTATGAACCGGTTCCCTCCTCTGGCCGCCCAATGTGCTGGCAGCGCCGGAAAGCTGACCAGCAGCTGCAGGAACAGTGGGTAGCGTGGGTTGAGGCGCTCTATCACGATGTGCCTCTGGTGACCAGGCTGCAAGGGGACTTGCCAGTCAGTTCCTCCAGTGCACCCACCGCAATGGCACGCATGCTGGAGGCGCTGAGCGTGCAGCCGGGGCAGCGGGTGCTGGAGATCGGGACAGGCACTGGCTACAATGCCGCGCTGCTGGCGGAACTGGTGGGACCAACCGGGCAGGTCTGGACGGTCGAGCTGGAGGAGGAACTGGCCTGCCAGGCCCGGGTCCGCCTCCAGGCGGCGGGCTATGGCGAGCGCGTGCAGGTCGTGGCCGCCGATGGCTGGCAGGGCTATGCGCCAGCCGCTCCGTATGAGCGCCTCATTGCGACTGCAAGCGTGCCCGGGGTGCCGCGTCGGTGGGTAGAGCAACTGACCCCAGCAGGCCGACTGGTGGCCGAGGTTCGTGGAGAGCTGGCTGGGGGCTTACTCGTGCTAGAACGAGCGCAGCACGGCTCGGGGGCGCGCGGGCGATTTCTGCCGCCGCCGCTGCACTTCATGCCGTTGCAGCCGACGCCGCAGGGGTCTCCGCTGACACGCCGCTATCTGCTCCTCCGGCAGCAGCCCCTGCGGGAGACGGCGGTGGTCCAGGAAGATCCCTTTCCCCAGGTGCTGCAGGAACCTTCCTTCCGATTCTGGCTGCAATGGTGGCTGCCCACAGCCTTTCTGCGCGTCCATCGGCTGCCCGGCTCGGGCCAGCCGGCGGTGTGTCTGGTGGAGCGAGCGAGTGCTACCCTGGCGCTGTTTGAGCAGCAGACCGAGGGGAACTGGCGACTGCAGGTGTATGGGCCTCGACCCCTCTGGCGGGAGCTGCAGGAGGCGTATGGGGCCTGGGAGCAGGCAGGCCGACCGGACCAGGAAGCCTACGAAGTGGAGCTGAACGAGCAGGAGGGGCAGGGGTGGCAGGGGTGGCTGTCGGTGCCTCAAGCGAAGGCGAGCCGGTGTCTGGCCTGCCCGGTGCTCGACGGCCCCTTGCTGCTGGAAAGCGAGCCCCGATCAGGGGAAGGAAGCGGATAACGGGGCATCCAGCTGCAGTGTGTGCTGCAGCCGCCTGGAGCGGGGAACAGGGTGGTCCGGTCCGGTCCGGTTCGGTTCGGTCTGCCAGTGGCGCTCAGCTCAACTGCTTCCAGGCAGTGCTTTCCCAGCGTGCGGATGTGCGCGTGACCGTCATCGGCGCCCGCGTGTTTGCCGTGGCCATGACTGCTCCCGAGGATTCCCCAGCCCGGCTCGATTTCCGTCTCGACTCTGGAGCCTTGCGGTATGAAGTCCATCAGCTGCCTGCTGCGCAAGAAGCGACCTGTCTGGCCCTTGTTGGGGCGCTCCGGCTCCAGTGTGCCGCCATCGATCTGGTGCTGACCCCCGAGGGTGAGGATGTGTTCCTGGAGCTGAATCCCAATGGCCAGTGGGGCTGGCTGGAAGACGCCACGGGCCTGCCCCTGGCGGCCTCACTGGCCGCCTTGCTGGCAGGCCAGGCCGAGCGATGCCCCTGGCCAGGCCAGCCGCCCCTGCCAGTGCCGCCGCCAGCGCCGGCTCAGGATTAGGAGGAACTCCGATGACCGAAGCGACCGGAGCCGCTGGCTGGCGCCATTGGGCTGAGCGGCTGGCAGCAGCGGTCCAGGCGCAGCCCTTCCCAGTGGCCCCAGCGGTGCTGGAAGCGCTGAGGCTGGTTCCCCGACATCGGCTGGTGCCCCTGCTCTGGGACCATGAGGCGGGCAGCCGGATCTGGCAGCCCGTCTGGCCAGCGGAGGGAGATGAGATCGCCTGGTATGAACGGGTCTATCAAGATCGACCGCTGGTGACGCGCGTCGACGCCCAGGGGCGGACGCTCTCGTCCAGCTCGCAACCCTCGCTGGTGGCACGCATGCTGACGGAGCTGGCGGTGGAGCCAGGCCAGCGCGTGCTGGAGATTGGGACGGGTTCGGGCTATCAAACGGCCCTGCTGTGCCGGCTGACAGGAGCGGCCCACCTGGTGACCAGCCTGGAGATCGAGCCAGAGACCCTGCGGCAGACGGCCGCGGCGCTGCAGGCGCTCGGGCTGGAGCCGCACCTGCGGCAGGCCGATGGACGGGCCGGCTGTCCAGCGCCTGCCCCCTATGACCGCATCATCGGGACCGCCAGCAGGGAGGGCGTGTGTCGGGCCTGGCTGGAGCAGCTGGCCCCGAGGGGAAGGCTGGTGGCCGTGATGCAGCCGGGGCAGGCGCCGCTGGGGGGCGTGCTGGTGGCCGAGCGGGAGCAGGGCGGCCGCCGGCTGCAGGGGAGGCTGCGTTTTCCCGCGACCTTCATGCCCCTGCGTGGGGAGCCAGGCTACGCAGGGGGGCGCGCCCGCCCGGCTGGAGGCGCCTGGCCACGGTGGGCGCAGTTTCGTGGGGAGCCAGCGTGGCCGGTCACGCCCCAGGAGCTGCAACAGGACCCGTGGCGACTGTTCTGGCTGTATGCGCGGCAGCCGGGCGTGCGGTGCTGGCAGGAGGAGCGAGCGGGCAGGCGCTGGCTGGTCTGGTGGCAGGCGGAGCAGCCGCGGGGGCTGGTTTGCTGGAGCCGGGCTGGCAGCGATCAGGAGGCGACGGTCGAGATCGAGTTGCGAGGGGTGCCGGAGGACGCCGCGGCGACCTGGCAGCAGCTGCAGGAAGCCTGGGAGCTGTGGCGACGGTGGCAGCCAGGGCTGGAGCAGTATCGGCTGGAGGCAGATGAGCGGGGGCAGCGTCTGTGGGCGGAGACCGCAGGAGGCTGGCTGATCGCCCGGGCCGCCTCCTGGGCGGAGAAGGAAAGGAAGCTCGGACAGGCAGCACCACCGCGCCGCCCGAGCAGGTGAGTGGAGGCGCAGCTGGTGGGGCAGAGCTGGCCAGGACCGCTCGTCTAGTGCAGTGTCAGGGGCGGGTTATCTGCAAGGCGCTGGCGCGCGGCCTGCTGGAGCAGCTCGCCCAGCCGGCGCACGACCTCCATCTCGAAGCCGAGGGAGCGGCTGATGGCCGTCAACCAGTCGAACAGGCGGCGGGTGGCCGGCCCGGCGGGCTGGATCACATCACTGAGTTCCAACAATTCGATCCAGCCGCCTGGCTGGGTCACGCGGACGAGTTCCTGCACCACGGCGGGCCCCAGGAGCGGGCCGGGATGGCAGCGACGAGCAGGCGCTGATGGGTGTAGGTGAACTGGCCGTCCGGGAAGGGGAGCCCCTCCAGGACGTTGGCCCGGACAAACACACAGGTAGGCGGGACCGGCTGGGGCAAGGACTGCAGCGAGACGTCGACGCCGACGATGAGGGCCTGGGGGAACAGGGCGCGCATTTCGAAGGCCCAGATGCCGGTGCCCACGTCGAGGAGCTGGTGGGGCTGGGCGACAGGGGCGAGGACGTGACCGCCCAGGAGGCGACGCAGGGCGGAGAAGGGGGGCGCGATACATCGCGCCCGCCACCGCCGATGAGCCGGAACCCGATGGGAAACGCAATCCATCGCGCCCGCACGGATTGGGAGAGGCCGGCCGTCGAGGGCACCCGTAGGGGCGCGATTCATCGCGCCCGCCGCCGCGGATGAGCCGGAGCTCGATGGAACACGCGATTCATCGCACCCGCACGAATTGGGCGAGGCCGGCCGTCGAGGGCACCCGTAGGGGCGCGATTCATCGCGCCCGCCGCCGCCGATGGGGAACGCTATCCATCGCACCCGGACGAACGAGCGAGACGTCGACGCCCACCACGAGGGCGTGGGGGAACAGGGCGCGCAGCTCGAAGGACCAGATGCCGGTGCCCACGTCCAGGATGGTGCGCACGCGCTCCGAGCTCAGGGGCGCCAGGGAGTGGTTGCTCAGGGTGCGATAGAGCGCATGATGCTGGTAATTGAGGCGCTGGTCTTCCAGTGAATCTTTGGGCAATAAATACGGGACGTCATCCAGGTAGTGGCGCTGGACGTGGGACCGGGTCCCCCTGGAGCCGCCAGCGTCGTCACGGGGGGAGCCGATCGGGCGCCGCCGCG
This sequence comes from Ktedonobacteraceae bacterium, assembly GCA_042408965.1. Taxonomy (GTDB): domain Bacteria; phylum Chloroflexota; class Ktedonobacteria; order Ktedonobacterales; family Ktedonobacteraceae; genus Thermogemmatispora. The sequence goes on from JBHOQN010000015.1 coordinate 6,617, forward strand.
GCGACGTCTCAACAGCATGCGGACGAGAGCCATGTGCGTCCTCCTGATTCGTCGTGTGGCTCATCGTGGGGATGAGCGTGCGCATGGACAGCGATCGGCTCGTCGGAGCGGCTGCGGGCCTGCCAGCGTTGGCCTCACTCTGCAGACCAGCCTCTGGGTCAGGATCGTGGCTGCGCCTCCTGCTGCTGTAGCGATGGGAACGACGGGGACGACCCGCGCGGGCTGGCGGGCCGCGGTATGATGCTGATGGTCATCATACATTTCACTCCTGTCGGTGCGCTTCGGTTCGATACAGGTTCAGCCTTGTAAGGCGTAGGTATATGTCGATATCAAGATGTCAGTAAGACAGGACTGCCACTTGTCAGTGACGGCGTCACGTTCTTCTCCGGATGTTTCCCTACGTTCACGGTATCAGTCAGGTTCCACAGGCCTTCCAGGTCCAAACAATATCTACTGCAAATGTAACCTGTTTGATGTAGAGAGTAAAGAGAAAAATCCGCATCCAATCTGCAAATCATTTCCAGCCATCACGTGACCGCTTGCATCGGTGTAGCTGAAGGGCTATACTTTTCCCTGAAAGGGAGATTGCTGACTCCCCGGCCTCTGAGCAAGATCCCTGCGTGGAAAGGAGTGGATGATGCATCCCTTCCGCGAAGCGCGCCGGGCGCGTGGACTGAGCATGAAGGAGCTGGCTGACCGCATCGGTATATGCGAGCGCACCGTGTGGGCGGCGGAGCAGGGCAAGCCGCTCCGCATTGACAGTATCCGCTTGATATGTGCGTACTTCGAG
>JBHOQN010000016.1:0-16240 GCA_042408965.1 Ktedonobacteraceae bacterium
TCGGGTTGAGTTGTACGACGATCGTCCTATCCATGCACATAGCATATCATATATGTCAGGCGATGGTCAAGCACAGAAAGGAGGGGGCGCATTCCTCCCCACGCCTGAAGGCGGGGGTCTCCTGCGCCTATATGATGAAGCGGCGGTACGCGCTCCAGGTAACAGCGCCCTGTGGCAGTGAGGAGAAGTATGCAGAGGCTGATTGAGTGTGCTGGTGAGAAATTGTTCAGCGTAGGCCAGAGCAGGCAGAGGGCCGGCTCTTGTGGTCTACAACGGGGGGCGCGGCATGACACAGCATATCACTCATGTCGCGCTGCCCTTGCTACGGGTCTGACTTGAGTGCACGTGCCTAGCCATGCCGCGCCTTGCGCTTCCTCAGACGGTCCTGGCTGTAAAGAGGTCCTCCATCTCCTTGATCGGTCGCTCGGCAGACCAGGGATGTCCGGTTCGCACCTGCTGGTAGATCGCTCTGGCCTCCCTGCGCAGGCTGATGCTCCCCAGGCGGTTGGCGAGGTGTATACTCTCCCCCAGAGATGCTCTGAAAACATCCAGATCCTGCTGTATGAGGGCTGTTCTGGCCATATCCAGCTCAATCTCAGCCAGCAGGCGAGGCGGAGTGGCGGCTTTCACGCGGGATGATTGCTCGAAGGCTTTCCGGGCCTGGGAGGTATGGGGACGACCCCGCTCAGCAAGATGAAGGTGAACGCGCCCCGTCCACATGATCACATTGTCCTCCTCAAAGCGGAAGTCCGGCAAGCGCTCGCCATCTGCCCTTCTGGAGAAGAGATCCTGCGCCTGCCCGACCAGTCGCAGGGCTGTTTGTGGCTGGCCGAGGCGGGCCTCCAGTGCTGCCTGGAGAAAAAGTGTGCCACTTTGCAGCAGTGGCGGGCACTGATCGAGAAGCGCCAGCGCGGGTTGCAGGTGAACCCGCATCTGCTCAATCTGGCCGCTATAGTAATAGGCCAGGGCCAGATCGCGCAACGCCATGACCTGCACGCCAGGGTCACCGCTGAGAGCGGCCAATCGCACGGCCTCCAGGCTCAAGCGGCGCTTGGCCTGTGGATTGCCCCGGTGGGTTTCTATGCAACCTGCCATGCGCTTCCCCTCAGCAGCAAGGCGGGCAGCGGCTGGCCGATATGAAGAACTGCCCGTATATGCCAGTTGCTCCAGCACTGGCAGGTAGCAAGAGAGGGCCGCATGAGCTTTGTCCAGACCATCGCTATTCATCAGGTGGTTGCAGGCTACATTAGCAGCCACGCACAATGGCAGGAATTCCTCCGCCGGTGGGAGCACGCGGCTGGTCAGCGCCGCCAGGGGAAAGGCAGCGATCGCAGCCAGTGCCTGCCTCCGTGACAGGGCGTAGCCTTGATCTTGTTCAGAGTGGGACATCACTAATTCCTCCTGCAGCAGCCGGCGTAAGTCGGTCAGGCCTCCCCTGCCGTCCGACGCTCCCTGCACGACCAACGCCAGGCAGGTGCAGCTCCCAACGGTGGGGCGCTCGACCACTCTCACCGTTGTCTGGCTTGGTGCAATCAGCACGGCAGGTGTGTACAACTCCTGGTGACATCGTAGCATATGGTCAGGCCGTTCCACCAGCCCGAGCTGTTCCCAAGGGACCATCTTGATCCCTTCTTCCTCCGCTCTCCGCGCTATCTCCTGATAACACTTCCTCGCTGCCCGCTCGCCGCCCTCCTCCATCATCAGGCTGAGCCACTCCCGCAGACTGTCTTCATCCCCAGGGTCCTCCTCCACCAGCATCCGGTACTGTTCCCCAGCCTGCCACCACTTCCCTTGCTGCCTGTAAGCCTGTGCGAGCCAGCGCCCACTTTGCCGTTGCATGTTCTCCGTCTCTGCGCGAAGCGCATACACCCATGTGCCATCCTCCTCCTCCAGCAGCTCGCCTCTTCCCAGGATGTCCTGTGCTTCCTCAAGCAGCGGTACCGCCTCCGCCACGATCAGGCCACCGCCCTCCACCCGCCGCATGATATCCCGCACAGCATCCAGGTCGGTCCAAATCCGCTCCTGTCCTGCCAGGGCGTAGCCGCCGTCCACAGATTTGAGCATGTCTTTCCCGATGACACTGCGGAGCCGGTTCATCGCAGTATAGATGCGCTCACTACAGCTTTCTCCCCAGAGATCATCCTCCAGCATGCTGCGCGTTAACCGCCGCCCTCTCGCCACCAGCAGCCGCTTGAAAGCCCTCCGCGCAGTTCGGTCGTAGTGCCATTCCTTGCGGCCCACCTCTCGCCAAATATCCCCTTCGCGTTTCCAGACCTGGAAGGCTCCAAACAGCCTGACCTGTACCCGCCGTTGCTCTGCAGCTAACCGCTCCGGTCCCATCGTTTCATCCCTCCTATATTCGATGCCCGCTCGCTTCTCTTGTAAGATAATGCGAGCGAGAAACAGCCCTCCTTATCATTATATCGAAACGCATGATTCTTCACAATCGGCAGGCGGAAAAGCGCAGCGGCTATCTGGTATAGCAACGGGCGAGAATAATGGCCCGGTGGATGTCTATGGCCCATTCCAAGGCACTCCTTGATTCGCCTATCTAAAAGCGGCGCGGAGCGCCAGTATCACATCTGGCGAACCAGCGCCGGTTCTCTGCAGAGAGCAGAGACACGAATCAGGGCCGCCCTTCGTTGACAGGCGGATGGCCAATCATTGCGGGCGCGCTCCCATCTCAGAGAGCAGGCAGCAGCCGACGCGCCAGGCGCATGCGCAGGGGACGATAGACGTACTCGTAGCAGCCAGCAAAGTGGACCAGCTCGCCGCCCCAGCCGCGCTTAAAACGGTAGACCCCCGCCAGGGCCTCGTCCTCCTGCTCAGTCTCCGGGACGCCCCAGAGGTCATAGTAGAGCGCCCCACTCGCGCGCGCACGGCGCATGGCCTCCCACTGCAGCAGGTAGTTAGGCATCAACTGGCGCAGCTCGTTGCCAGAGGCACCATAGAGATAGAGCGCCTCAGACCCCATGCGCCCCACAAAGATGCCCGCCAGCAGACGACCCTCGTGCTCGGCCAGCAGCAGATCAAGCTGATTGCGTGGCGCCAGGATCAGCCAGGCATGCAGGTAGTACTCAAAGGTATGAATCCCAAAGCCGTCGCGCGCGGCTGTCACCTGCAGCAGCTCATACCAGCCACAGAGATCCTCGATCGTCTCTGCTTCGCGCACCACCACACCACGCCGCGCCGCCAGCCGCAGATTGTAGCGCCACTTCTCCTTCATGCGCGCCAGCAGAACTTCCTCCGGTGGCTGCAGATCGAGAACGATCGTGCGCCGCGGCTGTACACTCCGCACCGGCTGAAAGCCCGCCGCCAGCAACTCACGAGTCACCTCAGAGCCGAGCGGCGTCTCACTCTGCAGCGGAGGCTCGACACGCAGGGCCAGAGCACCGCGGCGACCCAGGAAGCGCCGTAGCGCCCCGAAGAGGGCGGCCCTGATTTCCTTCCGAGACCAGTCGAGCAGCGGTCCGCGCGGGATGTAGGCCAGATGGCCAGCCTGCAGCGGCAGATGCGGCGCCCCGCGACAGAGCACCTGCGCAGCGGCGACCATACACTGCTCACGCTCATCCCAGAGCGCAAGGCGCAGCGGCCGCCAGCCCGCCTCCGCTTTCAACTCACCCCAGCCCCAGCTCTGCAGCAGGTAGCCACCGACCGCGCGGGCCTGCAACTCAACGAAGGCATCCCAGGTCCGACGATCACTGATGGGTTTGAGAGCATAGCGTTGCATTGCACGCAGCATTGTATCATGCCGCGCACCGATTGTGGAGAGATCTGGCCTCTCTGGTTCTCTGAGCAGGACCACGCGCCGCGAGCATCAGAACCACCGGCAAGACAGTGCGCCCTGGCACGGCAATGATATAATATCGTCTGATGGGTTCCAGTCCCTCTGGACCCCCTGGAAAAGCCGGGCAAAAGAGCTTTCTCATCACTCTTTAGAGAGGCTGGTACCTCTCTTCATCATCAGGAGGCAATGGGTGAAAATAGTGATCCTTGGTTGCGGTCGCGTTGGCTCAACGCTCGCTAACATGATGGATCGCGCGGGGCACCGGGTCTCGGTGATTGATTACAGCAGCGAGGCCTTTCAGCGACTCGATCCAGATTTCAAAGGCGAGACAATCCTGGGCAACGGCGTCGACGAGGACATCCTGATTCGAGCTGGCATCAAAGAGGCCGATGCCTTCGCGGCGGTCACCAACGGTGATAACCGCAACATCATGGCCAGCCAGATCGCCAGAGAGATTTTCCACGTCAAGAAGGTTGTCTGCCGTATCTATGACCCCATTCGAGAACGTACCTACCACGAACTGGGCCTGGAGACCCTCTGTCCTACGACTGTAGGTGCTCAGATGCTTGCTGACGCCCTGCTCGGTAAGCAGCCAGATCAGCCATTGGCGCAGCAAAACGAGAAGCAGTAGAGGATGCCTGTATGTACATTATCATCGGAGGCGGTGGCGACATTGGCTACTACCTCACCAAGACGCTCTTAAACCAGGGACACGAGGTCCTGTTGCTTGAAAAGCACGCAGCCCGTTTTCAGGCGCTCAATGAAGAACTGGGAGAGGCCGTCGTGCGCGGCGACGCCTGCGAGGCACGGGTCATGGAGGATGCCGGGGCTAAACGTGCGGATGTGGTGATCGCCGTCACCGGCGAAGACGACGATAACCTTGTCATCTGCCAGATGGCCAAGCGACGCTTCAATGTCAATCGGACGATTGCACGCCTCAATAATCCGAAACACGAGAAGATCTTCCAGAAGCTGGGGATCGATATCACCGTCAGTCCCACCAAGGCCATCCTCTCCCTCATCGAGGCCGAGCTTCCAACTACGCGCTTTGTGCCTCTGATGAAACTGAAGCGGGCAGGACTGGATTTTGTCGAGATGCGTATCCCCGCAGAGTCCCCGACGATCGGGAAGACGCTGCGCGACATCAACCTGCCACGCAATAGTAACCTTGCCCTGATTGTGCGTAACAGCCAGCCGATCATCCCCAATGCCGATACCGTGATCATGGAAGATGACGAGATCTACGCGCTCGTCAGCCCGGAAGGCGAGGACGCCATTCGCAAAACCTTCGGAGCACTGGGCTAGCGCTCGACTGGCTCATCGTGCTCGCTGCCAATCGTGTGACGCTGCTCCTGGGACTCAGGGAACGTGCGCAGAAGATCGAGTTGCTCGATCTTCTCCTCCAGATCGATGGCTTTCTTGATCACAGGAGCAGCGCTGACACGATTGATGAGCGTGGCCGTCTCCACAGACGAGGCCGCTCCTTGCGGCGGCTGCCGCTCCCCATTCTGGATAGCGAGTGACGGCGGGCCCTGCGGCTTGCGACGGCGCAGCACCCAGGGCGCAGGCTTGCGCGCGGTTAGCATCTGCTCAGCCGTCTCGCCCTTAACCAGGGAGCGATAGAGGCTGGCAATGACCACCCAGAAGGCCGCCACCAGCGGAGTAGCCAGTAAGGCGCCAAAGGGGCCAAAGAGCTGGGCGCCCACGATGAGCGCCAGGATCGAGGCCACCGGATGGAGGCCGACGGCATGACCGACAATCCGCGGCCCCAGAATGTTGCTCTCCAGGATCTGAATAATCACAAAGTAACCCAGGACCACAAAGGTACGCGGGAAGGGAGCGGGCAGTAGCAGGGAGATGAGAATGGCGGGAATAGAGGCCAGGGCCGGGCCAACCATCGGGATGGTCTCGAAGAGAAAGGCCAGCGCCCCAACGATGAGCGCGTAGTCTGCGAGGCCCAGCCAGGGCGTCGCACAGCCCACCCCGGCAAGCACGCCTATGATCAGCGCCAGAGTCAACTGGCCCCGAATGTAGTTGCCCACCACGCGATTGAGCGCATCCTCAAAGAGCAGGAAGTGCGGCAGAGAGCGGCGCGGGATAATGCTGAAAAGGCTGTCGCGAATACGCTTGCCATCCAGCGTCAGATAGAAGCTGAGCACGGTGACCAGCACGACGTTGACCACCACATCAGTGAGGGTAAAGACAAAACTCAGCAGATTGTTCACCATCGAGCGGGCAAAGTCGGTGGCCTGGGCTGCAATCTCACTCAGGGCGCTGTCAATCTTCTCTTGAGGAATGCCTTGATTGACGAGAAACTTCTGCAGCCTGGCCGAAAGGTCGGGCAGCTCATAGGCGTAATTCTGAATGGTCACAGAGAAGGCCTGCGCCTGGCGGATGAGCGCGAAGATCAGGGCATAGAAGAGGCCTCCCACAACGACCAGGACGACGGCGTAGACTACCAGGGTCGCCAGCGAGCGAGGCACACCATAGCGCTGCAGCACATTGACCACCGGAGAGACGAGAAACGCGACGGCCATCGCCAGCAAGAGCAGCACGAGAGCATGCAGGAACAGTCCAGAGATACTCCAACCAAGGCCGATGAGGATACAGACACAGACCAGACTGATAAGGATATCTCGCACACGCTGCCAGTTAGCACGCTCCATACACTCGCTCCTTGCCAGATAGAGATGAACCGTCCCCCGCTCCTTCTTCTATCTATTATGCACTCCCCTGAAGGGAGGCACAAGCTACTCCTCCCGATAGGGAGTGACCGGCAGGATCAGCGTCAGCGGGGTTCCAGGCTGCGCTTTTTCACCTGCTCTATGCTGTATAGAGAGACGTTCTTCCAGTCGATTTCTCAACTGGTGTGCCTCGGCCGCCGCGTGAGCGCACGGACACCAGCCTGGAGCAGAGTAACCCGTACGCGAATTATCGCACCTATGCACGTAACCTCTGTGGAAGGCTGTACGTTTGTAGATCCTGGGAGATCCCTAGAGCGCGGTCTCCCGATAGAGCCAGCCGGACCTCTTCCCGGCCGTCAGCGGTACCTTGGTATAGTCGCAGTTAAACTGTAAGCAAGCTATCGTCAACAATAACGTCAGCATATCTAAATTTGTAAGGGACGTGCCCATGAATGCCACCGCTATTGCTCTAACTCAGACTATTATATACTGGACACTCCTTGTACTGCTTATCTCATGGATCATGATCTTTACCGTCCTATCTCTGCGGTCAGACTCCCTCTCCACAGCAGAGGTCGAATACCGCGCGCCACGCGAGCCTGCCCCCACGGGGGGCATGCTCGTCTCCACACCACGCATCGTGCACCCGTCGCACCCGCAACCACAGCCCCAGGCACTGCAGGCGATTGGCGTCGCCGCCAGCGTTGAGAGCGAGCCGGAGGCAGCGGGAAGCGCATAGCGATCGCCTTCTCTGCAGCCGGGAGAGGGCAGGGCGACCCAGGCGAGCATCAGCCCTCTTCTGGCCGGCCCCGCCGGCCGCCCCTGACCTCAAGCTGGGCGGCGACGAGCGCTCAGGAGAGCCTGATGGCATCGCTCGGACGCGCTGGCCGGAAGGTTCCATTCTCGTTGATGTAGACAAAGTGACTATCCTCCACGGTCCCAATCATATCTGGCTTTCCATCACCATTCACATCCCGGAAGTCGAGCGTCACCGGAGCCAGATCCTGGCCAGGTCCAACCAGCACTGGTCCGACATATATCCTGGCCTTTGAAGGGTCCCCGCCGGGAAACTCGATGATCTCAACGTGGCGATTGAGGTTCAGGGCAATAAAATGGCTCTTATTCGTCGAGGAATCGTTGTGGCCGACAACGGCGTCGATCTGAAAGGTGCGTGGGCGTCCATACTGCCAGTCATCCAGCGTGACCTGCCACCAGCCAGCCAGAGCCGAGAGCAGCACCCAGCCGACGAGCATCACCAGCATCAGCAGGCCAGCAAGCAGAAGCCAGTGAGGACGGCGTCCGCCAGGCTGCAGGGAGAACGCCAGGGGGCCACCCGGCTCCCCGCTCACAGGCGCCATCGGAGGGCGAAGAGAGCGCGCTGCGACGCTTCGCAGATGATCAGTTGCGCTGCGGCGTGGCGGAACGGCCCTGCGCGGCTCTGTCTCTGTAAACCGCTGGGAGCGCATGTTGCCCGCCCGCAGACCTGGCTCTGTTCTCGTCGCCACATCTGCGCGGGCGCGCCCGACCTCTGCACGTACGTCAGCGGCTGGCAGGTAGCGACGAACGCTGCTCGCAGGACGTGGACTCTCCCAGAGGGTATCATCTTCCTCTTGGCTCAACACATCTTCGGCTGTACGAACCGTTGGCGGCATCTGACGCACCGCAGAGCGGCGGCGGATCTGTGGCTGCATATGACTCTGATCCAAGCTGTCACCTACTTCCTTTCTGCTCGCCTGAAGGGGCTGCCTCTGTGGTGATGTTAGAAAATTTGTTCCATATTTCGAGGACAGTATACCCTGCCAGCGGGTCAGAGTCAAGCTATCTTGTTCAATCCTGGCCAGGAAGGGCCAGTGGGAAGTGCTCAGGATTGCTCAGCGCCGGAACGGCCGCGGATGCGCAGGTAGAGGCTGGCATCCAGCAGACCACGCAGCAGGCCGATCAATCCGAGCAGGCCCATCCAGAGCAGCAGAGCGAGCCAGGGTGGATTGAACGGCGCGAAGAACCAGTGATCACGGGCAAAGGCCAGGCCCCAGGCGGCGGCGGGCAAAAAGGCGGCGCAGAACATGAGCAGGCCAGCGATGGCACTGGTGCGCACCAGGGAGGCTGGGGACATCTTACGCGAGCCGACGGCCACGACCGCCCCTGGTGTGGGGGCGCCAATCAGGGCCACCAGCAAGCTGACAAGCATGCTCAGCAAAGGGGCAGCGGCCAGATGCAGCAGCGAGGTCGCCAGGGTACAGATCAGGATGATCGTCAGCGGAAGCAGGCCGGTCAGGGCGCCCTCAAAGGCAGCCTGCCAGTCGACGGGAGCAACCTCAACCTGATCGTGAGCAAGATCGACCTGGCCGAGCTGTTGCAGAGAGTAGACATTGCTACCCAGGAGCAGGAGGTAGGCCAGCAAGGGGAGCCAGGCCATGGTACTGCTGGCCAGGTTGACGAGCAGCCCGGCGCCCACCAGGGCAGCCAGGGTGATCCCAAGCGTACGATAGAGGTGGGTGCTGATATGGCGCAGCGGCGAGCGCGTGACGCCGGTAAAGCCCTGCGCGGCCAGCGCCAGCAGGTTGACTCCGCTGGCCACCAGGACCCCCAGATTGGCCAGAGCCGCGTTGACGCCAGAGGCCAGGGGATAGAGCAGAGCAAAGGCGGGGAACTGGGCCACCAGAGCCACCAGGGCCACGCCGTAGTAGAAGAGGCGTCGTCCCTCACGGAAGGTAGGGGCCGGCTCAGTCAGATCATCGGGCGCCACAGCGGGGCCTGCCTGCTCCTGCACCTGGCGGCGCGAAGGCCACTCCCATGGCCGCGGCTTCCGCTGCCAGGGGGCACTCGCCGCGGCATCAGCGCGGCCCGTCTGGCCGGCGCTCACCGCCTCGCGAACCGGCTCGGCCACGGTCAGATCGGCATGATCAGCATCGCCACTCAAGCGCAGCGATCCCGAAGCTGGCGGGCCTCCAGCGACGGCGCTGCGCAGCGCGGCCGCCAGCTCCAGGGCGCTCTGATAGCGATCCTCGGGGCGCTTGGCCAGGGCCTTCATCACGACTTCCTCCACCGCTGGCGGTAGATCGGGGCGCTCGTTGCGCGGCGAGGGCACTGGCTCACTGCGATGCTTGTTCATAACAATAAAGGGGGTATTCCCTGTGAAGGGCACGTCACCGGTCAGCAACTCGTAGAGCACAATGCCCATCGAGTAGATGTCTGAGCGATGATCGATCTCGCTGGTCGTCACCTGCTCAGGCGAGGCGTACTCGACCGTGCCCAGAAAATCACCGATGGCTGTCAGCGCGGGCAGGGCCTCCAGACGTACAATGCCAAAGTCACTGAGCAACAGACGGCCATCGAGATGGAAGAGGAGGTTGGCCGGCTTGACGTCGCGGTGCACAATGCCAAAGCTATGGGCGTAGTTCAGAGCATCGGCAATCTGGCTCATGTAGCTGACGATAATGCGCAGATCGAACTGCCGTCCCTCGCGCCTCATCTCGTCAATGCGATCGCGCAGGGTGCCGCCGCGCACATAGGGCATCACAAGATAGGCCAGGTGCTCACCAGCGACCAGGGCTTCGTCATACTCATAAATAGGGAGGATATTCTTATGCTCGAGTCGGGCAACTGTATCTGCCTCACGACGGAAGCGCTCCAGAAAATTGAGCTGCTCTTCGGGATCATAGGTATGTGAGGGAATCAACACTTTGACGGCCACGGTCCGCACGGGTCGCGACTGCTGGGCCAGAAATACAGCTCCCATCCCACCACGCCCGATGATACGCTCAAGTGTACATGTGCCTAGCGTCACGCCTAGAAGCTCATTTACGTCCATTCTCTATCCTTACAACAGAACTGTACGCATTCCATTAAAAGAGAACAGATGTGACGGTGATACCTCAGGTCCAGAGATCAGGCTGTTCGGGCTCAGCAGCCGCTTTTGGCCTGCGGGCTGCCCCCTGGCCGAGCGGGCGCCGCGCTCGTTTGACGGTTGATTCGCCTGACTCCGCTTCTGTCTCAGCCGCTGCCACGGACAGCGCTCCGCCATATTCTACCATCGCCTCGAACATTGAGCGATGCTGTACCGTCACGCCCTCGATGAGACTCAGCAGGCTTTCCAGCATGGTATCTTCGTACGCTGCTAGCTGCGGCCAGCGGAGGCGCAGCGCCGTCAGGACTTCGCTGAGGGCCACACTGCTACGCTCCCCCATCCACTCTACGAACGAGGCCGCGAAGTGTTCAAACCAGGACTGCGTGTAGAGGCCCACGCCCGGCGTAAAGCGCAGCTCCGCATCGCCAAGCCGGGCTGCTGCGCGCTGGAGCTCTGCCCGACGATAGCAGTGCAGGAGTGTGTAGCAATCACGCTCACAGATCAGGCCAGCCCCATGCACCTCACGACTGACGCCGGCAACATCGAGAGCTGCCAGGCGCATGGCGAAGTCATCGTAACGGCTGCGCAACAGAGTCAGCAGATCGCTGATCGCGACCTGCCCGTCATACCAGACGATTGGAAAGAGCGCGGCAAGAGAATCGAAGGCTGCCCGCGCCTCCTGCGGAATCATGAGCACGATGTCGTCACGCGCTTGCAGTTGCTGAAGTTTCTCGATCTTGCGCTGGCGATAGGTTGGGGTCCAGAACCCCAGAATCTCGATGTAGACACGCTGGCGACCACGCGAGAGCGCGAAATCAGGGATGAAGATGCTATGCTCCAGGAGCAGCGGCTCCGGTTCACGCTCGAGATGCCAGCCATCGACCCCCTGGCCACGCTCGAGCGCGTGAAAGGCTCCAGCAAAGGCGCTCTCGACGCTGCTGTCAAAAAGGACGGCCTCATCACCAGGCCCTGCGGCCGAGGACGAGGAGAGCGCCTTCTCAAGCGGTTCCTCGTCGGCCGTGGGAACGGCTTCCAGCAGGGCCAGCACCTGAGCATCGAGGGCGAAGCTAAAGGCTCGCGTCCCCAGATGCACCGTGGCCCGGGCCTCGACGATGGCTCTGCGCAGCCTGCGGGCCTCTCTCGCACGGCCGCGCCGCCTGGGGCCAGTTCCCCCGCCGGCCTCCGTTCCGACAGCGCCCGCATAGCTGAAGAGCAGGCGACAGAGGCGTGCAAGACGCTGACCATACTGCTGCGGCAGACCCGTCATCTCCTGAGGACCATAGAGCGTTAAATGGAGGAGCAGCCCTTCCTCTCCTTGAGCGGCGGCCGGGACCTCGCGCTCGTAGTACAGATCGTAGTAGACGCCAAGGCGCCGCGCCAGATAGCAGAGCCGTTTGACGATGGCTCCGACGCCGGCGAGGTGTGCATCACGCAGCGCCAGGCAATCGAGCACAAGATCGACCTGCGAGGAAGCATACAGGGCCGCCTCAAAGGCCGTCTGATTGTAGAGCGTGGCCACCGCGCCGGCTGCAGGTGGGGCGCTGGAGAGACGCTGCAGCCTGGCCTCCTCGGCACTGTCAAGGGTCAGGAGGGCCTCCAGCTCTCCAGGCTGGAGGGCGAGACTGGCAGCAAAGCGGCCCAGCGCCTCGGCACGTTCCCCGTACGCCAGAAAGCCGGCGTACTGCGTGTTAACATAGTCAAAGAGGGCCAGACGCAGAGCAGAAGGGGAAGTGATGCCAGCCCGCTCCAGGGCGGCCAGCGACGCTGCGGGGGCAGCGAAACCAGCAATCACCGTCGCCCAGTCTGGCTGGGACCAGCTATACCAGGCGCCCAGCACCGCCACCAGGCAATCGGCCAGCCGGTCGTCTCCAATGCAGGCCCGGGCCTCATCGAGTGAGAACGCGCGCCGGGGCTGCCCCAGCAACTGCTCATGATAGGCTACGAGGCGCTCCATCTCGCCCTGGAGCTCGCCTGGCCGCAACCAGTGCAGCGCCAGATAGGGTTCACCGGCGCGCCGGTAGACCTGCTTTTTGACATCCTGCAAACTAAAACGCACCCATGATCTCCCTGACTTCTTACCCTGGTCAGTCAGACGCTAACGGACAGAGGCATTATAGCCTAAAGTACCGGCGCTGCATAGGAGAGGTCTCTACAGCACCTCACGAGCCACGCTCCCGCTCCAGAAGGGAAGCGCCAGAGATCCCACGGGTAGCTTGAGAATTCCACTCACGCTGAGGACCACCTTGCCTCTATCGTTAGAATTGTCGCCATTGTTCCTTTTTCAGCGGGTGAACGACCTCATGAAGGTTGTAAAGAAGCTGACCCAGAGACATTGGTATGACCTCATTGCACGGATGTCCTGCATCTGGTATAGTACACACGGGAACGTCATCGTCTGGTCCCGGTCCAGCAGGCTGGCAGCGATTATACTCGCCCAGAGGCGTTGTGAGACGCAGCGCTGTCCTCCGTAACGAGAGCTTCCAACGTGATTACCATGGAGCGTGTGGTGTTCTAAGGTCGAAAACAACAATCATTCCTTGAGAAGGGGGGTTGCCATGAGCACCATCCCAAGACGCATTGGCAAATATGGGCTACAGCAGCAACTGGGCAGTGGCAGTCTGGGCGAGGTCTGGATGGCGTATGACCTTGACAGTAATCAGGTCGTAGCACTCAAGCTCTTCCACAGCGATCTGCAGGCAGATCCTGACTTCCTGGCGCGTTTCCAGCAGGTGGGCCAGTCCCTCAGCGCGCTCCGGCACCCGAACATTGTGCAGGTCCGTGGATTTGATGTGCTGCGCGTGCCTGAGACGAACAGCACCAGCGCCTGTATGGCAATGGAATATATCGAGGGGGAGTCCCTGGCCAGTTACATTCTCAACACCTCACGTAAAGGCCTGTTCCCCCCCATTGCGGCGATCGTCTACCTCTTTAAGGCGCTGGCGGCAGCGTTGGACTATGCGCACCAGCAGGGTGTGGTGCACGGCGGCCTGAAGCCGACCAACATCCTGCTTGACAACCGACACGCCCTGCATAGCAAGATCGGTGAACCCAGAATTACTGACTTCGGTCTCGCCACCCTCCTCAAAGGCACCGGCGATCTCCAACGCGCGCTCTACATCTCTCCAGAGCAGGCCAGAGGCCAGCCACCCACTGAGCGCAGCGATATTTACGCGCTGGGAGTGATTCTCTACGAGCTGTGCACTGGAGTGCAGCCGTTCCGCAGCGAGAGTGCGGTGGCCCTCATGATGCAGCACATCAATGTGCTCCCAACGCCTCCTATTCTGATCAACTCCAGCATTCCACCAGGCCTCTCCGAGGTTATTTTGCGTGCCATTGCCAAAGACCCGGCGACCCGTTTTCGCACGGCCTCCGCCTTCGCCGATGCGGTCGCTGACGCCTGTGCCGCGCTGCCCACAGGTCAGCTCTCACTGAGCGATGAATTTGCGCGCGACGGGCGGGGCACCAGCGGTCCCCTGAGCAGTGTCTCCGCTCCCCTGCCAGCGACCTCCGGGCAGACCACCAGGCGTATTCCCGCGGTCAACCCCAATACCGCCTCGCTCCCGGCGCCGACCACCGCACGCCTGCCCCAGGTGCTCCCACCGGTTCAGCCGCCAGCGCAGCTCCCTGCCCCGCCGCCAACAACAGCCGTCCTGCCCGCAGTCAGCTCAGGCGGGCGGTCCAACGGTCTGCCAGTCGTGTACGCTGTCATCACGGTCGTCGTTCTGGTCTTCATTCTGCTGGGGGCGATGATCACCGTCTTCTGGCTCCATCCGGGACAGCAGACCACCAGCATGGTGCCACCTGCAGGAGCTCCCAGCTCCGTCTTCTTCCAGGACGATGCCCTCGGTCACGACGACGTGCTCCGCATCGAGTTGAATGGGCTGGCACCGCCTGGAGACAATCAGGCCTATTATGCCTGGATGCAGACGAGCGACGGCAAAGTGCTCCCTCTGGGCCAGGTGAGCTACGCCAACGGCCGGGGAACGCTCATGTATGCAGGCACGGCCCAGCACACAAACCTGCTCTCGCTGGCGCGCAGCTTCTTCATCACCCTGGAGGTGAGCAACAACCAGCCCCAGGCACCCGGTGGCCCGAAGGTCTACCAGGGTAACGTTGACATGGCCGCTCTGCCCTATCTACAGCACCTGCTCTATCAGGGCCCAGGCCTGCCGGTCAAGGCCGGCATCGCCAGCCAGCTCTTTGAGACCATCAAGTCGATCAACGATAAGGCCGGCAGCATCGTTGACGACCTTCAGGGACCTCACGATTACGGCCTCGCCTGGCGCCAGGCCAATCGCATCATCACCCTGGTCGACGGCACGGACTACGCCCACACCAGCGGCGATCTGCCCGCCAATCAGCCAGCTCTGTTGCAGGTTCCCGTGGGCATCCTCTCCTCGCCCTCCATTCCTGGCTATCTCGATCTGATGGCCACAGAGATCAGCCATCTGCAGACCGTAGCCGGTCAGAATGCGGCCATGCAGCAGCATATCCAGCACATCAATAACGCGCTCAGCGACCTGCGCCAGTGGGTCGCGAATATGCGCACTTACAGCTCGCAGATCGCCAGAACGCCGCTCCCGCAGATGGGCAGCGCGCAGGTTCTGGACACAGCTCTTCTGCTGAAGAAGGCTGCCGCGGACTCCTACACAGGCCGCGTGATCCCTCCCAATGACCAGCCCACGCTCGACTCAGGCTCGGCCGGGATGTACCAGGCCTACGTCGAATGCCAGTATCTGGCCACGGTATCGCTGCAGAAAGTATAGCGTCTCCTCTGAGAGGCCAGGCGGCCGGTTGACTGGCTGAGCACAGAGCAGACGCTCAGCGCCGCCGTCTGGCCATATTCTCCTCGGTCGTGCCCTCTGTCACCAGCTCATAGAGCAGGGCCTGCTCCTCTTTAGGACGCAGCACACGTCCCAGGCGCTGGATATATTCGCGCTTCGTACTGTTTCCGCTGACGATGATGGCCACGCGGCAATCGGGGAGGTCCACCCCCTCGTTGAGCACACGCCCGGTTACCAGCTTTGTATAGGCTCCACTGCGGAAGCGCTCCAGGATGAGGCGACGCTCCTCGGCCGGCGTTCGATAGGTCACGCTCGGCAGACAGAAACGGCGGCTGATCTCCTCCACCACCTGATTGTACTCGGAGAAGAGCAGCACCTGATCGGCAGCATGCAGGAGAAGCAGGCGCTCGATCTCGTCGTACTTGGCGGGCGCATTGAGGGCGATATGGCGCGCCTCACGCCAGGCCCGCAAGGCCAGCCGGGCCTCCTGATCGCGTGCGCTTAAAAAGATGAGCTTCCGCTGGAACTCTTCAGGAGAGCGGATCGAGATGCGGCGCCGCTTGAGAAAGGCGCGGTAGATGGCCCGCTGCTCTGTATAGCGTGCCTGATCTTCTGGCGAGAGGGCTACGTCGATGCGCACCTCGCGATAGCGCGCCAGGTAGCGGCCAGCGGTGAGATCGGCGGGAGTACGGCGGTAGACTTCGGGGCCGATCAGATGATCGAGGTCAGTATGGGCCATATCGCTGCGCTCCGGGGTGGCGCTCAGGCCGAGGCGCCGTGGGGCAAAGGCGCTGAGGGCGATCTGCCGATAGGTGGGAGCCGGCAGATGGTGGCACTCATCAAAGATGAGCAGGCCGAAATGGCGCAGTTCGAGAGGATAGAGGGCTGCAGAGTCATAGGTCATGATGGTGATGGGTCGCACCTCTTTCTCGCCGCCGCCAAAGAGGCCGATGGCCTCCTGATCGATGGCCAGCATGGCAGCCAGGGCGGAGCGCCACTGCTGCAGCAGATCGATGGTGGGCACCACCACTAGCGTCCAGAGAGCACACTCGTGAATCGCCAGCGCGGCGACAAAGGTCTTGCCAGCGCCGGTCGGCAGCACCACGACACCCGCGCCGCCTGCGGCCAGCCAGGCTTC
>JBHOQN010000017.1:0-47794 GCA_042408965.1 Ktedonobacteraceae bacterium
TCGGGTTGAGTTGTACGACGATCGTCCTATCCATGCACATAGCATATCATATATGTCAGGCGATGGTCAAGCACAGAAAGGAGGGGGCGCATTCCTCCCCACGCCTGAAGGCGGGGGTCTCCTGCGCCTATATGATGAAGAGGATAATATCCCTGGTCTTTTTGATCTCCTGGAAGATCCCCTGAATGCGCTCCTCCAGATCCCCGCGATAGCGTGTGCCGGCCAGCAGCAGGCCGATGTCCAGCGCCACAACGCGCCGCTGCTGCAGGGCTTCGGGAACCCGGTCTGCAGCGATCAGTTGTGCCAGTCCTTCGACGATTGCTGTCTTGCCAACCCCTGCATCGCCCAGGAGCAGAGGATTGTTCTTTGTATAGCGAACGAGCGTCTGCAGGGTGCGCTCCAGCTCGACCTCGCGACCAATCAGAGGATCGAGCTGCCCTTCGAGGGCTAACAGCGTCAGATCGCGGCTGACCATGTTCAGCTCTGGCGTGCTCTGGTAGCGTTCCTGGTACTCCTGCAGGCGTGTGGCGGACGCTACTGGCTCTGGCGCTGTCCGGCTAGCGATCTCTGGCGACCGCTCGTCTTCCGTCCCCTCATTGTAGAGAGCAAGCAGACGCTCACGGACACTGGCAAGGGTCATGCCAAAACCCTCCAGAATGCCCAGCGTCAGTGCTGCCTGGCTGTCCTCTACGCTCAGGAGTCCCAGCAGCAGGTGCTCTGTTCCCACGCGGCTTGCCCCCAGATCATGGGCCTGCTTCATTGCCGCCTCTATCACGGCGCGTGCGGCCGGTCCGAGCACCTGACGGCTGGCAGGTGCTCCCATAGGCGGCGGCGCCAGGGACTCAACGACGTGACGGATCAGTGCTGGCTGAAGCGTGAAGGACGTCAGAATCTCTCTGATAAGCGGATGGTTGACCTTCAGGATTCCGAGCAGGATGTGCTCGCTTCCTACAAGGCGTCGCTGCTGTCTGGCGGCCTCTTCGCGCGCGTATTTGAGAACCCGTTGGGCGTCGGGTGTGTATTGCTTCGCCTGTCGATTCATGCTGGTGCGATCCTTTTCTGGCTCTCTGATGACCTGCCTCCACTTTGCGCTTGCTCCGCCTGGGGGAAGGGCTATGGCTCTCTGTCTCTGCAGTATCTATCTTCGGACAAACTGCTGGATTCTACAGGGTGCCCTCAGCAGTCACCTCAGAGCGCTCCCCGCGCTGACCGCGTCCCGGCCCCTGGATTCATCTGCCGCAGTGTGCTACGATTCCGCACAGGTTCCCTCAGAGATCAGCGCACCAGGACGGAACTCTCCTGCCCCGGCTCTCGTTGCCAAGGGCTGGTAGATGAAAGAGGAGGGGCTACAGCGAGGTTGCGCTCTCTGGATGCATCCCAGGAGGAGGAGATCAGTGTCTATGGAAGAGTCCCAGTCTATACGTGTGCCTGGCCGTTACGGGCAGGATGAGATTGCCGCGAACAGGCTCGAGGCCTGGCCCAATCCCAACCCTGAGCGCGATTATGTGACCCATTTCGAGATTCCGGAGTTCACCTGTCTCTGCCCGCGCTCCGGATTTCCCGATTTCGCGACCATTGTCATCGATTACGTGCCTGATCAGTCGGTGGTTGAGTTAAAAAGCCTCAAGCTCTACATCAACAGTTATCGTGATCGCCAGATCAGCCATGAGGCTGCTACAAACGCCATTCTCAGCGATCTGGTGGCGCTGCTCGCGCCGCGCTGGATGCGTGTGACCGGCGATTTCAACGTGCGTGGAAATATCAAGACCATTATCTTCGCTGAGTATAGCGCACCGGGCTATGGCGGTCCGCGCCCTGAGTATCGGCGCTATATGTTCTCGACGGGCATGTAGATGGAGAGAGAACGGTAGCGACGTGGAACCATGTCGTGGCTGCTTCCTCCTGTCGTGGGGCGGTTGCGTCGGCGTGCTTTGTGCCCCGATCTGAACGGCCCTGCCTCAGGAGGAGGCTTGCTGTTGTGAGCGCGGCAGCAGGATTGGACTGAAGTTCGTCTGGTAATCAAACGTGTCCAGTTGCTCGTGCTTCTTGAGCACGTTGACCACCAGGTAGGTTAGCGGCGTGGCGATGACCTCATAGCAGACCTTGAACAGCCACTGGGTCAGGATCGCTGTCAGCATGAAGTCGGGTGGAATCACACCCCAGAAGGTGATGCTGATAAAGATCAGCGTATCCAGCCCCTCACCGATCAGCGTTGAGCCGATGGTCCGTGTCCAGAGCCAGCGTCCCCTGGTAAGGATCTTGAGCCTGGCCAGCACGAAGGCGTTGGCAAACTCACCGACCAGATAGGCACTGAAGGAGCCGAGCAGCAGCCGCGGTGTGAAGCCGAGGATAGCATTGTAAGCCGCCTGGAGCTTCCAGAATGGTGCGGCCGGAGCCAGCCCGCCAATGGAGATGGCGACCACGGTCAGCAGGTTGCAGGCGAAGCCGAGCCAGATCACGCGCCGTGCGGCCGCGTAGCCGTAGACCTCGGTCAGAACATCGCCAAAAAGATAGCTCAGTGGAAAGACGATGATCCCGGCCGGCACCAAGAAACCGAAAAGGAGAATCAGCTTGACTGCAATGATGTTGGCAGTAATCAGACAGGCGACAAAGAGACCCGCCAGGGTCACAAACCAGAAAGACACTCTCAACGCAGCAATCCTTTCTTCCGGCCTCGCTCCGGCCCGAGAACTCTCAGCTCAGTCGCCGCAGCTCCGTCCTCTCCACGCTGGCTCGAGCGGAGTGCTTCTGGCCTGCTAGTATAGCATAGGGATCTGCATACGTCGAGGGGTTTCTTCGCTCTGCCCTGCCCAGCCTTCACAGATGCGCTACGGCGGGTTACAATGGGTGGCAGGCAGAGACGCAACCCTGGCGGCCGGTCCTGCCAGTCACCCTTGTTGCGTCTATCTGTCCGCATCAGCAGATCGCTCTCCCTGTCTGTCAATCTGATACCTGAGGAGTCAGCTCACTATGGCCAGACCTGACGCGGTTGTGATTGTCAGCGGTGGTCTTGATAGCGTGACCCTGGCGCATCTCCTGCATGCTCAGGGCTATCAGTTGCACCTGCTGGCCTTCGACTACGGACAGCGGCACCGCAAAGAACTCATCTTTGCCGAACGCTGCGCCCGTCGACTCGAGGCTTCCTTCTCTCTGATCGATCTCGCTCATCTGGGGCCGCATCTCAAGGGATCGGCGCTCACCGATGAGACAGTTGCCGTTCCTGATGGGCACTATGCCGCCTCGACCATGGCCATGACAGTGGTGCCTAATCGCAATGCCATCATGCTCTCCATTGCCTATGCCATTGCCGTGGCCGAGCAGGCCGTGGTGGTGGCCTTCGGAGCCCATGCTGGTGATCACTTTATCTATCCCGATTGCCGCCCTGACTTTATCGCGGCCTTTGATGCCATGGAGCGCCTGGCAGTCGAGGGTCATGGTCATCCACAGTTGCACCTTGCCGCCCCTTTTGCCCATCTGAAGAAGGAGCAGATCGTCAGCCTGGGCGCCCGGCTGAGTGTGCCCTTTGAGGAGACCTGGAGCTGCTATAAGGGTGGTGAAAAACATTGTGGAACCTGTGGTACCTGCTTTGAGCGCAAAGAGGCCTTTCAACTGGCTGGAGTCAGTGATCCTACCGAATATCTGCAATAGCAAGGGGCAGCCAGAGCGCTGCCCCCGGCCTGGCCAGGTCTCGAGGCTTCTGCGATCAGATGATGCCGGATCTGCTGCCGGCCGGAGCGGCCGCTCAGCTAGCAGGCACAGCTAAGATCAGGCTCTGGCTCGCTCAGCGCAACGGCTTCTTCCGCGCCACCCTCCACGAAAGCCCGTGGATTCGCCAGGGCCTCCTCGATGATGCGCTCAACGTCGGCCAGGCTGTTGATCTGGACCAGCGCATTCCGCACGTGTTTGGCGCCTGGGAAGTGCCCCAGATACCAGCCCATGTGCTTGCGCAATTCGACGAAGTGATCCTCGCCCTTTAACTTCGCATGCACGCGGGCATGTTCCAGCGCCATCTGCAGGCGCTCCTCGCGACCTGGCGCCGGCAGAGGCAAGGCGTCCTCCGTGGGTGCCTGGCCAGCACGCAGCAGGCACTTCAGTCGCTCGCGATCACGGAAGATCCAGGGATTGCCAAAGCTGGCCCGCCCGATCAGCACACCATGGACGCCTGTCTCCCGAATCCGTTTCGCGGCCTCATAGAGCGAGTGGATATCGCCATTCCCCAGGATCAGCGTCTCTGTCTGGCGCACGATCTCTGCAGCCCTGGCGATGGCCTCCCAGTTCGCCTCACCCTTATAGTGCTGCACCAGGGTGCGACCGTGCAGAGAGATCACGAATGGCTCCGTCTCCAGGAGATGTTGCACCCAGTCTGTGATGACGATTGAATCATAGCCCAGGCGCGTTTTCACCGAGACGGGGATCAAGCGCCGCTCTCTGCGCGGCTGATCACCCCAGAGGCGGATACGCTCCTCGTTCATCTGACGAATGCGCTGAATGCGCTCTGGCTCCATTCCCAGCTCTTCCAGGGTCTGCCCATTGGCCCAGTCGCGTACGCCCTGCTGCGTCGCGCGGATAATCGCCTTGGCCAGGGCAGGCTCGCGAATCAGGGCGGCCCCACCGCCGCGATTGGCCACACTCTTCGCCGGGCAACCCATATTGATATCCACGCCGTCGAACCCCAGTTCACAGACCACATGGGCAGCGCGATAGAAGTACTCCGGACGGTTCCCGAAGATCTGCGCCACCACCGGCCGCTCGGCGGGTGTGTAGAGAAAGTCGCGGAAGATCCGTTCGCTGCCCCGCCAGAGGCCCTCCACGTTGGTGAACTCTGTTAACACCACGTCGGGACGCCCGTAGAGAC
This sequence comes from Ktedonobacteraceae bacterium, assembly GCA_042408965.1. GTDB lineage: Bacteria > Chloroflexota > Ktedonobacteria > Ktedonobacterales > Ktedonobacteraceae > Thermogemmatispora. Next base: position 4,856 of record JBHOQN010000017.1, read on the forward strand.
CGTGCATGGTCCGGCAGGGAGCATCCGTCACTCCGTCCATTGGCGCCAGACCGATGATCGGCTGAGGTATCTGCTCCCAGAAAGATGGGTAGTGCATAGATGCTGTCCCCAGATGATTTCGCTTCTCGTATGAGGCATGACAGATGTACAATCACTGCGATTATAGCGGTCAACCCCTCCCTCTGGCAAGCCCTGCCTCTGACCGCTCGCTGTGATATAATAAGCCCCGGATGCGGTGCTGCCTTCTCCTGTTCAAAGAAGAACGCACCTCTCATCAGCAGAATGTGATCCCCCTGCATATCTTAAGGAGCATATCCGCGATGAACTTCTACCTGACAGAAGAACAACAGTTGATTCGGGACACCGCCAGGCGCATCGCCAGAGAGGTCGTTGCTCCCCGCGCTGCCGAGCTTGATGATACGGGCATCTACCCTGAAGATATTTTTCAGGTCTATAAGGAGACTGGCCTGCTCGGACTGGGCTTTCCCGAATCTCTGGGCGGCAGCGGAGCCGGCATCTTTGGCCTGGCGCTGGCGATCGAGGAGATCGCCAAAGTAGAGAACTCCTGCGCGCTGATCCTCTTATTGACCCGTCTCTCCACGAGCGCCATTCTCAAAGCTGGCACGGATGAGCAGCAGCAGAAATACTGTGCTGGCACTGCACGTGGCGAACTGCGCGGCGCTTTTGGCCTGACCGAGCCGGGCGCTGGCTCGGACTCGGCGAATATCGCCACGCGCGCCGTGCGCAAGGGCGACGAGTATATTCTCAATGGCACCAAATGCTACATCTCCGGCGCCAGCGTAGCTGACTTCTTCCTGGTGGCCGCCAAAACCGATCCTCAGGCTGGCTCGCGTGGCTTCAGCGTCTTCATTGTCGACCGAGACACCCCTGGCTTTCGCGTCGGAAAAGAAGATAAGAAAATGGGTGTGCATGGCGTTCCCACCTGCGAGCTGATCTTTGAGGACGCTCGCGTCCCTGCCAGCAATCTGGTTGGCCGCGAGAACGAGGGCTTCAAGCTCATTATGTGGAACCTCAACTCCGTTCGCCCCTGTGTGGCTGCCCGTGGTGTAGGCACCGCTGAGGGCGCGATTCAATATGCCGTCGACTACGCACGCCAGCGTCATACCTTTGGAAAACCCATCATTGAGCATCAGGCTATTCAGATGATGATCGCTGATGTGGCCATGCGCATCGAGGCTTCGCGCCTGCTCAGCTATCAGGCTGCTCTGCTCGTCGATGAAGGCAAGGCTGACCGCGAACATGCTCACTTCCTCTCCATGGCCAAGGCCTTTGCGACCGAGACGGCTGTCGAGGCCTGCGATAAGGCCCTGCAGATCATGGGGGGCCTGGGGTATATGCATGAAGCCGCAACCGAGCGCTTCTACCGTGACGCGCGCCAGTTGACGATTGTGGAAGGAACCAGCCAGGTGCAGCGCCTGATTATCGCCCGCGCCGTTGTGGACAATCTCCTCAACTGGTACTGATGGGGTCACCTGCCGCTCATAGCTCAAGAAGAGGCTGGGCCAGGTCGGGAGCAGACCAGAGAGCCAGGCCTGGTCAGGCCTCTTCAGATCCCTACGCGGCCTGGGGCCTGCTCTGCACATGCTGGCGGATAAAGCGCCCGATGTGCTGGATGGCGCCGCTGGCTTCGGGCATCCAGGGCGCTGCAATCTGCCAGACGTGCCACATACTCTGCCAGACCTCCAACCACCTCGCCTGGCTGGCAGACCTCCCTGGTCAGCCAGCGATAGGCCGAGAGCGCATCTTCGATGGCCGCTGGAAAAGGGTGCTCTGGCGCCAGTCGATAGTCGATGACCAGTGCTCGCAGACCGGCCGCTGCAGCGATGCGCGCGGCTAGCGCGCGGTGTGTGCGCGGTGACCCCATCACAAAGGCCCCGCCATGCAGAAAGAGCACCGTCCCCGGACACTTCGTGCGTGGCGGAGTCACCCACTCTGCTGGTAGGTCGCCAGCGTTACAGGTCTCAATGCGCGTGCCGCAAGGGAGGCTGAGCCCCAGGAACCAGTACCCGCTCTCCATTCCGGTGCGCAACTCAGCGATCGTCAGATCGGATCTGTTGCTCAGCGAGCCCAGACGGACCAGATGCCGAAAAAGCGCGCTTCGCAAACTAGGCATAGACCCTGCTCCTTCAGCTCCTATCTATCAGTCGAGGCGACTCGAGAGCACGGGACTCTCTTCAGTCGCAGACAGGCTGTGCGGGAGCCAGAGCATTATCGGCTCCCTCGCTTTTATAGTCGACGATCTGCCAGTGCTGGTTGCTGTCCTGTTGCAAGGTCAGCGTGAGGTGATAGCTGCGCGAAAGCTTGCTGCGTGTGATCTCGTAGGTCGAGGTCCAGGTATTATCCTGAACAATCGTGCTATTCTCGACCTGCTTATAGTCTGTGACTGTACCAAAGCAGGCGTCATAACGCTGGGCCTGGGAGATAAAGTTCTCCTGGGACCCAGGTTCCAGCGTCATGGGTGGGCCAAGATACTTGTAGGCCTGGACGTAGTCCTGAGTACCGAGCGCGCCCAGAAATTCTCCAGCGGTAATGGCGGCATCCTTGCTGGTTCCTATCCCGATACCCAGGTTCACCGCGGCGAACGCTCCCATGAAGGTACAGAGGCCGCAGATAGCCAGCAGGCCAGTAAACAAAAGCCAGCGCCAGCGACGCTTGCGTCTGGGTCGCTCCTCTTCTTCAAAAAGCAGCGGATCATGCCCCAGATTGGTGGAGGCTCGCCTGCCGGACGCAGAGCGCCTGGGGTTACGGGCCATACCTCTGTGTGGACCGGTGCCATTCGTGCCATGGGAAGCATCGAAACCATGATAGCGATCCAGAAACTGCTCATCCTGGTCCCAGCGTTCTGGCATGCTTCTCCTCCTGAGATCCTCAGAGTCAAACTATCCTCTGTACGTGGCGTCCGCGATCAACCCAGGGCAAGGCCAGGCCATGCTGCGGTCCCCTGGTCCGCCTGTCGCGTCGCTCAAGACTGTGTCATGATAACACCCGTCAGGTGTGCATGGGCGCGCTGTAGTTGTTCCTGAGCCTTGCGTGCCTGCGCTCGCGTGCTCCGGCCGGTGACGATCACCAGAAAGGTTTGATCTGAGCGTGCGCTCAGCAAGGATGCGTCGGCTCCAGCCAGTACTGGCGGAGCGTTCACCACAACGAGGCCTGGCTGTTCCTGGGTCTCTTCAAGAAAGCGTCGCAGGCTGGCCAGCGCGCGCTCCACTTTGGCCGCACAGGGAGCAATGCCAGCAGGCATCTCGACGTTGCCAGCGGCGAGCAGCCACAGGCCGGGCACGAATGTGGCCGCGATATAGCGAGCCACCTTCTGAGGAGAGATCTGCTCCTCATGCAACAGATCGGCAAAACCGGCGCTCTGAGTCTGCCCGAAGCGCCGCGCTAGCTCTGGATGGCGCACGTTCGCATCAACCAGCAACGCCGGCGTGCCGCTCTGGGCGGCTGCGATTGCCAGATCTGCCGCCACGCCAGCCTGTTCCGGTGCATTGGCCGGACTGGTAAGCAACAGTACCAGCTCGCGCCGCTGCTGACTATCCCAGTTCAGGCGGATGTTGGCAAACAGCGTGAACAGCGCCTCGCTATAGGGCGAACCCGCATCATAATCAGTTAAGAGTGCCTGGGGTTGTGTATGTGAATCTCCCACAATGGATCTCCCGTGCCTAGGAAGGACTGCCTCCGGGCACACACAAGCCGGGCACATACAAGCGCAGGTACGGTCATAGCGACCAGAGAGATTTCCTGTCCTGCACGTTGTCCGCTTATATGTCAGGCAGAACCTTCTTCTGTACTCGAACAATCCCTGGTAACTGGTATCAGCACCCGAGCAGAGGGGCCGATCTCAGGCGGCTGACGATGGTGGCAACCGCCGGCTCACACGGGCCTCTCCTCCCACGCGAGGAGGGCGCGGCAGCTCTCCATAGACCGGCAGGTGCAGGAGTTGAACCACCTCTTCCGTTGTCCGAATGCGATCATCCAGGTAATCGACCAGGAAAGCCAGCGCCAGGCCGATCAGCAGGCCGATCAGCAGAATGATCAGGAGCAAGGTTACCCGGTTCCCCGCGGAGCCGGCGCCGAGCACCGGGTCAGAGGCCGAGCTGATCAGTCGTCCAGTAGCCTCGGGCTGAATCTGTGCGGCAGCCGTCTCCGCTGAAGGATTGACCACCACGGCCGTTCCCTCGATGATGTAGTCAAGGTATGTGTTCAGCTTGCTGGTCAACACCTCGCCGGTCGCATTGGCGATCGCCCAGGACCCGGCTGCTGTCGACCAGGCGACATCGATAGTCACCAGATTATGCACGCGGCTGGCCGACAGGGCACTGCCGATCGCCCCGCTATTCTGCCAGTCGCCCAGATCAGCACTATTGCCGAAGCGCGCTTGAATCTGTTGCATATCCTGGCCGATCTGCTGTGAGACCGCGCTATCAAAGCTCGGTGTCGTCAGCACGGCTGGTAGGGCATCAGCGAGGGCTTCGGCCACGTTCATATCGTCCGTATAGGTTGGTGCCACTCCCCGGGGAGCTGGCTGGAGACCAACCTGTACGGTAATTGAGGAGTGGTAGGCTTTGAGCGCTCCGGGCGTCTTCAGCAGGTGATAGCCCTGATAGGCGACATAGATCCCTACGATCGCCACAACAAGCACCACCAGCCAGAGCCGGCGCCAGATGATCGCCCCGTAGGCTCGAAGTTCCACGGCTGTATGTTCCATCCTCTCTGAGCGTGTTCTCTCTAGCGTTATTCTACAATGTGCAAGCTACTGTTCAATGCGATCATATGGTGGACAGGTATTCCCCGCGCGCGGCTGCTGTGCCAGCGCTGCGCGCAGCCATACTGGCCTGAATAAACTGTGAGATACGCCGCTGGAAGCGTGGTCTATCAAACTCCAGCGCGTGCTCGCGAATCGTCTGCGGATCGAATGCCCGCTCATCGAAAGTCGCCAGGACAGCCACCAGGCTTTCAACCGTCTGTTCGCGGAAGAACACCCCCGTGACCCCCTCAATGACCGACGCCAGAGCTCCCCCTGCCCCATAGGCGATCACCGGGCGACCCGAAGCCTGAGCCTCCAGTGGCGTGATGCCGAAATCTTCCTCGCCTGGGAAGAGCAGTGCCCGGCAGTGGGCAAAGTAGTCGCGTACTTCCGCATCACTCAGATGACCGGCGAAGCGGATCGTCGGACCAGCCAGTTTTTGCAGACGCGGCAGATCGCGCCCTTTGCCAATGATCACCAGTGGCAGACCCAGCAGATTACAGGCTTCAATCGCCAGGTCAATCCGCTTGTAAGGAATCAGGCGGCTGACAATCAGAAAATAATCGCCGGGCCGGGCATGGGGATCAAATGTAAAGCGGCTGGCATCGACGGGCGGTGGAATGACCACCGCCTCACGTCGATAGTACTTGCGGATACGTTCAGCGACCACCGGCGAGTTCGCAATGAAATGGTCGACGCGCGCCGCGCTCACCTGATCCCAGACCCGCAAGCGCGAGATCAGAAAAGGCAGAGCGCTACGAGCCAGGCGCCCCAGATGCTCGCGCTCAACGTATTCTTCATAATTCCAGCACCAGCGCATCGGTGTATGGCAATAGCAGATATGCAAGGTCTCGGGCCGCGTAATCACCCCCTTGGCGAAGGCGCTGGAGCTGCTGAGTACAAGATCATAGCCTCGCAGGTCCAGGCTCTCCATGGCATAGGGGTAGAACGGCAAATAGGGCTGATGATGCGAGGTCACCAGAGGGAATCTCTGCATGAAGGAGGTGCGAATATCCATCTGCCGGAACGCGGGGTCAACGCGCCGCGGATCGTAGATAGAAGTATAGAGGGGGGCATCGGGAAACAACTCGTGAAAGGCCAGCACCACCCGCTCCGCGCCCCCCATCTGGTTAAGGTAATCATGAACCAGCGCCACTTTCATTGCTTTCAGTATGCTCCCCGCCTGAAGACTACGGCCGGAATGGTGCGCAGCAGAATCTGGAAGTAGAGGCGCAGAGACCAGTTCTCGATGTAGTAGAGATCCAGCAGAACACCCTCATCGAACGTCAGATCGCTGCGGCCCCGAACCTGCCAGAGGCCGGAGATACCAGGCTTGATGGCCAGGCGGCCTTTCTGCCATTCTTCGTACTGGGCCACCTCGCGTGGCAGGGCCGGGCGTGGCCCGACCAGGCTCATCTCACCTTTGAGTACATTGAGAAACTGAGGAATCTCGTCCAGACTGAGCTTGCGCAGGAGGCGTCCCACCGGCGTCATGCGTGGATCATCGCGAATCTTGAAGAGCGGTCCCTGAGCCTCATTGCGCTCCAGAAGGGCCGCCAGCATCTGATCGGCATTCTTATACATCGAGCGGAACTTGTACATCTGGAACGGCCTCCCGTTCAGACCGATGCGCGTCGACTTGTAGATGACCTCACCAGGCGAGTTCAAGCGAATCGCCAGGGCGATGAGCAGCCAGAGCGGTGACCCCACCAGCAGGACCAGACTGGCAACAGCGATATCCACAGCCCGGGTCACGGTCCGCTGCCAGCGGTTGAGGGAGGTCTGCTTGATGCCAATCAGAGGAATGCCCTCGATCGACTCCATGTCGATGCGCGAAAGACTCAGCTCATAGAGATCGGGAATGAGCTTGAAAGAGGTGCCCAGTCGCTCGCAGAGGCGCACCGTCCTGATCACCTGCTGATGGAGATGAGAGGGCAGCGCGATGATGACCTCATCGACCTGCATCGAGCGGATGGCCATCCCCAGATCGTCCAGGGTCCCCAGCATCTTGAAACGCCCGAAGTCACCGGGCGGATTCTCCAGATCGTGCAGGAAGCCGACGATCGAGTAGCCCAGGCTGGGGTTGGCGGCGATGTGCTGCATGATCATCTTGCCCAGACGGCCCGAGCCTACCACCAGCACGCGGGTCTCTCCCAGGCCTAGCTGATAGAGCAGGCCCATCACCGCCGAGGCGGTCAGGCGACCCAGGCAGAGCACAACGATCGAGACAGCCCAGACGAAGGGAACGAGCAGACGCGAGTTCGCCATTGGCTGAAAGACAAAGTAGTAGGTGATGAGAAAGGCCATACCGATGGTGGCGGAACTCACAATCGTCCACATCTGACGGAACCAGGTGCCGGTCAGACGCATCCGATAGAGGCCGCGCACCGCAAAGATGGCAATCGCTCCCACCACGATGCCGATCTGCAGCTCAGTGAGCTTGTCGATAGGGATAAAGATCGCATGCGTAGGACCGGCGTCAGTGAGCAAACGGCGCGCCTGATCAAGAAGGGGACTCTCAAAGAGCAGCTGGAAACGAATAGTATAGGCCAGGTAGAAAGAGATATCTACCAGAATCGCATCCAGTAGGATCATGACAATGCATTCAAGGATGCGCCACTGGCGTCGGTGGGAGCGCCGCTGCGATATGATGCGCGTGAGCTGGCCGGTGGCGCCTGTAACGCCTGCCTCAGGGGCATCTGTCCTCTCAACGATAGGCATAGTCCCAGTCGAGCTGGGGAGCTTTTTGGGTGAGAGTTCGCTACTTTTCACGGCCATCATCCTGTTGTCTGAATTTAGTGAACCGTTGAAACATTCTGCCACGACCCGGGTGTATCAGTGCGCTCCAGGCCTGGCGCTTCTTCATAAACAGCCCGAACCTGCCTGGCCATGGTGCCCACTGAGAAGCGTTGTGCTATCATGGGGGCCATCGCCAGACATTCTTGCCGGTATGCTTCATCGCTGATCGCTCGGTAGAGAGCAGCCGCCAGGGCATCTGCATTGCGGGGCTCAACTGTCAGGGCCATGCCGGCACCCGCTTCTGGCAAGCTGGAAACATTGGAGGTCACGACAGGCAGGCCGCAGGCCAGCGCCTCTGCTACTGGTAGCCCGAAGCCCTCGTAGAGCGATGGGTAAGCAAAGGCTGTGGCTGCATGATACCATAAAACCTGCTCGCTGTCCGCGATAAAGCCGGGAAATAGGACTTCTGACTCAAGTCCGAGCGCTCGCACGCGCTCGAAGATCGAGTCGTAGAGCCAGCCCTTTCCTCCCGCCAGCACCAGCTTCTGCTGGATACCCTGTTGTTGTTTGAGACGTGCATAGGCTTCGATCAGTGTATCAATATTTTTGCGTGGTTCTAGTGTACCCAGATAGAGTATAAAACCTGCGTTAAGTCCATACCTGTTGCGTAGAGCCTGCACAGCAGGCTCATCGCGTACATGTGAGAAACGTGTATCGATGGAGGGGTGGACGGTGCGGATGCGCTCCGGCGGAATGGAGAGCAGGTCGATGGCATCACGCCTGGCGCTCTCAGAGACCGCGATGATCAGATGCGCCCGCCGCAGACTGCGCACTGTAAAGGTGCGATGGTAGAGCCGTTTGGTGCGTGTCAGCACCTCCGGGAGGCGCAGAAAGGCCAGGTCGTGCAAGGTCACTACGCCGATGCAGTGTCGTGGCAGCATCTCTGGCAGCACGTTGACTGGTGAATGGAGCAACTGGATGCCTCGTCGGCGGACTTCTGTGGGCAGGTTCAGTTGCTCCCAGGTGATGCGCCTCGTTGGATGCGATTCCGGCCAGGGAGCACTGACATAACGGATCTGGGGATGCTGTGCCGCAAGCTGCTCCTCGATGTCCTTGCCGTTGACAAAGATGGTATATGTATGCGCTCCCGGATCGCCTGCCAGACCCTCAAGTAAGCGTCGGATATAGCGGCTAACTCCGCTATTGCGATAGCTCTGGCTGCCGGATAGTAACTGGGCATTGATGCCAATGTGCATACCACTCCCCCTCTCCTCAAAAGGTCAGATGATCTGGTGGCCTCTTCAGCCTGCCAGATAAACGGCTCATACACTGACCAGGTAACAGGGTTGGACCTTTTCACCCGCTTGCTCCTCTACAATACGCGCCTCGCCTCTGCTCCCCTCTTACAGTTAAACGCACAGCGACAACCTTTAGGCGCAGTCAGGTATCTTTCTCGCATCCGCCGTGGAGGCTCAGCCAGCTCCGACCTGGAGTAACCTGTACTACTCAGGCCAGCTTTCTTGACCTGAACCCCTTGCCTGTATACAATGCAAAGGAAAGTATCTGATACACCTGGGAAGCCAGGTCTCTGTAGACGGTCGCCCGGTGCAGCCTGTATCACTCATCCGAGTGCGCTCTTGCTCCGCCCTCCTCTCCCTGAGGGCGACATGTCATACTGTTGGCTACAGACCGAACCGGATCAGTGCGGCTGGCTCTTCAACGCCAGAGAAGTGGGGTTCCGCTCTGGAGAATCTGTTCTTAATACCGGTACCATTCTACCGGATTGAGCAGCATACCATGCTATCGCCGCTGCTTTGAATTATATTTACATATGGCTGGTTGGTGGTCTCTGATCAGCCTCGGTCCAGGTTCACAAAGTGCCATGCGTTGCGTTTTTCTCGGTGTCGGTGTAATATAGCCTAAAGTCTCGGAATTGCCTGGTGTCTATCACTGAATCGCGAGCTATATAAAGTACGGGAGAGAAGTGCTTTGGCCAAACAACTCCGTCTCGATGTTGCACAGCTAACAGACGTTGGCCGCAGACGTGAACACAACGAAGATAACATGGCCTATGTCATCCCTAAAGATCCGCAGGTGATGGCAACCAAAGGGTCATTGTTCATTGTGGCCGATGGCATGGGCGGTCATGCGGCGGGGGAAGTGGCGAGCGAAATTGCCGTCGATACTGTTAGCACCGTGTATTACCAGGACGATAGCGATGAGATCCCGGTAGCCCTGGTGCGGGCAATCAAGCGAGCCAATGCGGCCATCCATCAGCGTGCTGCAGAGAATATGCTGCGCAGCGGGATGGGAACCACCTGCGTGGCTGCCGTGTTGCGCGGAAATATGGCCTATATTGCCAACGTGGGTGATAGTCGTGCCTATCTCATCCGAGGCAAAACGGTGAAGCAGGTTTCTCAGGATCATTCGTGGGTGGCCGAGCAGGTGCGCGCTGGTCTGTTGACCGAGGACCAGGCCCGTACACACGCGCAGCGCAACGTGATTACACGCTCGCTGGGCACGCAACCTGATGTGGATATTGATATTTTTACCGAGCCGCTTCAAGAGGGGGATTCGCTGGTGCTCTGTACCGATGGCCTCTCCGGTCTGATCACGGAGGACGAGCTGCAGGAGATTGTCAATCGCTTCGTCCCCCAGGAGAGTGTCTATCATCTGGTCGAGCGTGCCAACGAGAACGGAGGCCCGGATAACATTACGGCCATTGTGATCCGCGTCAATGAGGTCGGCTGGGAGCCACCTCCACGTAGCCGTCGTCCGGTGGCTGTCGGCGGTCCTGAGGAGGATACGGCGATTCTTAATACCTCACTGGCTCAGGGGGCAACGCTCCCTCTGCGGCATGGCAACGGGCATAGTGGTCCACTCTCCTTTGCACCCACTTCGCCCGCTCCTCTCCCTCAGGCGGCGTTCGCTTCTGCCCCTGCTCTGGCTGTCCCTGCTCGCCGCCGGCATGGGCGGGTCTTCTATCTCAATATGGCCCTGCTGACGGTCGTGCTGCTGGCCATCGTGGTGGGCGCGCTCTACTACCTGGTGCTGCGCCAGGGTCCCGATGTCGATCAGTTGCTTTCGCAGGCTGATAGCCTCATCAGCCGCGCTGGCACCGAGCTGACTGCTAATCCTCCAGCCGCGCTGCAGGACCTGGCTCTTGCTCAGCGCACATTGCGCTTGCTGCAGGGCGCCACCTTGAACGACAGCCAGCGTGCGCGCCTGACGAGCCTGCAGCATACCCTGACCAGTCGCGCACAGGCCGCACTTATTAATTATAATCAGCGCTATGGGATTACCTCTCTGCCCTGTGCGGCCACGGAGGTCAGCGCCATTAACAATGGCAGCAGCAGTACACAGGCCCGCAGCCTGGCAGCTCTCCAGGCCAGGGGCAAACCCCTGCTCTATGCGCTGGGGGATGACAATCAGCTCTATCCTCTGATGCAGGTGAATCATCAGTACAGTCTGCTGAGCCATCTGAGTATCGACGGTCAGATCCTCAACATTGCGGCGACAACCGATGGCTCTCAGCTCTTTATGTTGATCTCGCATCCAGGTCAGGGAACCTCACCCACCACCTATGCGCTGGCAGCTCTGCAGGCTGGACAGACGAAGCCCCGCACGCAGCCCATCAGCTCTTCTCTGACGGCCAATGGTATGGCGCCCACGCTGATCAGCGTCTGGGATAGCGATGTCTATGTCGTCTTTTCCTCGAAACAGGCACCCAGTGCCGCTCAGATCATCGACTATGATCGCACAAAACTGACTCCCAGGCAGGCCCCGCTCGCTGTTTCGGCAAACATCGTCAGCATTGCTGCCTTTCCTGAGAACCAGCTCTTCCTCTTGCTGGGCGATGGCAGTGTCCAGAGCCTGCAGTATAGTGGTGGGAAGCAGCAGGCGCCTGCTCCTGCGCCCGTCCTGGTGCAGCATCCTGTTCCGCCCGCCTTGCCAGTAAGTGATCAGCACTTCACAGCGGCTACGGCCGTTCCTACCATTACGGTGCCCGCTGCGCAGCAGGGCCCCTCACCTCTGCTGGCCTCCAACAAAGCCTCTCTGGCCTCTGGCCTCATCAACCATATTCCTCATCTCTATATTGCTGACAGCGCCAGCCATCGCGTGCTGGCACTGGCTCCCCTGGGTGGTGGCGCGACCGGGGGAGGAACGGCTGGAGGCTCGAGCCTCATTCTTCAGCTCAATCAGCAGTATGTCTCGCCCGACCTCTTTGCCTCTTTGCGCACGGTGCAGCCTGATCCCGTGACCGGTGCTCTCGTCTATACGCTGGCACAGAATAGCGCCTCCCTCATGAATCTGATCTCTGTGAGCACCGATCCGCAAAGCGGTTGTGCATAAGAGAGAGATGCTGTACACTGGTGAGCACAGACACATAGACTCGAAGGAAAACCTCTGGCAGCAGGCCATCTCTGGCTCTCCGGGCGCTGCCTGTCTGCCAGTTCTGGGTGAATAGCAGAACAAAGGAGTCCTGAGCAATCGTGGGTTTAGAAGTGCACTATCGTACCCATACCTGTGGTGAGCTGGGTCTAGAACATACAGGACAGCAGGTCAAGCTGGCTGGCTGGGTCAATCGCCGGCGTGACCACGGCGGCCTCATTTTCCTTGATCTGCGCGACCGCTACGGTGTGACACAGGTAATCTGTGATCCCTCGCGCTCGCCCGAGGCGCATCGCGTTGCCAGCGAGTTGCGCTCAGAGTATGTTGTGGAGGTTGCTGGTACTGTGGCGCGCCGTCTGCCCGGTACCGAGAATCCTCACCTCAGTACCGGCGCAATTGAGGTGGTAGCCACGGCGATTCGTATCCTCAATCCTGCGCGTACGACCCCCTTTCCGATCAGCGATGCAATCCAGGTTGAAGAGACGCTGCGCCTGAAGTATCGCTATCTCGATCTGCGGCGCCCAAAGATGCGTGATAACATGGTCCTGCGCCATCGGCTGATCAAAACCATGCGCGATTACCTCGATGCGCGCGGTTTTCTGGAGATCGAGACGCCGATCCTCATGAAGAGCACGCCTGAGGGGGCGCGCGATTATCTGGTGCCCAGCCGGCTCTACGCTGGCCAGTTCTATGCCCTGCCTCAGTCGCCACAGCAACTCAAGCAGCTCTTGATGGTGGCGGGTCTGGATCGCTACTTCCAGATCGCGCGCTGCTTCCGCGATGAAGATCAGCGCGCTGATCGCCAGCCGGAGTTTACACAGCTCGATATCGAAATGGCGTTTGTCAATGAGGAGGATGTCATGAGCCTCATCGAGAACCTCCTCATTGCCCTGGTCGAGCAGCTCACGCCGAAACGCATCAAGCAGCAGCCCTTCCCGCGCCTCTCCTATCGCGAGGCCCTGGCGCGCTATGGCACCGATCATCCTGACCTGCGCTTTGATCTGCCACTGGTCGAGATCTCCGATCTGGCCTCCGCAGGCCACTTCGGCGTCTTCCAGAGTGCGCTGGCGGCAGGCGGTATCGTCAAGGGGCTGCGTGTGCCCGGCGCGGCCAGCTCTAGCCGCCGCGAGATTGAAGAACTGACCGAGTTCACCCGTCACCTGGGCGCAAAGGGACTGGTCTCTCTGGCGATCACCGTCAGCGGCGAGGTCAAATCACCTCTGACGAAGTTCATGAACACTGAAGAGGTGCAGGCCATTATCGAACGCCTCCAGGCCGGCCCGGGCGACCTGCTGCTCTTTGTGGCCGATCAACCGGAGATCTGTAACGCTGTACTTTTCCGCCTGCGTGTCAGGCTGGCTGAACGCCTGCAGCTCATTGATCCCCAGGAGCTGGCGTTCTGCTGGGTAGTCGACTTTCCTCTGCTGGCGTATAACGAAGAGGAGCAGCGCTACGAGGCAGAGCATAATCCCTTCTCGGGTATGCTTGAGGAGGATATCCCCCTGCTGGATACGGACCCCCTGCGGGTGCGCTCCCGCCAGTATGACATCATCTGCAATGGCTACGAGATTGGCGGCGGCAGTGTGCGTATTAATGTCGCTGCCCTGCAGGAAAAGATCTTCTCGCTGATGAACTACAGCTCTGAACAGATCCGAGAACTCTTTGGGCACATCTGGAGGCCTTCGAGTATGGCGCGCCCCCTCACGGCGGGATCGCGCTCGGCCTCGATCGCCTCGTCATGATTCTCTCCAATGAGAGCAGCATCCGCGAGGTGATCGCTTTCCCCAAGACACAAAGCGCTCAGGATTTGCTGCTGAATGCTCCCTCGCCTGTGGATGAACGCCAGCTGCGTGAGCTGCACCTGCAGGTGCGCGCGGAGGAACCGCGTGAACCGCGTACGTCTCCAATGCCACGTCAGGAATGAAACGCCGTGTGTCATGAACCGGGCAGCCCGACGTTGCGGGGCTGCCCGGCCTGCTCTTGCCCGCAACGTCCTCGTTCAGGGAGAGAATGGTAGATGGTGAAGCACATACTGCTTTTTCATGATACATGCTGTATCGACACTCAGTATTTATATGCATGTGAATTCGCCGATATTTTTTAGTAAATTTCAGATCTTTTCCGATCCGAAAAATTCTCTTTGGAGTTAACGATAGATTTCTCCTTAATACGATTTGGATAGGCAAGTATACTGGAAGTAGATCCCCCCAGATCTAGAGAAAGTTTGAACAACCCGGATGGGAGGATGGAAGGAGAAGAAGACAATGGCAACAATGAATCAGGGAAACACGACTCGCAATACGCAGTCAGGCTCAACCGCCTCGCTGAGTGTCTTGAGTCGCCAGTCAACATCGTCACATACGACCGTTGGCGTTGGACCCAAATTCGTGCCAGCACTGAGTGAGGATGAGGCGATCGGTCAGGCTCGCCTGCTCAAGGCTCTGGCGGACCCCACACGCCTGCGCATCTTGAGCTTGCTGAGTCGTTATGAAGGGGAGGTGTGCGTCTTCGAGATTGTTGAGAGCTTTACCCTGGAGCAACCCACTATTTCACATCATCTGCGCATCTTACGCGATGCTGGCCTGGTGGATTGTCGCAAGAAGGGGCTGTGGGCCTATTACTACGTTCGCCGGGAGGCCCTGAATCGCGCCCGCGACGTCATCAGCGGCATCGTCTCATAATCAGCCGCTCCCCTGGCGGGGCGGACCGGTTTCTCCGGCGTACGACGCCGCCGGACGCACGGACGCGGGCATGCTACTTCCGTTTCGGCAGCCAGCCACTGAGCTGCCAGGGATAGGCTGCCAGCTCCGCTATCGATGCCAGGCACCTCGCGGTATGGCATGTGCATGGCGGAGCCTGGACCGGGCGGGAATGCTCTTGCGGAGTAGCATGCCCCGGAAGGAACGCTAACAATTCCCCTCTTGACAAAGCGCGCAATTTCCTGTATCCTACAGGGCGGATGAACTTGAATGTGCCTGTAGCTCAGCGGATAGAGCGTTGGCCTGCGGAGCCAAAGGTCGGAGGTTCGAACCCTCTCAGGCACGCCCTGCCCCGGCTGGTTTCAACACCAGCCGGGGTTTCTGTTCTTCCGCCACCCTCCTGTCCAGCGCCTGTCGGCTTGCAGCCCTCCTGACCTGCCTGCTACAATGAAAGATACACAGCTTCCGGGTGGCTCTGGCTCTGCCATCACCGACAGAACCGGACCCGGCTAAAACTGCAGCCGACTGCCTGCGATGCAGTGACGGCTCCCGGAGGCGAACACGCTGAGACAGGAGCAGCCCTGCTCTCTATGGGAGCTCCCTGTTGCAACGATCAATGAACGTGATCCAGAGCTGGCAAGATCGTCTCTATGCTCTATGGAAGGCATGCTCTGCACCCCTCGCTGCCTGGCCCAGGGTGGGTTTGATCTACGCCCTCCTCCCCTGGCGCTTTCTGAGCTGGCGCATACAGCTCTGGCTTCTGCATCGCCACTCTGATCTGCGAGGATGTGCACGACCGATACCGATGAAGAAACAGACGCTCCTTTTTGTTCGTCACGGCCAGACAACCTGGAATGTCGAGCATCGCCTGCCGGGACAGCTACCGGGCATCCCTCTCAATGAGACGGGGAGGCAGCAGGTAGCTCGCCTGGCCGACGCCTTGATGGTGCTGCCAATCAGCGCTGTGATCAGCAGTCCTCTGGAGCGCGCCCGTGATACGGCGGAAATTATCGCCCAGACGCTCCGCCTCGAGGTCTGGCTGGAACCTGCGCTCATGGACACGGATGTAGGCCGCTGGGCCGGCGAGCGCTATGATGAACTGCTCAAGAGGGACCCGGCCTGGAAGGCCTTTGTTCATGACCCGACGGTGGCACCTGCCGCTGACATTGAGTCGTTTGTGCAGGTGCAGCAGCGTGCAGTGGAGGCTGTTGAGCGCTGGCGTGCCCGCCCTGAGAGTGGTGCCTGGCCGCTCTTTGTGGCCCACGCTGATGTCATCAAGCTCCTGGTAGCTCACTACAGTGGCCTGCCTCCTGCCAGGGCGCCTGCACTGTTTATTGATAATGCTTCCGTCAGCATTGTCGAACTTCAGGAGAAACATTCCCCACGGGTCGTGGCCCTTGGCTGGAGTCCTCGCCCCGGCTGGCTCGCGCCGCCGCTTGCGCGCGAAGAAGCTGTGCCATCTGGCGAGCAGTCGGGGGGAACGCTACAATAGAAAGGGAAGCATAGATCGCTGTCAGGCTGTGGTGTCTACAGAGAGATGCCTGGAAGGAAAGAAGCAGCATGTTTGATCCACGTGATCCTTACGAGCGTTACTGGTGGCATTATGAGTCGCGGCGGCCGCTCTCGATGGCCCAGATCATTGCCCTGGGCTCGATCGATGCAGAGACAGTGGCCCTGATCTGGCTGCTGCTGGAGCATGGCGCCTCCCTGACCGTCGCTGGCCCGACTGATCCTCAGCCGGGGGTTGGCAAGACCACAACCTTGAATGCCCTGCTCCAGTTTCTGCCTGAAGGCACGGCCGTGGCTTATATGTCTGGCATGTACGAGGATTTCTCGTTTACGCACCTGCCAGAGGTGAACCCGACCACTACCTATGCTCTCTGCAATGAGGTGAGCAACCATCTGCCGATCTATATGTGGGGCCGTGTGGCCCGCCGCTACCTCAGGTTGCCTGCCCAGGGATTCCATATCGCTACCAGCGTGCATGCTGATACCATCGATGACGTGATCAGAATGTATCGCCACGACCTGCGCCTGGAGGTGGAGGACGTGCGCCGCCTGGGACTGGTGATTAATATCGGACTCGTTGGCCATCTCTATCCCCCGCGTCGCCGCTGGTTCACTACCTATTATCTGCGTCCTGATGCCCCCGGTGAACGACCCGAGGAGATTGCCAGGCTGCCGCTCTCTCTCTGGAATCCAGAAGACGATACCTTCGAGCATGCGGAGATCTGTGTGCTTGAGGAACTGGCGGCCATTGCTGGCCTGCCCCTCCAGGAGTTTCAGTCTGCCCTGAAGCGCCGAACGACCTGTCTGCAAGAGATCTCTCAGGGACGTGGCATCGATATGCGTGAAATGTTCAATGCGATCGATCAGGTCCGCAAGCTTGACCGTCAGACCCGCCCTTGATGTTCCTCCCTGGCAGGAAATATTCTCTCTCTACCAGGGTGTTCTACATAGTGGCGAACAGCCCTGTGCGGCCGATTCAATCTGCTCACGGAAAGGAGATAAGCCTGTGTCCACGCATCTGCTCTTGATAGCAAGCGAAGGGCGCTGGCCCCGCATCTGCAACTAATGCATCTTACAACTGAGGAGAAGGAGTCTCATTGCATGTCGTCTGTTATCGCCATGCTCAGCGTCCATACTTCGCCCCTGGATACCCCCGGGCGTACGACTGACGCTGGCGGTATGAACGTCTATATGCGCGCGCTGGCGCGCGAGCTAGGCCATCGCCAGCTTGCTGTTGATATCTTTACACGTCGCACTGATGAGCGTGTCCCTTCTATCGTTCAGCTCGGCCCTCGCACTCGCGTGATCCATGTGGAGGCCGGCCCTGTCGCGCGGGTCCCAAAAACCGATCTTCCCGCCTACCTCACCAGCTTTACGCAGGCCGTGGAGGCCTTTCGCACGGCTCATGGGCTACGCTACGATCTGCTCCACAGCCACTACTGGCTCTCTGCCTGGGCGGCTCTGGACCTGGCCCAGCTCTGGCAGGTTCCTCATGTCACTATGTTCCACACCCTGGCGCGCGTCAAGCAGCTCAGTGATCCGGCCTGCCAGGAGCCGCTGCTGCGCGCAGAGATGGAGCAACGTGTTGTGACCGAGGTCGAGCGCATCATCGCAGCAACCCCCGACGAGCGGCTGCAGCTGCTCAATCTCTATCAGGCTCATCCCTCGCAGATCAGTGTTGTGCCCTGCGGCGTCGATCTCACGCAGTTTCTGCCCTGCGACCGTGTGCTCGCGCGGCAGCGCCTTGGTCTCCCTCAGGAGCGGCCTCTGTTGCTTTTTGCTGGGCGCCTGGACCCCTTTAAGGGTCCCGAGGTGCTGTTGCGTGCGCTGGCCTTGATGCGCGAGCCTGCTGAGGCAGTCATCGTGGGCGGCAGGCTGAAGGGTGATCGTGAGTTACACCGCCTGCGCCGTCTGGCGGGCACGCTCGGTATCGCCGAGCGCGTGCATTTTCTGGGGGCGCAGCCACAGCGCGAGATGCCCTGGGTCTACAGCGCTGCAGATATCACTGTCGTTCCATCCTGCAATGAAAGCTTCGGCCTGGCCGCAGTCGAGTCGCTGGCCTGTGGTACGCCAGTGGTGGCGACTCGCGTGGGCGGCCTTGCCTGCATCGTGCGGCATGGAGAGACGGGCTATCTCGTGCCGCGCTGCCCGAATTTCTTTGCTGAGCGTCTCGATGGGTTGCTGCGTCAGCCAGCTCTGCTGGCGCATATGCGTCAGCAGGCGCGGCCTTCGGTGATGCGCTTCAACTGGCAGCAGGTTGCTGGACAGATTGCCGATGTCTACGCTGAACTGCGTGGAGAGGCGCGTTACCTGCTGGCTCGCTAGCGATGGTTCTGAGGCTGCAGAGTCGGATGATTGCCAGTGCTAAGAGAGGAGCGAGATGCCACGAGCACGCCTGCGTGATCTGGGAATAACGATTGGCCGGCTTCCAACGGGTCGCTACAATGCGATTACCGATGTGCCGGGTCTGCTGGTCGGCCACTGCACACTGCACTATGATGAGCCACGAGTGGCTCGCACTGGCGTGACTGTGATCGTGCCCCGCGAGGGAGCGATCTGGAGCGATCAGGCCTTTGCGGGCTATGTCAGCCTCAATGGCTGTGGTGAGATGACCGGCGTGGCCTGGATTGAAGAGGCTGGTCTGCTCCACACGCCTGTCGGAATCACCAGTACGAACTCTGTCGGGGTGGTACGCGATGCCATCGCAGCTTACCCCCTTGAACAGATGGGAACAACGCCGATGGCGGCGGCCTCCTGGGAAGGCTGCTTGCCGGTGGTTGGTGAAACCTGGGATGGCTGGTTAAACGATATCCAGGCCTTCCACGTCAGCAAGGAGCATGTCTTCCAGGCCCTGGCGGCGGCAGCTGGAGGCAGCGTTGAGGAGGGCAATGTAGGTGGGGGCACTGGTATGATCTGTCACGAGTTGAAGGGAGGAATTGGGACGGCGTCGCGTCTCGTCGATCTCGGCTATGCACGCTATACGCTGGGGGCCCTGGTACAGGCTAACTATGGCTCCCGGCATCTGCTGCGTGTGGATGGCATCCCGGTTGGCCGCGAACTGGGCTACGAGGTGGTGCCCAGCCCCTGGCTGGAGCCACCCGCGGCCAGCTCGATCATTGTGATTCTGGCCACCGATGCTCCTCTGCTCCCTCTGCAGTGCAAACGTCTTGCCAGACGCGCTGCCCTGGGCCTGGCGCGCGTAGGAGGGGTCGCCAGTAATGGCAGCGGGGACCTTTTTCTGGCTTTTGCAACGGGTAATCATGTGCCGATCAACGCGCGCCAGCCGCTGACGCTGACGATGCTGCCTCACGATCACCTGGACCTCTTCTTTGAGGCTGTGGCCGAGGCGGTTGAGGAGGCCATCCTCAATGCGTTGACTGCAGCGGAGACCATGACGGGCTGGCGCGGTCACACGGTGCAGGCACTGCCACTTGCTGAGTTGCTGCACATCATGCGCCGCTATGGTCGCCAGCTTCAGTCCTGAGCGCTGCTGGAGCTGGCCTCGCTCTGCGTTCACTCAGGCGGCTCGGGCAAAGTGGCCTATGATCTCGGCTACCCGTGGATGGAGTGCTTTGAGCATCTCGATGTCTGCTCTGGAGAGCGGACGGATGAGGAGCAGCAGGAGACCACTGATCAGCAGGTAGATGCCGCCAAGCCCGATCAGGACATAGAGCGTCTGCGGATGCGGCAGGAGGCCTGGCAGGGCTGCCAGTACCAGGGCCGCCATGAGCCGCAGTGTGTAGCCGAGGGGATAGGGCTCTGGCAAGAGCGGCCGCAGGAAGAGCAGCAGGAGCGCCCCGCCGAGGATCTGCGCCAGACCGTCGGCGACCAGCGCGCCGGCTGGCCCCCAGCGAGGAATGAGCAGGATGCCGAGCAAGATCAGCGCTGTCAGACTGATCCACTGGCTCAGCACCACCTGCCCGGCTTTGCCCGCTACATAGAGCGTCGACTGATGGACGGTGGTGCCCAGCGTACGAATGATGATCTGGAAAACCAGGAAGAGTGCCAGCAACCCTCCCACTGGCCCGTAGCTGGGATAGAGGATGTGGGCGATGGCCGGAGCGTTGAAGAGGCTGAAGATCAGCACCGGCGCGGCCAGCAGGGTCTCGATTTTGATCAGTGCCTGCCATGAGCGCGCCAGACGGGTATGGTTCTGGCCCACAAAGGCTGCTGCCAGCGCCGAGCCAGCGACCCCACCAAAACCAGTGACCATGAGGAGACTGGCGGTGTGTCCGAGCTGGTAGGAGAGGTTGAAGTAGCCGATCTCTGCCAGCGGAACGGCGAAGCTGCCGAGGAGGATGATGACGGTCTGCTTGAGCAGGGCGCCTGTCACCAGGTTGGTCAGCCAGGCAGACAGGCCCAGCCGAACGACGGGCTGCAGCGGTTGACGATAGGCCACTCCCCGCTGTAAAAGAAGCGGCAACTGCCAGACGAGGAAGATGGCTGCACTGCCCAGAGAGACCAGCGCCTGGAGCCAGAGCAGGCCATCGACACTGCCGCCGAACCTGAGTACCGTGTAGCTCAATGGCAGCAGCAGGAGCTGGGAAAGACTGCCGATGATGAAGACCGGGCGCATGCGCATGAAGGAGGCACAGACCGCGGTCTGCAGACTGAAGATTCCGTTGCCGAGCACATAGAAGGCCAGGGGGGTGATATGCTGCAGGAGCACGGGATCACGTAGCCCTGAGACCAGGTCC
This sequence comes from Ktedonobacteraceae bacterium, assembly GCA_042408965.1. GTDB lineage: Bacteria > Chloroflexota > Ktedonobacteria > Ktedonobacterales > Ktedonobacteraceae > Thermogemmatispora. Next base: position 25,657 of record JBHOQN010000017.1, read on the forward strand.
ATTGCCCATTCGCCCGGAAGGAGGCTCAGCAGCGAGGCAAGACCCGGCAACGCGAACAGCATCACTCCCATGCACAGAACCAGGGTGCTGGCGCGCAGCAGAAAGAGGCGCCGAAGCAATCTGGCAGCAGCTTCCTGGCCGTGTTCGGCCAGCAGACGGGGCACATAGGTAGTGGTCGCATCTTCAAGACCAAAGGCCACAATGTAGGCGATGGTGTTAAAGGCAGACATTGCCACCGCATAGACCCCATAGAGGTCGCGGCTGCTTGCAAAGGCGTGCGTGATGATCAGGGTGAGCACGAAAGAGGAGAGAAAGAACCAGAGGCCGTAGAGCTGATTGAGTAGATAGCTGGCTGGTGTGCGTTTGAGAAGGTGGTGCGCCTCCCGCTCCGTGTCCTCCGGCTCCCTGGGCGTTGCCGGCTCCTGAGCGGCAAAAATCCCTCCTGAAACGCCTCCTGCAGAAGAAGCCTGCTGCTTCTGTGAGACCTCCCGCGGGACGATCTCAAGAGGCACCGGCTGCTCTTCTGCTCGCTCGACGTCCCTATCACGGTGCTCCTGGCGGCCTTCATGTGCGTCCCGCTCGCTGTGCAGGCGCATGAGGCGCAAAGGATGAAGCCTGGACCGCTGCATGTCTTCTAGTATACACCGCTGTCAGGCTGCACTCAGCTTGAAGATATGCCGTCCTAGCCAACCAATCCCACCGAGCAGGGCAAACAACTCCAGCACACTTACGTTGGCGGCGACATGCTCAGGGGCCACCAGGTAGAAGGCCCCAATTTTGAAGGTGGCGGCGATCAGGAAGAGGCCCAGGCCGATCCAGGCGGGAAGCGTCGCGTAGCATAAGGCTCGCTGCCAGGCACGACACATAAAGCCAATCAACGTCGGCAGCAGATAGAGCAGGGCAGTGATCACCGGCGCGATCGTCGCCGGGTAGGGCCCATCCAGAGCGGCGTCGGCCGACTGTGGAAGCAGTCGGGTCCACAACTGGGCTGGCACAAGCGCCGTGAGAAGCAGCAGCGTCTCCAGTACCATCAGACTGATAACTACAACGTGCCAGCGCCTCTCCTGTTCTGCAGTTGGCACACTCAAGCGAAGCATCACCTGTAGCTCTTTCCTTCCATTGATTGAGATAAGCGATCGAACCATTCAATTACTGCGGTATCTGCAGCAGGCCCATTTCATATTTAAGCATCAAGATACGGTGTACCGATTGATCGATGCGCTGCTGACTGATCTGCCCCGCCTGGACAGCCTCTTTGAGGGCCTGCAGCATAGAGGCAGCGGTGTCGGCGGAGACGGCGCCCATCAAGAGGTCGGCCCCAGCCTGTACGGCCATCACAGCGGCCTGACTTTCGAGATAGTGAGCGGTAATACCCTCCATGGTGAGGCTATCGGTCATCACCACCCCCTGGAAGCCCAGTCCATCGCGCAGGATGCCTGTAATCACCTTGTGAGAGAGTGAGGATGGCGTGCTACTGTCAACGGCGGTGACGATCTCGTGAGTGACCATCACTGCATGCACGTTTCCCTGCCGGATCAGCGTACGGTAGGGTGCCCAGTCGTTAGCCTCCAGATAGGAACGTGGGCGTATCAGGTAGGGCAGGCCAGTGTGTGGATCGACCGAGACATCTCCCAGTCCTGGGAAATGTTTGAGCGTGCCGATCACTTTGCCGCTCTCCTGGAGTCCCTGCAGGTAGGCGGCTGCCATACGGGTCACTGTCGTCGGGTCGCTGCCGAAGGTGCGCGTATAGAGCTGAGGATTGTAGACGCTGGTGACATCCACAACCGGTGCGAGGTTGAGATTGATGCCGTAGGAAGCCAGATCATGAGCATCCTGTATCCCGGCGGCTCTGGCCTGTGCCGGGTCGTGCGTGGCTCCAATCTGAGCGGCCGAGGGACGCGGTCCGTCCAGATTCCGCAGACGATCGACCAGGCCGCCCTCCTGATCGGTGGCGATGATCAGGGGAATGCCGCTGCCAGCATTGCGCGCGTTGCTCTGCATCTCGGCAGTCAGCTGCTTAAGTTGAGAGGCACTGATGATATTATTGTTGGCTGTGAACAGGATGACCGCTCCGACATTGTACTGCGTGACCATGACGTTCAGGTCGAGCGAGTAAGTGGGTCCGGTAAACTGCACAAAAAGCATCTGACCCAGCTTCTGGTCCAGTGACATGTTCTGTACAATCAGATCGATGTACTGCTGAGGGGTGAGCTGCGGCGTAGTCTCCTGTCTTGTTCCTGGCGCGGGAGTGTGCTGACGGAGCGCAGTGCTGATATGCTGGACGACGTTGCTATTGCCCGCTGCACTGCCGCTCAGGACAAAGGCCCAGCCTTGCGCTCCAATGAACTGGGCGAAGCTGGTGCTGGTCGCGTTCAGTACCAGGATCAGCAAGAGTCCCAGCAGGCAGAACGCCTGCCCGCGCGAGAGGGTACGGTTGTGGAGAGTCAGCACGGCTGCAGGCGCTGCTCCACCCGGCTCAAGCACGGAGAGCTTGCGTGTTGGCTGATACGTGATGGCAGTAGCTGACTCATCGAGACGCGGCAACTCCAGAGTATCTTGCTCAAGGCCTGTCGCTGCTGAGCCTGCCTCTTGCTCGGAGATCACGGCCAGCTCCTGTGTCTCCTGGATCGCCACTGAATGTTCTGCCTCTGACGCGCCCTCGGATCTTCTCTCAAGCGCTACCAGCGCCGATGAATGCGGTCGTTTGCGGGTCTGTTCGGGCGAAGAGCGGGCTGGCCTCCCCGGAATCTTCAAGGCATTCAACTTGAGCGTATCTTCGCAAGGCTTTTGATCCATTTCTGCCGCTTCTCCCTGGCCGGGCGGCTGGTCTCGCTTCATTGAAATACCTCATTTCAGTGATTGTTTAAAGTGGCTCCAGTATTTAGATGAGTTTCTGCTCTAGAAGTGAGATCGAGCTATTACCATTACGAATGGCAACCGCTCAATGGTATCCTTTCAGCAAGATCAAAATCTGCACGCTGACCAGAGGATCAGCGTGTCATGTTGAGCCATCGACATGCTCGCCAGGGTAGCTGTCAAGGAGATCGCGACCTGGCGATTCTCTCCTGTTGACGCCTGTTCAATTTCCCGAGTCTACGCTATACTGTGACTACTATCAACCTGCAAATTCTGCGAAAGGTAGCCGACGGAATGAGAGCGGAACGACATCCACAGGCCCTGATGAGGATACAGAAAACCACGCTGGCTGGCGCTGGCTCGTCGCGGGTATTTGTTCATCTTCTGGCCGCGCTGGCTGGCGCCCTGCTCTGTGCTGCCATCGAGATCGCCGCCTACTTCCTGAAGAATCTGCTGAGTGTTCCCTCCTTTTCGGTAGGAGGCGAGGACCCCTGGCCCTCGCTGACCTCCGCAGCGCTGCTGAGCCTGCCCTCCAGAGCACCGCTGCTGCTGCTCATTCCGCTGCTCTGCGGGCTGGTCATCTTCCTCTATGCCAGGTTGTCTCGCCGTTCGCTGGCTTTACGAGCCTATGCTCGCGCGCTGCGCTCTGCTCGCCTCAGCTCTACCGCCTCCTCGCCGCTCCTCGCGGATTCTGGCACCGTTTATGAAACGACGCTTGCTTACTACCAGGATATCACTGATCGTAGTAACCTGCCACACAAGCAGGACCTTTCCCTGTCAGATCTCCCTCAGGAGCGTCTGACTCAACTCCTGCTGCTCGGGGCTCCTGGCTCAGGCAAGACGTTAGCCCTTGCTTTGCTGCAAGAAGCGGCATTACGATTGTTTCTTTCCCGTGGCAATAAAGGGGGCAAGTTGCCTGTTTATGTCCCTCTAGAGCACTATAGCCTCTACCTTAATAGACGCTCGTCGATTGATTTTGTTGCATCGGCCGCCGAATTGCCTGCGACCCAGGAGGAGGCTGTGCTGACTGTGCAGCCTGAGGCTACCCTCTTCGATTTTCTCTACGAGAGTGATCTGCCAGGTATGCGCTATCTGCGTCCCTATCTGCTCAAGCTGGCCGAACGTGGTGATCTCCTCTTCCTCTGCGATGATTTTCACCTGGTGGATGCCGCGCTGCGCGATACTGTGGCCGCGGAGCTGGTCTATCTGATGAGCCAGACACCTAACGTGGTCGTGCTGACCTCATGTGATCTCGCTCGTGAAGCCCTGCCCCAGCTTGAGCGCCTGCTCGAGGAGGGCCAGATGGACTGCGCTCTGATCATGCCTTTGCAGCCTCTCCAGATCCGCCGTGTTGTCGAGCGTGCTCTGCGTGAGCAACACACGGCTGTGAAGCAGGCATATACCGCCGGTCAGATTATGCGCGCCATTGAGAGCAGCCGGCTGCGCTATATCTGTAGCCTCCCCCTGACACTCTTTGTTCTGCTGGAGGTGCTTGATGGACTCGACGTTGAGGACCCGGCGGCCTTTGATACGCGCGGCCGTCTCTTTGAGCGTCTGGTGAGCCAGGTGATTGCGCACGAATTGCAGCAGCGGCGCTGGCAGAGGCTGAAGGATGTGCCTGTCGAGGAGGAGGTGCTGACCTGCCTGCGCTGGCTGGCCTGCGCCCTCTACTGGACTGGCGCACGGAGCACGGTTCCTCTCAAGCTGGCCCGCAGGCGCAGAGGAGCAATCACGCCGCGCGACCTGGCCGCGCCGCTGCGCAACTGGCTGGCGGAGAATCGCCCTCGCGGGCCGATCAACGGCCTGGCCGAGGACGAGCCGCCAGCCGCCCTCACGAATCTACAGAAGCTGGAGCGCATCCTGGAGTGTGCTCAGGGAGCGGGCCTGCTGGTCTGTGATGGTGATGGACTGCACTTCCGCCATCTCTGGCTGGCTGAGTATCTGGTGGCGGCCTCGTTCCGGGCGGCTGAGGAGGGCCTGGACGAAGAAGACATGGGCGAGGCGCAGGCTCCCTTGCTCAGCGAGTTCTGCGCGGATGTGGTGCGCTGGAGCGGACCACTGGCGATGTGGGCTGGTCTGCTCGATGATCCTCTGGCTCTGGCTGAGCGTTGCATTGCCCTGGGAGAGGCCCAGCCATCCTGCGCTGTCTCCGCCTGTGCTCTGGCCCTCATCTGCGTGGGAGTTGCCTGGCACCCGCCACTCCCCGGCGATGAGAAGCCACTCAGCCTGTCTGCGCGTATGGTGCGCGTTCTGAGCGGACTCTTACGCGATCCTCAGGCTGTAGAATCCCTGGCCCATGTGATCATGCGCTGTGCTGCCGAGGGGACCCTGGAGGTCTACCAGGGACTGATTCCGACCCTGGTCCTGCCAGGAGCCGATGCCCTGTTGCGTCGGTGCGAAGAGAAGCCCTTACTTGATCGCCTCTTTGATTATCTCTGTGATGCCATTGACCTGCCAGGCTACGATGCGCAGGTACGGCGTCTGATCCCTGTACTCGGTCGCTTTGGGGAGGCAGTGATTGCACGCGCTGCAGATCTGACACGTGCCCAGCCAGGTCGCTCCTTGCGCCTGCGTGCAGCTGCGATTCGCATCCTGGCCCGTACTGAGGTCGCAGCGGCCGTCCCGCCCTTGCTAGATTGTCTTGGCGATGGCGAGCAGGTGATCATCGAGGGCGCTCTGAAGGCCCTGATCCGCCTGGGGCCTGCACGGGTCCTCAAGGCCTTGCTCCAGGAGCTGGAGCAGTATATTCCTGGCGTGACCACCCCGCGTCAGGTGCAGCGAGCCATTCTGGTCGCTCTGGACTACTTCCTCAATGATCCTGATCCTGAGCGGCTGCTCTCTGACGAAGAGCGGCAGCAGGTCATTGAAACGATCTCTCCCCTGCTCGCCTCGTATCATCCGCAGGAGGTTCAGCGGCTGGCGCGCGAGGTGTTGAGCCGTCAGGTCTCGCAGCGGCCGCACAAGGAGCTGATCGCTTTGCTGATTCGGGGCCTGGCCGGCTCGGATGAGGTGCTGGTGCGCAATGTGATCCGTGTCCTGCAACAGGGCGATAGCCGTATCACGCCCTATCTACTGGAGGAACTGGAGCAGCAGACCTCTGAGGTGGTGCGCATGCATCTGGTCGAGGTGCTGGGAGGCCTGCGCGATCTGCAGGCCCTACCCCCGCTGCTGAAGCTGCTGGCAGATCCGGCGCCGATGGTCCGTCAGCAGGTGGGCATCGCTCTGCAGCACGCCTATGTGCCTGAGAGCATCCCTGGCCTGATCGAGCTGGTGCTGCACAGCCCCGATGAGCAGGTAGCCACGCGGGCAACGCGCATTCTCCGCGATATGGGTGAGGAGGTGATCGAGCCAATCCTGGGGGCTCTGCCGCAGGTTGTGCCGGGACGTACGCAGTTGCTGGTTCAGGTGTTGGAGGACGTGCACGATACGCGCATTATTCCCGCCCTGATCTCCCTGCTGCGTGACTCCCACAGAGACGCTCTGCTGACCGTCGCTGTGATTCGCTCCCTCAGTCGTTTTGCTGATCCCCAGGTGTCTCTCCCCCTGATCGAGCTACTGGCGAGTAAGGAGACCCTCATCTACGAGGCCGCCATCTCGGCCCTGACTCAGCTTCGCGAGAGTGTCCTGTCTGATTTGCTCGCTGCCCTGGATGTTGAGCCAGAGCAGGAGAGTGTCGTCGCAGCGCGTGTACGCCGGGCCATTCTGGGTATGGAGCCGTTCCCCGGTGAACAATTGATCGCCGCACTGCAGCACGGAACCGAGGCACAGGCGCGGCAGCTCAGAGAGATTTTCCTGGAGCGCGGCGCTGACGCAGCGCTGCTGCTGGTTAACCACCTCTTCCATCCTGATCTGCGCGTACGGGCCTATGTGCGCCAGACGCTGGAGGCGCTGCCCGGTCAGATCCTCGTCCCCGCCCTTCTGGAGGTGCTGAATCGCCCGACCTGGCGCCAGGTGCTGGCTGAGTATCTGCTCAGATATCCCGCCGAAGCGATTCCTCCACTGATCGCCTTGCTGGCTGACCCTGAGCGGGGCGATGCTGCTGTGGCCATTGTGCTGCGCTTTGGCCCCGATATTCTGCCAGCGGTGGTGCCCGGCCTGGACCACAGTGATGAGCTGGCACGACGCCGAGCGCAGCAGATTGTGACCGCCCTGGCTCGTCAGCAGCCAGAGGTCCTGGAGCAGATTGTCCGTCTCTTCGGTCCCGCCCTGCCGCCGCGAGCTCACGAAAGTCTTGTCGAGCTGCTGGCAGGCGATCTCGCCGATCTCGCGGTCCCGGCCCTGCTCGCAGGGCTGGGCGATGCCTATCTGCTGGCGGGTGTCTCTGAGGTGCTCTCGCGCCTGGCGCGCCGCCGCATGGCTCCGGCAGGCCGTGAGGCGCTCAAGGGACTTGTCGAGGCGCTGCGCTCCGATGAGCGCCGGCATGGCGCCGAGATCACCCTCGCTGAGCTGGGTGAGCTGGTTGTGACCCCGGTCGGCGAGCTGATTACTGATCCTGATCCTCAGGTGGCACGCTCGGCCCAGCGCATCCTGCGTGATATTGGCACCCCGGCTCTGCCTTTCATCTGGGCGGCCTGCAGCGATATTGGCAACCGTCCGCGGCGGGAGGCGGCCCTAGACATCTTCCGTAGCATGCCGACGATGGTGATCAAGGGTGAATTGCTGGCTCACCTCGCCAGTGAGAACATTCAGGAAAGCTCAATGGCGGCCACGCTCCTGCGTGAGCGTATCCACGATGAGGAGAGCAGCGCTGATCCCTCCCGCCAGGAGATGGTGCCTGCTCTGCTGGAGTATATCCAGACTCCTCAAAGTGATGAAGGCCTCTGTCGTCGCGTGATTGCTCTCCTCCTGTTGATCGGTGGTACACCTGTGGTTGACCATCTGGTTCAGGCGCTCTATGAGCGACCGCTGAAACAGGAGCTGCTGATGCGCAGCTTTCTCTTTCTGGGGCGTGAGGGAGAGGAGGCACTCTGGGGGATGTATCACGATCCAGAGACTCCTCCTGAGCTGGCCAACCGTGTCGTCAGCACCCTGGGGATGCTCAATGCCTATCCTGAGATCTGTGAGCTGGCGCTGAGTCTGGGGCATTATGGTCTGACACTGCATAAGGACAGTCTCCAGAGTCCCGACCAGCTTGCCATTTCTCTGCGGGCCCTCGGAGGCCTGCTGGCTGGCGGTCACTGGGATGTACAGACGCTCCAGGAGCTGCGCCGCAAGAGCAAAGAGGGAAGTATGGAGCGCGACCTCCTGGATGTGTTGTTGGGATGGCGCTATGGGGCCTATATCACGCGCCTGGAGAACGACCTGCAAAGCATAGAGCAGGCTCACAAGGAGGATGTGCGTAACCTGACGATGCAACTACTCCAGGCGCGCAGCCAGCTCAGCGATCTGGAACATGAGCACGAGACGCTCGAGACGACACTGAAGCGCACTCAGGATGAGCTGAATATCGTGCGTCAGGATCTGACCAGGGCCAGTCAGGAGCTGAATCGCCTGCAGCAGGAGCATGGCTCACGTAGCGATGAGCTGGATCAGGCACAGCAAACGATCCAACGGCTGCAGGATCGCCTCAATCTGGCGCTGCAAGAGAAACGCATCTTACAGGACCAGATCTATCAGCTCCATGCTCATAATGCTCAACTGGTGGAACAGCTGAATCTCCTGCAGGGAGCAGAGAACCCCTGAGCGCGTAGGTGGTGAGCAGCCCTGACAGAGAGCTGGCGGCCGGCCGGGCGATTGGGGCAGTCAGACAGAGGTCTCGCTCTCCTCAGGAGCGTCCTCGCGCTGACTGTAGAGGGAGTAATCCCAGTCGAGGTAGGCCTTGGGCAGCATGTCCTCGGGGGTCCACGTCCGCTTCTGGCCGTACTTTCCGTGATACTCTTTCAGCGTCTCTCCGACATATTCAAAGGTGATCTGGCAGATGCGGAAGCCCACTGGCACGACGATTGTGGTCATCGTATGGTTGCTGATCTCCATCGTCCAGCGGCTGATGTAGCCAACATCTCCCACACCGGCACAGCGGCAGACCGAGAGACCTGAGCGGGCGACGGTGCTGCGGGCATACATTTTCCCCAGATAGCCGTTACGTCCGCCGATGACCTCCTGTGTATGGGCGAGAATGGTGGTGCCAGGCCGAATGGCGATCTGGCGATCGCGCGCCCGCCGTGGCTCTCCCCAGTAGCGACGAATCTCTTCGGGGTCCTCCAGATGCAGTACCTCGACATTCGCATCGCCCTGAAAATACCACTCACCCAGCCGGCAGTCGTAGGAGTTCGTGCCAAGCTGGCGCTCGTCAAAAGGCTCGATCACAATGTTGCCATGTGCCAGTTCTTCTTTAATGCGTTTGTCGGACAGTAGCATCTGTGCTGATTTCCTCCCCCGCTGACTGACTTTGCAGCACCGGACCGGACTACAAGTATGAGCGGCACTGCGGTCTGTGGCGCATCGGTGCTGGTGGTGCCTGCTATCTTACCACATCTGAGCCGTTTTGTCTCTGCTCGCCGTGGCTACTCGCTTTCTCACTGCTCGGAAGCCTCTTCACCGCTGCGGGCTCCCTGGCGCAGCTCCTGAAGCGTCGCCCAGATATGCGCTAGCAGGGCCTCGCGCGCCATGCGGTCCTGCAGTGCATGGCTGAATGAGAAAAAGGCGCGGTCCTCGCTGTGGCGGTGAATCCAGCGGCTGATGATGTTGATCTGGTCAACCTCGGCTTTTCCTACAACCGCCGGGGGTTTTCCCAGCGCGGCGGCTTGCTCCAGCAGCGCACTGAGGACCGTGTGCATGGCTGCTGCCTCGTGCGGAACGCGCCGCAGTTCGACAAGGCGGCCGTGCCGAATCAGGAAGATTTCGTTCTGGCCCTCGCAGGCCGAGGGATAGATAATGAAGAGATTATTGGCTTCGACAGCCCCGCTGATCAGACGCTGACCGATCAGCACCTCTTCAGAGCCGCGGATGATATCGCGCAGCCAGGCGGCCCGCTCGTAATGCATCTGCCGGGCGGCCTCGTACATCTGTTGGCGCAGGCGCTCCAGCAGGTCGTCGCGTTCGCCGCCCAGGAAGGCACAGACCTCTTCAATGACGGCCCGATAGGCCGCTGGGTCGGCCTGCCCGCTGCAGGGACCAGGACAACGACCCAGGTGCAGACGAAGGCAGGGAGCGCTCACTTTTCCCTGAGGTGGCAGCGCGCGCGTGCAGGTTCGCACTGGGAAGATCTTGTGTACCAGCTCCAGGGTCAGATTCACGATACGCCCGTTGCGGAAGGGTCCGAAGTAACGTGCGCCGTCTGCCGCTACCTCGCGCGTGGCGTAGACTCGTGGGTAGGGGTGCTGCACGTCGATTTTGATGAAGGGATACAGCTCGTAGTTGCGCAACTGGACGTTATAAGCTGGCTGAAGCTGTTTGATGAGCTGCGACTCTACCAGCAGAGCCTCCAGCTCTGATCCCAGTACGCGCGTCTCGATCTCCTGCACACTCTGCAGGAGACCGTCCATCTTGCGTGTAGTGCCCAGTGGCTGGCTGTAATACGCTGAGAGGCGCTCCTTGAGGCTGCGAGCTTTGCCCACATAGATCACTTGGCCGTGCTCATCCTTCATCAGGTAGACGCCAGGCTGCCGGGGGAAGTCACGCTTCCAGGCGGGGTTGAGCAGCAGGCTGCCGGTAGGGCGCAGGCCTGCTCGCCTCTCATCAAGGCCCTCGTTGGCCTGGGTGTGCTCCAGGCCCTCCCTGGTTGCGGCGTGGATATCGCCACTCCAGGCAACTGGGAGCTGCAGACGGCGGCGCAGGTGCCCGAGCGTCTCAATGCCCTGTTGACGCCCCAGCTCCAGGAGCTTGAAGAAAATGGCGGCGGTGGTCTCGGCATCACTCAGCGCCCGGTGGCGGGTTGCTCCGTTGATCTGGAGATGGGCGGCGACGTGATCAAGCTTGAAACGCCGTAGGGTGGGCAGCAGCCGGCGTGCCAGCGCGATCGTATCGAGGCCTTCAAGCGGGAAGGTGCGCCCGAGCAACTGCGCCTCATAGGCCAGGAAATGGAGATCGAAGCTGACGTTGTGACCAACCAGCGTGGCTCCCTCAATAAAATCGAGCAAGGACGGAAGCACGGCCTCGATCGGAGGGGCAGTGGCGACCATCTCCGGCGTAATCCCTGTGAAACTGACAATGAATGAGGGAAGCCGCCGCTGGGGGTTGACCAGACGTTGGAAGCGCTCGAGGATGGTGCCGCCCCGCAGGCGCAGCGCGCCGATCTCTATCACACGATCACGGCCGGCCCGCAGACCGGTCGTTTCTACATCCAGGACCACGAAATCGACCTCCTGGAGGTCTCGCTGCGCCTCACGCCAGATGCGCAGCTGCCAGCAACCATCTGCCCCCGGCTCGAACAACGAGGAACTGCTCAGCGTTTGCCGGAGTAAACGCTGCCAGAGCGCCTGGGCGCCTCGGCCCTCGGCGCCAAAGAGTACACGGATCAGCTGCTCTTCGTCAAGCGCGTGACCAGCGCTCTTCAGGGCTTCGTAGGCTCGTTTGAGCAACGCTCCTCGCTGTGGCATATTCTCTGACGGTTGCTGTGCCATCGCCTGTGTCATTGCCTGCGCCAGTTCCTCACTGATAGGAAACCTGAGGACATATGTACCAGAAAGCATAGCATGAGTGCATAGCGCTGGCAAGAGAGGCGATCCTGGCTGCGACTGCTGCCTGGCTTGACGGCTGACGCTCTTTTTTGTATGCTGTCGTCACCATTCTGGCACCATGATCGCTCTTCTTCTGCTGCCTGATTGTTGTCGGGCGACTGGTGTGGCGTAACGCTCAGATTGTCTCAACGCGCTCTTCAAGCGTGTATACTATAACTATACAGGAGGATGTATGTTGATCAGGAGGGGCCGTGCGGTGGAGCGGGGGCGGTTCTATGACCTTCTCCTGGCGCTGTTGCTCTGTTCGCTCGCTGCGGCTTGTAGCGCTATCCCGTTGAATGGACTCTGGCAGAGCAGCAGCTCAGGCACTGGAGCAGATGCGCTGCGCCCGACAGCATATGTTAATCCCTTCATCGGAACAGCTCCTGGCGGCTCGCACTTTGGTTTCAACGGAAACAGCGGCGATACCTTTCCTGGCGCTGCCTACCCCATGGGCATGGTCCAGTGGAGTCCCGATACACCCTCCAACCTGCCGGGCGGCTATTATTACCCAGACAACCTCATTAAGGGCTTCAGCCTCACACATTTCAGTGGGCGCGGCTGCCTGGCCTATCAGGATATCCCGTTCATGCCCTATGTGGGGCTTCCTCTCAGCTCACCGCTGAGAGGCAGTGCCTACCAGGCCCATTTCTCACACGCCGATGAAGTCGCGCGTCCTGGCTATTACCGTGTACATCTCGAAGACTCCGATGTCATGGTTGAGTTGAGCGCTACCCCCCATACCGGTGTGGGCCAGTTCACCTATCCGCCCACCGGCCCGGCGAGCATGCTGATCAACGCCGGGGGGAGTATCAATGGAAACAGTGCTTCAGAGGTAACCATTGTTCCCGCTCAACAGATGGTCACTGGCATGGCCAGAAGCATCGTCGGCTGTGGCAGGCAGCATTATACCCTGTACTTTGCCGCGCGTTTTGATCAAGCCTTCAGTGGCTATGGGACCTGGAACGGTTCCAGCCTGCAGGAGAACGCTACCCACAGCGCAGGAAGGCACAGTGGTGCCTTTATCATCTTCGCCAGCGCCCCCGCCTTACGAGTGGAGGTCCAGGTCGGTCTCTCCTTCATCAGTGTGGCCAATGCCGAGCTGAACCTTGACGCTGAGAACATCCATAACGATTTCTCTGCTGCTGTGACCGGCGCTGACCGCGCCTGGAATCGCTGGTTAGGGGCGATTCAGGTACAGGGGGGAACCCCCGCAGAGAAGACGGCTTTCTACACCGCGCTCTACCATAGCTTTTTGCATCCCAATATCTTTAGCGACGTCAACGGCCAGTACCTCGGCTTTGACGGGCAGATCCATCAACTGGCCCCCCGTCAGCATGCTCAGTACGAGAACATTCCCGGCTGGGATGCGTACCGTTCACTGATCCGCCTGCGGGCTATCCTTGATCCCCAGGGTGCTGCTGACATTGCTCAATCGCTGATCAACGATGCTCTGCAGGGTGATGGCCATCTGCCACGCTGGGAGCAGGTCAATGTTGACACGCGGGGCATGGTCGGCGATGGCGGAGCTCTGATGGTGGCTGAAGCCTATGCCTTCGGAGCGACCACCTTTAACACCACAGCTGCTCTCGCGGCTATGATTACGGGACAGGCCAGCCTGCGTGAGGGCTACAGCGACTATCTCTCGCTTGGCTATCTTCCCGCCGATCGTTTCTCTGGCTCTGCCGCGATCACCCTCGAGTACAGCAATGCAGACATGGCCATTGCCCAGTTCGCGAAGGCCGTCGGTGATCAGCAAGATGCCGCCCTCTTTCAGCAGCGCTCCGCCAACTGGCAGAACCTCTTCAATCCTGACAGCGGCTATATCCAGCCGCGGAACGCTGATGGGAGCTGGGCGAGTGGCTTCAGTCCCGCCTCTGGGAGTGGCTTTGTCGAGGGCAGTGCCGCCCAGTATAGCTGGCTTGTTCCCTATGATACCGCAGACCTCTTTGCGCTGATGGGAGGAGCTGAGCGCGTGGTAGCGCGCCTCGACGACTTCTTTCAGCGTCTCAACGATGGTCCCGCCAGCACCTACGCCTTCATGGGCAACGAACCCTGCGAAGAGGTTCCCTGGGAGTATGACTTCGCCGGGGCCCCCTGGCGTACTCAGGCGATCGTGCGACGCATTGAGCGCACACTCTTTAGCGCTGATCCGGGCGGACTGCCTGGCAACGATGACGGCGGAGCCCTTTCCTCATGGTACGTTTTTGCTGCTCTGGGTCTCTATCCCGAGGTGACTGGTGTGGGAGGATTTGTCATCGGGAGTCCGCTCTTCTCCGAGGCGATTGTGCATCTGGGCAGCGGCAAATTGCTGCGTATAGAAGCTCCTGAGGCGCGCGATAACGCTCCCTACGTCCAGGATCTGCAGGTAGACGGAACCTCGACTCAAGGCCTCTGGCTGCCCTGGGCCACGGTGGCGCGTGGGTTGACGCTGCATTTCACGCTCGCGACTGTCCCCTCACAATGGGGAAGCCGGCCCGAGGACGCTCCGCCCTCGTTCGCGGCTTCCTGAAGAGGTGTCGCTAGCTGTCCGGTGCTAGTGTCGTGAGTGCAAACCAATGCGATTTCCTTCGCTGTCCAACATCCAGGCATAGTAGCCGTTCTCTTCGCTGATCAAGGTTTTGCGGACCAGCACCGTGCCGCCGGCTGACTCAGCCCGCGCCAGTATCGGACTGAGGTCATCACCGGCGCTCAGATAGATCACAACACCATCAGGCGTTGGACGAACCTCCGGACTCTGGTAGAGGGCTCCACCAGGGCCTTCTACGGTTGTCGGGAGAAAGACATAGGTACTGCCAGGTTCCCACTGGAGAGGCTCATCGAGCAGTCTGCTGTAGAAAGCGACGGCCCGCTCCATGCTGATCACGGGAATTTCAAACCAGCTCAAGATTCTGTGCATAAATGGCTCCTTCTCACAAGAGATCAATATAGCGAAGGCTGAAAGAGAGTATAGCACAGATGTTCAAGCAATGCTTCTTCTAGATTGCGTAGATCGCCGCCCTGTGGCTGTCGCTGCAAGAGCACCTGGCCGAGTCGGCGGGTCTCTAGTCGCTGTCAGACGGTGCTGCTCTGTACAGAGATCACTCTGAGGATATATCCTGATGCTACCGACCTGTAGCCGCCCTTGCTGGCGGACAGAGATCAGCAGTTCCTGGAAGGATGACAACAATGGAGATTCCAACCTTTCACGACGTTGTGCGTGCCAGACAGCAGATCAGTCCTTATCTCAAGCGTACACCGCTCCAGAGCTATCCCGCTTTGAACGCCCTGCTGGATGCAGAGCTTTATGTCAAGCACGAGAATCACCAGCCGGTCTGTGCCTTCAAGGTGCGTGGCGGAGTCAATCTGCTGACGCAGCTCTCTCCTGAGGAGCGGGCCCGCGGCGTGATCTCAGCCTCGACTGGCAATCATGGCCAGTCGGTGGCCTATGCAGCCCACCTCTTTGGCGTGACGGCCCGCATCGTTGTGCCAGAGGGAGCCAATCCTGGCAAGGTCGCAGCCATGCGTGGGATGGGGGCCGAGGTGATCTTCCACGGACCGACCTACGATGAGGCCAAAGCCTGCTGCGAGGATCTGGCCCGCAGGTATGGGTATCGCTATATTCATTCCGGCAACGAGCCACTGCTGATCGCTGGTGTTGCCACTCTGACCCTGGAGATTCTGGAGGATTGTCCCGATCTCGAGGTACTCATTGTCCCCATCGGGGGTGGCAGTGGCTGTGCTGGCGCCTGTCTTGTTGCGCAGGCCGTCAATCCAGCGCTGCGCGTTATCGGCGTGCAGTCCGAGGCGGCGCCGGCAGCCTACGAGTCCTGGCGCCAGGGACGTCTGGTGACAGCTCCGAATCGCACGCTTGCCGAGGGTCTGGCAACCGGCGTTGCCTTCGAGCTACCCCAGCGTATCCTGCGTCAGTACTTGCGCGAGTTTCTCCTTGTCCCGGACGCTGAGATTCTGCGCGCGATCGCCTGGATGGCCGAGCGTGCTCATACGCTGGCCGAGGGCGCCGGAGCGGCAGCTCTGGCGGCGGCGTATCGTCTGCGCAGCGAACTGCGTGGGAAGAAAGTCGCCCTCGTCTGCTCCGGTGGCAACGTGACCCTGGAGCAGCTGCGCCAGGCGCTGAGCGCCGCTGACCCTGGTCAGGGAGTGTAGCACCAGACCGCCATGAAGATGAGGTGAGGGACCACAGAGCACGTACACAGAGCACGTAGGGTCGTTGAGCGCTGGCGAGGCTGAATGATGGCGCGAGTGCGGACGCTCGATGGCACGCAGCTCTCAGCAACTCTGCGCGCTCCCTGAGGGAGGTCAAATGGAGAACGTATATATTCGCGAAATTGTACCAGATGACGCAGCGCGTTTTCTCGCCCTCTGCCGGCAGCTCGATAGAGAGACGCAGTATATGTTACTCGAGCCAGATGAGCGTGTGACGACTCTGGAAGAGCAGCGGCGTCTCCTCGATCAGCTCGCTGCCAGCGAGCGCGAAACCATCTTCGTTGCCGACTGCGCCGGGAAGCTGGTCGGCTATCTGGCAGTGAGGGGAGGGCGTTTCCGCCGCGAGCGCCACCGGGCGACCCTGGTCATAGGCGTGCTGCAGGCGTTCAGTGGACGTGGTATCGGCACGCAGCTCTTTCAGGCGATGGAGCCATGGGCCCGTCAGCACTCCTTCCGCCGCCTCGAGTTAACCGTCATGGCCCATAATCAGGCCGCCATAGCCCTGTATCGCAAACAGGGATTTGAGATGGAAGGGATACGCCGCCAGGCGCTCCAGGTAGACGGCCGCTTTATCGATGAATACTATATGGCCAGACTCCTCGATCAGGGTCCTGCTGGCGCTCCACTTTCTTAGCCTGCCTGCTTTTATTGCACAAGAAATGACTAGAAAGAAGAGATGTCTGTTATGTATTGTCAAATGCCAGCATGTGAGGTATAATAGGGATACCGGACCGGGAAAAGGCTTGATCGGTCTCCTCGCTGCCCGAGGGCGAGGGAGTGCTGACAGAAGTGAATCGCAGAGAAACGTTTCTGTGGCAGAGGAGAAGCTATGAGGAAAGCAACCACAAGCAAGACGTCGGGGCGCTCCGCGAGTATGAAGGTATCGGGAGAGGAGGGACTGGAGGCTGTGGGAGGGATAGCGCGGGAGGTACTGGAGTTGCCCCTGTTGCCTATGCGTGATGCGGTACTGCTTCCCAGCACGATGATCCCCGTGCTTCTGGGGCGCGAGTACTCCTCAAAAGCAGTGGAGGAGGCTGTTGGCAGGGAGGGTCCCTTGTTCGTCGTTGCCCAGATCAGCGCGGAGGTCGAGGCCCCCGGTCCGGGGGATCTCTACCGGGTGGGAGTGGAGGGAGTTGTCGAACGCCTCTTCAGGCTGCCAGATGGCTCGACGACGATTTTGCTGCGTGGCATACGCCGTCTGCGTTGCCTGGAGTACACCCAGACAGAGCCATATCTGCGTGTCCGGGTGGAAGTGCTCCCTGATGAGACGCCAGCTACGTTCATTGTGGAGGCCCTGGTGCGGGCAGTGCGTTCGCTCTTTGAGCGCTGTGTGCGCTTGAGTTGTATTTTGCCTGATGAAGTACGGATTGCTGCTATGCATATCGAAGAGCCGGGGGCGCTGGCGGATTTTATCCTCTCCTTCATCGAGCAGTCGGTGCAGGTGCGCCAGGAGTTTCTGGAGACCCTCAGCGTCGAGGAGCGCCTGCAGAAGGTGAGCATGCTCCTCTCCAGGGAGGTACACATTCTCGAGCTGCAGAAGCGTATTCACACGCGAGTGCAGCAAGAGGTTGATCGAACGCAGCGGGAAATGTTTTTGCGTGAGCAGCTCAAGGTCATCCAGCGTGAGCTAGGTGAGCTGGACCCAGCGCTGCGTGAGATCGAGGAGGTGCGGGCCAGGATTGAGGCCTCGACTATGCCTGATGAGGTGCGCGAGCGGGCCCTGGGCGAGCTGGAGCGCCTGGCCGTGATGTCGCCAGCGGCGCCGGACAGCAGTGTGATTCGCACCTATCTTGACTGGCTGTTAGGCCTTCCCTGGCGGGAGAGAACCGTCGAACGTCTTGATCTCAGGGAGGCTGCCGCCATTCTGGAGCAGCGTCACTACGGTCTGGAGCAGGTGAAGGAGCGCATTCTTGAATATATTGCTGTACGTAAGCTTGCCGATGTGGCACGCAGTCCCATCCTGTGTTTTGTCGGCCCGCCGGGTGTGGGCAAGACCTCTCTGGGGCGCTCGATCGCCCAGGCCCTGAATCGCCGGTTCGTACGCCTGGCTCTCGGTGGTCTGCACGATGAGGCCGAGATTCGCGGCCATCGCCGCACTTATATTGGAGCCTTGCCGGGCCGCCTTATCCAGACGATGCGTCTGGCTGGTACGATCAATCCCCTCTTTATGCTCGATGAACTTGATAAGCTGGGGGCCGATTTTCGCGGTGACCCAGCGGCGGCCCTGCTCGAGATACTTGATCCTGAGCAGAACCGGTCCTTTTCCGATCACTATCTGGAGGTCCCCTATGACTTCTCGCAGGTTCTCTTCATTACGACGGCCAATGTGTTGCACTCCATTCCCCCCGCTCTGCGCGACCGTCTCGAAGTGATCGAGTTGCCCGGCTATACCGAGGAGGAGAAGCTCCAGATCGCACGGCACTTTCTCATTCCGCGACAGATGGCCGAGCATGGTCTGCGCCCCTCTCGCCTGGTAATTGAAGACGAGGCCCTGCGGCGGATTGTCCGTGCCTATACCTCTGAGGCTGGTGTGCGCCATCTTGAGCGTGAGCTGGCCAGTGTGATGCGTAAGGTTGCGCGTCGCGTTGCCGAGGGCCGGCGCGTGCGCGTTGTGCTCACGGCCGAGAAAGTCAGCAGCTATCTTGGTCCACAGCGCTACCATTACGGGCTACCTCAGCAGGAGGATGAGATCGGCATAGCGACAGGTGTGGCCTGGACCAGCACCGGTGGGGATCTGACGACCGTAGAGGCCATACTCATGGCCGGGCATGGTCATCTGACCCTGACCGGCCAGCTCGGTGAGGTGATGAAGGAGTCGGCGCTGGCGGCGCTCTCCTATGCGCGTGCGAGCGCGGATCGCCTGGGCATCGAGGAGCATTTCCATGAGAAGTATGATATTCACCTCCACCTGCCTTCGAGTGCCATTCCCAAGGATGGCCCTTCCGCTGGCGTCACGATGGCCGTGGCTCTGATCTCCGTCCTCACCGGGCGGGCTGTGCGCCGCGATGTGGCGATGACGGGCGAGTTGACCCTGCGAGGTCGCGTGCTGCCGGTAGGAGGAGTCAAAGAGAAGATGCTCGCTGCCCATCGCGCCGGCATCGGCACCGTCATTCTCCCCAGGCGCAATCTGGCCGACCTGCGTGAAGTGCCGTCAGAGGTTGTTCGCTCCATGCACGTCGTGCCGGTTGAGCATATGGATGAAGTGATCAGGGTGGCCCTGCGCGCCGCGCCCGCTGACGGCGTCGCTGCCAGGATGGCGCTCTCTGACCGTCGCCGAAGGCGGAGCGGAAGCGAGGAGGAGGGCGGTGCTCCACGCCCTGTGGAGACTCCGTTCCCGCTGCCCAGCGGCTCCTCTTTTGTTGAAGCCCCGGACATGATACAATAGTGCCATGAGCGAACTAACCACACGGATCGAACGCCTGCAATGGCGAGTCCACGAAACGATGGTGCGCCTTTGACCTGGCGCACAAGCGAGAACAAATAGAGAGGCTGGAAGCCGAGGCGCTCCAGCCCGATTTCTGGTCCGATAATCGCCGTGCTCAGGCCCATATGCAGCGTCTGACCGCCTTGCGTGAGGAGGTCTCTACCTGGGAGCGGCTTGCTGTCCAGTTGCAGGACCTGCGAGAGCTGGCTCAGATGCTGAGTGAGGAGCCAGATAGCGATCTGGAGATGGAGATCGTACACTCGGTGGCGGCTCTCGAACAGGAGGTCGAGCAGCTGGAGCTAGCCCTGATGTTCAGCGGCGAGCACGATGAGCGTGATGCCCTTCTGACGATCCACGCTGGTAGCGGCGGTGTCGATGCGCAGGACTGGGCCGAGATGTTGCTGCGTATGTACCTCCGCTGGGCGGAGCGTCGCAAGTTCCGCAAGGAAATCTATGAGTACAACGAGGGTGAAGAGGCGGGTGTCAAGAGCGTGACTGTCGAGATTGCGGGACGCTACGCTTACGGCTCACTGCGCTCCGAGATCGGCACCCATCGTCTGATCCGTCTCTCGCCGTTCGATGCCGCCCACCGGCGTCATACCTCCTTTGCCCGTGTCGAGGTCATCCCCGACATCGAGGATGCGATCGAGATCGTCATTCGCCCGGAGGACCTCGAGATTGATACCTATCGCTCGACCGGCGCCGGGGGACAGCACGTCAATAAGACCGACTCAGCGGTGCGTATCCGTCATATCCCTACCGGTATTATTGTCACCTGTCAGAATGAGCGCTCGCAAATTCAGAACCGCGAGGTCGCCATGCGCATTTTGCGCGCGCGTCTCTATGAGCGTGAGCGGCGCCTACGTGAGGAAGAGATGGCCCGTCTGCGGGGCGACTATGTGCAGGCCGATTTCGGCACACAGATTCGAACCGTCACGCTGCATCCCTATACCATCGTCAAGGATCATCGCACTGGTTATGAGACCAGCGATGCCGAGGGCTATCTGTCTGGCGAGATCGATCCCTTCATTCGCGCCTTTTTGCAGAAGCAGGCCAGCCAGGAGACTACGAGCGTCTCGTAAGATCAGGCAGCCAGATGAGTGGTAGTCATTGACCAGACCAGGGGGTACGTTCTGGCACTCCAGTGCTCCATGTGAGGAAGAGTGCCATGAGCGCGAGAGCGAGGGGAGTGGCGGCCGCCGGCCGTCCGTCAGCGTCTGCCGCTCCCCCAGGTGTGCCACCTCACACGTGTGCGCACTCGCGCAGGCCGTAGTAGCGCTCCGGGTAGCGCAGCTTGCGTAGAGCTTTCACCTCAATCTGGCGAATACGCTCGCGCGTCAGTTTGAAGCGAGCGCTCACCTCATCCAGGGAGTGCGAGCAGCCATCTTGCAGGCCGTAGCGCATCTCAAGAATGGTCCGCTCGCGCGGGTTAAGGATCTCCATCGCCTGCTGAAGGTGGTCATGCAGCCGTTGCTGCATCTCGTGATCATCCGCTGTCATCATGCTGGGATCTTCCAGCGTGTCGGCGAGGTGATACTGTTCGTCATCGGCCACTGGAGCATCCAGCGAGACGGGCTGCTCTGAGATGCTGAGCAGCTCCACGATACGCTCCTTCGGCAGCCCCACTTCGGCAGCCAGTTCCTCCGGCAACGGCTCGATCCCCTGCTCCTGATAGATGCGTCGTGCAATCCGTTTAATGCGATAGATCAGCTCAACCACGTGCACAGGAATGTGAATGGTCCGCGAGTGCTCAGCGATCGCGCGGCTGATCGCCTGACGAATCCACCAGGTGGCGTACGTACTGAAGCGGAAGCCGCGCCGATAATCGAATTTCTGCGCTGCACGCATCAGGCCGATGTTGCCTTCCTGAATCATGTCCAGCAGTGGTAATCCCTGGTTGGTGTAGCGTTTCGCAATACTTACAACCAGGCGTAGATTGGACTCGATGAGGCGCTGGCGCGCGCGGAGGTCGCCGTGAGCCACGCGCTCAGCCAGCATCAGCTCCTGCTCTGCAGTCAGAAGCGGGTATGAGCCGATCTCTTTGAGGTAGAGCTTGACGGTATCGTCAACGGCACTGCGCTCTTCCTGATCCTCCTCTTCCTCCTCAAGCTCGTCGAACTTCAAGTCTTCGGCATCGAACTCAAAACGTGAAACTGAATGCTCCTCCAGAGCCTCATCGCTCGCTCGAACTTTGCCCGGTTGCTTTCGAGCTACCAGGGCCACATCATCCGCCTCAAGCAGATCAAGATGAGATTCTGCTCTCTTTCCTCTCACTCCCATTACCAAAGCTCCTTATAACACGTGTGAGGTCGCCTCTGTAGCGCTGCTGACAGAAATAGCGGGCAGGAAAAGCCGCTGACCGGAGGATGCCGGAAGCGGCGAAGGACTGTTACGCTCCCACACCTTCAGGATTCGCAAAAAGCATGCCAGAGGGTAAGAAGAGAGGGGGTCCTGCAGAAGGACGACGGTCAAAACACCCTGAGCGAAGGCCGCTGTGCGCGGGTGTCTCCGCAGTATTCGATCTTTTCAATGACTGTGCTTGCTTTGAAAAGAGAGCTGAATCTACTCGATATGGAGAAGTGGCGGGGCTGAATAGATTTCCAGTTGTGAGGAATTTTGCTCACCGGTGCTGCATGAGAGGGGAGGGGCTTGCCTGGTCCTGGTATGCTAGTGTGTAGAGCAGCCAGGCATAGGTATGCCAGGAGGCCGGCTGAGACCCTCGCTCTAGCTCCTTGCTTGCCATTTCGGCTGAAACAATTGTGTGTGACGAATAGATATGTTATAATCGTGTGGTATCGAAGAGATACACGCGCAAGCGGTGGGGATTGGCCGTTCCCATCAAAACCGACCCCTCGTAGGGAAAGAGGGTGTCACACAAGAGACAATCTGTGGTATGATAGCGGCGGCATGGACTATGTATGACTGCTGTGGGGACGCGGATGCAGAGGCGGAGGCTCCCCCTCGGCTTACTTCTTCGCCCAGCCTCGCCTGGTCT